>NZ_QEOA01000010.1:2400-5327 GCF_003096855.1 Bacteroides galacturonicus | reverse complement strand
GAATAACTCTCTTTGTTCTATCCAAACCTTAACCTCTTTCGGTTAAGCCCTCGACCTATTAGTACAGATCAGCTCCATATGTCACCACACTTCCACCTTCTGCCTATCTACCTCGTCGTCTTCAAGGGGTCTTACTAGATTAACTCTATGGGATATCTCATCTTGAGGGGGGCTTCACGCTTAGATGCCTTCAGCGTTTATCCCGTCCCGACTTGGCTACTCGGCCATGAGCCTGGTGGCTCAACCGATGCACCAGAGGTCAGTCCATCCCGGTCCTCTCGTACTAAGGACAGCTCCTCTCAGATATCCTGCGCCCACGCCGGATAGGGACCGAACTGTCTCACGACGTTCTGAACCCAGCTCGCGTACCGCTTTAATGGGCGAACAGCCCAACCCTTGGGACCTACTACAGCCCCAGGATGCGATGAGCCGACATCGAGGTGCCAAACCACTCCGTCGATGTGAACTCTTGGGAGTGATAAGCCTGTTATCCCCAGGGTAGCTTTTATCCGTTGAGCGATGGCAATCCCACTTTCATACCACCGGATCACTAAGTCCTACTTTCGTACCTGCTCCACCCGTCGGTGTCGCAGTCAAGCTCCCTTCTGCCTTTGCACTCTTCGAATGGTTTCCAACCATTCTGAGGGAACCTTTGAGCGCCTCCGATACCCTTTCGGAGGCGACCGCCCCAGTCAAACTCCCCACCAGACATTGTCCCCCGGCCGGGTCACGGCCGCAGGTTAGAAACCCAGTACTGCAGGGGTGGTATCCCAACATCGACTCCGTGACAACTGGCGTCATCACCTCTTCGTCTCCCACCTATCCTGTACATGCAATACCGAATCCCAGTATCAAGCTAGAGTAAAGCTCCATGGGGTCTTTCCGTCCTGGCGCAGGTAACCAGCATCTTCACTGGTATTTCAATTTCACCGGGTGCATTGTCGAGACAGTGCCCAAATCATTACGCCTTTCGTGCGGGTCGGAACTTACCCGACAAGGAATTTCGCTACCTTAGGACCGTTATAGTTACGGCCGCCGTTTACTGGGGCTTAAATTCAATGCTTCGATTGCTCTAACATCTCCTCTTAACCTTCCAGCACCGGGCAGGCGTCAGCCCATATACCTCACCTTTCGGTTTTGCATAGACCTGTGTTTTTGCTAAACAGTTGCTTGGGCCAGTTCTCTGCGGCTCACTTGCGTGAGCACCCCTTCTCCCGAAGTTACGGGGTCATTTTGCCGAGTTCCTTAACAATGCTTCTCCCGCCGGCCTTAGGATTCTCTCCTCATCCACCTGTGTCGGTTTACGGTACGGGTACGGTATACACAATAGCGGCTTTTCTCGACAGATGGTCTGTGTGCTTCGCTACTTTTGTTCGCTCCGCGTAACACCATTGGATTGAAATACGGATTTGCCTGTATCTCTCCTCCTGTGCTTGCACCGGTCTTTCCTTTCCCGGCTCACACTTTCCTTCTGTGTCCCCACATTTCTGATATATCGCAGTACAGGAATTTCAACCTGTTGTCCATCGGCTACGTCTTTCGACCTCGCCTTAGGTCCCGACTTACCCAGGGCAGATCAGCTTTACCCTGGAAACCTTAGATATTCGGCCTTGAAGATTCTCACTTCAATCTCGCTACTCATTCCGGCATTCTCTCTTCTTAGCAGTCCACCACTCCTTCCGGTATGGCTTCGTTCCGCTAACAATGCTCCTCTACCAACATATTCTGTTCCTAAGCTTCGGTGTCGTGTTTCAGCCCCGGACATTTTCGGCGCAGGACCTCTCGACTAGTGAGCTATTACGCACTCTTTTAATGTGTGGCTGCTTCTGAGCCAACATCCTAGTTGTCTTCGAAATCCCACATCCTTTTCCACTTAACACGCACTTTGGGACCTTAGCTGTAGGTCTGGGCTCTTTCCCTTTTGACCACCCAACTTATCTCGTGCAGTCTGACTCCCCAGCATCATCTGTCCGCCATTCGCAGTTTGATATTCTTCGGTAGGCTTTGACGCCCCCTAGGAAATTCAGTGCTCTACCTGCGGCAGACTAACTGAAGGCTAGCCCTAAAGCTATTTCGAGGAGAACCAGCTATCTCCGGGTTCGATTGGAATTTCTCCCCTATCCACACCTCATCACCACCCTTTTCAACGGATGTGTGTTCGGACCTCCACTACCTCTTACGGCAGCTTCATCCTGGACATGGATAGATCACCCGGTTTCGGGTCTATGATACGTGATTCCTCGTGCTCTTAACACTCGCTTTCGCTTCGGCTCCGGACCTTAAGTCCTTAACCTTACCGCGTATCATAACTCGCCGGACCGTTCTACAAAAAGTACGCCGTCGCACTTACGTGCTCCGACAGTTTGTAAACACAGGGTTTCAGGTTCTCTTTCACTCCCCTCCCGGGGTCCTTTTCACCTTTCCTTCACAGTACTATGCGCTATCGGTCACTGAGTAGTATTTAGCCTTACGGAGTGGTCTCCGCTCATTCCCACAAGGTTCCTCGTGTCTCGTGGTACTCTGGATACTGCCTTGCTGCTTTCAATTTCGGATACGCGGCTTTCACGCTTTCCTGCTGGACTTCCCAGACCATTCTCCTATCAATCGCAGATCAATTATGCAGTCCTAACCCCGAAAGATAAATCTCTCGGTTTGGGCTCTTTCCCTTTCGCTCGCCGCTACTAAGGAAATCGATGTTTCTTTCTCTTCCTCCGGGTACTTAGATGTTTCAGTTCCCCGGGTTCCCTCTGGCAAGTTATGTATTGGCTTGTCAGTACTTAAGGTTTACTTAAGTGGGTTCCCCCATTCGGATATCCACGGCTCAAAGGATATTTGCTCCTCCCCGTGGCTTTTCGCAGCTTATCACGTCCTTCATCGGCTCTCAGTGCCTAGGCATCCACCCTGTGCTCTTTATAGCTTAACCATTC
>NZ_QEOA01000009.1:106620-111982 GCF_003096855.1 Bacteroides galacturonicus | reverse complement strand
CGTGCCGAATCATTAAAATGAACATATTCGTCAATCATGTCTGAAAAACCTGCTTGTAATTGCTCTGGAACATACATTTCATTTACTTTCCTTAGTCCCGCTTCACTTGCACTTAACAAAAATACAGATTCATAGGAAGTTCCTCTATATCCCTCCTGAGCATTCAAAAAATCTACATCTGCTGTCATTGTATTAATCTTCCCTTTTAAATCTTTCATTTCATCTTCTGTCAAATATTCAGAAGCATTTTCATCCAGCCATTTTTCAAAAACCTCTGACTGATTTTCACATCATCCTCCGAAATAATATTCTGAGGAACAGTTGTTTTCTTCTCGACCTTATTTTTTATCATCTCAGGATTATTAATATATCTATTTCCTTGAACTTTCATAGCAACCTCCCTAAGTTAGTCCACACTTTCTATACTTCTTTATCTATCTTGCTCGATGTCAAAGAAGAATCCGTCTTAGAGTATGTACCATTATTTGTATAGGTTGCACTCGCCCGGTTTGCAGCATTCGATATACCAGTTGCTTTCTGCGATATTTTGCTTACAAAAGAATTATATCCTGTAAAGACCGTTTTCAGCGAACTGATATCTGCCTGCTTTAAAGCATCCTCATCTAATTCCAACTTGTTTCCTTTTCCTATGGTAATACCTATTTTGGCAAGCATATTACTGTTTTTGTCTGTCATTCCAGTCATCCATGAAGCATTTCGCAATACATCCTTTGTATTCGATTCTCCTGCTTCCTTAACTACATCATTATAATCTTCAACAAAAGATTTTACTGCCTTGGTGATTTTATCCCAGTCATAATCCTCTACCGCAATCTCTTCCCCCGTTTTTTCATCTTTCTTTTTTATTTTCTTTTTTTCCCAAAGAGAAGAGTCATTCAAAGCATCTGCTGATTTTTTCAGAGAATCCGCACTTGTTTTCATCAAGGTAAGTTTTTGTGAAGTATCACCTTTTCCCGATAATTTTTCAGCATCCTGTTTTGCATAATATGCTTTCATAAGTTTTCCATAGCTTCCATTTTTGATTGCAGCATAATCAGAAAGCATATTTGTATTGCCTACTGATGAACTATCTGACGTTCCACTAAACAAAACTGAAAAATCTACATTGCTGTTATATTTACTTGTATAATCACTAAAACTTTTGATTTGTGACATAACACCAGCCTCCTTTCCGAACTATAAACGTACATCTATCGGTGTATATACTACCGACTGTCCACTTTCAGATGCTGGATTTTTTATTGTTTCTGCTGTTTCTGTTTTGACATCTGCATTCTCTGATGCATCTGTTGTCGTATCTGCATTTTCCTGTGTATTCTCTGCTTTCTGAGTTTGATCCTTCTTTGTTTCTGCTGCATCTGTACGGTTGTCTGCCTTTGCTGCTTCTTCCATAGATTTATTTGCATCTGAAAGTGAAGACATCTGTGCTGCTGTTGCAGACTGCGCTTTTGCCTGCAAATCTGCCAGTTCTTCTTCTTTCTTTTCGGTATTGCCTTTTCCAGCATCCTGCTTGATTTCAGACTCAAGCACACCGGCTCTTCCTTCCATCTGTGTTGCCATACTACCCTGCACTTTTGCTTGCTTCATAGATGAATCTGCGGAAATCATTGCCCGCATACCTGCCTGTGACAAGCCTGTTCCTTTCTTTGCAGATGTATTTTTTGTACCAGCCACCATATCATCCATAGATGATTTTTTACTCTGCTGTTCCTTTCTCTGTTCAATCTGGTGCTGTCTTAACTGTTGATTGAGATTTGTAATTTCCTGCTGTATCTCCTGACGTTTCTTCATCTTATCCTCTAATGACAGTTCTTCATTTGATGATAAGTCCTGCAATTTCTGCTGTGCATTTGCAATCTGATTCTGAATATTTTTACTCACAGAATCATTCGCCTGTGCCATTCCCATTGCTCCTGTCTGCGTATTCGTTCCGTTAAATCCATTAATTTTCATCATTTTAATCCTCCTTGTTTTGCGAAGCAAAATGCGACTGTCCATACAGGAGCAGAGGATTTTACCTCCTTGAGCTAATACTCTGAAATCCGTTTCCTGAAAATCTGTATAACATGATTTCTATTTATTTTTTCTTTCGACATATCTTTCTTCACAATAAACCGTGATGTTGTGAACCGCCCTTTTTTCGTTGTGAAGCAGTCTGAAAATGCTTTTCAGACTGTCGCAGTGCTCCTCAAATATTGTTGCAAGCAACATATTTTCATCGCTACCTGCACAAAAAAAGTACTACATATTTCTGTAATTTCTGTAATTTATAAAATACATAGTGCCAATTTATTTCTTTATTCTACCTGCATCATAATGCTAAGGATTACTTCCTCATTTCCCTGCTCCAAAGATATATCCCCCATATACATTCTGGCAACCCGGCGAATGTTATTCAAACCCATTCCATGTTCCCTCCCAGATTTGGTTGTTTCTGGCAAATCGCTATCACCAAAATTAAGCTGACCCCCAAAACTGTTTTTTATGGTTATCATAAAGATACTGTTTTTCCGAAAAGAAGAAATACTGATATACGGATTATCTCCACTTACATTTTCCATACAGTTATTCAAGGCATTATTCATGATCACACTCAAATCAAATGCATTTAACTTCGTATTCTGCGGATAATGAAAATCCGACAGAAACCGAATCTGCCTTTCTTTTGCTTCTCTCAGCTTTTCCATCAAAATGACATCAATTACCGGACTTCCTGTCTTTATTTCCGGAGATACCTCGTCCCATTCATTTTTCAGATGTTCCAAATATTCTGTAGCATCATCCATATTATTATGTGCCACCAGATGTTCCAGTGTCTGTATATGATTTCCCATATCATGGCGCATGGAGCGGATATCCCGATACAACTTTTCGACTTCCTCGATATGCTTTTTCATGTCACTGATCTGATTTAATACCAGCTCTTGTCCCCGCTGTTCTTCCTGCATCTCTTTCCAGTTTTGAAACATTACAATCACAACAAGAATAGCAACTATGGAAATCAGATAGTGTAAAAAGCTTAAAGCTCCATAAAATCCATATGTATCAATCAAGTTCTTTCCAGTATCTCTTTCGTATATCATGAGATAATATTGTAAAATGCCATACCCAGTGACGCCTACAAGCGAAGGTATAATAAGCATTACCATCTCTTTGACGCTCATTTCATCTTTTTTGTATATATACGCTTTATTGATCAGTCCTATTGCAACCGCAATAAAAGCAATACAAAGTACAATATCCAAAACTCTGGTTCCAACATATAGTCCGTATTGCAACCACACTTTTTCTGCACTCATATTCCGAAATACAAGTGCTTTTGTAACAAGATCATCAAGTCTGCCTGCCATTGCAACCGTTAACCATCGGATAGAAAAGAACGTAATTGCAAGAAATATTTTCTGATATATATTTCTTCTGTCCTCTACATACATTGCAAGAAACGCTGCTATAACTCCAATCAGATATGCGGAAAAATTATCAATCTGTGGCGGAATCATATATAAAACAAGCATAATCGTAATATAAACAATACTGACTGCCACAGCCCCTTTTTTCTTTTTTATATAGGGACAAACAAATTTTCCAAAATAGATTCCTGTAATCATAAGGAGTGCAATAACAGAAATTTTCGATGTAACCATCCAGCATTTTTCTACCAAACTCATCCGATTTCTTTTCCTTTCCTCTGATTATATTTCAAATATTGTTTTACAAACTCAGAATAATTCTGTTTTGCAATCAATGCAGTTCCATTTTCCATCGTCACACAATTTGCATCATATTTCTGAACATATTTGAAATGTACGAGGTAGGCTCTGTGTGTACGAAAAAAATCTGCTCCCGCTATTTCACTCAGTTCCTGCAATTTTCCATAATATTCAATATTCGTATCCCGTGTATGAATAATGACTTTTCGATTATATACCTCGGCATACACAATATCCTTCAAAAACACTTTCATATGGCTTCCTCCGGACTGCACCATCATGTATTTTTCATCCGATTGATTTTCAGAATATTTTTCAATGCTTCTGACTGCACGTTTCACAACTTCCTCAAATTTTTCATCTGAAAACGGTTTCACCAGATAATGAAATGCTGCAACATCAAATGCCTGAAAAACATACTCCTCCACAGCAGTTACAAATATCAATACTATTCTTTCATTTTTCTGACGCAGAATCCTTGCCGTTTCCATTCCATCCATTCCTGGCATCTGAATATCTAAAAATAGAATATCCGGCTCACAACCACTTGCAATCAATTCATCACCAGATAAATATTTATCTATTACTGCATCCGGTAATAATTTCTTTATTTTTTCTTCTAATATCAATCCTATAGATTTTTCATCATCACAGATTGCTATTTGCATCTTGTCACTTCCTTACTTACATACAATTATATTTATTATATCGGAAAAGTTCTTTAAATAGCTAGCCACCATGTTGTGAACAGACCTTTTTTTGATGTGAAATAGAATATCACATATATCGCTTTATCTGCTTCCTGCTAATTTGTTTTATCCGACACACGCTCCTTGGAGTGACTGTATCTATCAAAAAAAGAAGTCAGCAGTTTATTCACGCACTACTGACTTGGCAAAGACGTAAAACCTCCCTGCTTCTCCACTTTGTAATGTGCCTCCAATGCACGCATTTCGACTACTGTGGCATTTGATGGATCAACGTCATTGATATAAATTCTTTGTTCAAACTCTTTTCCGTTTTCATCCACACCTTTCGCTAACACCACTGGATTTTCATCCGTCGAATCATCCGAATATTTAAGGCAATAAGAAAGACCTGTACCATTACCTCCTGTCCACAACATATTATCTGTTGTGAATATCTGGTATACCTTTGGTGTTTCAGCCGTATAAAATGTATTTTCCGCAGATACAGGGGCTTTCATATTATTGCCTTTTTGTTGTCGGTACATTGAAGATACCGTATTTAGACCAGAACCAATGTGCATACTTCTGTTCCTCCAATCAGCTTAAAAATATCTCTATATTCTAGACCACTTCCTGCCTTAACTTTTTTTGAATACACATGAAAGGGATTTTCTCCTTGGTGTGAATGACCATCGGTTTGTCATCAACCTTTCTAATTTTCAATTTTCTCACCTACTACTTTGAAAAATAAAATAAGCCGCTAGGGAACAAAAATTACTCCTTAACGGCTATGTAAAATCATTCAATATTCAATTATTAAAAGCAACATGAAACTGGAATTTTGGCATTTCTACAAGTACCAATATGAGTGCATTCCACATAAATATGTTTTGGAATTTTTCGGCATTTGCTTTATTGCATTGTAAATATTTAAGTAATCCC
>NZ_QEOA01000009.1:0-106523 GCF_003096855.1 Bacteroides galacturonicus | reverse complement strand
GCATTTCTACAAGTACCAATATGAGTGCATTCCACATAAATATGTTTTGGAATTTTTCGGCATTTGCTTTATTGCATTGTAAATATTTAAGTAATCCCCAAACCCCATTCCAATACAAATAATTCCAAATAAACCCAATCCAACAAATTGCGGAAATATCAAAAATAAAATATAGGGAATTACGCCAAGTATAAGATTAGGGCACAGGCACATAAAAATAAAACGCCCTTTACTCATATCCTCTGTTCCTACCACAAACATCAACATATGTGCCAAATCATTATACATATATACATCTTTTTTATAACATATTGCATGCAGCAATTCATGTGGCAACAGAGATAATCCGCCACAAATTCCACCTATCATCATCCATATTGCATTATCAGGAATATATTCTATTCCAAGTATTAAAAATGGAATTGCTAATATACCCATTATCAAAATACATCCCACATTTGCAATTAATGATAATTTCTTCGTATCCTCTGGTTCTTTAAACGGGGTTGCATTAGGATGATGTTCCTTGTATGGAAGACTACTCTCATCTCCATTATATTTGCCAGCATAGTGAAAAATCATATTCTTCTCCTCTCCATAAACTTCAAAGTTTCTGTTCCTTACAAACTTGAATTGAGATTTCATATATTCCAAGGGATTTAATAACTGTTATATTTTATTATCAAATATCTCTCAATCCCTTGAAAACACAAAGTTTATCGCAGGTGAGCTTTCCCTTATTGTTTCCCTTGCGTTATATCGTCCCACCAGTGTTTACGAACTCTGATAAGGGCAAAAACAAGGGCAAGAAAATTATATAAAACAGTATAACACAAAATAAAAGTGACATTGTGAACTGATTGAAATGCTTCTATATTTTTATTGGTTTAAAGGAGACACAACATGAATACCATTTACGCAGAATACAACATGTACCACAACAGCATTGACATTTATACAATATTTATTGTGTCAGGCACCATTGTTTTCAAACTGCATAACATCATCCGGCGGATTCAGAGCATACAAAAGTCCATACGGCGAGCTGTATTCCCATTTCACTGGGATACTGACAAGCGCCGGGTGGACATCCTGCCAACATTCCAGTATTAAGAGAACATTCCCGGTTTCTATACAGCGGTTAAATACAGACATATCATAATATTTATTGTGTCAGGCACCATTGTTTTTTCATTCTCAGCATTGGAAGAACTTCTGCATATCTTCTGGTGAAAGAAGAACATTTCAGTTCCATTCCTCTGCCAGCAGGAAGTCACGAATATTGCGGTGTTTGATTCCATCTCGGCTCATATCCAGTTCGTCCATCGTTACAACGTATTTCGGGAAATTGTCACGAACACCGGCAAACGCCCCAAACTCACGCTGGATGGTTTCCTCCGAGGCAAGTAGATAGGAAACCTGAACATACAGCTTTTTCCCATGATCTTCACATACGAAGTCAATCTCCTTGTCAGAGACTTTCCCAACAGTCACAGAATAACCACGGCGCAGCAGCTCCATGTAGACAACATTTTCAAGGACAAGGTTAATGTCCTTCATGTTGCCACCGTACACGGCTTCCCGGACACCATGATCTGCAACATAGTATTTCTCGTTGACGGTCAGGATTTTCTTTCCCTGGAGGTCTTGGCGCTTCACCTGATAAAACAGGAATGCGTCCGTGCAGGCTTTGATGTAGTTCAGTACCGTTTCTGGTGAAACGGAGCGCCCTTCACTTTTCAGATACTTGGAAATGGCTGTGGAAGAAAAGGTAGTGCCGATGTTGGAAGTTATATAAGCAATAATTCTCTCCAGCATATCCACATCACGGATATTGTTTCGCTTGATAATATCTTTCAGCTCTACGGAGTTGAACAAGTCCCGCAAATACTGACGACTGGCGGCATCGTCGTAGCGAAGGTTGCTCAAATAGGGCATTCCTCCCAGCGTCAGATATTTTGTAAAGCATTGTCTTTCGTCTGCACCTTCGTAAACGGTGTGATACAGCTCCATAAACTCTCTGAATGAAAACGGGTAAATCACGAACTCCACATACCGTCCGGCAAGATAAGTGGCAAGCTCACCGGAAAGCAGCTTGGCGTTGGAACCGGTAATGTATATATCACAATCCAGCTCCACCCGGAAAGAGTTGATACATTTTTCCCAATCAGCCACCTCTTGGATTTCGTCGAAGAACAGATAAACCTTGCCGCTGATTTCTTTTGTTCTGCGAAGGATTTCATCATGCAATGCAACAGCCGTACAAAGGTGTGCATTGCTCATGTTCTCAAAATTCAGGGAAATAAACTGTTCTGGTTGGACCCCGTTTTGGGCAAGTTCCTCTTGGATCAGGCTCAGCATGACAGATTTTCCACTACGGCGAATCCCTGTCAGAACCTTTATCAGCTCATTTCCGATAAAAGGACGGATACGGCTCATATAAATTTCTCGTTTAATCATGTAGACCAGCCTCCCTTCTGAAACTGTCTATATGGTACCACGGCTATAACTGATTTTCAATACCGCAAATCCAGTTTTATCAGATATAATTGATAAAATACGAATTTCGACACAATCAGGCAGTTATACCGAGCGAAGTTTGGCTATGCGTTTTTATTGTGTCAGGCACCATTGTTTCATATTGAAATATAGTGTCTCTGTGCATGTTCTATATACCTCTGATTATATAATATTCAATTTATATAATCTCTCAAATGCTTTTTTATCAAAGTCTGCTTCTGTAATATATAGCTTTCTATCGCTATCAATGTCATTCTAACTCAATAGTCATATCAATTATACAATTAAAAGCAAAGATGCTGCTAACTGAATAACAACATCTTTGCTTGTTTAGAATGGGGATTATAAAATTTTAATGATAGTATACTGTGACATAAATATTTTTTAATGTTGCTGCTGAAACAGTTCCCGTTGAATACCTTGTAGATTCAAATTGAACATAATAATTTCCAACAGGGCTTAAATTATAATTGCCAAAATCTGCAAAAGTAAGAGAACTATTCCAACTTTTGCTGTCTGTATATCTGTCAAATGTGCCATCTCCATTATCCTCATCTTTAGCAACAAATAATTCGATGTTTCCACTACTTCCACTACTTTTTGTGGATGTAACCACTATTTTACTGATTGTGGAGCCTGACGGAACAGATGTGCTGCTGATTGTAAAAGAACCAAGAGCGGAAGTTGCCACTGTATCATTTGTTCCAAAAAAGGAATTTAACATTCCAACAGAATGTCGTGATGATCCAGAAGTTAATGCTGTCGGAGTTATTTCAAATGTCATTGTTTTCTCCGTCTCCGAATAATTTTCCTGAGTTTCTGCCGCAAAAGCTGTGACATTCATTGTAAAAAGCATGACAACACATACAATAATAGAAAAAAAACGTTTTCTCATAATGAATCTACCTCCATACTTTATGTAATCATCCCCATCTAAATATACTAAATTGAAAAATCAAATCTTCCACCGATTTTATTATCCTCTGGTTTGATAGAATTCCATTCAATATTTTTAATTTTATCCAAAAGTTCATCTTTTGAATTTGCTTGAACAGTAGCTTTTTTTACTTCAATTTGCTTTAATTGTTCCTTTTTCTTCGCCTCTTTCTTCTCCGCAGCTTTCTTTTCCTGAATTTTTTCAAGATATTCTTTCTGACTAGCTGATGTTTTTTCTAATTGAGCAAAGAATGTTGTAGTTCCATCACTATTAAAAGAAATACCAAACTTTGTTATTTTTGTATCAGTATCTGCACTGTTTTCTATTCCGTTTGTCTTACCAAATGCTCTTTCAAATCCAAACTGAGCATTGATTTCATCCGACATACGCAAAGCACCTTCAATACTATGCATCTTTTCAGCATAATATTTGGGATCGGATGCCATCTTCTCCATTTCTTCCTTTGAGAAAATAACCGTAAACTCTTTATCACTTTGTGCTAAAATATCTTTAGCATTATCACCATTTTCAAAATCTGCAACCATAAAGTCCATATCTGTTCTTGAGCCACGCATATCTTTAAGCATTTTTTGTGCCTCTTTACTTAGATTTTTTTCGGCTATACTTTCTGTCACATTTTTCTTGACCTTATCATTTTCTGTTGTTTTCGCTGTTTCTTTTTTCTTATCTACTGTACCTGCCTTGTAGGTATTCTGATAACTTCCATAAACAGTACCCGTTGTATTCACATTCATTGACATATCCTTTGTCCTCCTTCTCTGAATCCGTTCTTTATTATTTATTGTTTCTAATATTATATATCGGCTTTATTCCGAAAACTATAATCCTCCCTGTTATTTTTATCCCATGATTATTGAAAATCTAAAATTTGAAATTCACTCTTAAATCAGATTATGCATTAAATATTATTGCTATTGACAAACCACCTAAATATGAAGTTATCTTTTTCTTCCTAAATATCGGCATACTTTTGATTTGTATTGCAGGTACTCATTTCCGAATGCTTTTATCAAAAAATCTTCCTCTACATTGACTATCTGTAAATGAAAAAATACCACTGCAAAACCTGTGGCAAAGCAAAGGAACCAATTAAAGAACGAAAACAATATTCCTATATACATTAAATCAAAACCCAAAAATGCAGGATTTCTGCTAATAGAATAGATGCCCGTTGTTACCAAATTGGTCTTTTCTTCTTTTTGCACACCTGCTCTCCAATTCTCCTTCATCTGTGTAACAGAAACAATAAAAGCAAGTACACCGAACATTGTTATTACAACTCCTGTAAATTGCAACACAATATGTGCTGTTCCCGAACAAAACACAATACTGATAATCTGTATTACAGGAAGCAAATATGTGATTATTTTAAGAGCTACTTCTATAAATTTGACAAATCCCTCTTTTCCTTTTCCTAATTGGTCTGTCTTTATGCCTTGCTTTTTCTGACTAATCAGCTTTGCAAAATAGCAGATGTAAAACACTGCCATCAGTGAAAGTGTAACAATTTTTATTATCATCGTGTACCTCCAAACAACGATTTGTAAGTTTCTTTAATGTCGCATAGACACAGTATAACATAATCCTGTGTCTATGCGATAACATTTACTACTTCTTCCGATATAAACTCATCCTCTCCACAGTAACCTCCGGATAGAAGTAAGTAAGAATCGTTGACTTAGTAACTCCTGCGGCAAGTGCCTTCTTCACTTTCTCTTTCTGTTCAGGTGTATAAGACCAGTGAAGCATTCGGTTTGTGATAGTATCTTCCATTTCTTTTACATAGCTTAATTGCAGTCTATTTAGCGTGTTTCCTGACTACTCAGGAAAAATATTTCTACCCTCGCCCCACCTGTATTTTCAGAACTTGAAAGTTTAATCCCTCCGCCATATTTTTCAGCCACAGTTTTTGCGAAAAAAAGCCCAATCCCATAATGGGCTTTGCCATTTCTACTTGTGTCATCCATAAAAAACTGCTCTGTGCCATGCAATAATGCTTCTTTTGTAAATCCTGATCCGCTATCCTCCACAATGAATGTCAGCCGGTCATCCTGCTCCTTTGCGTCAATATAAATGATTCCATTTTCTTTTGTATGCTCCACTGCATTCTGAATCACATTCATTACGGCCCGGAACATTGGATCATAAGCAATTGTTACCTTTTTATCACTTTGTTCCGCCTTCCAATCTATCTTCTGGTGATAGATTTCTACCAGTCCGAGTGCCTGTTCCTTTATATCTGCGAAAAAATCTTCTAACCTCACCGTTGTATAGGTAACATCACTGCAATTCCATGATTTTGTGACATCTATCAACTGTTTTACATAACTTTGTATCTGTGTTGTGCCGTTCAAAACATAAGTGATATTTTTCTTCTGTTCTGTGGTCAGTTCAGTCTCTGAAAGTAGTTCTGCATTTCCCCGTACAATCGTAAGAGGTGTTTTAATATCATGCGCCAAAGCAGACATCTGTTGTTTCTTTTCCTGCTCTGTTTTCCACTGCTTTTCTAAAGATTCTCGCAATGCATCTCGCATATCATCGATTGCCGATAAACAGTCATCAAACTCTTTGATACCGGAACAAGATGTCTCATATTCCAGATTTTGATCCTTTATTTGTCCGATTGCGTCTAATACAGGCTGCATCTGCTTTTTGATTCTTTTTCCAAAACGTATGGACGGAATGATGATAATCGCTACCGCTCCAATCACAGACATAATAATCATCACATTCTGTGGTCCTATAAAATGCTCCCTCAAAAAAGCTGAATGATATTGAGGTGTCAGGCGATATTGCAATACAACATATTCATTTTCCCTTACAATTACTTTATAAAAATATTTCCCGGATGCGTTTCTGTACTTTGCAACATTCCATGCTATCTGTTCGTATTGTTCTGGCAGATCTCCACCTATTTTCTCTCCATTCTCTGAAAAGATTACATAATCACAAAGTGCGGGAATCATCTCAGCAGTCACTTTATCTGCACGTAGAATCGTATCATATGCTTCATTAATCTTTTGCTCTGCATAATTTGCCGGATAAATACAGCCCACACTAATCAAAAGGTACAGCAGCAGATAAGCAACAATCACCAAACCAACTAATGATCCAAGCATGACCAGTACATATCTCATAAAAATCCTGCTGAGTGCATTGCTTCTCTTTACTCTTCCCATTTATATCCAATCCCCCAGACTGTTTTTATCGGCATATAATCATAATCCGCAAATTTTGCTCTTATATTTTTGATATGCGTGATTATAGTACTGTCATTACTCTCATTGTCAAAGCCAAAGACCGCTTCCAATATCTGTTCCTTCGAGAAAACCTGTCCTCTGTTTTTAGCCAGAAATTCACAGATTTCGTACTCTGCTTTCGTAAACGGAAGTTCTTTATCATCAACCAATAGTTTCTTTTGAGACATCTGAATGCAGACTCTCCCTAAAACCATTCGGACAGAATGTTCCCTGTGCTCTCTCCGTAGATGCGCGTTGATCCTTGCTCGAAGTTCCATCACTCCAAATGGCTTTGAAATATAATCATCTGCTCCTAAAGAAAGTCCGTTTACCAGACTGTTTTCCTCCGTTTTTGCCGTAAGAAACAAAATCGGACAATCCACAAGTGCCCTGATTCTTTTGCATAATTCGAAGCCGTCAATTCCAGGCATCATAATGTCCAGTAAAATCAGGTCATAACAATGTAATTCTTCCATATTAATTTTTAGTGGATTACTTACTTTGGTAACCAGATGTCCATCCTTATTCAAAATGCTTTCTATCATTTCCAAAATTGCCGGTTCATCATCAACTGCCAGTATTTTTGCCATAGTTTCCCTCGATTCTATTCCGATATTCTGTTTCCTTCCCAGTGGTTTACCCACCAAAAATAGTATACCATACTAATCCCTGTAAATATTAAGCAACCTGGTATGAATGACAACCATTCACCTACACTAGTTTCTCCCAATACAGATTGCAGATAAGTATATGGTACTCTACCCGTCCAGCAGACAAATACATATTTCCACACATAATCTCCAAGTCCGGTAAGCATCAATGCACTAATTAGTCCTGATATAATCCCTGCTCCAATGGATACCCCTTTTCCAAACTGAAAAGCCAGAATCAGCTGCCACAGATAAAGTGGAACACTGCTTCCCCACAGCAGCAATGCTGCAAATATACATCCTTTCATGATTTCGATATCGCTTGATGCGATTCTTCCAAATCCAATTCCGAATATGATTGCTGTCAATAGGATAGAGCACAGACACAAAACCAGTAGCATCAACAGTTTCGATAAAAATGCTGTAAGTTTATCTGGTAAAGACAACAGGTTTTGAAAATTACCTGCATTTTGTTCCTGTTCCATCACACTTGCTGTAAAAATTCCAATAAGTACCGGAAGTCCTGCTCCTATTGCCTGATAAAATGCAATCACTTTCATATTTTCATTCCATGGTGAAAAAAAGTAATATATTAAAAATATAACGCTGGTTATAATCGGAATCAGTAAGTGTGCCAGAATCACAGATGTTCCTTTCATCTTTCGCAAGTCTGCATTAAGAGATCTTCCAATCATCTTATTTCACCTCTCTTCTCTCAAACCATTTCAAAAACAGAACCGTTACAAAAACAAACCAGATGATTGAGAGACACATTCCCGGAACAATGACTCCCGTATCCAAAAGAGGATTCCCTACTTCTGCGGCGAGTCCATTTGGTAAAACATGAAGCAACGGGCACATCATTCGCATAGGGATTGCAGAAACAAGTACATACCAGATTCTGGTTTGTGATATTAGCACACCGCTGACGGTAATAAATAGGCAGACGAACAGGTTTACAATCATTCCAAATCGTTCGCTTAAAAATAAAGCTACTGGAATCTCCCATAACTCAGAAACCGTCAGAAACAATACTGCAATCAACGCTCCTTTCACTGGAACATGTGTCGTTAGAAGAAAGCCTCCAAGCGTTGCTCCTGCAAACACAATCACATTAGAAAACAAAATCATGTACCCAATATAAATAATTTTCCCCAGCAACAATTTTCTTCTGTCTGTGGGAATAGTCATTAAATGATAGTATTTTATCTTTTTCTCCTGCGCCACAGAAAGATAACAAAATAGAGCAATCATCCCCGGCAGCAAAAGTGTATACCACCAGTTCCAAACACTTTCTGCATAAGCATTTGTCATCCCAAGAGTAAATATAAATGCCATGACAAATGTAAGAAGAGGAAATCCCCAGATAAACTTTTTTCGCATGGTTCTTTTGGCTTTTTGATGTTCTGCTTTTATAATATTAACCATGGATTTCACCTGCTTTCTGGTTTTTTCTTACCACATTCATAAACAAATCTTCAAGATTATCTCCCTGCTTTAATGCTCCTTCGTATCCTAAGATTCCACCTGAAATAATCCCGACTTTATCTGCAAGTAACTGTACCTCCGAGAGAATATGACTGGAGAGAATTACAGTGATTCCCTGTTCCGGAAAAGACCGGATCAGCTCTCGTAATTCCTCGATGCCTATTGGATCTAATCCATTCGTAGGTTCATCCAATATCAAAAGTTCCGGTTCTCCAAGCAATGCCATTGCAATGCCTAGTCTTTGCTTCATCCCCAAAGAAAACTGTCCTGCTTTCTTCTTTCCGGTGTTTGTAAGTGATACAATCTGCAAGACCTCATCAATTCTGTTTTCATCTGTACCAAGCAATAATTGTCTTACCTTCAAATTCTCTCTGGCGGAAAGATTTTCATAAATAGGCGGATTCTCAATTAACGCTCCTATTTTTGATAAATCTTTCCTATCCCAAAGTTTTCCATCAAAGTAAATCTTTCCTGCAGTGGGTTTCATCATACCGGTCAGCATTTTCAATGTGGTAGATTTACCAGCGCCATTCGGTCCAAGCAGTCCATAAATCTGTCCCTTTTCGATATTAAGTGAAACATTATTTACCGCTTTCTGCTTTCTAAAATATTTACACAAATTTTGTGTCTGCAACATCATTTCCATCTTTACTATCCTTCCTTCCATATTTCATTTCTTACTGAAATATAACCTAACAGAAAAAAATAAAGATTTGATGAAGATTGCTAAATAATTCGTCTACTCTATTTTTATTCTCGTATGGAATAAACCATCAATTGAATATCATTATCAGAACTCGGCTTTCCACTGAAATCAGCAAAGCTGTTACAAATACGAAGTCCTAATTTACAGAATATCTCCGTGATTTCATCCAAACTATTGCACATAATATTCATCTTCCACCTGTTCTACGAAGATTTTATGATGTTCGTCTGTCTCCTCAGCTTCTTCCTGCTGTAACTGCAATCCATGACACTGAATTACTGTTTCTCCCATGCTGTGAACGATATTTCCACACACCGGACACACATAGAAATGTGAACGCAGCATATTGGCTGATACATTGGAATTAACTATTGTATTACCGGAAATAAGCTCTGTCACCGACACCGATAATGCATTGGCAATGGATTCTAATAGTGTGATATCCGGATATCCTTTCGCTGTTTCCCATTTGGAAATTGTCTTTGCACTGACTGACAACTTATCTGCCAGTTGCTGTTGTGTTATTTTTTTTCCTCACGCAGTCTCTTTATAACTGCACCTGTTACATACTGATTCATATTCGTTACCTCCATGACACCATTCTATTTCAGCGTATGAATATCCTCAACCTACGGAGAGTAGAGTTCGAATTTGCTCATTTATTTTTCCATCCCATCCAGAAGCTTTATAAATCTTTTATCATTCATCTGCTCATTCGTGACATATTCTCCGTTATAAAACAATGCGTAGGTTGTAACCGGTGTCGGAGCATTTTGCGCTTCTTCTTTCGTTTCCAGCCTGGTTGCCTGAAACGGAACCTCTCTTTCCCTAGCAACTTCAAAAAGTACCGGAACATATTTTGCATTAAACGGACATTGATTGGTATAGTACAATACATAGCCTGCCTGCTCAATATGTGGATGCTTCGCACACTCCTTAAATTCAGGCTTAGCCGCATCCAAAGAAAAAGGCAGATACCAAAGCTGAATACCATTATCCGCTTCATCACAGACTGTAAATCCCTTATACTTGAGGAACTTTGGGTCTGACAGAAAAGGCTTTTTCTTGGCGGCTGACAGGATACAGATTCCCTTTTTCCCCTTCGCTTTGCTGTCTTCTATACAGGCATTCAGTAAATCAGTCGAATAACCATTGCCTTTGAAAGAACCAGCCACCCACAAACAGTCAATATACATATACCCCTCTGCTATAATTGGATTCCATGCATTTTCTGCCGGAATATACTCGATAAAGCATTTTCCACGCTCTATACTCTTGAGAAATACCAATCCATCATCAAATCGCTCTTTCAGCCAGTTTTTCTTTGATATTACCTGTATATCCTTGTTGCTTGAAATCGCACAGCAGATATGCTCTTTTTCAATATTTTCTTTCGTCACTCTTATATATTCCATGGATTTCCTCCTACTTATTCTTAAAATTTAAAAATACTGCTGTTACTAATAATCTTTCCGTCATTTTGTATTCTATTTCATTCCTATTCAATGCTTATCCCCAAAATCAAATAACGTACAACCAGAATTTTCTCTATCAGCACACTAACAGAAGAAACAAAGAAATAACAAACAACATCTGACTGAACCACTGTGCGCCGATTCCTGATAATGTATAAACAATGTACTTCACAAAGCCTGGGGCTGCCTGTATCCCTGCTCCGGCAGAAGCCCCTTATTGCCTTGTTCCATCCTCATGGAAATTGTTTTTTAATGCCTTTTCTGTTTTGAAAATCGTCCCAAACAAAAATGCTAGTTGTATTACTAGGATAATAATACTTAATATTCCCATTGTATCGTCACTTGCTCCATAGAAAGGAATATGCATTAACAATGTAGGTCCTAGCATACCAATACCAACTTTCCACCAGAGTTTTCCTGCATAGTCATGTGCAAATTTCCATGTATCCATATTTTTCATTGACATCTTTGTTCTGTATCCCACAATTCCATTGATTTTCTTAGGACAATGTTTCCACATCATTCTCCCCGCAATTATCATAAGCACCGGAATAATACAATCACATATCAAAATGAACCACCAAAACCACATATCTAATCTATCTCCTTCCCAAATAACGAAAAACAGGTTTCCGATACTCTCTATATGACTCTCCATAATTCTCTGTCAGATACCGCTCTTCCTGTAGTATCTGCAAATGCAGCATGATAATAGCAAATGCAGATACTACAAACATTGACAAATTGAAATACATCAACAGCAGTCCTACATACATAAAGTCAAAACCTAAAAAAGCCGGATTCCGACTATAACAATAAATTCCGGTCGTAACAAGTGTGGTTCTGTCTTTGTCCGGGATTCCTGCCCGCCAGCTATCTTTCATACATAGTACTGAAACCAGAAATATCATGTCACCTAGCATTCCTATACAAAATCCTGTAAATCTTGCATTTGCAGGCATATATTTGTTACACACCCCCTCATTAAAGGTGACATCTAAGTTATATATTGCAACAATTGTCTTCGTTAATCACTTTTAAATTAACCATTCCATTCTCCCCACTTCTTCACAATTCTTAAATATTTCCCCAAATTAATCAGCGCCCTGACACCTTCATCCAATATAACTGCCAGAACCACTCCAAAGATTCCCAATTTACAAATAAATACTAAGACCGATGCTACACTTACAATCCAAATCGTTCCAAAAATCTGAGTAAACAACATCCACTTTGTATTTCCGCTTCCACGAATGGCATTTCCGATAATAATATTTCCGGATTTCGAGAACAGATTTATACCAATCAGCAGCAAATAGCCTCCACAACTGGCAATAACTGTTTTATCACTGGTAAACAATGATAAAATCTGTTCCGGGAACAACACTGCTCCAACAATCATTACCACAGTTACGATTGTACAGACAGCATAAGCGCATAATGTAATTCCTTTATACTGTGCAAGATCTTTTCTGCCAGTTGCTTCCGAAGTCAGTGTCATAGTACCACTTCCGATTGCACCAATAATAACAACTGCAAGTACTTCTACTCCAAATATAATCGTATAAATACCTGCCGCATATTCATTTATTGAATTGAGAATTCGAATTAAAATCAGATTTCCTATATTCCATGCAAAATCCTCTAATGCAATGTTAATTCCAAGCTTTGCAGCATTCAGGTAGCTTTGGAAATGTCCTTTTTTCACATCATTCCAGCTTGGTCTTGTAGGAAGCCTTTTACTGGTAAAAAATATAATGGATATATATATTGCTCCAACATATTCAGCAATTACAGTTGCAATTGCTGCCCCCTCAATTCCTAGAGCAGGCATTCCTAAATTACCAAAAATCAACATCCAATCTAAAAATATATTGAGTCCCGAACGAACGCACCCGTACACCACAAGCGGTTTTGTATAATTTGATGTCTGCAGGATAACTCCGAGCGATCCGCCAAGTCCTGTAAGTAAAAATAATGGTGCATACCATCTTACATATCCTAAGCACAATGGCATAACATTATCTGATACCCCCAGAATCATAAATACTGGTTTTGGAAATATCATCCAGAAAAAACACAGAAAAATCGGAATAATATTGTTATACTTCAACATTGCTCCGGCGTATTCTCCAATATCTTCCCGCTTTTTGGCACCTACACTCTGACTTATCAGTATGGAAGCTCCCATTACAAGGGAATTGCAAAATGACATGGTTGTCCATACGGGTGATGAAACATTTCCCAAAGCACTCATATACAAATCGTTGGCATGTCCCAAAAATATTCTGTCAATAATCATCTGAAGCTGCGCTATAATATTGTTCATGATGATTGGAAATGCTAATATAAGCAGCCTCTTTCCGTACTGTTTATTACTTGATTTCATAATTCTCCTACTTTCGTTTCTTTTTTTTGCACAATGCAAAAATCAAAGTTCCACAAATCTATCACAGCCTTTTGTTCTCAGCCAAATATACAATGTCAGACCAGCCACAACATTTGCCGCTATAAAAATCCCTATATAGCAAATGTATCCCAATGTATAACCAGGAAGCACCATATATCCAATAAACATAAGTGCTGTATATCCGAATCCGCCAAACATTGTAACCATCACAGAAGCACTCTGCTTTATCGGTGTAAGCTCATTGGTCCAGGTAAGCACTGGCTTTATCACGCCCATAAATAAACCAAATACTGCCATTACAAACACGAATGACAGTACCTGCAGGATCATCATTATAAACTGTCCGATTTTAATTGGGCAGACTACTGCCGTACAAATCATGCAAAGCATCACCGGTATCCCATTTAAAATAAGCTGCATGTCCAGTTTTGCACGAAGAACCTGCCATGGTGTCACAGGAAGAGACTGTGCAATCCACAGACTTTTCCCCTCCAAAGAAATCGAAGGTGCTGTCATGATATCCATTTATGTAAGACCACACAACATAATCGTAACCAGCAACAGTACAGTACCATCCTGCTTGGTCAAACTGCAAAATTCCCACAACAGACTTTAATGTGGTTGTTTTTCCGGCTCCATTATGTCCGATAAATCCATAGATTTCCCCCTGTTGTATATGTAAATTCAAATCGTCTACTGCTGTTTTATCACCATATTTCTTTGTCAGATGTTTAATTCTAAGCATACATTTTCCACCGCCTTTCATTCTTTTCTATGCTTCTTTACCTGTTTTATTTTTCCGGCAGACGGGTCATAAGTAGAAAAATTGCCCCCAGCACCACGACACTGCCTGCCATAATAAATACCATCTGTGTTGTATTAACTACATTTCCATGAAACTGCGGATTACAGTCTAATGTTTCCCTGATTGCCGTTATCAGCTCATCTGGCAGTTTCTCACTCTCCATCTCCTCAAATATACCTCGGAGCATATGATTCTTAATAAGTGAAGTTCCATAAGTTCCCGGAAGATATGACAATGCTTTCTGTAATCCAGAACCAAAATTAGAGATTGGCATATATGCTCCACATATAAAGCCATAGCCTGCGCTGACAATCGTTCCTACTGCTGACATCTGCCCCTGCGTGGTAAGCGGATAGCTTATAATGCTCGAAAGTGTACTTCCAAATAGCACCAGAAGAATCTCATCAAAAATAACCCAAAGCACATCCATAAAGCTTAAATACCAGCCCATTTTTCCTATATAGAGAAGTCCTATCACAAGTGCCAGTCCGTTTACCATTAGTGAGTTAAGCACTGTTGCAATGAAATATCCAAGATATATCTTTGAGCGGCTCACAGGAGAAACATTAAAATCTTTTCTTGCACCACTTGCTTTATCCTGCACCATCGTAAGATTCACGCAGAATGTTACTGTCACACAGCTTACTGCTAAAAGTGCCGCAACAAGCTGGGATGCAACTGTCCCGTCTATCAATTTATCTGTAATCGTAAATCCTTCCGGAAATGCTGATGTAAAAGAGTCCTTATATACTTTCGCTAAAAATGTTGCATACAATACAATTAAAATAAATGGTGTTATAAGTGCAGAAAAAAACATTCCTTTGTCCCTGAAAAATAATTTTCTGTTTCTGTTTACAAGAGAAATAACTGCCTTCATTAGTTTTCACCTCCCAATACCTTGCCTGTTACCGCAAGAAATACATCATCCATTCCGCCCTTTACTACCTCGTAATCTCTAAATATATCCTGATGTGCAACTATTAGCTTGGTTGCTTCAATGGTATTTCCTATTTTTATCTGATATCCATCCCTTATTGCCTTATAATTCATACCCAAAGACTTGATTTCATCTTCTGTTACACCATAGACAGATATTGTATCCTGTACATAGGTACTCTTTAATTCAAATGGTGTTCCTTCAGCGGCTATGCTTCCTTTATCAAGGATTACGACATATACAGCATTAGCGGCTTCCTCCATATAATGTGTTGTAAGAAAAACCGTAAGATTCTCATCTGCTCTTAGCCTTTCAATAACTTCCCATATCCGCCTTCTTGTCTGCGGATCAAGACCAGTGGTCGGTTCATCCAAAATTAATATTTCAGGCTTATGTAACAACGCTCGTGCTATATCAATCCTTCTTCTCTGTCCTCCTGACAGTTTACCGACAGGTCTGTTTATATAATCTTCAAATCCAAGAAGTTCTGTAAGCTCCCCAAGCCTCACATCAAAATCCATTCCAGTGATTCCATAGAGCGCAGCCCTGCTTTTCAAGTTTTCTCTTACAGTAAGTGGTTTATCCAGCACACTATCCTGAAATACTATTCCCAGTTTCTTACCCAGCTCATTTCCAAGCTTTTCAGCAGCTACTCCATCAATCTCCACACTTCCACTATCCTTGTGAAGCTGACCACATATAATAGAAATTGTTGTACTCTTTCCAGCACCATTAACGCCAAGGAAAGCAAACAGCTCTCCCCTTTTAACCTTGAAATTTAAGTCATTAACAGCTTTTACATCACCGAAGTTCTTGGTTAGATGACTTATTTTTATGATATCTGATCCCATTTCATTCTCCTTTTTCTCAATCTGCTCTACCATTTTTAACGGCAGAAGCAACAATATAGATAAAGATTTTATGTATCTGTTTTAGTTTTATCGTATATTTATCTATTTGTCTATATAAACAATACCAAGATGCATAATATATGAACCAAGATGCAACCATAAGAGCATACACAATCTCTGCGTTGACTCTCTCCGGCTCTGCTTCTGCCCTGACAGGTACATTCTGCTCCTCACTCTTCATATTCTCCATACGCTTTTCCTTATCTATCTGCACATTCATTGCAAGATTATCCAGCTTATCAATCGAAGCGTCCAAATGTAGCTCCTAAAGCATAAAATTTTTCATTCATAAACTGCCTCAGTTGACCTATCCGGTTAATGCGAGTATATACCCATTGACCGATTAACGGAAAACCTCATTTGATCATCACGTCAATGACTAGCTGTTCATAATAACGTCTCTATTATCTCGATATAATATATATCTGTTAGATATAATTTGTAGATTTCATCCTCTTATTTAGCCGGAATGGTAATAGAAAGAGATCTTACAAACTTCTCAACCTGCCTTAGCTTGCTTATAAAGCAAAATGCCTTTGATAAGCAATAACAGGAATGTTACGGTTATCGCATACGGCTCTCTCGCCATAGCCAAAAACAAGACAGCAATTATACTGAGCCCTATAGACAAAGAGGTAATTATCTTTTTACCTTGTTCAAATTTGAAATAGACCATCAGTATTTTTACAATTCCAATAATCGTTAAACTGGCAAACAATGCCCAATAAATCTTAATTATAAAGATATTATTATCTACATACCCAAAGAGGTTTACTGAATAGATATATCCATTGACCGGCTTCGGATACAGCGGAAGAAATATCAGCATCAGCGAAAACAAGTCAACAAACCCCAATAACAAATCGCATACACTATCACCGCTATAACCGGAACCGCAATCATGGCAACTACAAGAACAAGTAACAACAGCACCAATCCGATAATCGGTGCAGCTGCCTTTACCCAGGTAATCGCTTTTCGCACAATCAGATCCTTTACCAGCTTCGCCACACTGTCTGATTCTCCTGTGCTTTCATCTTATCCAGGAAGAATTTTATCTTCCTGCTCCGGTTGGTCATCTTTTCATCCTTGACCTCTATGGACACACCTGCCGTATATCCGGCTGCCATGCCGATTGCCGTGCCTGCTCCCGGTGCAACCGCTGTCCCTGCCGCTGTAGCAGCTGCCTTTGTCGCAGTTTTCGTTGCAACCTTGGCAGTTGTTTTGGCGGTTTCTTTTGCTGTCTCTTTAGCTACAGTCTTGGCAGTGTCTTTGGCAGCTTTCTTTGCTGTCTTTTTTGCCAGCTTCTTTCCTGCCTCTACCTTCTTGATACGCTTCTTTGCCTCGGCTGCCGCCTTTTTCCTGAAAAGTGCTGCACCCTTAGAAGCAATTCCGGTAACAGGGCGGCTTGCTTCATATGCAAGATATGCTGCCTGCGATACCTCCTGTCCTCCTTCCACCTGCTCTGTTACAGCTCCAGCTGCAAGTGCACCTGTTCTTCCTGCTATGTGAAGATTGGTGTTCTTGGTCTTGATAGACGTGTTGGATTCTTTAAGGTTTCGCTTGAAGCTTGATAGTCCCTTATTCTTCGACTCTGACTGATGAATGGTACTCTTGCGATAAGACTTCTTTTTATCATCAGATACCTTTGCACCGATAGTCTTAGGACCTCTTTCTACTGTATAGATGTTGCTGCCTTTAATCTTGGCACCCTTTAGTTCGTGGGCATGAATCTTGGCTTTCTCCTTGGTGTGAATGATCATCGGCTTGTCATCAACCTTTCTAATTTTCAATTTTCTCACCTCCTACTTTGAAAAATAAAATAAGCCGCTAGGGAGCAAAAATTACTCCTTAACGGCTATGTAAAATCATTCAATATTCAATTATTAAAAGCAACATAAAACTGGAATTTTGACATTTCTACAAGTACCAATATGAGTGCATTCCACATAAATATGTTTTGGAATTTTTCGGCATTTGCTTTATTGCATTGTAAATATTTAAGTAATCCCCAAACCCCATTCCAATACAAATAATTCCAAATAAACCCAATCCAACAAATTGCGGAAATATCAAAAATAAAATATAGGGAATTATGCCAAGTATAAGATTAGGGCACAAGCACATAAAAATAAAACGCCCTTTACTCATATCCTCTGTTCCTACCACAAACATCAACCCATGTGCCAAATCATTATACATATATACATCTTTTTTATAACATATTGCATGCAGCAATTCATGTGGCAACAGAGATAATCCGCCACAAATTCCACCTATCATCATCCATATTGCATTATCAGGAATATATTCTATTCCCAGTATTAAAAATGGAATTGCTAATATACCCATTATCAAAATACATCCCACATTTGCAATTAATGATAATTTCTTCGTATCCTCTGGTTCTTTAAACGGGGTTGCATTAGGATGATGTTCCTTGTATGGAAGACTACTCTCATCTCCATTATATTTGCCAGCATAGTGAAAAATCATATTCTTCTCCTCTCCATAAACTTCAAAGTTTCTATTCCTTACAAACTAGAAGTTTCCTTATAAGAACACTTCATTTTTGTTTCTGACACCCTTTAAGGCACCAAGCATCTGTTCCGTTTTCTGCTGTAATGGAAGCGGACTAATTCTCGCCTGTTCCGTACAGATATGGGTGCATGCCATGCAAAGAATACATTTCTCTATATCCGTAATCACTGCTCCATCTGCAACTGAAATAGCGTTTGTCGGACAGACAGTTACGCATTTTCCACACTTCGTACAGGATGGTAGGGAAATTGGTGCAACCGGCATATTCATCTCTGGTTTGTATGGGCGATTTCCTGGAACCTGAACATTCTCTACAGCAGTGCTATTCTTGACAGTTTCTGCAAATTTATGGATTTCTTTCTCATCTTCTCCATCTGGTCTCCCCGCTCCTATTTCAGGTGCCATGGAATGTTGCGCTACAAATGCACCTGAAGCAATTACCGTAAAGCCACATTTCGTCAGAATGTCATTCATTTCCAACAGGGCATCTTCATATGCCCGATTTCCATAAACCGCTATTGTTACTGCCTTTTTTCCGGTTCCTGAGAATTTTTCGATTTTTTCTCGTACAACTGAAGGAATACGGCCTCCAAAAACAGGAGATGCAACAACAGTCATTTCACCTTCCGGCTTCTCCATCATAGGTTCCTTACTTCCCAGATCATGCCAGATTACTTCTTTTTCCATCGCATCCGCAAAAATACTACTCACTTTTTTCGTTCCTCCCGTGGGACTGAAATAGTATACCTCCATTTTATCTAACATTTTTAATCATCCTTTATTCTCTATAATTCCCATAAGTTTTTAGTTATAGGCATGCGTATAATAAACACATTCCTAAAATGTATCTTTTTATCAATATAATCGGCGATATCTTTCAGGGAATACTTTGCCATCGACTGTTCCATCGCCATCTGCACTTCCGCTAGTGGCTTTTACATTGCCTCTCTGATATTCCCTCTTACAAAACAATTAGAATTTGGAACGTGCTTTATAATTTTTTTCCGATTCCCTCAAGTTCGTTCATGGAATCCTTGTTTTTTTCAAGTTCATCTCTGGCTGTTGCGTAATATGATTTTTTGAAAAGCATATCCCATGAAAGATATTTTGCCATACAGTCAAACTGCTTATCAATCAACTCATACTGGATACTGTCTACGGGAGAACCGCCTACAACAATCGTGCCAACTTTTTTATTTTTTAACTGCAATCCACGGCAGTAGCACTTATCAATGATAAGTTTCAATTGT
The DNA here is from genome assembly GCF_003096855.1 of Bacteroides galacturonicus. NCBI lineage: Bacteria > Pseudomonadati > Bacteroidota > Bacteroidia > Bacteroidales > Bacteroidaceae > Bacteroides > Bacteroides galacturonicus. The sequence goes on along the minus strand of NZ_QEOA01000009.1, from coordinate 86,633 downwards.
GCTGACATTCCCCACCAATAAACTGGTGTAGCAAAAAGAATCATATCTGCGGCAGCAATTTTATCAATTGTAGGATTTGTATCATCCTTATCGATGCATCCCTTAGAGCATTGACAGACGCCACATCCCTTGCATGGTGCAATGTTGAGTTTGTCAGGTTCAATGATTTCAATTTCATTCTTTTCTGATGCTCCTTTTATAAATGCATTGATTGCTGTCAGCGTGTTTCCTTTTCTGGCACTTCCATTAATGATTACAATTTTCATGCGTGTATCCTCCAACCTCCGATTTGTATTTCTGTTTGTTTTAAAAATGGGCAATCCCGATTGGAATTGCCCACTCATTTATCACTCCAAAATCCAACGGCTTTGCCGTTGCCGTGCTTCGCACTCCTTGATTTTGTCGTTGTCACATCAGGTGAAAACAAATACTCGCTTTGCTCGTGCTTGTTTTCCTGCTGATGTTCCAAATTATGCGATTTTTTCTTGCTTGCACTTAATTTTGCATCAATTGATGTAAGTTTGATGTAAATCGCTGTTTTTTTAGTTTTTTATCAAATGAAGTACGTCCCGTCTATTCGGTAAAACGGTACTTCTTAATAGAGCTTTGCACCTGCCGGGATGTGGTTATCAACCATAAGAAGATGAAGCTCTTCATCCTCAGAATCCTTGAGGTTGTTTACTGCTGAAAGTAACATACCACAAGATTCTATTCCCATCATCTTTCTTGGTGGAAGGTTTGTGATAGCTATAAGTGTCTTTCCAACAAGTTCTTCTGGCTCATAGTAAGCATGGATTCCGCTAAGTATTGTACGGTCTGTGCCTGTTCCATCATCTAAAGTAAACTGAAGTAACTTCTTTGACTTAGGAACTGCAACACACTCTTTTACCTTAACAGCTCTGAAATCTGACTTACTGAATGTGTCGAAGTCTACTTCTTCCTCAAATAATGGTTCTACCTTAACATTAGAAAAATCAATCTTATCATTAGCTGTAAAGAAACCATTATTATCACCTTCTGATGCCGCTGCTTCTGTAGAAGTACTCTTTTCAGACTTTGCAGCATTCTTGTCTGAACCTAATGACTTCATTGTCGGGAACAAAAGTACATCCCTGATAGCTGGTGAATCTGTAAGAAGCATAACAAGTCTGTCGATACCATATCCGATACCACCTGTTGGAGGCATACCTACTGAAAGTGCATTAAGGAAGTCTTCATCTGTGTGCTGTGCTTCCTCATCACCATTCTCTGCATTCTTATCCTGCTGTGCAAAACGCTCTCTCTGGTCGATTGGGTCGTTAAGCTCTGAATAAGCATTACACATTTCCCATGTGTTGATGAAAAGCTCAAAACGTTCAACCTTTTCTGGATCAGATGGCTTCTTCTTAGTAAGTGGAGAGATTGCAAGCGGATGATCCATAATAAATGTAGGCTGGATTAACTTCTCTTCGCAGTACTCTTCAAAGAATAAGTTAATGATATCGCCCTTTGTATGACGTTCCTCGAACTCAATTCCTCTTTCCTTAGCAAGAGCCTTAGCTTCTTCATCTGTCTTTATTGTATCAAAATCAACGCCTGCATATTCCTTGATAGCATCATTCATAGTAAGTCTTCTGAATGGCTTTCCGAGGTCTATCTTAGTACCGTTGTAAGTAATTTCAGTTGTTCCGCATACAGTCTTTGCAAGGTGTCTGAACATGCTCTCTGTAAGCTCCATCATACCTTCATAATCTGTGTATGCCTGATACAGCTCCATAAGTGTGAACTCAGGATTATGTCTTGTGTCAACACCTTCATTTCTGTATACACGTCCGATTTCATATACTCTTTCAAGACCACCAACGATAAGTCTCTTAAGGTAAAGCTCTAAAGATATACGAAGCTTAACGTCCTCATCAAGTGCGTTGTAGTGAGTTTCAAAAGGTCTTGCTGCTGCACCACCTGCATTAGAAACAAGTGTTGGAGTTTCAACCTCCATAAAGTCCCTGCCGTCAAGGAATCTTCTGATTTCCTTTATGATCTGTGATCTCTTTACAAATGTATCCTTAACCTCAGGATTCATTATTAAATCAACATATCTCTGACGGTATCTCATATCAGTATCTGTAATTCCATGGAACTTCTCTGGAAGTACCTGTAAGCTCTTAGAAAGAAGTGTTATTTCTTCTGCATGAACTGATATTTCACCTGTCTTAGTTCTGAATATAAAGCCCTTTATACCATATATATCACCTATATCAGACTTCTTAAAATCTGCATAAGCATCATCACCGATAGCATCTCTTGATATATATGCCTGCATTCTACCCTTAAGATCTGCAATATTACAGAAAGATGCCTTTCCCATTACTCTCTTGAACATCATTCTTCCTGCAAAGCTTACCTCAATAGGAGAAGCATCCATGATAGCTCTTCTCTCATTGTAATCGGCATTAACTGCCTCTCTTGCCTGCTGCTCATCCATACCATCAGTATTAACTGCTGGTCTGTCGCCAAGAAGTTCCTTTTCGTGTGCTTCATAGATGGCTCTTATTTCATCTGTATGATGTGTAACATCATACTTTGTTATCTGAAATGGATCTTTACCTGCTTCCTGTAATGCAGCGAGCTTGTCCATTCTTACTTTAATCTGCTCATTAACATCTGGCTGTGAATTATTCTTATCTGCCACTTTCTTATCTCCTTTATATATAATTAGTCATTCTGTACTGAGATAATCTTATATTCAATAACTCCTGCTGGTGCTTCAACCTTAACTGTATCTCCAACCTTCTTGCCAAGCATAGCTGCTCCAAGTGGTGATTCATTTGATATCTTGTTATTAAGACTATCTGCTTCTGAAGAACCTACGATTACATATTCAATATCTTCATCATATTCTACATCGTGAAGCTTAACAACGCTTTCCATCTTGATAGCGTCCTTATCTGTATTGTTATCCTGAACAACTTCTGCGTTCTTAAGAATTTCTTCAAGTTCTGCAATCTGTGTTTCAATATCTCTCTGCTCATCTTTAGCTGCATCGTACTCAGCATTTTCTGATAAATCGCCCTGTTCTCTTGCTTCCTTTAACTTCTGGGCAACTTCCTTTCTTCTATCAACCTTTAAGTGCTCAAGTAAAGCTACTCTTTCTTCATATCCTTTTTTTGTAAGTAACTGTTTCTCTGCCATAGCTCGTCACCTTTCCATAAATAATATTTATATAGTATTATTACTATTGCTTAATAAAATGTTCAAGATATTATATCTCAACTAATACTTTATGTCAATCCACGCATCTGCTGTACAAATTCATTGAACTCGTCCTGCTTTGTTATATGATTAACTTCATTTCTTAATGCCGCCGCGTGCTTTATTCCTGCTGTATACCACGCAAAATGTTTACGCATCTCGCGCACTGCTGTAAATTCGCCCTTTACATCGCATAACATCTGGCAGTGCCTGATAATCATATCAGCTATCTCATCTATTGACGGAGGTGCTGTAATATTTCCTGTTTCAAGATAGTCCTTGACCTGTCTGAATATCCACGGATTACCCTGTGCCCCGCGTCCTATCATAACGGCATCACAACCTGTCTCCTTAAACATTCTTACTGCATCTTCACCACTTCTTATATCGCCATTGCCTATTACCGGAATATGAACCTTTTCTTTAACACGCCTTATTACATCCCAGTCAGCCTTTCCAGAATAATACTGGCTTCTTGTCCTTCCGTGAACCGCAACCGCGGCCCCACCTGATTCCTGTATAATATATGCTATTTCTTCAGCGTTAATGCAGGTTTCGTCAAATCCTGTCCTTATCTTTACGGTGACAGGCTTATCAACTGCATTTGCCATAGCCTCCACTATATTTCCTACAAGCAGGGGATTTTTAAGCAGTGCCGACCCCTCTCCGTTATTAACCACCTTAGGAACTGGACATCCCATATTGACATCTATTATATCAAAATCTCTTTCCGCAAGCCTTTTGGCGATGTCTGCCATTATCTGTGGTTCTGAACCAAATAACTGTACAGCTATTGGACTTTCTTTCTTATCTGTCTTTAATAATTCTTCTGTATTTTTATTATTATACAATACCGCCTTAGCACTCACCATCTCTGTATACAAAAGTCCACAGCCCTGTTCCTTGCATAAAAGACGAAATGGCAGGTCTGTTACTCCTGCCATCGGTCCTAATGCGACATTTGTTTTAATATCAACATTACCTATTCTCATCTTAACTCCGTTGTTATAATATTTTACTCATCCAAACCTAAGAAGAATACTTTATAGAACATCTCTAACGATTCCAGCAGGTCTCTTTTTTCATACTGATTCTTCTTAACAAGAAGTCCGCACGCTATATCATCATACAGCAGATCTTCTTCATCTGCTGTGGATTTGAATAACAGGTTGCCCTCCTCGTCAAATTCCATATCAAGTATTCCGCCGACTTCCTCTGTAAAAAGAACACACATTATCTTTAATTCGTTCTTTATATCTTCTGGAAGCCTGTCAAAATCCGGGTTAAAATAATATTTCTTCTCATAAGAATTAGATGCACAAAGCACCACATTTTCATCACTATACATATCCATATAATCCTCTCACTGAAACTTCGCCAGCTCTTATTGCAATCTCTTTTCCTGCTTCATCTTTTACAATAAGCTCGCCTTCTTTATTAATTCCAATCGCTGTTGCTATAAGCTCCTCTTTCTCATATATAGCACGGACTGTCCTGTCTTTATTAATAAGAAGTTCATTATACTTATCAACTAGCAGTGACAAATCATTAGTCTTAAGGAATTCGTGATAATATTTATCAAAGCTTCTTGAAAATGCAGCAATTATATTACTTCTCTTAATCTTTCTATGTGTTTCAAGATATAAAGATGTAGCCATATCCCTTATTGCCTCATCAAATTCTGTTGTATTGACATTAATTCCTATGCCTATTACAACATAATGTATAAGATCCATCTCTGCACTCATCTCAGTAAGTATGCCTGTTATCTTCTTACCATTCACAACGATATCATTAGGCCATTTGATATAACAATCTATATCCTTGACTTCTTCCCTTATAGCCTCTACCATTGCTATCGCAAGAACAAGTGTAAGCATTGAAGCACTCTCCGGGCTCATATCCGGACGAAGCAGAAGGCTCATCCATATTCCTGTTCCCGCAGGTGACTCCCAGCTTCTTCCTCTTCGTCCCCTGCCGCCTGTCTGACATTCCGCAACAAATAATGTTCCGTCAGGAGCATTGCTTTCTGCCGCAAGCTTTGCCTGGTTATTAGTTGAATCTGTCTTCTCAAAATATCTGATATGCTGGAATATTCCCTCAAGCTTATTATCATCAGAGCTATTATCTTTAAGCTTGTTATAAGACTCTTTGTCTGTGCTTACATTTCTATCCTTATTGCCAGCTTCCCTGTCCTGTTCTTTATCAGCCCTGGATTTTATTGCACTGTCTTTTATAAGAAGGCTTCTTATCTCTGTATCTGTTATTATATCAGGATATTCTGTAATTCTGTAGCCTTTGTTCTGCACAGAATCTATAACATAGCCTTCCTCTTTTAACTGGTTAATAGCTTTCCATACAGCAGTCCTTGATACGCCAAATGCCTCACACAACTGCTGTCCTGATATGTATCCATCTGCGTTTCTTAACAAATGTAATATCTCTGATTTCATATTCGTACCGTCCTATAATTATTACAATACCACAAGTGCAGTAAATACAGTCATTATTCCAAGAAGAACTGCAACAACTGCCACTATAACACCAGATACCTTATTGCCATTTATAAAATGCTTCACAGCCGTAAGTGTATTAACAACTGTTCCAAGAAGAAACTCTATTGGAAAAAGCACCCCGCTTCTGCTTCTTAGGAACATTATTATAATAAATATAACTGTTGCTGCAATTGTAAGAACTATATTAGTGTAATCTATAATCATTTTGGTCTTTTTATAAGAACCACTTGTTGTATAATACATACCAATCCTCATTTCTATGCAATTAATAGTTACGTTACTTATAGGTTTAATATGCTCCAAGTGTAGCTGCCATTACAGCCTTGATTGTGTGCATACGGTTCTCTGCCTCATCAAATACAACTGACTGCTCTGACTCGAATACCTCATCTGTAACTTCCATTTCATCAAGTCCGAACTTATCGTGAATTTCCTTGCCTATTGTTGTCTTTAAGTCATGGAAAGCTGGAAGGCAATGCATAAATATAGCGTTCTTATCAGCATTGTCCATTACCTTCTTATTAACCTGATATGGAAGAAGTGCGTTAATTCTCTCTGTCCATACCTCATCAGGCTCACCCATTGATACCCATACATCTGTGTAAAGAACTTCTGCACCCTTAGTGCCTTCTGTAACATCTTCTGTTAATGTTACAGAACCGCCACTTTCTTTAGACCATTCCCTGCACTGGTTTACAAGATCTTCATTAGGGAAATATTCCTTAGCTGTACAAGCTGTAAAATGTAATCCAAGCTTAGCACATACTATCATAAGTGAATTACCCATATTATATCTTGCATCTCCCATATATACGAACTTAACACCTTTTAATCTTCCAAGCTTTTCTTTTATTGTAAGCATATCAGCAAGCATCTGTGTTGGGTGGTACTCGTTAGTAAGTCCATTCCATACTGGAACTGAAGAATACTTTGCAAGGTCTTCTACTATCTCCTGTCCGAAGCCTCTGTATTCAATCCCCTCAAACATTGTACAAAGAACTCTTGCTGTATCTGCTATGCTCTCTTTCTTTCCTATCTGCGAACCCTTAGGGTCTAAGTAAGTTACGCCCATACCAAGGTCGTGTGCTGCAACTTCAAATGAACAACGTGTTCTTGTACTTGTCTTTTCAAATATAAGAGCAACATTCTTTCCAAGTAATGGCTGTTCAACAACTCCGTCCTTCTTCATCTTCTTAAGCTTTGCAGCCAATTCTATAAGATATTCTATTTCCTCTGGTGTATAGTCTTTTAATGTTAAAAAATCTCTTCCTTTAAGATTCATAATGTTCCTCCATTCTTTAGCATAAATCATATGTAAACAATCTCTGCTCTAAGGCTATAGCATATTATCCTGCTAATAATACCCGATTTATAAATTTAGATAACATTTTATCGCAAACAGCTCATAAATGCAACTTCTTACATATTCAAATAACACTTACCTGCTTACATCACTGTTTATTAATTATAAAAATACCAGCGTGGTAACATTCATCTATTTTCTAATCATAAAAAATACCAGCACAGTGACTTTTATCTGTTCACTGGCTGGTATTCTTATTTAGTGGAATACGTGTCCACCGATTATTACATAGTCTGACATTGCTGAAAGATTGGTTATTGAAACCATTCTGAATGATGTATATCCGCCGATATTGTTCTTTCCTGACAATGCCTCAAGTGCTGCATCCATACATTCCTGTGTACGGATACCACTGTTAAGTCTGTTCTGGAACTTAGCTGATGGACCGCCTGCTCCATCTGATGCTCCTGAGAACTGTGACTTCTGATATATAACCCCTGTTATTGAATTAGGATAGTTAGAGCTTCTAACTCTGTTTAATACAACATTAGCAACTGCAAGCTTCCCCTCATATGGCTCATAAGCTGCTTCCCAGTCAATAATGCAGGCAAGAAGATATATTTCTTCATTACTTACGCTCATTGTTGAGTTATACGATATATCTGTTCCAGATATTGTTCTTGATATAACTGCCTGTATTCTTTCTTCTTCAGCTATCCTTGCAGCTTCCTGTTCTGCTGCAATTCTTTCTTCTTCGGCAATTCTGGCAGCTTCTTCCTCTGCCTCTTTTGCTTCTGCCTCTTCAATTGTATATCCTGTAAGGATATCTTTTTCATCAAGAGTCTGGGCTATAACCTCTGCCTCCTGATTGAATAATAAAGCGGCTGTCTTAGTATATCCTTCGCAATTACCTGAGCTTATCTTAGTCATATTGCCATTAACTTCCAACACATCTACCACTGTGTTCTTATAAAGTCTGCCATTAACTGATGAATTCTCATCATCGGCTGCATATACATCAAGATAAGGTTCTGTAATCGCAAGCGCTTTATTTTGCATCTGCCCCTGCTGTTCTTCGTAACCTGTTAAGATTATTTCCTCAACATTGGCTGCGTATGATGCAACTCTGACCTCGGTATCAGTAATTGTACTTTCGTGTTGCTCATAGGTAGGTTTGGCGTCTGTTACCTTTGGAAGAACCGGCATCATCATCACTACCAGCGTAGCTCCCAAACAACAAGCAGCTTTGCTACTTCTAAGTTTCATAAAGTTTTTCCCTTTCCGGCACAAGTTGTTAAATGCGCCTACAAAATGTTACAGAATTGTTACATTTTGTTACGAAAGTATAATAGCAAAGTTAATCAAATTTGTCAAATTTGTTACAAAAAGCCACGGAACACAGTGTTTCCGTGGCTTTGTGCTTATATTACTGATTTAACATTTATTAAATATTTATGAAAATGTACCCTTAAAAAGAGAGCTTCGACACATTTCTGCCTGTTATTACAATCTCTGCCTTACTGCTTCATATGTAAGAATTGTACACGCAATAGCAGCATTAAGTGACTCAACCTCACCCTGCATTGGAATTCTTACATATTCATCAGCCTTATCTGCTAACTTATCTGTAAGTCCATTGCCCTCATTGCCAATCATAAATGCAGTAGGGTTTGTATAATCTTTCTTATTATAATTATCTGTACCCTTAAGGTGTGCCGCATATACTGTCACGCCCTTAGACTTACATACATCAGCCGCCTCGCATATATCATCTACATATATAACCGGCACACGGTAAAGTGAACCCATAGTCGAGCGGATTGTCTTAGGATTGTATATATCAACTGTGTTACTGCTCATAATAATTCCTGTAACGCCTGCACCTTCAGCCATTCTTACAATAGTTCCAAGATTACCGGGATCCTGAAGATTTTCAATAATAAGAAGTAATGGGTTGTGCTTGTCTGAAAGTATGCCTTCCAAATCTGTATCTGACATTCTGACAACTGCCATAATTCCCTGTGGTGTCTGTGTATCTGCCATACGCATAAACACGTTGTCTGTCACAATCTCCAGCACGTCTTTTCCTATGCTGTCATAATTCATTCTTTCAAGGAATTCCTCATTATCAGCCTTAAAAGTCTCTGATACATATACCTTTACAAGTCTGTCTGCCGGTGCTTCTGACACCATTTTCACGCCCTCAACAACAAACTGCTTCTCCTCTTTTCTTAACTTTGCTTTTTTCTGCAGATTCACTACGTGCTTAACCTGCGAACTACTTGTACTTGTAATCATTTTTCACCATTTCCTGTATAATTAGTTAGAAAGCATAGCACTTATATTAAACTCATAATCACTAATATCCTTAGTCATGGCAAGTGCCTCATCAATATCATAATCAACGAACCTTCCGTCCTTATAAGCTACAAGTCTGTTGCTCTTTCCTGCAACTAAAAGATCAACTGCATAAGAACCCATAATAGAAGCATACATTCTGTCCTTACATGTAGGTGAGCCGCCTCTCTGCATATAACCAAGAATAGTAGCTCTTGTCTCTATTCCTGTAGCAGCTTCTATTCTTCTTGCCATTCCTGTTGAATGTCCGATTCCTTCAGCATTAATTATAAGGTGATGCTTCTTGCCTTTCTTTCTTCCGTCAATAATGTGATTAATTATTGCCTGTTCATCACCATTATATCTCTCTGGAAGAAGAATATCCTCTGCACCATTAGCAATACCACACCAAAGTGCAATATAGCCTGCATTACGTCCCATTACTTCAATAATACTACATCTTTCGTGAGATGTTGATGTATCTCTTATCTTATCAATAGCCTCCATAGCAGTGTTAACCGCTGTATCAAAACCAATTGTATAGTCTGTACAGGCAATATCAAGGTCAATTGTTCCTGGAAGACCTATTGTATTAACTCCAGTCTCAGCAAGCTTCTGTGCTCCACGGAAAGACCCGTCACCACCTATGACAACAATACCATCAATCCCGTGCTTTTTACATACCTCAGCAGCCTTCTTCTGTCCTTCTTCTGTCATAAACTCAAGACATCTAGCAGTATAAAGAATTGTACCACCTCTCTGTATAATATCAGAAACACTCTTCTTATCCATATCGATAATCTCATCATTAATAAGACCGTTGTAGCCCTTCTGAATTCCTTTTACTTTAAGTCCCTTGTTAATAGCTGTTCTTACTACAGCTCTGATTGCAGGATTCATACCAGGGGCATCTCCACCGCTTGTTAATACACCGATTGTTTTAATTTCTTTAGCCATAAATAATTTCCCCTTTCATCTAAAGTCTATGACATTCACCATATAAATATCTTGTAAGTAACAAAGTATTCTCTGTCAACAGATACAACCTTTATAACACTTACAGCTTTATAATTGTCTAAATAGTTTAACCTTTTTTAATAGTACCACAAATCTTTAAAAAGATATATTATTTTAGATAATTTTTATCTAAATTTTTATACAATTATTTTATGTTGTCGTAACATTTTTATCTCCATACAGCCCCTTAAGCTTCATAAGAAGTTCTGAATTAACCTGTACAGTCCTGCTTGCAGGAAGGGCAATCCTTTTATTCTCTTTAGTGCAGTATATAATAACAGAATCTTTTCCATCTGAATTGTAAAGAATATCATTAAGCTCACTCTGCTTTGACTGGTATTCTTCTTCACTCTCAAATCTTATCCAGAGCTTTCTTGGAACAGTGTTAAAATCTATAACCTTATCACATATAAGCCTTGCATTCTCATCTGCATTTGCCTGAACCCTTCCTGTAACAAACACCTTATCTGCTGTATCTATAACTGGCCGGTTAATAAGAAAGTTCCTCGGAAATACGATTACCTCAACAGTTCCAACAAGATCCTCAATTGTAAGATATGCCATAAGCTGTCCGTTCTTGGTTGTCTTAACGCTCTTATTCATTATCATTCCGCCAATCGTAGCAGTATTGCCATCTCTTACCTTAGTTTCGCCTGTCTCATCATCTATCTCAAAATCTGTTGTGACATTGGTTATATATTTCTTCACCATTCCAGTATATTCATCAAGAGGGTGTCCGCTTACATATACACCAAGAATTTCTTTCTCGTAACCAAGCAGTTCTTCCTTAGTGTATTCCGTAACATCCGGAACTTTTATCTCATAATCTTTCTTTTCTTCCTCGCCGACAAAATCAAACAGTGACATCTGTCCAGACATCGAATCTTTCTTCTGCTTAACCGCATTATCAAGCATACTGTCTGCCACAAGCATCATCGCACGCCTCTTGTTACCAAAGGTATCAAATGCTCCCGCCTTAATAAAATTCTCTACTGCCCTTTTATTAAGTGCATCTGACATACGATTAATAAAATCCTGCATTGATGTGAAAGTACCATTACTTGTTCTTTCATTTATAATTGCATTGATTGTCGGTCTTCCAAGTGACTTAATTCCTGCCATTGCAAAACGTATGCCACCATTATCTACTGAGAATTCCATCTGTGACTCGTTAACATCTGGTGGAAGAATATTGATATTCATCTGCTTACAGGCGTATATATATCCCGCTACCTTTGATGTATTATCAATTACTGATGTCATAAGTGCCGCCATAAATTCTACTGGATAATATGTCTTTAAAAATGCTGTCTGGAACGATACAACTGCATAGCAGGCAGCGTGGGATTTATTGAAGGCATACTTTGCAAAATCAATCATATCATCATATATCTTTCCTGCAACCGTCTCATCTATACCATTATTAACACAGCCCTTAACACCTTCTTCTGGATTGCCATATATGAAATTCTTACGCTCCTGCTCCATAACATATGCTTTTTTCTTAGACATTGCTCTACGGACAAGGTCACTTCGTCCCCACGAATATCCAGCAAGATCTCGTACAATCTGCATAACCTGTTCCTGATACACAATACAGCCATAGGTTGGTTTAAGAATTGGTTCTAACTGTGGGCAGGCATAAGTAACATTTTGCTGGTTATTCTTACCTTCTATATACTGTGGAATAAAGTCCATAGGACCTGGTCTGTATAATGATATACCCGCTATCAGATCTTCCAGATTGCTAGGTTTTAATTCCTTCATAAATGACTTCATTCCTGCACTTTCAAGCTGGAATATACCATCACATCTTCCTGTACTTATCGCATCAAATACCCCTTTATCAGTGTAGTCAATCTTATCTATAGAGAAGTCCTTATTGTGCTTTTTAATAAGATTTTCTGCATCTTTAATAACTGTAAGTGTTCTAAGACCAAGGAAATCCATTTTTAGAAGTCCTAATTCTTCAAGCGTTGTCATTACAAATTGGGCAACTACTGCACCGTCAGATCCAGTTGATAACGGAACATAATCTTCTACTGGCTTTCCACATATAAGAACTCCTGCGGCGTGCATAGATGCGTGCCGTGGAAGTCCCTCAAGCCTTTTACTCTTATCAATTAAATCTCTTACAGCCTCATTGTTCTCATATTCATTTCTAAGGTCTGGATTTTCATTAATTGCTTTATCTATTGTAATTCCAATCTCTCTTGGAACCATCTTGGCAATATTATCAACCATAGCATATGGAAGGTCTAACACTCTTCCAACGTCCTTTATAACAGCCCTAGCTGCCATAGTACCAAATGTAACAATCTGTGATACACAATCCTTACCATACTTGGCAACTACATAATCTATTACTTCCTGTCTTCTCTCATAACAGAAATCCACGTCAATATCGGGCATAGATACACGTTCAGGATTTAAGAAACGCTCAAAGATAAGGCTGTATTTAATAGGGTCAAGGTCTGTAATCTCAAGGCAGTAAGATACTATGCTTCCTGCCGCTGAACCTCTTCCCGGACCGACCGGTATATCGTGCCTTTTAGCATAATTAATGTAGTCCCATACAATAAGGAAATAATCTACATATCCCATTGAATATATTACTGAAAGTTCATATGCCAATCTTTCAAATATATTATTAGTATCCCTGGCAATCTTAATAACTACATCTTTTCTATCCTCAACTGCTTCCTCTTCTGCCTTTCTGACAAAATCCTCAACAGATATATCTGCCGCCTGATTTGGATATCTTTTCTTAAGTCCCTCGTAACACAGATAATTAAGATATGTCCAGGATGTATAGCCATCTGGCACTGCAAATTTAGGGAGCTTGGTAACTCCAAATTCTATCTCTACATTACATCTTTGTGCGATCTTTTCTGTATTGGCTATTGCCTGAGGTGCATATTTGAATAAATCGGACATTTCTTCCGGTGATTTAAGATAATACTGTCCACCTGTATATCTCATTCTGTTCTCATCTGTAACTTTCTTTCCTGTCTGTATACAGAGCAGTATATCGTGTGCCTCAGCATCATCTGCATATGTATAATGCACATCATTAGTACATATAAGTTCAATTCCTGTCTCCTCAGACATTCTTAAAAGCTGTGGATTAACATAATGCTGTTCTGCAATTCCGTGATCCTGTAATTCAAGGAAGAAATTGCCCTTGCCAAATATGTCCTGATATTCCAGTGCTACCTTCTTAGCTTCTTCATACATTCCTCTTGTGAGGTATCTTTGAACTTCACCTGCAAGGCAGGCACTTGATGCGATTATGCCCTCACTGAATTCCCTTAATACTTCTTTATCAACTCTTGGCTTATAATAAAAACCTTCTGTAAAGCCCCTTGATACAATCTTCATCAGGTTCTGGTAACCCTTGTTATTCTCTGCTAACAGAACAAGGTGGTTATATTTATCATCACCTGTTCCTGCTTCCTTATCAAATCTTGAACCCGGAGCAACATACACCTCACAACCAAGAATAGGCTTTATTCCTGCATCCTTTGCAGCCCTGTAGAAATCAATAACTCCGTACATAACACCATGGTCTGTTATCGCAAGACTATCCATTCCAAGCTCTGCCGCTCTTTTAGTTATCTCTTTTATTTTACTTGAACCGTCCAGAAGTGAATACTCTGTATGGACGTGTAAATGTGTAAATGGCATATGCTCCCTCCATAACAATTATTATTAACAGCATACCATAATTCATGGTAAAAAGAAACCGTATCAGCCATATGACCAATACGGTTTCCATACATAATATTAGGAAAAAAGTTTATATAAATGTGGTGTATATCCACATTTTATCGTTATTAATAGTGCTGTTCTTTCTTAAGTTAATAGCACATTTTCTTTATCTATATACCTTTATTTATACAAGTCCAAGTACCTTAGGAAGGAACATTGAAAGCATTGGTATATAAGTTACAAGCAAGAGGGCAATAAGTATTATTGCAAAGTATGGAAGCAATGTCTTTATTACGCTTTCGATTGTAGTTCCACCAACTCGGCAGCCTGTAAAGAGAATTGTTCCTACAGGTGGTGTTATTGTACCAATTGATAAGTTGAAGCAGAGTAAGATACCAAAGTGAATTGGATCCATTCCGAATGACTTACAGATTGGTAATAAAATTGGTGTAAAGATAAGTATCGCTGGTGTTACGTCCATAAATGTACCAACTACAAGTAATAATACATTGATAAGAAGTAAGATAAGATACTTATTAGTTGTAAGACCAAGGATTGCATTTGCTATCATATCTGGAATTCCTGTAAATGCCATAGCCCATGACATAATTGATGAAAGTCCGATCATAAATGTAATGATACCCGTTGTCTTAGCTGCTTCAAGGACAATTCTTGGAATGTCTTTAATCTTGAAAGCCTTATATATAAGTGATAATACGGTTGCATATACTACTGCGATAGCAGAACCTTCTGTTGCTGTGAAGATACCACCAAGGATACCTCCGATTACGATTACGATAAATAAAAGGCTTGGGATTGCCTGCCAGAATGTCTTAAGAGCAACCTTAACTGGAACTCTCTGCTCTGCCTGATAACCACGCTTCTTAGCCATAATTCCTGCAAGTATCATAACTGCACCACCCCAGAGAAGACCTGGAATATAACCTGCCATAAAGAGTGCTGCGATTGATACGCTTCCTGCAACGCTTGAATATACGATCATTGTGTTACTTGGTGGAATTAACATACCTACTGGAGCAGATGCTACGTTTACTGCTGTACTGTAGTTCTTGTCATATCCTTCTTTTTCTTCAAGTGGTCCGATTGTACCACCCATAGCAGCGGCGGCTGCTGCACCAGAACCTGATATAGCTCCGAATAACATATTAGCTACTACATTTGACTGTGCAAGTGCACCTGGCATACGTCCACTGATTACCTTGGCACAATTAACAAGTCTTGTTGCTATACCACCATTATTCATTATATTACCTGCAAGAATGAAGAGTGGAATTGCTATAAGCGAGAATGAATTAGAACCCGCAAATATTCTCTGAGCAGAAGTTGCAAATGAAACATCTGCTGGAATCATACATATCATTGATACTGCTGATGACATACCAATTGCTACACCGATTGGAGCGCCGATAACAAGCAGTACAACCAGTATTGTAACCATTACTAAGGCTACCTGTAATGCTATACTCATATATACCTCTCATTTCTATGCACTTATGTGCATTGCGTACCTTTATGCTTCATCTTTTTTAAGTTCAAGTCCGATATTGTATATGCTGTAAAAGATAATTATTACGCCGCATATTGGAATAATTGAATATATAATACCTGTTGGAATATGCAAGATTGAGTCAAACTGTACGAAGTTCATATGTGTAATCTTAAAACCACCAAATACCATTATAAGACCAGCAAATGCGATTGTTACACATTCAATTATTATATTGACGATTCTCTTAGCTTTCTTAGGAAGCTTATCTTTTACTACTGCAATATTAATGTGCTCTCTCTGTCCAAACATATATGTTGCAGATATGATTATTAACCATACAAATGAATATCTTGTAAGTATTTCTGTTACACTGCTTGGAGCTGAGAAAATGTATCTGGCAACAACCTGATAAGTTACCATAAGTACCATCATTATAAATATGAATACACTTGCATACGAAGTTACTTTATCTAATATATTTTTTACTGTCTTCATATTAATTCTCCTCTCTTAAAGCTTCTACTTTATTATAAATATCCTTTGTCATATCTGACTGGTTAGCAATACTGTCAAGTAATGGCTGGCATTTTTCCCTGAATTCGTTAGTATCCGGATACACAAAGATTGCACCGTGTTCTTCTGCTTCTTTCTTACCTGCCTCAACAGCTTCCTTAAATGTATCAAATTCATATTCTGTTGATTCCATTACAAGCTTATCAAATATTGCTCTGTCTTCTTCTGACATGCTGTCAAGGAAATTAGTACTTGCTACAACTACATCAGGGTGAACAATATGTCTTGTATATGAGTAATATTTAGCTACTTCATAATGCTTGAAATCTGAATATACAAGCTCACTGTTCTCACCTGCATCAATTACACCCTGCTGAAGTGCTGTATACACTTCTGACTGTGACATTGCTGTACCTGTACCACCCATATACTTAACCATATTAAGATATGTTGTACTATCATTTACTCTTACAATCATACCCTTAAGATCATCTGCTGAGTTGATAGGCTTGTCAGCATATATATTTCTTTCACCTGCTGTATATATTGTAAGGACTTCAAAATTGTACTTTCTTGTTGACTTGAAAAGGTCTGTAAATACCCCTGATTCTGTTGCTCTTCTTAAATGATCCATATCCTGATAAAGATAAGGTGCACCGACAATAGCAAAGTTAGAATCATATCCTTCTGGAACTGAACATGGTACTATAGCCATATCAAGTGCACCAGTTCTGATGAATTCTGCCATAGAACCCTGCTCACCAAGTACACCGTTAGCATATATAGTCATTTTGTATCTGCCATTAGTAGCTTTCTCGAACTTCTCACCAAGCTCCTTCATAACTTTATACTGTGGGTGATTTTCATTCTGGTTAAATGCTACTCTGATAATCTTAACTTCCTGACCATCTGCACTTTTACTTCCGCATCCTGTAAGTGTAAAGCTGGCCATTAAACATACGCATAATAATAATGCCATCAATTTTTTACCCATAAAATCCTCCATTCTTATGCTTTTGCATACAAGTGAATTACTTTAAAAGTTCTACACTTACTTTAACTACAACTTTTCTTACCTTCATAGGCTCTCCATCTGCAACCTGTGGTCTGTGAATATCTGTAGGGAAGAATACACAGAAACAGCCTGGTGTTGATGTGATAAAGCCTTCATTTTCTACATCTTTAACAAATATAAGATCTCTCTCATCATATCTTTCTGCCACTTCGTAGTTACCTGTATCTGGTGTGAAGCCTAACTTTTCCCTTCCTGTTACAAGAAACTGTACATCAAGATATTTCTCGTGGTATTCCGGCTTTCTTGCCTCTAATGGTTCTGTCTCAGCATCGAATACCTGTGCATACATAAGCTTTCCTTCTATCTCATATACGCCGGTTTCCATTTTAGTAAAATCATTGTTCTTTAAATATTCTATTGCTCTTTGTACTGCTGCTGGATAATTCTTAAAATCATCCTTTGTATGAATTGATGAAAATATCATAACAAAACTCCCTTCTATTATAAATATGAAATTCTATAATATATACATTTATATTTTATTCTACATTATTCTTGCTTTTGTTCTCCATTGCATGAACCATATTAACAATCATCTTATGTGATGGAACTGGAACTCCCAATCTGTCACCAGCCTTAACTACCGCACCGCTGATTGTATTAACCTCCGTAAGCCTTCCTGCCTTAAGGTCTGCATATATAGATGTTCTTCCTTCTGGAGAATTAAGAGATGTATTTCTTACCCGTTCAATCATTTCTTCTTCATTAAACTCAAGCCCCATAGCTTTAGCTACCTGCATTGCCTCTTTTATAAGAATAACTGTCATATTCCATGCATATTCATCTGTTGCGATAAATCCGATTGGAACCTGAAGAACTCCTGTAAGAACACTAAGTGAAACATTAGTAAACAGCTTGTCCCATATAAGCTGCTGGATATTATCATAAATGTGTGTATCAAATCCACAAGAGTCAAGACAGACCTTAACTTTGTCAAGCATATGCTGTGAATCTTCAACAAGCATACCGATATTGGTCTTGCCCTTGCCGCCTCTTCTTACATATCCGTCACCAAGGATTGCTCCATTATCTTCTGTTGTACCTATGATAATTCTTTCCTTAGGAACAAATTCCAAGATAATGTCTTCGTGGCCTGCACCATTCTGAAGAGTCATTACATATGTGTTATCTCCTATTATTCCCTTATTCTCCATAAGTGCTGCTCTTGAATATAAAGCCTTAACAAATATAATTACTAAATCTACTTCACCTATTCCTTCACTACTAAGTAATGCTGCTGGGTGATATATTACATCTGTATCATTCTCAAATAACTTTAATCCGTCTGCATTAATCTTATCTACAAGTTCTGCCTTCTTATCAATCATATATACATCATTGTTAGTAGAAAGATGTCCACCATATATAGAACCCATGGCACCAGCTCCAAGTACCGCTATCTTCATAGTATGCCTCCATTTCTTCACATTTTTGTTATCTTAAATATTATTTCTTCTTAAAATATTCTTCTTTTATCTGTTTATTATTACCGTAATAAATATTTTTCTTTATTTATTATTTTTGCTATTGCGGTAATAAATATTTTTTTATTATTTCTATTGCTGCCGGCAGCCCTTAAGACCGCCAGCATATTATATTATGTTAAATACATTTTCCACTGATTAGCGGGTAAATTCTGCAAGACCTTCAATAGCATAAGCTCTGATTGGGCAAGAATCCAAGCCATATATTGGAAGTGGTGAGTATGACATAAAGAATGTATCCTGTGAAAGCTTATCAAGGTTCTTTAATACTTCAAGGAATACGATGTTCTCTGCCATACAGATGTCGTGGAAAGGCTTAACATCTTCGTTGCAGTTCTCAATTGAAACACCATCACCGAAGCCTACACACTTAATCTTGTGGTCTACACACCACTGTGCTGTCTCACCATTTACTAATAATCTCTGATCCTTGTCTGTATTAGTATCAGGTGTGAATGGGTCAAGCTTGTAAGATGAGTCGATGATAAGAATATCACCTTCCTTTACCCAGCCTTCTGTTGCCTTGTCAAGGTCTGCCGCACTGATGTGCTTTCTGTGAGGAAGTGTATCCTTGAAGTCAACATATATTGCTCTTCCCATAAATGTTGTAAGTGGAAGTTCAGCAACTGATGGCCAGTTGTCATCGTGATGATAAGGACACTCGCAATGTGTTCCTAAGTGGCTTGTAAGATCCATTGCTGTGTGGAAATCAGGAATTGGTCCGCCTGTGTTATATCTGATAAGGTGGCATCTTCTTGACTCTGTCTTTGGGTCTAATGGCTTTGTAAGATCGATTACCTTTAATCCGTTTCCTAAAGCAAATGTTGTGTTCATAATTAAATCCTCCTGTGAATTAAATATTTTGTTTACTTGTTAGCTTTTTAGATACTTGTTAAATTTTCCTGTTTGTTACTTATTTGTCATTTCCTTTGGCACTTGCAGTATACCAGTATACCGGTTTATAATCAATTATCAAAACTTTATAAATTTCTGATAATATTTTTGTAATATATGCACAAGTGTAAGTCGATTTTCAAATACTTTTGCTAAAATAGCATATCCATTTTTGTATATTTGTTAAACTTTTGACATTGCACCAGATGAAAACATTGTAAAAATATAGCATTTGTTGTATCATAATGGTTTGCATAAGCTTTAATGTCTATTGCAATTTTTATATTATTTTGCAAGATTGGAGAATATATGAATAATTCAACCTCTTATTGGTTAAAAAAAGGAATTCACAACGGTATGCCTATAGCACTTGGCTACCTTGCTGTTTCTTTTACATTGGGAATTGCCGCTAAGAATGCAGGACTGACCGCCTTACAGGCTGCCCTTGCAAGCATAACATGCCACGCTTCTGCTGGTGAGTTTGCCGGCTTTACACTTATTGCGGCACTTGCTGCATATACAGAGATTGCTGTTATGGAACTTATAATTAATGCACGATATTTTCTTATGTCGTGTGCCTTAAGCCAGAAATTAGATAATAAAATGCCATTTTTTCACAGACTTATTATGGGATTGTTCGTTACTGATGAGATATTCGGACTGACAGTATCTGTTCCTGAAAAACTCAACCCCGCATATATGTACGGAATGGTTCTTGTAGCCTCACCCGCGTGGGTTCTTGGAACATACTTCGGCGTGCTGTTTGGAAATATACTTCCAGCTAATATTGTAAGTGCTTTAAGTGTCGGATTATACGGAATGTTCATTGCAATAATAATTCCTCCGGCAAGGAAAAATCACATAATTGCAGGCGTTGTAGCAATATCAATGATTATAAGCTGTATATTCAGCTATGCCCCTGTTATAAGCAGCATTTCCTCTGGAACTCGAATTATTATATTAACAGTTATCATCTCACTTGTGGCAGCAATTCTTTTTCCTGTAAAGGAAGAGAATGCCAGAAGTGCTGATAATGCTGGCAATGCTGATAACACTAATGCTACTAATAATACTTAAGAAACATATTACCTATATAGAATTGGGAGATTATTTATGCCTACACATAATACATACATATACATATTAATTATGGCTCTTGTAACATATCTTGTAAGAGTTCTCCCTCTTACACTGATACGAAAAGAGATTAAAAATATCACAGTTAAATCATTTCTTTACTATGTGCCTTATGTAACACTTGCTATTATGACTTTTCCAGCGATATTATCTGCAACCTCCAGTATAATATCAGCGGCTATCGCTTTTGTAATAGCCATCGTGCTTGCGTGGATTGGAAAAAGCCTTTTTCAGGTTGCAATGTTAAGCTGTGCATCAGTATTTATTGTAGAACTTGTTATAACATTTTTACAGACACATTAATATAAAGATTAAACCGCTGTCAGCCATTGAAATTAAAGGCTGGCGGCGGTTTCTATCAACACATTTTGTCCTATAAGTCTTTTATCCTATAAGTTCATTAATACCTTAATAAATATTAACTATCTGCTAGTGTATGTTAATGTATAACTAAAGCTTAATAAGCATTATCTCATATGTGCAGCTTTCACTAAATGCTTGGCAAGTACAGATGTTGTAACTGAGCCAACACCACCCGGTACTGGAGTTGCGATTGAGGCAATATTCCCTATTGCTTCAAAATCCACATCTCCGCAGAGCTTTCCTTCCTCATCAACATTTATTCCAACA
The DNA here is from genome assembly GCF_003096855.1 of Bacteroides galacturonicus. NCBI lineage: Bacteria > Pseudomonadati > Bacteroidota > Bacteroidia > Bacteroidales > Bacteroidaceae > Bacteroides > Bacteroides galacturonicus. The sequence goes on along the minus strand of NZ_QEOA01000009.1, from coordinate 65,275 downwards.
TCAATAACAACAGCACCATCTGCAACATATTCAGGCTTTATCATCTTTGCTGAGCCTGCCGCTGCAACAAGTATCTCCGCATGCTTACAGGTCGCCGCCATATCGACTGTCTTTGTATGTACAACTGTAACTGTTGCATTTCTTTTCATAAGAAGCATAGCCACAGGTTTACCAATAACAAGGCTTCTTCCAACTACTGTAACTCTCTTGCCTTTAATATCTACACCTGCATAATCTAACATCTCTATAACAGCCTCCGCTGTACAAGGTGCATATCCTGTTTCATCTCCTGCATATACCTTAGCAAGATTAACCGGTGATATTCCATCAAGGTCTTTTCTTGGGTCTATTCTGTTCTCGACAGCCTTCTCATCAATATGCTTTGGCAATGGTCTTAAGAGAAGGATTCCATCTATGTCGGGATTATTGTTAATCTGGTCGAATTCCTTCTGAAATTCATCATTAGATATATCTGCCGCAAATGTATATGTTGTACATCTTACGCCTACTTTATCCATTTTCTTTACTGCTCCACGTTCATATGAACAGTCATCCGGTCTTTCACCAACTCTTATTATTGCAAGATGTGGAAGTTCCCCATCTATATTCTTAATATCTTCTATAAGCTGCTCATTAATAGAATTAGCAACTGGCAGTCCTTTTAATATTTCCATTAGATAATACCTCCATTATTCTGACTGTATATATTGTTATCCTGGTATTTTTATATAACTACAATGCCAATATCTTGTGATTATTATGGATGTACGCAATCCATAACCCTGTCATATATTTTATCAGCAAGTTCATTGCCTGTAATTACAAGCTCGTCAGCTTTAGTATTCATATCCTCTGCAACATCAATATTTTTCATAAGCTTTGTATTGATATACACATTTAATGAAGCTCCGTTAAGAGCCGCCTTGCACATCTGTACACCAACACCTGCATCACTGATTGCAAGTCTGCTTCCAATAACCGATATTCTGTCAATAAGCTTTATTGCCTCAACTATAAGCTCCATCATAGAAAGAGGAGCTTCACTTGCAATAAGCAAAGCATTTTCCATAACCTTATTACGGTGCTCTAACTGTTCTTCTGTATCCTTAGGAAGTCCGTAAGCTTCTGATAACGGCTTAAATGCCTTGGCATCCTTATCCATACACTCATACAATCTGTTAGTAATGTCCCCAGCTTTAACAATAAGTTCTTCTATTTCTTCCTGATATTCTGCATATTTTTTCTTTCCTGTTGTCAAAGAAAGCACCATATTGCCCAATGCCATTCCTACTGCTGCCACATATCCGCAGGCTCCCCCTCCTCCAGGAACCGGCTCTTTAGAAGCTAGAACATTTAAAAAATCCTTCATATCCATATACTTTTCCTCACTTCCTTAAATATCTGCTAAATTTCTATTGTACCTGTAAATACTGTTGTTGCAGGACCTTCCATATACACATTTCCTGACTCTGTATCCCAGCTTATATTAAGGTCTCCGCCAAGAAGATGAAGTGTTGCATCAATATCACACATTCCATTAAGCACTGTCGCCACAAGGCTTGCACAAGCACCAGTACCACATGCAAGAGTTTCCCCTGAGCCTCTCTCCCATACTCTCATATTAAGATTTTTTCTATCAACTACCTGAATGAATTCAGTATTAACTCTTTCTGGAAATGCCATATGGCTTTCAAAATGAGGTCCGATTTGTTCAATTGCAAACTTCTTTATATCAATATCTTTATCAAGATACACTATTCCGTGTGGATTACCCATTGATACGCCTGTTATCTCATATATACCGCCATTAACTTCTATCTTTTCTGCTACAACGGCGTTGGTTACTTCACTAAGTGCCTTTACTGCAACTTTGCTAAGTCCTGTATCCTTTGCGTTAGAAAGTATATCCTTGTATACAGCTTTATAATCCTTTAATGCACTTATATCCATCGGAATATCTGCGGCTTCAAGAACCGGACATCCCATATTAACCTTTGCTGTTGCGACCTTTCCGTCTGTACCTATATTTAATTCGAGTATCTTTATACCAGCAAGTGTATCAATATTTACTGTTGTCTTATCTGTAAGACCATTATCATATACATACTTTCCGACACAACGTATGCCATTGCCGCACATCTTTCCCTGTGAGCCGTCAGCATTGTACATTTCCATAAAGAAATCAGCCTTATCTGATGACTTTATAAGGATAAGTCCGTCCGAGCCTATTCCTGTATGTCTGTCACTTACCTTAATTGCAACCTCACTTGGATTATCTAATTCTTCTTTAGTGCAGTCAACATATACATAATCATTGCCTGCTCCGTGCATTTTTGTAAATACCATATATCCTCCAATCACCTTACTATAAAATTATATATCAGTATCTTTCATTAATAATACCAATCTGTTACATCTATATCTTTCTTTAATACCCATCTTTAGTGTTACGCATCCGTAAATATACTCATAACCATAGTCGCCGATTCTACCATAGTATTACCGCTGTCCATACTGCATTTTTGTATATAACGGAATGCTTCCTGCTCAGTCATATTATTCTTTTCCATAAGCATATGCTTTGCAGTATCTATTATCTTTTGTTCCTCAGGGCTTCTCTGCCTTGGCGTGGTTCTAGCTTTTCTTCTGCGGCGAATCTGCGATTGCTGCATAATCTCAATTGTAGATAATAAATCATTAACTTTAATCGGCATGGCAACGCATACAACATTGCTGTCGTGACATTCCTCCCACAAATTCTGCGACGCGACAAGCAGTATTTCAAAACTCTTTGGCTTGTATTCGTATAGTTCTGAATACAACATATTATCAGACAGCTTATAACCACATATTATAATTCCGTCTGACAGATTATCTGCCTGATTGATAGCCTGAGCACCGCTTGTACAGGGAACTGCCACATCATAACCTCTTCTTACTAAAAGACTGCGAACCGCCTTGGCCTCCTCTATTTTCGGAAACGCAACTATTAATGTAGACATATTCTAACCTCTTATCACAGTCAGTTTTTAAAATTTGTAAAGGTATTCATCAAGTTCCCACTGGGTAACCTGTGTCTTGTAATCGTTCCATTCTCTTAACTTGGCCTCTGTGTACTTAGATGTAATATGTTCTCCTAATACATCACATATGAACTTATCCTCGTTAAGATATCTGACAGCATCATAAAGACTTTCAGGAAGCACCTCTATAGCCGCCTGCTTTCTTTCTTCATCTGTCATCTCAAATATATTACAGTCAACACTTGCTGGAACCTCAAGTTTATTCTTAATTCCATCAAGACCAGCCGCAAGGCAGGTTGCAAGTACAAGATATGGATTAGCTGATGGGTCTGGATTTCTTAATTCAACTCTTGTACCCTGTCCTCTTGAAGCCGGAATTCTTATAAGCGGACTTCTGTTAGTTGCTGACCACGCAATATATACAGGAGCTTCATAACCCGGAACTAATCTCTTATAAGAATTTACTAATGGATTAGTAAGTACCGCCATACCCTTTGCGTGCTTCATAAGTCCTGCTATAAAATGATATGCATCCTCTGACAAACCAAGTGGGTCATTCTCATCAGCAAATATATTCTTTCCGTCCTTGGCAAGTGACATATTAACGTGCATACCTGAGCCATTAATTCCATACTTTGGCTTTGGCATAAATGTTGCATAAAGTCCGTGTCTTTTAGCTATAGTCTTTACTGTAAGCTTAAATGTCATTATATTATCGGCTGTCTTTAACGCCTCATCATATTTAAAATCAATCTCGTGCTGTGCTGGTGCAACCTCGTGATGTGAAGCTTCTATTTCAAAGCCCATATCTTCAAGTGTAAGCACCATATCTCGTCTTACATTTTCACCTAAATCTGTTGGACCTAAATCAAAATATCCAGCTTTCTCGTGTGAAAGTGTTGTTGGCAGTCCGTTATCATCCGTGTGGAACAGGAAGAATTCACATTCAGGTCCTACCTCGAATACATATCCCATATCCTCAGCTTCTTTAATTACTTTCTTAAGAATCCAGCGTGGATCACCTTCAAATGGCTTACCATCAGGTGTATACACATCGCATATAAGCCTTGCAACTTTGCCCTGCTGTGGTCTCCATGGGAATATCTCAAATGTATCATAGTCTGGATAAAGATACATATCCGACTCTTCAATTCTTACAAATCCTTCTACTGAAGAACCATCAAACATACATTTGTTATCAAGTGCTTTTCCTAACTGGCTTGATGTAATAGCTACATTTTTCAAAACTCCGAACATATCAGTAAACTGAAGTCTGATAAATTCAACATCTTCTTCCTCAACCATTCTGAATATGTCCTGCTTGGTATACTTTCCCATATCACTCTGTTCCTTTCCTGATTAAATGATAAGCATAAGCGTTATTATAATATTCACCAGTGCACATTTTACGCACCCTCAACTAATACGCCAATACAGATAATATACTACATTTACCTTTATCTTGTATACATTGTTTTGTCAAAAACTAATAATGTAAACCGTCATATTAACTTTGACTTTAACATATAATATTCCAACAATAAGTGCCTGTATCATACAGAAATGAGGATTACAATGAAGATCAGCCATTACAAATTATCAGTATTACTTTCCATAATACTTCTTAGTCTTGCAACTTTTTTCTACATATACACGACAATATTCACACCACACGGTGCATATACCAATAGTTCGGCTATTATTAATGGAATTGGCGGAGGTAATATAACTGGTGATTGTCAGGCAGGAAAAAAAGCACTGCCAATATACTGCGTGCAGACTGACAAGAAACAGATTTCGATATCTTTTGATGCTGCGTGGGGTGCTGACGATACTATCCAGATACTGGACGTTTTAGATAAACATAATGTAAAGACTACATTTTTTATGACGGGAGGCTGGGTATCAACTTATCCTGATATGGTTAAAGAAATATACAGCCGCGGCCACGACCTTGGAAATCACAGCGAGAACCACAAACAGATGAGTAAGCTTGATACTGCCTCACAGAAAGAGGAAATTATGTCTGTACACCAGAAAATAGAAGAACTCACAGGATACAACTGTTTCCTGTTCCGCCCTCCTTATGGTGATTATAATTCTGAACTAATTAATACTATATATGGCTGTAACCACTATCCTGTACAATGGGACGTTGACTCTCTTGACTGGAAGGACTACGGCGTTGAAAACATTATAAAAACCGTCACCACGCACAAAGCACTTGGCAACGGCTCTATAATTCTTATGCACAACGGTGCTAAATTCACGGCTGATGCACTCGATACCGTCCTTACTAATCTTGAACAGCAAGGGTATGAGATTGTTCCTATATCACAGCTTATCTTAAAAGATAACTTCCATATGGATAGTACCGGACGACAATTAAATGATTAAAAGTTACATAAACCTCATCTTATAACCACCGCTGAACACTTTCCCAACTGCAAGCTTATTGCCCCACTCCCTGTCTGTAAGCCTGCAGTTAAAATCTACTGCATCAGCACGTCCATACCAAGGCTCTATGCACACAAAAGGTACTCCTTTTCCTGCTGATGACCACAATCCAAATACCGGTGTATCAAATATAACCTCAACAACCGGTTTGCAATCTTTACAAAGGCTTACACATTTTATGTCGTTGTTCTCAATAATATAAGCATCCTTATCAAAGAAATTCTCTGTCAATGTCACATTTTTATTAGTGATTGGCATATAGTGGATATCTGGCTGTACAAGTCCATCCTTTGATAACAAATGATATTGTATTCCATTCTCTTTGGTTTCGAATCTTACCTGTGCTCCAATGGCATTTTCACCACACACAAAAGCCGGATGTCCACCAATGCTGAAATACATCTCTTTATTATCCTTATTCACAACTTCCCATATAGTTATGACATTATTATCTGCCAGTCTGTGTGTTATCTTTAACTCAAAGTCAAAAGGATATACAGCTTTAGTGTTCTCATCAGACTCCAGTTTCATAACCACGGCACTATTATCCTTCATAACAAGACTAAACTCCATATCTCTTGCAAAACCATGCTGTGTCATATGATATTCTTTTCCCTCGTATATTGAAGTATCGTTCTTATACCTTCCAACCAGCGGGAATAATACTGGTGTATGTCTTTTCCATATGTCTGGCTGTCCAGACCATATATACTGCTTATTATCGCTCTTTCTAATAACTGATACTATCTCACAGCCCTTACTATCTACAATCACCTCAAAATTATCATTACTAAGTGTATACTGCATATATTTCCTCTCCCTTATGTTTATTTGCAGTTACCTGCCTTATTATCTGTCGTTATTCATCCTCCAGTCTATGCATCTTTGGAGATATTCAACATATTCTGGATTTTTGCACATACCCTTTCCCGGATTATCTGAAATCTTAGCAACGTCCATTCCATTACATTTAGTAGTCTTCATTACTATATTAAGTGCCGGAACATCTGTATCATTACTTATATATGTTCCTATTCCAAATGCAACCTTAGCTTTTGCATTAAAGTATCTGTAAAGCTTGTCAGCCCTGTCAAAGTCAAGGCTGTCACTGAATAATAATGTCTTATTAGCAGCATCTATCCCAAGACTCTCATAATGCTTAATCATCTTATCCCCCCATTCGTATGGGTCGCCGCTGTCATGTCTTACACCTCCAAAAAGTGTTGCATAAGTAAGCTGGAAATCCTTTAAGAAGCAGTCTGTTGTTATCGCATCTGTAAGTGCAATACCATTAAGAATTCCATATTCCCTTACCCAGGCATCAAGTGCATACCAGTTAGAATATGCCGGATTGTGCTTATGGTTGCCCTGTCCTGTACACATTATCCACTCGTGTGCCATTGTTCCAACAGGTGTAAGATTATATTTCTTGGCAAGATATACATTACTTGTTCCTACGAACAAAGAATTACCATTATAGTCAGCCTCTGCAAGTGTCTTAACCGCAAGTTCCTGTGCCTCTGATGATAATCTTCTTCTAAGTCCGAATTCACTAAAGCTTCCAAGCCTGTATACATTCTTTCCTTGTGCTTCATCAGCCTCATCGGCCTCAAGTGCCGCAACCTTGGCACTTAATCTTTCCTTAAAGCTCTTAAGAAGTTCATCATAATTATATGCCATTCTGAAATACACTTCATTGACAATCGCAAGTGTTGGTATCTCATATAATGAAGTATTAAGCCACGTTCCAAAAGTTTCTATGCTAAGTCCACATTCTGCATCAGTTGTAATCTTAAAATCAGCATATCTTGCCTGCCATAATCTTAAGAAATCAACATAACTTCCTTTCATCCACTTAACATTTTCAAGATAATCAAGCTCGTCCTCTGTAAATCTTAAAGTACAGAAATGCTTTATCTGCTCTCTGATTTCTTCTACCATCTCTTCTGTAAAATGTACATCTTTATTCCTGCACTTAAATGTCCAGGTTGTCTTATAATCAGAGAACTGGTGGTAAATTGCCTGTCCCATACTGAACTTGTACATATCTGTTTCCAAAAGACTTACTATAATTGGATTTAATTTCATAAATAATCCTCCGTTCCTGTGCTGCTACACTTACTCCTGACTGTCATTACTGTATACATATAACTCTGATAATTTATTGCCTGTTATTGATACACCTTTTTTATTAACGGCCTTTATTTTATCATTTATACTTCTTTTAAAACTTGTCTTATACAACTGCTTTCCAAGTATAATCTCGTACACTCTCTGCAAATCTGGAAGTGTGAATTCCTTATGCATAAGATTAAATGCAACATCACTATATTGTGTCTTATTCCTTAATCTCATAAGTCCCTCCAGGATAATCTTGGCGTGGTCAAATGCTAACGCCTCATAACTTATAAGTTCCGGAATGTAACTCTTCACGCTGATACAGCCATTTTTAAATGTCTTTTCCTTAAGCGAATATTTAATCGTAATATTTTTCTCTTTATTAGCAAATGTCAATATCTCATCATTAAATGTTATATCAAACCATAATGCTTCACTCGCATCATCTCCAGCCTGCGGCTTAATTCCATCAATTGGAATAAGTGTCATATACGCTATATCTATAACCCTCATTCTTGGATCTCTGTCCGGCTGGCTCATTGTATAGAGCTGTTCCATATATATATCTTTAAGTCCTGTTTCTTCTTCAAGCTCTCTGCACGCTGCCGTATACGCTGATTCTGTTATATTAACAAAACCTCCCGGAAGTGCATAACAATCTATATATGGATGATTATTACGCTTTATAAGAAGTACTTTAAGACATTTTAAATCCCTGCTCATGCCAAAAAGAAGCATATCAACCGTAACACTAGGTCTTTCATAGTGTCCCGGATTATATTGTTCAAGAAACTCCTTTTCTGTAAGCCCATCTTTATTTCTTCTTTCAGCTCTTGGTATATACTCATTATTATTGCTAATTTCACTCATAAAACCTATACCTCTTATTAAAAGTAGCTTTTTGATACTTTTATATATACTACTTTTGTACTAATATGTCCAGTATTTTTTACTAATCAGCCGCGTTCCTGTCTTATCCCACTCCGATTTTTTATTCATTATCTACATAACCATTCCCTGCAATAACATAAAAATAAAGCTGTCACACTAAACTCAATCTATACATTATGCGGCTGTAAGCATACTGCCTTCTGCCTGCATATTATACAAATCACCATTTAGTGTAACAGCCCAATTACCATTTAATTATAGCTTTCTTATAATTGTATCATTCTTTAATTATAATTGTTAAACATTAATATCCCAACGACTTTAAAGTACTATAATCACTAAGTTGCATATAATACTTAACATTATTATAAGTATCCTCATCATAATAGCTTACTGATAATATAACCTTATCAGTATCAAAGGTCTTATCAAATGGATTGTCAAGTGCTTTTCTTATTTCACTGATAAGAGTCATATCTGATATATTACTGCTGTCCATATAATAATAATCGCCGTCTTTTATTGAATATATATACAATGTAAAATCATCATCATTGTCCGATTTATTCAATCGTTTACTTTCAAAGTTATCAAGATACTTTTTAAGCTTATTACTTGTCTCTGATATATTCTGTGATGCTACTTTATTAACTGCATTATAATAAGCATTTAAAGTCTTAGGAAGCTTATCACCTAATAATATCTGTGCTGAGTATGGTATTCCATTTCTTGTAAACGAAATGTATATATATGGCATACCACCCCTGTATCTTGATGAAATATCATTAATACAGCTATAATACTGTGTAAATGGAATACTGTTAATTTCATTAATGAAAGTTTCATACACTTCTTTAGCTGCTTCCTGTGTAAATATGCTATCCATAAATGAAAGCTTTGCATCTTCAAATGCTGGAAGATTCTTATATTCCTTACTTATATCCTGCATATTCTCGAACTTAGAAGCAAGCTTAACAACCTCTGACTGCTTAATGAATACTTTTCTGTATCTTCCAAATATGCCGTCTTTAATATACACATTATATTTTATATATTCTTCATTTTTTCTTCCATTATTATAATAACCTGCACTGATATCCTGTATATTCTGTAAATTATCCTCAATACTGTCTGCTACAAGCTTTATAACTTCTTCATCTGTTATCTTAAGTCTCCCTAATATATCCTCAAAATAATCTTTTTCTTCTGAATAACTGTAGGATAACATATTGTCGTTTACAATTGACATCTTTACATACTTTACCTTTGAAGTATCTGGAACGTACGAAAGCATCTGCCCAATTCCTGCATTAACAATCACTCCAAATACTGCCGCAAGGACGTAAGCCAGAATAATTGAAGGCATTGCTTTTATTATTCTGTGAAGTTTCCTGCTTGATATGACTTCATATATTATTACAACAAATGCAGCCACCACAAATGGAACTACTATATATTCAAGGAAATATCCACTGTAGCCGCCACGCTTTTCCCTTATATAAAGCATAACGCCAAGAACACTTATAACAAAACCGATTGCAGTTCTTATTGCAAACTGTAACTTCCAGCCAAGTGCCGGCTTACCTGCTGTCTCACTCTTTCTCTTAGTAAACAGCACACAGCCAAGAACAATATAAATAATGGCAAGAACCAGTGTATACATATTAGATGCAATTGACAAAAGCATCTGTGAAACACTTGACGATGTACTATATATCGAGTCAAACACACCAAGCACCTGTGCTGTAAGCATATTATAAGAATTATCAAGTATCCACACAGGACATTCCATAGTAGCTGTAGCAACTGAACCTGTAACTGTGATTGCGACAAGCAGTATAATAAATCTTGGAAGAAATACTATAAGTCCTGACACACATATATTGCTGAATATATTTCCTGTTATTGAACAAGCCAGTGCAATTGCCGCACTGCAAAGAAGTGCACATATAAATTCTGCAACATATATATGAATTGTTACACCATAATCAACTATAAAATAGTTCCTAAAAATGTGGTAGCCTATAAAGCTTGCCACAAAAGCTGTCAGCATTGATACTGCCTGCCAGAATGTAACTGCAGCGAACTTACTTATAAATAATGCCTTTCTTTTGTACGGAAGTGAATGGTAGAAATCACTTGTACTTCTTTTATTAAGAAATGACCACGCATAAAGAGCAAGTATCGGTGTTATAACCAATACAACAATCAGCAGCACTCCTTGTGATGATATCGGTGACACCAATGATGTATAAGGCGATGACATATTAATAACTTCTGTGCCACTCTCTGCTGCAGCATTAGCGGCATTTATCATTTTTTTAATATTAAGTCCTTCTATGATAATTGGAAATCCTGATACAAATGCCACAACTGCTAAAGATATAAATCCAATCACCTTTAACTGTATTACTGTCTGCCAGAACAGCTTTAAACTAAATACATTTTTATTATTAGTATTGTCCATCAAGTTCCACCTCCAATGCTGTATCAAATTCATAACCTAACGCTTCCATCTCATAAGTAAATACTTCTTCTAATGTAAGCGGAAGCACATCAAGAACAAGCGGATTTAACTTACTAAGCTTCTCAACAGTTGTATCTCTGTCGCCATTAATAATCATATTGGCAACAGAACCTTCCTGTCTGTATCTTATTATGTTAAATTCATCAAATGTACTTCTTGAGAATTCATTCCTGAATGCAACCTGAATTTTAAACTGTGATGTCTTTAATTCAAGCACGTCACTGTCAAGTACAAGACCTCCTCTGTGCAGTAATGCAAGATGGTCACATATATCCTCAAGCTCCCTTAATGAATGTGAAGTCACAATAACAGTTGCATTATATTCAATAACATCATTGCATATAAGCTTTTTAACAAGATTTCTCATAACAGGGTCAAGCCCGTCAAATGTCTCATCAAAGAACATATACTTTGCCCTTGTAGACAATGCCAGTATAATAGCCGCCTGTCTTTTCATTCCTTTAGAAAAATTACCTATTGGCTTTGCTGGATTTAACTCGAAAAGCTCTGTAAGCTTATTAAATCTTTCCCAATCGAACTTTTCATATATTGATGCATACAGCTTTGCCATTTTATTCATATTCGTACCTGGCAGAAAGAATAATTCATCTGCCACAAGAACTACATTTTCCTTAATCTTAGGATTTTCATATATTGGGGCATCATCTATATATGCCTCACCCTTTTCCGGCTTATATATACCTGCAAGAACTCTTAAAAATGTTGACTTTCCTGCACCATTAGAGCCGACCATTCCGTATATACAGCCGTCACTGATGTTACAAGTAATATTATCAAGTGCAACAAAGTCTTCAAAATTCTTGCTGACTTCCTTAACCTTAATCATCACAAGCCCTCCCTTATTTATTCTATTTCTTCATATACCTTATTAACATTTTCAATAATCTCATCTTTAGAAATACCTGCTAATGCAAGCTCCCTTACAATCTGGTTTAACTTAGGAAGCTTCTCCCTTACATTAACTCCCAAAGCTTCAAGTGCGTCAGGCGATATAAATGACCCTTTACCCGGAACTGTGACTATCATCTGTCTTCTGTCCAGCTCTGAATACGCTTTCTGAATTGTATTAGGATTAGTTGACAGTTTAACTGACAGACTTCTTACAGATGGCATTTTATCTCCCTCTTTAAGAATTCCAGTCATTATCTGCTCCTCAACCTGATTTATAATCTGTTCATATACAGGCACTCGCGACATGACATCTATAACGAACATCGTATTACCAATCCTTTCTAATGTTTAATTCATATTGATTATAATTTATCTATAATTGTTATTAACTATCATAAGTCTTATAGATCTTATAATTACTACCAGTATTCTATACCAGTTATCCATTGCAATGTATTAACTGTACTATATTAATTAGTGCAGTTGTTATGATTAATATATTATATACCTTGAATTTTGTCAATATGAAATTAATTAGTATATTTGCATAACATCTTCCTCTTTGATTAACACTTAAATTATGCTACAATAATTCTAATTATGACGTGTCACAGGTAAATATGCTTTTCTTCGCTAAGAAACCGCTGTTTATGCCCCTGACACTCACATTATTAACAATTATTAATACAGGAGGATTATCTAATGAGCGAAGCATGTTCACATAACTGTTCAAGCTGCGGTTCTGACTGTAGCGAAAGAACAGCACCACAGAACTCAAGAAATGATAATAATAAAAATGTAAAGAAAGTTATAGCTGTTGTCAGTGGTAAGGGCGGTGTCGGAAAGTCACTTGTAACTTCACTTCTTGCGGTTAAAGCACGCCAGTCTGGTCTTAAAACTGCCATTCTTGATGCTGATATAACAGGACCATCTATCCCTAAATCTTTTGGTCTTTCAGGCAAGGCAACCTGCAATGAAGAAGGTACAATAATATACCCACCAGAAACCCGCACAGGTATCAAGACTATGTCACTTAACTATCTTCTTGATAACGAAACCGACCCTGTTATATGGAGAGGTCCTGTTATCGCCAGTGCTGTTAAGCAGTTCTGGGAAGAAGTAGCCTGGGAAGATACAGACTGTATGTTCATCGACTGCCCACCGGGAACTGGCGATGTTCCACTTACTGTATTCCAGACACTCCCGGTTGACGGAATTGTTGTTGTAACATCACCTCAGGATCTCGTATCTATGATTGTTGAAAAGGCTGTTAATATGGCTAAGATGATGGATATTCCTGTTATCGGAATTGTAGAGAATATGTCATATTTCAAATGTCCTGACTGTGGCAATATCCACTACATTTACGGAAAAAGCAATATTGATAAGGTTGCCGAAGATATGGGCATTAAAAATGTTGCTAAAATGCCTATAGACCCACACGTTGCTGAATATATCGATGCAGGACGTGCTGAGGAGCTTGATGCCTCTGCACTTGATACTATATTCAAAGATATTTAAGGATTATATTATGAAAAGGATAATAATGTTTAAAGGTGGAGTTGAAACACTTGAGTTCTTCTCTGTTGAAATAGCTGAATATTTAGAAAGCAAGGGATACGAAATATTCTGGTACAACCTGCTTTTATCAAAGAACAGCTTTAATGAGCTTATGCACTATTATAATAATCACTGCAATGAACAGCTCTATGCAATTACCTTTAACTTTGAGGGACTTGAGGGCGAAGAAGGGTTATATAACAATGATGGCTGGAACTTCTGGGACTATTCTGGTGTTACAGTTATTAATATCGTTGTTGACCACCCTTTATATTACAATCAGTTTCTTAAAGCTCTGCCTGAACATTATCGTCAGGTCAATATTGACCATATGCATATTGATTATATGAAACGCTTCTTTCCCGATGTTGATGTATATTTTATCCCATCTGCCGGAACCGAGCTCAATAAACACAGAAAGCTTATTAAAGATTATGATTACCTGCCAATGTGCCAACGTCCAATCGATGTAATATTTACAGGCAATTACACTCCTAAGCATATTCTAAGAAAGCAGCTTAATAATATGGAACAGGATTATATTGATTTCTATGAAAGTGCCTTAGAACGCCTTATTATGTCACCAGACCTTACTATTGATGAGCTCTCAGAAATGTGTCTTAAAGAAGAATTTCCAGAAATAACTGATGAACAGCTCGCCAACTGTATGCCGCCAATGATGTATGTTGACCTTTCTGTAAGATTTCACTACAGACAGCTTGTTATCCGTATGCTTGCAGACTCTGGAATAAAGCTTAATACATATGGTGCCGGCTATAATTATATAGAATGTAACCACCCTGAGAATATCATTATGCACGGCGATGTTAATTCCCAGAAATGCCTTGATATGATAAGCCAGTCCAAAATATCACTTAATGTAATGCCCTGGTTTAAAAATGGCATTCACGACCGTATATTTAACAGCTGTCTTAATGGTGCTGTCAGCCTCTCTGACTCATCTATATATATTGATGAATTATTCACCGACAGACAGAATATAATATTGTATGACCTTAATATGTTAAGGGATTATGAGCTTTCCGGGTATGACCTTAATATCACCAAGCCTCTTACAGACTATATTAAAGAATTATTAGCAGACGACAATAAGCTTCAGGCTATTGCTGATAACGCTTACAGCCTGTGCCATAACAGGCACGACTGGAAAAACAGAGCCTCCATTATAGAGGCCCTGTTAAGATAAGTTGACTATTTTTTTATTATATGTTAAAGTAGTATTCGCTTGCGGATGTGGCGGAACTGGCAGACGCGCTAGATTTAGGTTCTAGTATCGTACGATGTGCAGGTTCGATTCCTGTCATCCGCATTTTTTATTTTAAAATATTTATATTTTGATTATATCTTTAATTCTAATTATATTTTAGTATCCTTTGATTATCTTATGTATTACAAGATACTCTGCCACAAGCGTTACTGGTGCAAGTATTATACACCACAGCGATAACACGATACATTCCTTCATACAGATTTTCTCTATTACTTCCCTGTCTGCACCTGTATTCCTCATAACACGTATTATATCTTTATACTGTTTCATTCTCGTTACAAGAATAACCAGAGATACTGCTATATACACGAATACTGCTGCCGCCAGAGATACTCCATATAATATGTAATTGACTATTGCTTCCCTTCTGGCATCATCTTTATCATCTGAATACACATAATATGAAAATCCTGCTGGTCCAAGATATGATTGCAGATTATTGCCTGTAGAAAGATTTACCGAATCTAAGCTGTACTTTACATTAATCTGGTTGTATTTCATTGCAAGTGTAATTGTTTCTGGTAATTCTTCCATACCAAGCAGATTTCTAAGCAATTCATTCTGGCGGTCTACGGCCCGTTGTCCAAGCTTATTAGAAGCTACCATCGTATATTTGGCATACTCAGGTATATACTCTTTTAATCTTTCCTTTATTTCATCATTAACATAGACTACATTAGCAGCCCTTGTCACTGCCGCCGGTGCAAAAAGAGTATCATATTCATATTCATTTAAAATAGTATTTCCAACGATACCTTCAGCAACTGACCTGCTGACCTGAATATTTTCATCTATATTCATTATTTCCCTGCACCTTTTATCAAGCTCTTCTGTGGTTATATCAGAAGTAAGATAATCCTCATTAAATGACTTGTAATTATCATTAACCGTTATCATTCCATTATTATACATATATTCATATAAATTTTCGTAATATTCACCACCATAAGAACTGTCATAAGATGTAGAACCTTTTGGAAAGCTGCAATAATTCATAAGATTTATCTTCGTATCTTTGCCAATTGTACTATCATACCCTCCATGTATATTGGGTTCTTCAAATACAATTACCGCATCGCCATTACAGAAATCTTCATAACTAAAATCGCAATCCTTAGCATAATCTATCAGTATATTATAGATTTCATAAGATGGCTCAACATACTCAGCCGCATACAGATAATTATTATTTACTGACTTAGCCTCCTGTATATTCCAGCCTTCCCAGGTCCACATCCTTGACGTTTCAAAACAGGAATACTGCACATCTTTTATTCCGGATATTCCCTTTATATAATCTATTATGTGCTCATCTATTCCCTGATACATATAGGCATCTGCATACTTTTCAATAACCACATTGCCATATGTATAAATTATTCCACTGTCATTGTTCTGTGGTATATTTTTTGACCTCTGAAAATATTCTTCTTTTGTTACATTATCAACTTTGCCATTCTGCTCAGCTATTAATAAATAACTGCTGTCTTTACTGAATTTCTCCTTCATCTCATTGGTCCATATTGCAACAGGGTTATATATATAATTAATATTATAATAGCCTTTTTTATCAACCTTTTTAAAAGCTATTATATCTGAACTCTTTGTGATATTATTATAGTTTTTATATGTTACAGATATGTTCATAGCACATACAACTATTATTACTAGCATTAATATGCCAAATACCCTTGTAAGTATATTCTGGACTGCTCCGTGCGACTGCATAAGCCTTTTATGCGTGTAACATATATAATTATCCTTATTGATTGACTTACTGCGTATCCTTGGTTTCTTATACTTTCTAACCCTGTAAGACTGTCCCCTGCTTCTTTTACTCCATTGAATTATATTGATGACACAGCACATAATTACAGCTATTATAAATGTCAGAAATGTATTAACATACACACTATTATCTATTGAGTAGAACTCAAAACCACATTTGTGTTCAATAAATATACATACCGCTTTCCCTGCAACTATTGAAAAAATCAGACATAACAGCAATGAACTTATCAATATAACAGCATTTTCAATTATAATTATAAATGCCATCTGTACATTGCCTGCACCTATGTTCTTAACAATACTGCGTGTCCTGCTTCTTGCTTTATTATACGATATAAGCTGATATATTATTGCTGCTATGGCAAGTATCATAACAACTATGTACATATATTTATATACATAATTATCCTTCCACGGCTTATAATCATATACACTGCTGTTATATGTAATATATATAGGACTTACCTTCTGCTCAATTCCATTGTATATATCCCTATAATCCTCTTTGATGTAATCATTAATAGGATAAATAAATATACCGCCGCCATATCTGTTAATGGCTTTTCCCTCACTCTCAGTTACAATGATACCTGGAAGCTTATCACCGCCCTGCCACACATCTGTGTAACTGTTAAGTATTCCAACAAGCTTATATGTCTTAGTTAATTTATCAGAAGTTCCATTCAGATATGTATCAATAACTATATCCTGTCCAATATCACTGCCCTGTTCAAGCTTTATAAGTGTACTCCACTCAACTGCAATCTCATTATCCTTTGCTGGCATTCTTCCTTTATTAAGCTTTATATTACCTATCTCAATAAATCTGTCTGACAACGTGCCAATACTTATATCAGTCTTTCCCACCGAATTATATACATAATTATTAACCTGTGCCAGACCGGCAGTTCCAAGATACGGATGATTTTTCAAATCATTATTTTCAGCCTTGACTGAGCCCTCATACATTACATACCAGCTTCCAAAACGGCTCTTAGCTGACTGTATCTGCCATTTATACATATTGCTCTGGAATATAAGTGTTCCAGCTACAAATGTAAAAGCTATAAATATAACCACCGAAGTTCTTAATACTTCTTTCCACCTTTTACGCAGTCCTTTGAGGCAGTATTCCAGCAATTCTATGTTCATACAACCACCTCCGATGATACATTTCCATCTACAATACTCAATACCCTGTCTGCATATCCAGCCATCTGCTTATCGTGTGTTACCATAATAATAGTCTGGCGGTATTTACTTGCCGCTAATGCAAGCATTGCAGCTACATTTTCTGAACTTCCTGCATCAAGATTACCAGTTGGTTCATCAGCATATACAACAGCCGGATGATTAATCAATGCCCTTGCTATTGCCACCCTCTGCTGCTCACCCCCTGACATCTCATACGGATATTTCTCATAACAATATTCTATCTGCAACGAACTCATCAATTCCCTTACTTCGTCCCCGTCAATGTCTTTATTGTCAAGAATTAATGGCAGGACTATATTCTCATACGCTGTATATTCTGGTATAAGGCTGTAATCCTGATATATATATCCGATATTCTCACGTCTGAACTTTGATAACTGCTTATCCTTAAGTTCAGCTATATTAATGCCATCTATACATACATTACCCTCATCTGGCTTATCAAGCGTTCCTAATATTCTTAAAAGTGTCGATTTACCCGAACCACTCTTTCCTACTATCGCAGTAAATTCACCTTTCTTAATATTAATGTCGCATTTTTTCAATGCGTGTACCTCAACCGTTCCAGTATGATAGGTTCTGCATATACCCTCTGCTTTCAATATGTATTCCATCTTCACACCTCCTTATCTTTTGTTATCAGGCTTGTCCGCTGTACTTCATCACTACACAATGTCCTGCTTCCCGCCTGTCTGATTACTGAAAGTTTTTAATTTATTATTTATTGCTATGACTGTATTATATATTGCACGACTTACATACGGCTTACAATTTGCCCTTAAATTTATATAATGGCAATATTATTTTAAATTGTGCCCCGCCATACTTATCACTATTGCCTGCCCTTATATTTCCGTGGTGTGCTTCTATTATAAGTTTCGACAGGTTAAGTCCTATTCCTGCGTGGAATTCGTCCTGACTTTTCCTGCTCATAAATCTGTCAAATATCCCCGCCACATCACAATCCTGTATTCCATCACCGTTATCAGATATAGTTATCATACATACCTCTGAATTACTGCTTATATCTATATAGACCATACCGCCCTTCTTCTGGTTAATATGTTCATAACAGTTACTTATAACATTAATCAACGCCTCTAAAAGCCAGCCCTCATCTGCATACATCTTTCTATGTCTGTCTTCATTGCCATAATTAACCGACACTTTCTGCTTATCATCAACCGAACACTCCACACTCTCCTCAACTATATAATCAATAACTATCTCATCTGATGAAAGTGTGATTTTTCCTGACTCTATACGGCTTATGTCTAGTAATTTCTTAATAAACATCTTAATTTTAAATGTATTCTTCGTACAATCTGTTATCAGTCTGCATATATCTTCATTAATGCCGCATAATTCCTGTATCATCTCAAGCTTCATTGTAATTACAGACAGCGGTGTCTTAATCTGATGTGCTATATTCTCAACAAACTCCTGCATTTTCTTATATTGTATTTTATTATACTCCTGCTCTTTATTAAGCTCCTCCTTCAAAGAAACATTCTTTCCTGCAATCAGCTTAATCTGTCCCATATAATCTTTCTTGCCAATCTTATAACAGCTGATAAGACCGTATATAAGAATTACAGCAAGTATTAAAGATATTACAATATAACTTACAAGCTCTCCATTTATCCTTAATAAATATGTGTAGCCTTTAGCTGAATAACCTGCCGCAAGCATTGCATTAGAGCCTGCCTGTAACGTATACTTATTAATATTAAGATACATCAGGTTATTAACAAGCTGTACTGCCGAATTCTCATCTGACAAATAAAGAGCTCCAACAAGAGCCCTTTGTTTAATATTATAATATACAATTAACGACACTATTATAATCACACTTACAGCCATTACTCCTAACACGAAAAATGTCTGTTTTATTCTATAATTTCTTACGTTTTTCTTAACATCTTCTTCTGTAATTCTAACTATTCCCATAGCTTTCCCCCTCTTTTTATATTATCCAGCGGTATCCTACATTTCTTATTGTTTCAATATATGGAATATGCTCATCTGAGAATGTTCCAAGCTTTGCTTTTAATCTGCTCATTGTAACTGTCAGTGTGTTATATTCCACATAATTGCCGTGCATATCCCACAGTCTGTCAAAGAACACATCACGCCTTACAACCCTGCCTTTATTCTCAATCAATATCTTTATAATATCCCATTCATTTGATGATAGCTTAAGCTCTTTGCCGTCACGATAAAGCTTATACTGGTCAAAATGCACTGACAGGCTTCCTTTATTATAGACATCACCTGAATTCATATCTCTTCTTCGCAGATTGGCACTTATTCTTGATAACAGCACCGCATTATGAAATGGTTTCGTCACATAGTCATCTCCACCCATATCAAGCCCTTTTATAATAGATTCCTCATCATCGCACGAGGTAATAAATATAATCGGTGCATCGCTGTTATGTCTTATTCTTTCACAAATGTCAAACCCATCACCATCAGGAAGCTTCACATCAAGCAGATACATATCATATATATCCGTATGCTCATCAAATTCTTTAACACTTCCCGACGTTATAACGTCATAATTCTTTAAGATAAGCAGTTCCTTTAATGTCTCCCTTAATTCCCTGTCATCTTCCACAATCATTATCCTGTACACTAACCCCACCTCTTTTACTCTCACTAATTCTCTTAACATTGTAATAATTGTAATATGATTAATATTAACATATATAGCTTGCAATCAGCTTACAAAATGTTCTTTAATATTGTATCTGCATTACTTATTGTGTAATCTGTCAATCTATACGCCATAATTCTTACCCCTGTAATAACAGGAACTACAAATCCATTAGAATATAATTTCGCACATCTGTTAATAACGGTCTTATTAGTAACTTTCAATGCTCCTGCCACATCAACAGGCTTAAATTCATACATTTTATTCTCTATTAAATATGCTAATAATTCTTTATCCTTCTTATTAAGATAAGATAAATTAACTTGTTCACTCTGCTTATTGGTTTCCATTGATAACTCGCAGACCTTATTAGAATATAATTCCATCATTCTCAAAAAATACGTTATCCATATCTCTGGATGAGGTGGATTTTCGCGCCCCATATAGTACAATGCTGGCAGACCCATTTGTAATGAACTATAGTATTCATCTGAGTCATATGCAAAATATTCCTCTAATGAGCCTATACCCTGAAATCCATAACCATAATAATCTAATATATATCCTGAAAGCAGTCTCGCTGTTCTTCCATTACCATCTTCAAATGCGTGTATTGTAATTATCTGATAATGAACAATTGCCGCTATAATAAGTGGATGGTCATCAGTTGTATTAACATACTCAACAAGTTCATCTAATAATTCAGGTATCTCATTATACTCTGGTGGTATATATTCTGCTTCCTGTGTCTCAGAATCATACACAGCAAATAAATATCCCGGCGGCATTGCACCCCTTAAACCTATTTTTTCTTTAGATGCCCCTTTTTCTACAATTGACTGGACCTTTAATATAAGTTCCTTTGTAAATGGTGCTTTCTTAGCTATCTGCTCCTCAAGATAATTCAGTGCCATATAATAATTACGAACTTCCTGCTCTGGCTTTAAAAAATGCTTATGCTCATCTTTATCTATAACATCGCTTACCTGCTTTTCCGTCAACGGATTTCCCTCTATTTTATTAGAAGCATACGAACTCTTTTTCTTAGAATTCTTACGAAGTTTATTTCTCGTAATAGCTGGTATTTTTATATTATTAAGCGTAAATTTATTCTGTTCAATATTAGTTATCATTCGTACAATATCGTTATTTAAAACAGCCTTTATCACTAATAACATCATCTCCTTACATATATCCTCATAAATATATAATACAATCCCCCTCATATTTTTTCCACTAAAATTACACTATTATTACACTATTTTTCACTAAAATTACACTATTTCCCTCTAAAATTACATTATCCCCACAATACATCTACACTATCCCAAAAATTGAGCATAAAAAAATCACGGGGATATTTTCTAAGAGAAATATCACCGTGCCTCCTACGCAACACGTAAATATCGCCAACGCACAGTCGTGCGAGGCTGTTATATTACAAGCTGGGTGCTTTTGCAGCCGTCGGCACTTAGCGGCTGTCCTTTAGCCGCTTACGTGTCCGCTACGGCTACAAGCAGCGAGAGCGTGCCCAGCGGTAATATAACACCCTCGCACAACGTCCGTCTTGTCTTATATTTACCTACCTCCCCATAGTCCCCATCACCACAAGTGACATAATAGGAATCATAAGTATCGTAGATATCGGATTTAACGCCGCCGCTATATCGGTAGATACACCCAGCCTCTCGCTATATATTATTGACACAGCCGCTGATGATGCGAACATTGCCGCCGCTAATATCTGTCTCATAACTAGCGGTGCCGGAAGTACGCAATATATAAGCACAGCTGCAATAATACCAATAACATAACGCATTGAAAGCAGTGTTATCACTTCTTTTGCAGACTCTCTGCTCATATGAAGTTCTAATGACACACCTATCATTATCATTGTAAGAAATCCGTTTCCTTTTCCACAGAAATCTGCTGCCATCGTTACAAAATCCGGAAGCCTGCAATTAAGAAATGACAGTATTGTCATAATCATATATGTATCAAATGGAACTGATGTTAACAATCCTTTTAAAATTGTTAATACATAATTATCATTTTTATCTTTACTGCCTCCATTAAGTCTCATTTTGCCTATTGCATAGGTTGTTCCCAATGTATAAAAAGAATCTCCGACATCAAACATACATAGATAAGGCACACCTGCTGGATAAAAGGTTGATAAGAATGGAATTGCAATACAGGCCATATTAAATCCCGAAGCATTAACCGAATATATTGCCTTTAATTCAGGACTTTTATCAGCCGAAACTATCTGTCCTGATATCACCATAACCGTATTAACCAGAAATCCCAGCAGTATCGCTATTACATAGTATACATTTACTTCTGCCCCAGCGAAGCTGCTTATTAAAGAAGCTGGCAGAGTAATATAAAATATCAGGTTTGACAACACCTTTTTGTCTTCTTTATGAAACAGCCCTGCTCTTTTTAAAATATACGACATCACCATAGTCAGCAGATACACAAGTGCAGTCATAACAACATTTACCATACTTCACCAGCTCCTACACAAATATATTATTTACTCTGTACCCATAACCCCAGTCTCAGGAATTATGTTACCACCATCTATTATATTGGCTGTGCCTGTAACATACTCTGCATCATCACTTGCAAGACTCTAAGAATTTCTTTGCAATTCCATAGCCTATTCCGCCAGCCGCACCCGTAATAACAGCTACCCTGGTATTGGCTTTTAACCACTCCTTAGCCATATCGATAGTGACATCAAGATATTCATCATCTACAGTCTTGGCTGTGTCACTGTCACTATGAGTCGCAAGCCACGCAAGTCTTGTAATACGCCTTAATAATACGAACATCGGTATAAACTTCTTGTCTTCGTCTGATAATTTTCTTACTTTCTCATAGCCTCTTACCCACGCTCCTTCAAGCTTTGTCAGATTTCCCGAATAAGTAACAAGTGCACAGCCCATATCATACATATAAAATCCATAACCGCTGTCATCAAAATCTATTATCTGGTTGACACCATTATTATTAATCACATTATAAAAATGTAAATCTGCGTGGATAAGTCCGAATTTTTCATTGCTTCTGCCATAATGATTAAGTTTGTCCTTCATTACAGATGTACATTTTTCAAGTATCCTGTACTGCTCTTTAGTTAAAGCCTTATAATCACGCCACGAGCCCCATATTCCATCGTTATTGTCGCCAAAAAGATTGTTGATATCCCAGTAAAATCTCTTAATAACAACACTCTTATCTCTATTAATTGACTGCATATGAAGCTTCGCTGTTATTTCTCCAAGGCTTTCAAGTCCTTTTATAAGTTCGTCATCTTTAAGCTCACCAAGTGGACTTCCTTCAAGAAATGATATAACTGAAACATATACTTCTTCACCAGAAAATGTAGTTATTTTTTGAAGAAATCTGCCATCCCTGCCACGATATACGACTGGAAGTTCTACGTCCGTATCACGGTGGATTTCGTCCATCCATAATATTTCACCTTCCAGTTCTTCTATATTGTGATACCCCGGTCTGTGTATACGCAATACTACAGGAAAAGCTTCTTTAAATGTAATTTTGAATATAACATTTTCTGAATATTTCAATAACTTTACATCATAATCTTTATCAAAATCATACAGTAATAATAAATTATCTCTTACATCTTTTTCTAATGCCTGTCGCGTATCATTCATATAGCCCTCTTTTCCGCACATACATAATTCACTTAGAACTTTCCTGAAAAATCACAATGAGTATCTTAAAATATCCTGCTTTAACTAATCTTTACTTCTAACCTACTTTGAAAGTGCCTGTGCAAGACCCTTATCTATTTTTTCAAATAATTCGTCCATAAATGCATCATCACACAAAAGTCCTAACTTTAACTGCAATGTATCAGGGTGGAGTCTTGAATTGTGTGACCATACGCCGTTATCAAATAATGGCTTGCATACTGTCTTGCTTGCATCTTCACAGTCAAAATTAATACCCATAATTACACCACGCTGTGTATAACCTGTAATAAATCCATCATATTTATCAATAAGTGCATTAACTCTTTCTGTAAGAATCTTGGTATTCTTATTAATATTATCAACTGTTTCTTTTCTTGTTGATATTTCAAGAACCTTCATCGCAACAACACAGCCTAATTCTGAATTACCACAGGTAGAACCGTGCATTCTTCCTATATCAAACATCCAGCTTGCCGCTTTTTTGTTCATAACCGTTGCTGATATTGGATATATTCCACCTCCAAAGCCTTTAGCTGTTGTAATCATATCCGGAACGAAGCCCTCGTGTTCAAAGCACCACATTTTTCCGGTTCTCATAAGACCTGTCTGTGTTTCATCTGCTATATACAATGTTCCATATTTCTCGCAAAGCTTCTTAACACCTGCAAGATAGCCCTTATCTGGAATTGGGAAGCCATAAGTTGCAAGAAGTGATTCTATAATTACACACGCTACATCTTCTTTCTTAAGCTCTGCCTCCATTGCATCAAGATCATTAAGGGGAACTTGTACGAATTCTCCAGGTGCTCCCTGACAAAGAAATGGATCTTTAAATCTTGCATCTCCTGTCGATACTGAAAGACCTGTATGTCCATGATAACAGCCCTGAATTGATACAACTCTCTTTCTTTGTGTAGCATATCTTGCACTCTTTATTGCAAGGTCAACTGCTTCACCACCACAGGTTGAAAAGCATGCATAATCAAGTCCGTCAGGACAAAGGCTTGTCAACTGCTCCGCAAGCAGTGCCTTGGTTATTCCTGTAAAATGGTGATTACCTATATCCAGCTCTGTCATAGCATCTGTTAAAGCACCTATAATCTCTTTATTTCTATGTCCTAAGTTGTATGTACCACCATTAATATGTATATCTAAGAACTTTCTGCCATCCAGATCCCAGAAATAATAGCCCTCTCTTTTGCCCATAACGATAGCCATATCCCTGTCAATCCATTCCTGTGTCTTTCCAACATTCCAATGTGCCAAACTTTTCTTTAATATATCTTCCTTAGTAATATCTGGATTATTAATATAACTCATAGACTACCTCTTTTCTATAACACTTATGTTACTGCTGCCATTAACTATACTATCTTATACTGGCTGTTGGCCCTCTCAAACCTGCTCGGCGTAAGTGAAGTATTTTTCTTGAAATCCTTTATAAAATGTGCCTGGTCATAATATCCAAGCCTTTCGTATATCTCATAAGTAAGACTGTTCTGCAAATAATATATTGCCTTCTGTATTCTTATTATTTCCGCATATTTTTTCATAGAAACGCCAACAGCTTCCTTAAACACACGGTCAAGATATCTCTGGTTGTAGCCTACCTCTTCGGCTATCTTTGCAATATTTATATTGCCCTTACCCTTATGAATAATGCCTGCTATGCTTGCAATAATATTTTTCTTATCTGCAAAATGCCTGTCATACCGGAAATTATCCATAAAAATATCCACCATTTTTTCAAAATCATCTTCATTTTGAAGCATAGATGATATATTCTGTATATCATCTATATAAGCAAGGCATTTTCTGTCACATACTATGTCCGAAATATACTCTTTCATAAAATCTGGAATTACACCTGGTTCAAATTTAACTGCAAAAGTTTTCCTGCTTCCACTTATATATGCAGGGCTGACCTTAGTATGTGTTCCGCACGCATATGGAACATATCTGCCCTTTTCATATATAAACTGTATGTCTATGCAGGCATCAGGAATTGCATATATATCTTTCCTGCAATTATCAACTTTATATATCTTATTAATATAACCATCTTGTATTATGGTCTCTGTATATTTAACACCTTCTGATATAAGATAAGTCTTAACCTGCATAGTAACACCTTCTTTCTTATGTGCACTTAACTTCAGGCTTTTTATTAAGCTTCCTGTGTGCTTCCTGTATTAGTGCATTTTATATTAAAATCTGGATATTTTATCTTTATATAATCTTCAACAAGCTTTACAGCACCCTCAAATCCCACTCTTTCCGTATTTATAGTAAGATCATAGTTCACTGGGTTAGTCCAGTAGTTGCCTCCTGTATAATGTTCATAATATTCTGCACGGTATTTATCTGTCTGTGTAATTGACCTTGCCGCTGTGGCTTCATTAACACCCATTCTGTTCATAATCTCTTTAAGTGTAAATCTTCGTGGTGCTTCAATATAAAGGCTTATAACATTAGGTCTGTCCTTTAATATCCAGTCAGCACATTTTCCGACAATCACACAACTTTCTGTATCGGCAAGCTGTTCTATAATCTGTTTCTGGTACTCAAATAACTTCTCATCTGATACAAACTTCCTGTCCTCTACTTTAGGAGAACGCTGCATTGGAAGTCCTTTAAGAAATGCCGAAAATACATTCTGGCTTCTCAATTTCTCATTAACCTCTGCAAATACTTCCTCATCAAGTCCGCTCATCTGAGAGGCAAGCATAAGTATTCTGTTCTCATAACAATGTATTCCCAAATCATCTGCTATCTGCTTGGCAATTCTTTTTCCACAGCTGCCAAAGCCTCTTGCTACTGTAATAACCAAATTATCCATAATAATCCTCTTTTCTGCACGCGTTTCCTGTGCAAGTCAAGTTAGTGCCTGCTCACTTTGTTACATATATTCCACTATTACTTATATTTCGCTGTTACTTAAATTACCATTATTAAGCACCCTTCTTTACGCCGCTTTCCATATATCTTGTTAAGAATGTTCTTGTTCGTTCATTCTTAGGATTAGTAAATAATATATCCGGACTTTCGTCCTCAACAACATATCCGTTATCCATAAATATTGTTCTTGTTGATACATTTTTTGCAAATTCCATCTCGTGTGTTACAATTATCATTGTAAGTCCCTCATCTGCTAACTCTTTCATAACATTAAGGACTTCTCCTACCATCTCTGGGTCAAGTGCTGAGGTAGGTTCGTCAAATAAAAGTACCTCCGGATTCATACAAAGACCTCTTGCAATGGCAACTCTCTGTTTCTGTCCACCTGATAACTGTGCCGGCTTGGCATTGATATATGCTGCCATTCCAACCTCTCTTAAATGCTTTATAGCCCTAAGTTTAGCTTCTTCCTTGCTAAGATGAAGTATCTTCTGTACACCAAACATACAGTTCTTTAATACCGTCATATTATTAAACAGGTTAAATGACTGGAACACCATTCCAACCTGTGACCGGTATTTGGAAAGTGAGCTTTGTGTATTCTTAACCTCTTCCCCATGAAATAATATTTTGCCACCTGTAGGTGTTTCAAGGTGGTTAATACAACGTAACAATGTTGATTTGCCTGAACCTGAAGAGCCTATAATACATACAACCTCACCCTTTGATATTTCAAAATCTATCTTTTTTAATACTTCGTGGTCACCAAATGACTTTACGAGATTTTCTACTTTAATAATTGACTCTGCCATAATAACCTCCATTCCTGCCTGCTTATCACTCATTATCAAGGAATTCAGTTGCAAGCTCATAATCGCTTCGTCCCTGTAACTTCTTTTCAACAACCGCAAATATTCTGTTAAATACAAAACATAAAACAAAATAAATGATTGAAATTACGATATATGATTCAAAATATTTGTAATATGCACCACCTGCTGTCTTTGCCATAAGGAACAGCTCCGATACACCAATAACGTTTAATACTGATGTCATCTTCAAATTATTAACAAATGTATTACACATCTCAGGTATTACATTCTTTAATGCCTGTGGAACGATTATGTAAAGCATTGCCTTGAAATGTGACATTCCCATAGCGAGTGCTCCTTCCTCCTGTCCTGCATCTACTGACTTAATACCTGCTCTTACTGTTTCACCCATATAAGCTCCGGTATTAAGTGTTGTAACAAGAATACCTGCAATAATTGAAGTTATCATTATGTCATTCTGTCTTAAGCCATAGTAAATAACCATTCCCTGAACAATCATTGGGGTATCCCTGAATATTTCAACATATACAACTACAATTATCTTTAATATTCTTATCAGGATCTTCTTTACTATATTGTCTTCTTTATGTATCTGTACTGTATTGATTATTCCTACTGCAAAACCAAGAATAAATCCTAATATTGTACCTATAAGTGACACATAAAGTGTTACCCAGGTAGCTTTTAAAAATAGTGTTGAGTATTTATTAAATATAAACCAGCTCCATTGGAACAGTGTTCCATCAGCACCTGGCGTATTGGCCGCTAATGCCACTATTGAACTATACATACCTTTACCTCCCATACATTTAATTATAAAAAGGAATGTGCAAAGCACATTCCCGCACCGGGCACGGTCATTTGCGTCAAACTATATCTTCGTGCGAGTGTGCATTATAGGCACATAGTGCATTTTATGTAATAGGGGATTCTATCGGAATTTCCTGTTACATAAAAAAGCCACAGACTTCCCCTGTAAGGTCCTGCCGCCTTTGACAGGAAAGTCTGTGGACTTTTATTATTTTTATAAGGTTAAACTATTATGTAGTACTTTGTCAGATTAATTATCAACTATTACTTTAGTCTTATTTAGTTAGATGATGGCTGTAACTTAACCATTTCATCCATTAACTTATCAAATTCAGCCTTGTCATTCCAGTTAAGCTTATCAAGTGCTTCCTGAACTGTATCTCTCATTGGATCACCTTCCCTGAATACTATACAGCAGTCATTCGATGCACCCTCTGGCTCTGTGAAATCAAGATTGAGCATCTTTAAATTATTCATAGTTGAAAGTGCTGATATTGATGTTGTGTAATCAAGGATAACCATATCGGCTGTCTTATTCTGTACTGCAAGAAAACATTCTGATGATGTTTCATAGTCTGTTGCAATTACACCGCCAGGTACTTCGTCCTTGTAAGGTACATAGTTAGTTGCAATCTGTGTTGTTAACTTAGTATTCTTACCCGCAAACTGTGAAAGCTTAGTATAATTAGCATATTCACTATCTGCTCTTACAACACCAACAATCTGTCTTTTATAATAAGGTGTTGAAAAATCATATGTCTCATCTCTTTCAGGACTGTAGCATACACCAGTCATTACTGCATCATATGATCCATCCTGAAGTCCCATAAGTATTGAACTCCATTCAATCTTGTATACCTCTAATTCATAGCCCATTTCATCTGCTATTCTCTGTGCAAGCTCAACTTCATATCCATATGCATATCCATCTGCATTTTTAATCTTTACTGCCTGCTTGCCATTACCAACCTCTGGTGATTCCTGTGTCCAATTGTAAGGTGCATATGCACATTCAAATGCTACCTTCAATACTTTCTTGTCTGAATCGGAACTCTTACTTCCACAACCTGTAACTCCTAATGTCATTGAAACCACAAGTGACATTACAACCATTAACGATAATAACTTCTTCTTCATAACTTTTCTCTCCTTTCACCATTGCCATAGTAAAAAATACATACAGAAAAGGCGCCTAATTCATTGGAATTAGACGCCTTTGCCAATCTTGTATTCTGTTGACGCTATTAACATAGCAGATATATTAATATAATAATTGTAAAAATTTCACTTATGAATTATATACCACGTTCTTATGCAGATTGCAATAGATAATTTATCTATATGCAGTTATAAGAAACATTGGTGCTTCTTTGATGTCCTTTTCTTTCAATAATTTCTTACCTATGGCTTTGTCTGCACTGCAATTACTAAATCCATATTTTTCTAATAAAGCTATATCATACTCAGGTCTTTGGTGTCTTCCTATATCCATTGCTTTCGTGATATACGCATTTTCTGCTTCAAGTGCATAGGTCATTCCCTGGTGTCCGTATGGTTCTTCTTTCTTATCATCATCAATAAGCGTTGCATCCAGATTCTTCATATTGGCATAATTCGCATCATAATTTAACAGCACGCCGCCTTTTTTTAACACTCTGTGCCATTCCTTATAGGCTTTATCCACATCTGGAAGTGTCCATGTAAGATTCCTTGTTATAACAACATCGAAGCTTTCGTCTTCATATTCCAGATTCATAGCATCCATAACCTTGAAATTAACATCTGCCCCATATCTGTCAGCCAGAACTTCAGCCCTTTCTATCATATCCGGTGTTAAATCTATTCCCGTAACCTGAAGTCCTTTGCCATAAAGAAGTATCGCAAAATATCCAACACCTGTTCCAACATCAAGCACCCTTACATTCTGTCCATTATCTATAAGCGGACTTATATATTGCATAATGTTATCAACCCATTCACGGCTTAACTCACTGTCAAGCTCATTCTCCCTGACATCTGAAAAATCTGCCACACGCTTAGTCCAGTAGTCTACAACTTTTTCTTCTATATTATTTTTATCCTGTATCATAATCTATTTTCTTTCATAATCCGTTACATATTTCTTATAGGCATATTACTGCATATCCAGCTCTGCCGTTATCTCATAATAATCTGATGGGTGTGCAGTTAAACCGCTCACACCTTTCCCTGAAACAATTGACATTTTAAGATGCGATGCAAATATAAAAGCATTGTCGTCCAGTATTGTCTGTGTCATCTTTATTCCAAGCTGTTCCCTGCCTTCTGTATCAAATGTAGTACTGAGCTGTTCTTCAAGCTGTTCAAGCTGTTCATTATAATAACCACCACGGTTCTTTGACGAATTCTTAAGACAGTGTGTTGTAAAGAAATATTCAGGATCACCTGTTGGTGCACACACAAAGGCACTTGCATATATATCCCACTCACCTTTTTTAACATAATCAAGATGATTAGCCGTACAGTTAATCTTAACCTCTATTCCTATCTGCTTTAATGATGCCTGAACATTTTCTGCAAGCAAAGGAAGCTCCTGTCTGCTTGGATATGTAAGCCACCTCAATGTAAGCTTTTCTCCATTTTTTTCAACATATCCATCACCATCTGTATCCTTCCAGCCCGACTGTGCTAATAAATGTCTGGCATTATCAATATTATACTCTGCGGCTTTAACATAGCTGTCACCAAATGTATAATCTTTTGGAAATGGTCCTTCTGCCAACGTTCCATTACCTTTTAATAATACATTAGTAAAATCTTTCTTATTAATTGCCATAGCAATTGCAGCTCTTACATTACTGTCCTGCAAATTGACATTAGCATAATTCATCTGTGCAAAAAACGAACGTGAAGTTTCACTTGATGATATTGTATAATTGCTGTTATTAAACAGCGAAAGACTTGAATATGGCAGACCATAAGCCGCATTAAGTTCACCTGACTGCAATGCCATTGTAAGAGTATCACCATCACTTATCGTCTTAACAATTATTTTATCAAGCCTAGGCTCTCCATTCCAGTAATTCTGATTCTTAACAAGTGTAAGTCCTGAGTCTGTCACAATCTCCTCGGCTATATAAGGTCCTGTCGCTGATACATTACCCTCATCAGTAATTCCTGCCTGCATATCAATAATACAGCCATAAGGGTCAGAAAGATAATTAATAAGTGCTGGCACAGGCCTGGCTGTTGTTATTATGACTGTATCAGCTTCTGCCTCAACCCTCTCTATATTCAAATCCCCTGCTGCTCTTTTATGCACCGCAACAAGATGTTCTATACATTCTTTAACAGCCTCACCATCAAGCTTTCTTCCACTTGTAAATGTAATTCCATCTTTTAAATTAATCTTCCAAGTAAGCTCATCTACATTCTCATAGCTTTCAGCAAGCCATGGCTCTAATTCCATTGTATCCGAATATTTAAAAAGAGTCTCTCCAACGCCATATCTTATGCACGCCCAGCCTGAATATCCGTTATGTGGGTTGACATCTGTCTCATCATTTTCTGCGTTAAAGGTTGTATCTCCATAGTAGAATACTTTCTCTGTGGAAGCTGTACTTTTCCCACAGCCTGCAATACCTGATACAGCTGCTATTACAAGTATAATTCCTGCTAATTTTATTATATTCTGCTTTAATCTATCTATATTCATTCTGCTTTCATCTAATTTATCTATTCTGGTTCTGTTATTCTTCATTATAATTTCTTTTAATTTATATATGCATACCCTGTTGTTCTTCATTTTATTTATCTTTAATCTGTTCATAATTTATATACCTCATCTTATATATTTCTTATATTTAAAGTACCGACTTTATAAGAAGCCTTGTATATTCCTTTTCCGGCCTGTTGATAATATTATCTGTGTCTGAATACTCTATTATTTTCCCGTCCTTCATAACAGCTGTCTTACTGCATATCTGGCTTACCAGTGCAATATCGTGGCTTATGAATAATACTGTCATTTTCCTGCTTTGCTGCAACTGCTTAATAAGTGCAATTATCTGACTCTGCACTGTAACATCAAGTGCACTTGTAGCTTCATCACATATAAGAAACTCCGGCTTCACAGCCAATGCCCTCGCTATTGCCGCTCTCTGGCACTCGCCACCGCTCACCTGTCCTGGATATTTATTAACATATTCCGCTGAAAGTCCAACACTTATAAACAATTCCGACACAAGATTATCACTCTTATTATTTCTTAATGCTTCGGCAACACTTTTTCCTAATGTATATTCAGGATCAAATGAAGCCACAGGTGACTGATAAATCATCTGCATATTCTTATAAATATCCCTCATTTTACGGGCATTGAATCTACTTATATCTTCACCTTTAAAGATTACTGAACCACTGTATAACTTAACTGTATTCGTTATAATTCCAGCAAGCGTGCTTTTTCCGCAACCGCTTTCCCCAACAAGTCCTACACAGTCGCCCTCTTCTATAACCAGCTTGTCTATATCTACAGCCATTTTCACATCATACGCCTTTTTAATATTATTAAGCTCTAATATTGTACTCATCAGCACACTCCCGTCTTAACACTGGAACAGCCGATATAAGCTGTTTCGTATATTCTTGCTTTGGATAATTCATAATTATCTCTGTATCTTCGTATTCTACAATCCTGCCAGATTTCATAACAATTATTTTATCAGCAAGCTCCCTAACAACATTTATATTGTGCGACACGATAATCATTGAAGTATCTCCACTGCATTTTATGTCTTTAAAGATATCCACAACCTGCCTCTGTGCTATAACATCCAATGCACTTGTCGGCTCATCTGCAAGCAGCAAATCAGGCTTCATAAGCATAGCCATCATAATTCCAACTCTCTGGTTCATTCCACCTGATAACTCAAACGGATAACTGTTAAGAACCTTGATAGCATTTTTAATATTCATCTGTTCAAGCATATGAACTGCTTTCTCATCAATTATACGCTTTGCCTTTCTTTTATCTTTTACGGCTTCATTACTGAAAATGCTCTCATAAAGCTGGCTCTTTATTGTTCTTACCGGACACATTGCTCTCTCGGTATTCTGAAATATCATACCTATGTTACTGCCTCTTAAACTTTTCAGACACTTTTCATTACCAGTTATATCCACTCCGTTATATTCTATTACACCACCGTCTATATGCCCCTCCTTAGGAAAAAGTCCTATTATTGCTTTAATAAGTGTACTTTTTCCGCTTCCTGATTCACCTGCAATCCCTAATATCTCACCTTTTTTAAGCTGTAACGTTACATTTTCCAATACTGTGCTGTCAGAATAGCTTACAGATAAACCACTGATATTTAACTGAGTGCTGTTAACACTATCTATGTCCTTTTTATTCAATTTTTCCTTATTGTCTGCCTGTAATATCACTTAAAGTATCTCCTAACATATTAAACACAAGTACAGTAATAAATATTGCCAGACCCGGTGCTATAACAACCCATGGTGCTGTCTGCATAAAGCTCCTGCCTTGACTTACCATAAGTCCCCACTCTGCAAGCGGAGGTTCTGCTCCAAGCCCTAAGAATGACAACCCAGCAATCTCCATCATCATATTTCCAATATCAAGAACCGCTGTTACTATAATCATATCTGCAATATTAGGTATAATATGCTTTATTAATATTCTTATGGTATTAAGTCCTGACATCCTTGCCACCTGTATATATGGCTCATTCTTTATGGCAAGCACCTCTGCCCTTGCTATTCTTGCATACTTGGGCCACGATATTAGTGCAAGTGCAATAACAGCACTTACTAACCCTCCTGACATTACGCTTGCAACCGCAATTGCAAATACCAGCCCCGGAAATGCAAGAAATATATCTGACAGCCTCATTATAATGCTGTCTATAATTCCACCGTAATAACCACTTATTATTCCGGCAATACAGCCTGTTAACGTTATAATCACAACAAGTGCAAATGATGATGACAACGATATTCCTGCTCCTTTAATGACGCGTGATAACATATCACGCCCATACTGGTCAGTTCCTAACAGATGATGACTATCTGGCGGCATAAGTGCGGCTGACAAATCCTGCTCATAAGGATCATATGGAACAATCACATCTGCCAATACCGCTATAAGCACTATTAATAATGCAAATATAAGCCATATAATTAAGCTTGTATTGCTTTTATTAATTTTCCCTCTGAATATCAACCGCTGTCTGTTATTATTGACATTTTCTGTTCTTTTCTTAATCTTCATAACAATCTCCCAGACGTATCCTTGGATTGAGATAATGGTATACTATATCTGTTATAAGATTAATAACTACATATATAATTGCCATCCATATCACATATGCCTGTATAACCGGATAATCTCTCATCGTAATTGCATCTATCGCCATTTTCCCTACTCCGTCCCACATAAATATGCTCTCAACAATAGCTGTTCCACCAAGCAGTGAACCTATTGATAATGCGAGCAGTGTTATGATTGTAAGCAGGCTTGATTTAAGTACGCTTCCTGTAATTATCTTTAATCTGCCAACACCTCTTGCTATAGCACTCTGCACATAATCCTTCTGTAATTCATTAATCACAGCCGTCCTTATCTGTCTTATATATCTTGACGACATTGCTATTGCGAGGGTAACTGCTGGCAGTATCACGCTTTTAATTCCTGCATTCATTCCCATAACCGGCAGTAAATTAAGCTTCAGTGCAAATATGTATATAAGCATTATGGCGGCAAAAAAATTAGGCATTGAATTGCCTAAGAAACTTAATAACCTGATAATATAATCGATACACCGGTTCTTATTAACTGCCGCAATAATTCCAAGTGGCAATGATATTATAAGTGTCAATAATATTGAAACCACACATAAATATATAGTCGCTGGAAGCTTTGATATAAATGTTGCAAACACGGGCTTTCCTGATATATAGGAATTACCCATATTGCCTGTAATAACGCCCTTAAGCCACACAACATATCTGACAATGACTGGCTGGTCAAGCCCCAGTTCTTCTCTTAATTCATTCTTCTGTTCTTCTGATATAGCCGTTCCCCTGTTAGCCTCTAACATATCTATTGCATCTGTATTGCTTACATTTACAAGCAGAAAAGACAGCAGTGTAATGCCTATAATAATAGGAATAAGCTGTACCAGACGCTTTATTATAAACTTCTTCATAAATACCTTTTCTAATAGTCTTATATTGTCTGATTAGTATAACAATAAAAATGGAATGGCACAATTATTTTTTAATCGTGTCATTCCATTCTGTTATACCTATATTAATTAAATCTACTTAAATAATCACGCTGTATATATTACAGCTTCACTATCAGATATTTATTTCTTTAATTCCTCCCTTACAAATGCTAAGAATTGCTCGCCAATCCTACTTACTGCTTCGTCACATTTTTTGATATATCCAAATAACACTTTCCTTGTGTCATCATATAATGGAATACCATCAAAATTAGGCTGTTTGCTGAAATGGCTGCTGCTTATATTACACAGCCTGGAATATTTCAGCATATAATTCATAACATAATCACTATTAGTAATAACAGCAACGTGTTTGTTAAATTCCTCATCATCTTTTCTTATATTATCCCAATAATGATTAAGGGCAAACTCATCTTCGTAGCACTGAACAAGCATTTTATCTTTAAGATAACTCTCAACATCTTTATCCTTAGGTGCTTCATTATTGCCATAATATAAATAAGCCTCATTATCCTTAAGCTTAACAAATTGAAGATTATGCTTTTTAAGCTTATACTCAATCTGCTGCAGCTGGTTATCCATAAAGAATATAAAGCCTAATTCATCAAGCCCCGTTCCAACACGCTCAATAACGCTGTTGACACTTCCCTCCATTATATTATATCTGACATTCTCATCAGAATATTTGATGTAATAATCTGTAAAGCACCGTGCCACCCACGAACTGGGATTGCTTGATATGCTGAATTCTTCCCTGTCATCAATCTTATAAATCTGCGCAAGCTGGCGTTCCTGCTCTAATATCTTTCCAGCATATTCATACGCCTGCCTGCCACGCCTTGTAAGCTTAATGCCCCTGTTATCCCTTTCAAATACTTCAAAGCCAAGCTTCTCCTCAAGACTTCTTATAACCTTACTGACATTGGGCTGTGTTGTATACAATACTTCTGCCGCTCTACTGAAAGACGAAAGATCTGCACACACGACAAAATATTGTAATTCCTTTACCTCAAGCATATTAATCACCGCTGTATTCTTTAACTATCTTGTCCACATCAATATTTCCAGCAAGAAAATCTACCCAGAACTGCTTATCACTGGAAAATTTCAGGTTAGCATCCTTCTCAAATCTGTCTAAGAAATCTAATACCTTCTTATAATCACTGCTGTTATTATACGGAATATCCCAAAGTTCTGTCTTATTGCCGTCTTTATCAAATGAAGCACAGGAAATGCCCTGCTCTGAAAATACTGTTATATACCACGTTACATTTTCATCATCATCACTTGTGCTTGCAGTTTCCCTTGTACTCTCTGTACCAGATATTCCCGCACTTGTATTACCTGTAAGAAGTGCTTCCTGTGTCTTAGACATATTCACAGCCTTAGTTTCTTCAGGGTCACTTGGAAAAAGTCCATCTGTAAGCTCATAATCAGCCTTATCAGATGTATCATCACCTGCTACTGTCTGTGACACAAAACCATATGCCGCTGTCCTAAGTGCCGCACTTGCCGCCGCATTAGCCCTCATATCTGACCTTGCACCAGCCGCCGCTCTATCTGCCGCCTTATCCTGCATCTCCTTAAGCCTCTTTAAGTTCTCCTTGAAATCATCAACGTAGTCGTCTATTCCGTCAAGCATTTTGTCCCACTGCTTATCAGACATACTGCGCCAGTCATTCTCATCAGCATTTTCATTAGCAAGTATCTTCTGATTGTAATAATCAGTATAGCTTTCTCTGAATGTCTGTGTACTAATATCCATTTTTCTCCTTTCTGCCGCTGTTCAGTCAGTCACAGCCGCTCCACTTTCCTGTACGGTCCAAGTGGTAAGTAAAATAAATCTGCATAAAAAAACACACTTATCCAACAGCAATCAATCCATTGAATAAATGTGCTCTCCGTAGCTTAATGTATATCGGCATATGTATACATTTTCTTAATAAAACTGTACATTTTTTTCAATGAGCTTATCACCCTCATATCTTAACTTTATTGTAAAAAATCTCTGTTCATCACTAAGCAGAAGCTTTAAAAATACAGCATCACCCTCCCACGTTGGAAGCTCTAATATTTTATCTTTACTAACCCAGCAAAGGTCGCCTTCATCACATATGCTTACCTCACCGTCATAGTCATTCGCGGTAAACAGACACATAAGCTCAGGCTCACATTCATCACTTATAAATGTTATAAGCCCCCTGAAACGATATGCTGTAAGTGTAAGTCCTGTCTCTTCCTTCGCTTCCCTTAAAAGACATTCCTCTGGTGTCTCACAGCCCTCTGCGTGACCTCCAACACCAATCCACTTACCCTTATTGATATCATTTTCTTTCTTGGTTCTATGTAACATCAGATAGTTGTTATCTTTCTCAATATAACACAGAGTTGTCATCTTCATAGTTAATCTCCATATCTTGCATTATAAATATGTCTGTATTTTAAAATAGATATCTCGTCCACAATATAAAGTTCTTGATAAGCTTCATTCTCTTTTCCCTGTATGGCGTAAGCTCCACAGGTTCTACATCATATGGATTGTCGTAACTTCCATCTGCATCAGCCTTTCTTGCTATATGCTCATATGACTCCATAGCTTCATTTAACTGGCTGTTAATCTCCCTGCTGTCAATTACAAGCATAAGCTCCGTATCCAGATAGACGCTTCGCATATCCACATTAAATGAGCCAATGACCGATATATTATCATCTATAAGTATTGACTTTCCATGATAAGAATATCCGCCCTCGTACTCCCATACTTCAAGCCCGGTATTAAGTATTTTATCTTTATTAACATAATAATCTGCCGAGCCAAATGGATTACCATTATTACCAATAGAATTAGTCATCAAAGATACATTTTCTACCTTATCACATACCTCAGTAAGTCCTTCATACATATAATCGTTACATATTATATAAGGTGTATGTATCTTCACCTTAGCATCTGCCGATTTCATAAGCCTTACAAGCTGATACCACACAACCGGCTTCTTTACCTTGTAATCTATCGGATTGCTAAGAAGTGCTATGCTGTTGACCTCCACTGTCTCACTGGCATAATCTGTATTGTCTACGAACTCCTGATTATCAGCACAATATGCCTCATAACCTGCTAAAAGCTCATCTTTTGCTGTCTTAACCTTGTCCTTTGCAGCTATCTTTTCTTTATAAGAAGTCTTACTGCTTGATAAAAGAGTCTTGCTCTCCTTATAGTTCCACACGCTGTCATAATAGTCTATAAGCTGGTTGACCGAACTGTTCTCATCTGTCTTGGCACAATATACTAACACATCTCTGTCATAATTCTTATGTCCCTCATTATCTCCAAGGAAATAATTAAATGTATTACGTCCACCAAGAATATAATTCTGCCTGTCTATAACTATATATTTGTCGTGCAGTCTTCCCATTGACTTATAAGACTTTAACGGATTGACCTTGTTATATATCTTAACTGTTGCCTCTGGCATAGCCGCAAGTGCCTCAAAATACGCATTGCCCCTCATTCTAAGAAAACCTGACACTCCATCAACTATAACATTAACCGATACTCCCCTGTCTGCCGCATCAATAAGTGCACCTAATATAAGCTTTCCACTATCATCAGACCTGAAATCAAAGGTTGAAAGTATTATTTCTTCCTTTGCCTGGCTAATCATTCTTATACGTTCTTTTAACGCATCATTATTATCCTCTATTATCTTGGCTCTCTCAGGACTAGTCTGGCGTTTTAAAAGATCCGTGTTATCTAATTCCTGTTTCTCACCATCTGTAAGCTTCGGCTGCTTTTTGTAGCTTACAAGTGCAATCGTAACTATTCCTATTATCACAGCAAGAACAAAACCTATCACAGATAATATTACATACCTGACACGTATTGTATGCTTCTTAACTTTGTCCATAGTCTTTTATACAGCCTGTCTTATTAATTATCACTAATATAATCGAGCAAATATATCTAACACTTTTAATGTATACAACATATCAATATATCCGCATATCTAATATATCCAACATATCTAAATATATTATAATAATGTAATTGTAACAGGCTTCCTTTCTTCTATTATGTGCCAGGCATTTTATATCTGTGTATACATTACTTACTAAATATTTTATTAATCCTGGCTATTTTAATTCTTATTGGTATATAGATACATAACCATATTATAACAAAAATAGCAACAAAAATAATCGTAAATGTGAGTATTTTATCTACCGTAATCCAGCCATTTAAAAGATATATAACCCTTCGGTATTCGGTTGGATTTTGGAGTTGAATGGTATTTTTGATACTTTATAGTGAATTTTATTAATCTTCATAGTTTTAAATACTATATCAAGAAGTATTGTTAATAATAAAATCTTGACATCTCTGCCACGATGTATTATTATCACAATAGTTTGAGTATCAAAACATTGTGATAATGGTTCAATAATTCTTGTATACTCCAACAATATATACATAGAAATGAGGATTGGTTTAATATGAATCTTAGTACAAATAAATATAAGCTTCCCGAATTACATATTGGTAATAAAACAGCAAGAATTCCAATTATTCAAGGTGGCATGGGTGTTGGTGTCAGCTTAAGCGGTCTTGCAGGTGCAGTAGCAAAGGAGGGGGGAGTCGGAATTATTTCAACTGCCCAGATTGGTTATGATGATGATGCATTTGAATATGATCAGGCCGGCTGCAATTTAGCAGCAATAAAGAAGCATATCCGCAAAGCTAAAGAAATTGCCGGTGGTAATGGACTTGTTGGCGTAAATATTATGGTTGCACTTAAACATTATAAAGAACATGTAAAAGCAGCTGTTGCAGCAGGTGCCGATATAATTATCAGCGGTGCTGGTCTTCCGATAGATTTACCAGCACTTGTAGACAAAGCCTGTCAGACTAAGATAGCTCCTATCATATCATCAAAAAGAGCTGCACAGCTTATATTAAAAATGTGGTCACATAAGTATGACCGAACCGCTGATTTTATCGTAATAGAAGGACCAAAGGCTGGCGGACACCTCGGATTTTCTAATGAACAGCTGAACAATACAGCTTCACTTGATTTCGATAATGAAATAACTAATATTATAGAATGTAAAAAAGAATATGAAGATAAATACTCAAAAAAAATACCTGTTATTGTTGCAGGTGGAATATTCGATAAACAGGATATTATTCATGCAATTAACCTTGGAGCTGATGGAGTGCAGATAGCAAGCAGATTCGTTGCTACTAAAGAATGTGATGCATCACCTGCTTATAAACAGGCTTATATCAATGCCAGACAAGAAGATGTTCAGATTATCCAAAGTCCTGTCGGAATGCCTGGAAGAGCACTTCGCAATGCATTTATTAAACAACTTGACAATTCAAGAATTCCTATTTCCAAATGCTACAATTGTCTTGAAAAATGTAACCCTGCAAAGGTTCCATATTGTATTACAAAAGCTCTTATAAATGCTGTAAAGGGAGATGTGGATAATGGCTTAATCTTCTGTGGTGACAATGTTGGCCGGATAAATAAAATTACAACTGTACACTCACTTATGAAGGAACTTACAGAATAACTACATATGAAACAGAAAGCACCCAAGCTTTAGTTTCATATGTAGTACACTTAATATAAAATAATATGCTTATTATATAACTCTACACTACCTTGCACCACTGCCAGTTAATTGCCAGCAGGATAATCCGGCTGGCAGTCCAATTGTTCTATACTCTCTTATAAATAATAGGAACATCATATCCGAAGGTTCTCTTTCCATTCACCTCCATGCTTTCTGATACCTCAAGACAAGCTTCTGAAAAACGCTCCCATAATCTGAATATCATAACTGGTGTAAACTGGCTTACGCTTCCTCCCTCCCAGCTTCCATTATTTTCCTTATATAATGCTGGCGTAAACTTCTCAGATTTTTTAAGTTCACTATAATCTACACTCTTCATTGAGTTATAAGAAAATGTATTCTTGTCTTCTCCTGCAGGAATTTCATAAGAAGAAAGTATAACTCCAGCGTTACTATCTGTAATCAGAAATAAATGTGGTGACGCATGACGTTTTCCATCTGTTTCATAATAACTTTCCTCTACAACAAATACTCCGTTAAAATCCTCTGGAATATTTTTTATTTTATCATTGCAGACTGTGTTTATATGTTGTGCATACGGAAAGCTTTTACCAGCCTCCTTCATTTCCATAAACTGTTCTTTGTTATCAAATTCTCCAGTCATAAGCTCTACAAACTTTTTAATTTCCATCATAATGTTATGCCTCCATATGATAATATTTTGTTATATTTATAATTGTAATAATATGAACAATGAACGTAAATTCTACCGCTTAGTGATGCCTCAGAGCTGCTCCACATAATTCTAAAACAAAAGCTTAAGTCCCATAGCTATAATCCACATATATGCACAAGTTTTCGGAATCATTAAAAGTCCAACCTTTGGTTTAGTTTTGCTGAATAAGGTTACTGGTATATAGCATCCAAATGAAATAATAATTGCTGCTGCCATCCTTGTCAGATGATATCC
Source organism: Bacteroides galacturonicus (assembly GCF_003096855.1). Taxonomy (NCBI): domain Bacteria; kingdom Pseudomonadati; phylum Bacteroidota; class Bacteroidia; order Bacteroidales; family Bacteroidaceae; genus Bacteroides; species Bacteroides galacturonicus. Next base: position 22,756 of record NZ_QEOA01000009.1, on the reverse strand, counting down.
ATAAGCATTTCCTGAAATCAAATATAGAATAATTACTCCTATACCTGTAACTGCAAAGACTGAATTTCTGATAACGGATAATTTCATATTTCCCTCATCTGTACACCAATTATTCTGTGGGAACATACATATTACAATTCTAACAATTGCTGATATCCATATTATAACCTCAATTATTACTGGTATTGTAAACCCTGGAAATGTAAATTTCCAGATATACATCAAAATAATATAAAAAGCTGTCATTGTAATAGAAGATATCTGCAATCCAATTCCTAGCTGTTTCTTTATCTTATCACTACTTCCACATACTGCTCTGATAATTCTTGGCACAAGATGAAATGCATCTCCTCCGCAAAGTGTTAATGTTAATATTCCATAAAGAATAAATAACATATCCCCATTTGAATATATAAAAAATAATATTGCAGCAATAAGATCAAATATAAGATATGCTGCATCAAATATTGCTTCCATAACATCTGGAAGCTGTGGTTTATAATTGTTCTGCTTCATTACTAGTTCTGCTCCCTATACTCTTTTAAATATTTTTCTGCATTATTGCAGATCTTATCAAACACATCTATACACATATGCTTTTCTTCTTCTGTTAAGCCACTTAAAACATCCTTAGCAAACTGTTTCTGTGCGTTTATTCCTGCTTTTACAATTACCTCCGCCTTATCTAATAAAACAATCTCAATATGCTTTTTATTATCCTTACTTTGTATTCGTTCAACAAGACCTTTATTTTCAAGATTCTTTAGTGATGTTGAAACGTGGGATTTTGTTGATTTTCTAATCTTTACTATGTCTGCTGCTGTATTATGCTGTGGATTATTATGAAGAAACATAAGTATATCATATTCCATCTGCGTTAATTCATACCTGTCGCACACTTCTCCTGAAAGTAATTCATAATAGCTTGTGATTGTTTTATGCTTATCCCAGAAATACATCCTGACCTCCTTTACTATCGTTCTTTTTAGAACGATTATAGACAGATTATTCTGTTATGTCAATCATTTTTTCTTATTCAACTCACAAAATCTTTACTCTATTTTGTGTAATGATTTTTATGTAAGCATTAGTGATAAAATAAGAGCAAGTACTGAAAGGTTTTCGTTGCCTTAGCACTTGCTCTGCTTCTTTATATCAAAGTTATTATATATAGTTGTATGTTGATGATTTGCTGGTCTTTAATTTTTTCATCAATCTTATTGCACTCTTTTCGCAAGCCTGCAATCTTACTTACGCCAGATTCTTCTCACCTTCATTTTGTTTCTTTTCCGCCATTCTCATAACTTCCTTCCATGCCGGTGAGAACAGATAATAACCTATCATTGCAAACATTCCAAAGCTGAAAGAGATTGGGAAGCACAACATTACCCATGTTCCATCAAAGTATCTGCTAATAATATAGGCACTTGGAATTCTGACTGCCCAAAGCATAAGAATGTTGACAATTGTAGTATAACGCACCTTTCCAGTTCCGTTTACAATAGATATTATACAGTTAAAGATAGCATAAAACCACTGTGAAAGTAACATGACAACAACATGTCTGCTAGCATACATCAATACCATTTCATCTGACGAGAAGAAACGGATTATAGGTTTATGTATCATTATAAAAAGCAATCCAAAACTTAATGTAATCAGACCTGAACACAATGGAATTCTCCAGTGTCCCTCTTTAATTCTTGAATATTTCTTAGCACCATAATTCTGTCCTGAAAATGTAGTGGCCGCCGAAGATAATCCTGTAATTGCTATGTTAGCGCATCCTGTAATTCTTCCTGCTACTGCACCTCCAGCCATAAATATAGCACCCTGCGAGTTATTAAATGTCTGTAATGCAACATGTCCTAATGAATAAAGAGAATTGTTAAGTCCAACGGGCAAGCCAATAGCCAGAATAGCTTTCATCATTGTTCCAGAAAATCTTCTAGGCAAATATGTAAACTGTATCTCCGGAAACTTCTTTCTTATATAAACAATACTTACAATCCATGAAATGAACATAGCAATACTTGTAGAAAGTGCTGCTCCGGCTACATCCATTCCAAACCCTGCAACAAACAATAAATCAAATACTATATTAGAAACACAGGACACAACCAGAAACCATAATGAAGCCTTGCTGTCTCCAAGTCCTCTTAAAATACCAGCATTCATATTATAACCCAGATTACCAAGTGTACCTAAGAACACAACCCTCGTATATATTAATGCGGCATTCCACACATCCTGCGGCACTTTCATGAATTCCAGAATATATGGTGCTGCAAACCATCCAAGAATTCCAATCGGAATACCTACAATATATATAAGTGTTATTGAAGTTCCACATACTGAAACAACCTTTCCCGATTCCCTTGCTCCGGTATATTGTGAAATAAGAATAGACACACCTGTTCCTATTCCTAAAAAAACACATAATAATACTTCAACCGGCTGTGAACTCGTTCCTACCGCAGCTAAAGATGTATCTCCACAATATTTGCCTATTACAAGTGCATCAACCGTAGTATATAACTGCTGCAAAACATTTCCAATAATAATCGGTATCGCAAACAGTATAATATTTTTCATTATATGACCTGTAGTCATATCAATCTTTCCTTTTTGTGAATCTGCCATAGTAATCTCCATTCCTGAATCTGTCTGTATCTGTTGTTTATAATAATACTGTAATTGAATTACATTTTCTAGCGATTTATGGCATAGAGTACAGAAAAAGTGTCTAACTCACTTTCAAACAATCCCAGTATTTATGCATATAGCACAGAGCGGACGAAGTTATGAAGAAATCATGCAGTACCTGCACAGTAAATCTGAAGAGGTGTGACCAAATGTTAACGGAATACTATTTTGCAGTCAGGTATGGCGATATAATTATTCTTCTCTATCATGAAGTTATGATGTCTGTACGGGAATTATTATTTAAGAACAGCCAGAAGAAAAAGACGTTGATTTGCGAAAGAACGTGATATATGTATGACGGAAGCACAGATTCAAGGTGCCAATAACATGTAAATTTCCAGCCTGAGATGCCTTTAGGGCTATCTCGGGCTGGAAATTAAGGTTTTTCAAATTTTTTTCAAACAATTTGACAATTTATATTTCTAACACCACATAAGTCTTTATTTATTACCTATGCTGACAATCTTGTAATATGCCCTTTCTGTAATGGCGAATACGATAGCATATATTACACAGAACACAAGAACCGTTCCAAGAGTACACCACATAAACAGATTTACATTTCCAAGATTAAGCATTGAAAGAATCATCTTAATAATTCTAAATGATACAACAATATGAATTGCTGCCATTATAAGAGGAATAAAGAATACCATAAGCACCTGGCTTCTTATTGTCTTTTTAACTTCTGCTCTGCTCATGCCAACCTTCTGCATGATTTCAAATCTTGCCTTATCTTCATAGCCTTCTGATATCTGCTTGTAATAGATTATGAGTACAGTTGCCATTAAGAATAATGAACCTACAAACATTCCTATAAACAGGAAGCCTCCATACATCTGATGAAATTCCTCAGCCATCTCATATCTGTTGTCTGAAACTATCCTAACCCCTTCAAGGTCAAGGGCATCCAGTTCTCTACTCATTGCAATACTCTGTTCTTTTGTAAGATTAGTATCAAACTGAACTACATAATCGTAGGTTGCAGCTTTTCTTTTCTCAACCACGTTACCACTCTGCATTGCATCAACGATTTTCTCCAAAGTCTTCTCACTGTCTACTATGAATACATAACAAGGGACAAGCTGTTCAGTATTTTCAATTCCAAGATGTGCATTTTCTAACTTTGTAATAACCTTTGCCACCTTAAATGTACTTGTTTCATCATCGATTGACAGCCTTACATTAGCAGCTTTATAGCCATTATTTTTATAAACAATAACCTGACCTTCATTAAGCTTATAGTTACTCTTCTCCAACTTATTAAAATCATCAACCGTCATACACAAACAACCCGACAGATTATCCATATACGCACCTGACATATTAGATTGCTTTAACACCTGAAACTCACCGCTCTCACTACTAGCATTGCAAAATAATGTAATAGAAGAAACACCTGAGTAATTAGATGTGGTTGCACCATATTTTTTTGCCATCTCATCAACAACATTTTCAACCATATCAGTATCCTTCTCGCCGTAGAATGAAGCACTCAGGTTAATCTCATTAGGGCAAGCCGTATTCAGTGTATCCTCCATACCAAGATACATAGACACCGTAGTTGATACGCTGATTAAAACCATAGTTGAAAGAATACATATATTGGCCAGCCCAACTGCATTTTGCTTCATTCTGTAAAGCATTCCAGATACACTTGTAAAATGCTTTGTCTGGTAATAAAACTTTTTGTTTTTTCTAAGAAGCTTAATAAATGCAATGCTTCCTGCTGTAAACAGACAATAGGTGCCCACAATAACAAGAATAACCGCAACAAGGAAATTATTCATAGCCTGAAATGGGGTTTTTGCTGTCAGTGCAAATGTGTAGCCTGCGCCCATAGTAAGAACGCCAATTATTGTAAGAAGTATCTTTGTCTTTGGCTCCTTTTCACCAATCTGTCCACCGTGAATAAGTTCAATCGGCTTCGTAAGATGAATTCTTGCCAGGTTATAAAGTAAAATTGCAAAAAATACTAATGCCATTGTGACAAGAGTATTAACTACTGCTTCACTTGGAATCTGAAACGCCGGAATTTCGCTAGAGCCAATAAGCTTAATCAGTAAAAGAAACATCAGCTTTCCAAATAGCATACCCATAAGCATTCCAATGCCTATACTTACCACTGCTGTAAATAATGTCTCATAAAACATCATCTTTGCAATATGCCTTTTTTCCATTCCAAGAATGTTATAAAGTCCAATTTCCTTTTGTCTTCTCTTAATTAAGAAGCTGTTGGTATAAAAAAGAAATACAACTGCGAAAATCATCGTAACCCACATACCAATATTCAGGAGCACAATAACCATATCACCGTGATTCATATTTCTTACATTCTCATTATGAAGTATTGAGCCCATCATAAAATACATCATAATAGTAAGGATGCAGGTTATAATGTATGGAAAATAAGTCTGTCTGTTCTTATTTATATTAGACAGCGCCATTTTAGGATAAAATGCTTTACTCAAGGCTCTCACCTCCTGTTGCCAAAACAGTCAGTGTATCAGAAATCTTAGTGTACATTTCCTCGTCTGTCATTGATGCCTTGTATATCTGATGGAACACCTCTCCATCCTTGATAAATAACACTCTGCCCGCCTTGCTTGCAGCCTTAGTGCTATGAGTTACCATAAGTATTGTCTGACCACGTCCGTTAATCTTGCTAAACAGCTCTAAAAGCTGGTCTGTAGACTTTGAATCCAGCGCTCCTGTGGGCTCATCTGCCAGAATAATCTGAGGGTTAGTAATAAGAGCTCTCGCAACCGCTGCCCTCTGCTTCTGTCCACCTGACACCTCATATGGGAACTTTCCTAATATAGACTCAATTCCCAGCTCCTTTGCAATTGGCTTAAGCTTCTCTTGCATGCTATCATACTTCTCCCCTGACAACACCAGCGGAAGGAATATATTGTCCTGCAGTGAAAATGTATCTAACAAATTAAAATCCTGGAATACAAAGCCAAGGTTCTTTCTTCTAAATGCTGATAATTCCTTTTCTTTAATATCCACTGTATTCTTGCCATTAAGAATAACCTCACCACCTGTAGGCCTGTCGAGCGACGCCAGTATATTAAGAAGCGTAGTCTTTCCTGAACCAGACTCTCCCATAATAGCCACATACTCGCCCTGCTCAACGCTGAAATTCACGTTAGAAAGCGCCTGAACCTGATTAGAACCTAACCTTGTTGTGTATACCTTTTTCAAATTTCTTACATCTAATAATGCCATACAATCCTCCTTGTGTTTCAAACATCTAACATTTCTTACAATGCCAAGTATACGCGGAGTTTGCATTCCCTGCCATTTAAGCAGCTTACGTTTTTCTTACATTTTTGTAAGATAAATATTTAATAACGTAAATTGTATAGCTTGCACAACGTATTATATTAAAAATCATCTTACAAGAATCTATTAAACTTACTCATGTGAGATATACTTCTGCGTCATATCCAGAAGCACCTTAGTTCCCTTATCCAGTTTTGACTCTATTGCAATAGAAATCCCCAGCTTATCTGCTGCTTTCCTGCAAAGGTACAGACCGATTCCCGATGATTTTTTACTCATTCTTCCATTGTAGCCCGTGTATCCTCGCTCAAAGATTCTTGGAATATCTTCCTTAGTAATCCCTATTCCGTTATCCTCAATAACCAGAATTCTATCAGCACTATTGAAGGTTTCCTTCATATATATGCTGATTTTTCCGCCATTTCTGGTGTATTTAACCGCATTGGAAATAAGCTGCTCTATTATAAAGCCAAGCCACTTCTCATCTGTTTTTACATTTGTATCAAGGTTGTTAAGCTCAATTGATATCTTCTTACCTATGAACTGTGCCGCGAATTTTTTAACTGCCTTTCGCACAATTTTTTCAACCTGACAGTCCTCAAATACATAATCAGAGGACATATCCTCAAGCCTTAGGTAATTCATAACAGCATCCACGTAGAAATCAATATTAAAAAGCTGCCTTTTAAGCTCCTTTAAGTCAATTTTATCCGGTTCATTCTCTGCCTGAAGCAGTACATCTATTGCCGATATAGGTGTCTTAATCTGATGTGCCCAGATAGCATAGTAATCTCTTAGGTCTGCCATCGATTTCTCTCTAAGCTCATTAGCCTGATACTTCTGCGTAAGCACCTTTGTAAGAAGCTGCTGATAATCATCCTCTATTGCATCAGAAGTATCATATAATTCAACCTGAAAAATCTCATCACACAAAAGGCTGTGCTTAAGCGCCTTATGCCTTCTGTAAAATGCCATATAATCAAAAACAACTGCCACAGCCAGCATAAAGGACAGCAATTCCAATGAATATATAACAGGTGCCACTGGCACCGAATAAAGATAAAACACTACAAACTGCACAATCGCAATTACCACAAGCATCACTATAACCTTTATTCTGCTTTTTAGATATAACACCACATTTTTCATGAAATAATATATCCCACTCCTTTTTTTGTTCTAATATAATCGCTGACCCCTGCATCCTCAAGCTTTCTTCTAAGTCTGGTAACATTGACAGTAAGTGTATTATCATCAACAAATGCTTCATCCTCCCAGAGTTTTTCCATAATACTGTCACGGCTTACAACCTTACCTACATTTTCAAGAAGACACTGCAATATCCTGTATTCATTCTTAGTAAGTTCAACCTTATTATTATTATACATAAATGTCTGGTCATTTAAATTCAACACCCCGCCATTATGCTCAATTGTGCTTGTATTGTCAGTAAAATCATAGGTTCTTCTAAGAAGTGCCTGCACCTTTGCCACAACCACATTAAGGTCATAGGGCTTCGTAATAAAATCGTCACCGCCCATATTAATGGCCATAACAATATTCATATTGTCCGACATTGAAGATAGAAATATAACAGGCACCTTAGACTGAGCTCTAATCTGGGTACACCAGTGATACCCATTAAAAAAGGGCAACCCTATATCCATAAGAACAATATGGGGCTTTTCTCTTTCAAACTCCTCTAACACATTCTGAAAATCAGTAACACATACCGCCTCATATCCCCACTTGTTAAGATGAGCCGCAAGTGTATCTGCAATTACCTTTTCATCCTCTACTATTAACACCTTATACATTTTCTTCTCCATTTCCGCCTGATAAATTCTGGTCAATTCACTAAATTTCTTTGATAATAATACCCTTTTCCCTGTTTATTGTAAATAATGTAAATATTTTGATATTTTTCACTTTTTTCATTAACACCACTTGGAAATAATGAAGAATGAATTTCTTCACAAGACACCCGTTCCCCTCCTAGTCACCGGACACGAAAAGAAAAAAGGGAATGGTCTTCAACCATTCCCTTGACAATGAGCCCACCGGGGTTCGAAGCCGTGAGACCGCTTAAACACTGACTTTCTTAGGTCTCCTTTATGGCACTAGTCCAGTAGGATCCGATAGCCTGTGTAATGATTTTTATGTAATGATTAGTGATGAAATAAGTGCCGGAAAAGTGCCCAAAACTTTTTTAATTATTCTTACGTGATTTCAAGCATCATATACAAACAAATATTCTTACACAACACATATATCAACTGAGTTAATGAACACTCGACTCTAAACTAGCACCTGAAAAATCCATAGTTTTATTTCAAATATAAATATCTTTTAATCTATTCGTCCAACATAAGTTTCCCATTTTGGGCTTTGTTACGCAATCTTTCCATTTGTTCCTTTTCAATTTGTTGAATACTTTTTTCTGGTGTTGGTAAATCTTCTGGCATAGTTCCACCTATTTTTTCTATTGCGTTTCTTACTTCTTTGCCAACATTATAATGAACCGATGTTGCTTTTTCAGCACCTTGCACTTTATCTTTTCTTAATTTTTCTTCTGTTTGTGATATTCTAAACAAATTGGCAATTAACTCTGTACTTCCCATATAATCAAGAATTTTCTGCCCCACTTCCAATTGTTTTCTCGTATGAATATCATCCACATCAAGACCTCCATAAAGTCCCATATAACCCGCATTTTGAAAAATAGCAAACTCTTCATTTGTAATAACACCTGCATTATGAGCAGTTTCTGCTAACATCTGATTCCATTGCTTTATATCCCCTCTCACCACCAACCTTCTATTATCCTCATCCAATTCATTGAAATGATCAGCTACTTCTTGTCTATATGTCTGAATTGCAAAATATGTTTGTCCTAAAGCAATGACCTCTTTTCTCGGATCACCATTTTGAACTATTAAATAGCAAGCATATCTTGATAATTCATAATCCCTTGTAGATTTGTGTGTTGCACCAGCTTCCACGATTTTGCTGACCTCAGCAAAATCGTCCATAACATTATGTCCACTATTTTCACATGCAATCATTGCACGTTTTATTACTTTTTCAAAATTTCGCCACTGAACATAATCTAAAGCAACGGCTAATTCTCTCGCACTCCAATATTCACTACCATTCTCATTAATATGCTTTATATCTTCAAATCTTTTATACTCTATTGCTTTTAAATCACTCATATAAAACTCCTATAAACTAATACTCAAATTACTACTTTTCTTTATTGTCATACTTATAATACATCATATTATTGTCTATTAAAATTTTCTCTATCATTTCACATGCTTTTGAATATGATAATAAAAAAAATTCTCTATCGTTCCTTATTCGATACTGTGATAATTCTTTATAAACCAATTTTTCAGAATATGATGCATCATAAACTCTAAAAACCTTTCTAGATGAAAATGGAAAAACTATACCTGTTGCTCTGTTTTTTATATCAAATTTATTATATATGGTTGTAGGCAGGTGATTTACGGATATTCTGTGAGATGTAATCTATAAACTTGAGTTTATATATCTCCTTTTAGGCGCACTAAAGATTTTTTCGTTTCAAATCCGTCTGGATACCTCATCTTTAATTTATCGATATTTGCTTGTAAAATATCTTCAAGCGATATATCTAATGCTGTTGCAGCTTCTGCCAAATACCAAGCTACATCTCCAAGTTCCTTTGCCAAATGTTCCTTGTCCAATTCATGTCCTTGAGCCATCCATTTTTTTACTATATCAATGGCTTCTCCTGATTCGCCACATAATCCCATTACACTATTTATTAATACATCTCTTTTACTTAGTTCAGGATTTAAAGTAGTCATTGCCAATTCCTGATATTCATTAATCTTCATTCTAATATCCTCCATAATGCACAAACTTCGATTCGTTTTATCCATTTTAACATAAAACTCAACCAAGTTAAAACTCCTATTCTCAATCATTCCTCTCCCCCTGACACCAAGTGCCACAGGAGTAAACATAACTGTTCAATGTTGTTGTTCTTTCTCCTGACATGAATTTTCTCAGTTCAGTATCATTCTTCTTCATTCTTTAAATAAAATAAGAGCAAGTACTGAAAGGTTTTCGTCACCTTAGTACTTGCTCTGTTTTAAATTATTATATTAAATTTTAATTAAATAATCGTGCTATTTTTTATTATCATCCTTATTTTTATCTTTATTCTTTTTTATTTTGTGTGCTAAAACTCCTCCAACTGCTGCCAATGTTCCACCGCCTACTAACGTATTTATTACATCATTACATGCAGAATTTAAAGTTCCAGCATCTATTGCCGCCTCTTCCGTCATTGCTGATGTTGTTGATTCAATTGTTACCGCTTGCGTTGTTGGTGCTATAGTTGTAGATTCTATCGTTGCTGCCTGAGTTGTTGGTGCTGCTGTTGTTGGTTCTATCGTTGCTGACTGTGTTGTTGGTTCTGCTGTTGTTGGTTCTATCGTTGCTGCCTGAGTTGTTGGTGCTGCTGTTGCTGATTCTGTTGGTGCTGACTGTGTTGTTGGTGCTACAGTACTTGTCGAATGTGTTGCGTGATTTGAATGTGTACTATGGGAGCTATGTGAATCATGTGTTGAATGAGTTGCATGATTTGAATGTGTATTGCTATGAGTTGCGTGTGTTGAATGACTTCCATGCGCATTATTAGAAGTCCTATGGGTCGAATGTGTCCTATGCGTTGAATGAGTTCTATGTGCAGCATACACCTCATCACTAAAAAGCATCCCTAACACTAATATCATTCCACCCATTAACAATGCTTTATTTCTTGTTATACTTCCATCTTCATCCTCAAAAAAATCTTGAATAGATTTACTTATTTTAGGAAACTTTTTCTCTTCCATCCATATCACCTCATCTTATCCACGAATATAATATATCCATTTCCTGTTTGTCATTTCTATGTATTATTTCAAATAATAAATCCATAATTGCTGAGTAACTTTTACATCTAAAATCCTTTGGATTTTTAGAAAACAAATCCTTATCGCTGGCATAATTAACAACAGGACAAGTTCCACAGTATGGCTGATATACACAATTATTACATTTTGGAAGACTTTCTATTATAGAGGACTTACATAATGTTTTACATATATCGGAACCAATCATATCCATATATGAATCATTATATACATTTCCTAGCAAGAAAGAACTATCTCCCATTTCATATAACATTCTTCCTTCATCACAGGTAAATATATTGCCATCATAATAATAACTCATTTGTCCTAATGTAGCGCCACAAGGCGAACGTAATTCCATATAATTTTGAGAATAATTTTCAAGTATCTTACACAAAAAATATGCCGCATGCGTTTCAACAAAAAATGTACCATTTTTATTAAGTTCCATTATATACTGAAATGCTTCTTTATAAAAATTTATATATTCTTCTACTGTATATCCAACCTTCTTCCACGAATCATCAGCCATACCTAATGGAGTTAATGGTCTTAAAAAAATATGGTTTATGCCAATCTTTAAATACATATCTATTATCTCTTTAGGATTTTGAATACTTTTTTTAGAAGTTGTTTGAATAGCCCCAACATTTACACCTTTACTTTTTAAATATGCTATTTTATCAATAACATCATCAAAACTACCTATTTTTGATAATTTGTATGGTCTATTATAATTATGAATTTCTCTTGTTCCATCTAATGAAGTACATATACTAACATTATTATCTAACAAAAAATGTAATATATCATCATTCAGACACGTCAAATTTGTTACTATTGTGTATTCAATATGTTTATTTAAAATTTTATTTTTTTCCTTTGAATACTCAATCATACTTTTTATAACATTGAAGTTTAACAACGGCTCGCCACCTTGAAATTCAAATGTCAGGTTATCATTCTTGGAATTCATCGCAATATCAATTGCACGCTTTCCTATTTCCTCTGTCATTTTACCATTCAAATGTGAATTTCTACTATGTGCCTGACAATAAATACAGTCAAGATTGCACATATTGGTAACTGCAAATATATGTAAAGAAGTACCTCCCATACAATATGATTTCATACTTCTTATAAATCCAGAATATTTTTTTATATATTCTTCTATTGATATATTAATAATAAACCCTTTTTCAATCAAATCCTCATAATCTTCATCTTCTTTGTCGATTTTATTATTGCATAATTTATCATATGTTTCTGAATTTACATACTTATAAAATCCCATATCATTTGTAAGTAAATATTCATCCTCACTCTGTTTTTTAGCATTAAAATAACCTATCATTCATTATCACCTTTTATTGGATATACTCTTGGCTTGTAAAAATTTCTTGTAGCTGTAAAAATCCCACAACACATAGACTTCATTTTACATTTATCACATTCAACATAATACTCTGCCTTATATGATGAAATACTTTTCTTCGCTAATGACCAATATCCTCTCTCAATCATACAATAAGGAAAATTATATAAAGCAACATCAATCCCATTTATCATTAATAATTGAATTGCTTTCTTTGACTTTGAAAAAGCCTCCTCATACGATATAACCACTTTATCAGCATTAGCAGCACAATTACCTCGCATTTCAAGTCCTACAAAATGAACTACTCTTACTCTTTTAAATTTTGCAACAATGAGCTTGGCAATATCAAGTATATCATCCTCATTTAGCTTGCTAACTACAATTCTTATTTCTGTTTCAATATTAGCATTAATAATATTAGTCAACCCTCTAATTGTTTGCTCAAATCCACCTTTTGCCTGCGTTATATAATCATGTTTTGATGCTATACTTCCGTGAATAGGTATAGCTATTCTAAGATTTTTCATATTTTCCTTTTTAAACTTTTCAAAAAAACTATAATTTCCCAACGTCCTACCATTTGTTAAAAGCAATATATTGGTATTCGGCAGATGTTCTTTTACTGTTCTATATATTTCTATAAAATTATCTTCACCAATTAAAGTTGGTTCTCCTCCTGTTATTGTAAAATACCATAAATCTTCTGGCATATGTTTGATTACTGTTTCTAGCTGTTCTAATGATAATCCTGTATTATGACTTCGTTCACCATCACTTGCAGGGCACATTATGCAATTAGAATTACATTTTGGAGTTGTCGCAATACCTGCATCTCCTTCTATAACCGAATACCATCTGTAAATTATACCTGTTTCTGATATTTCTAAAACATCTCCATCACAGAATTCATCCATTATTTTTATTTCTTTAGGACTTAATTTTACTGTCTCTCCATCTGGATAAAATACAATTTTATTATTTATAAACTCTCCTACATTTTTTTGTTTATTTAGTAATTCCTTTGTGTAAATTTCTTTAGTAGAAAAAATAAATATTCTATACTTGCTTTTATATTCACTTATGTACCTAACCACAACTTATAGCCTCCTATTATCATAAATATTGCATAACCAATATTTATAAAAAAAGCAAATGGAATTTTCTTTACTATAATTAATTCATCTTTCCCATTCTTTGTTCTTGCCCATCTTTTAATACTATCTACTTCCTCATCTGTCAGTCTGGCTGCCATATCTTCTGATACTTTCATAGGCAGACCTTTTATGTTTGAGTTTAAAAATAACATTACTGATGATGCAGATAATATCATTCCTTTTTTTATATCTAAAGTCTTAATTGGTGTATAACTATACCTATCTGCCCATTCACGAAGAATAACTATAACCAAAACAATAATTACGTTTTTTAAATCAATTTTAAAATTTATTGGAGATATAAGAGAAAGAACCATAAATAAAACCAATAACAATATCAATAGACTATTTCTTAATTGTCTGCTTACTTTTACAAGAACTTCTTTCATTATCAATACAAAAAACATATTTCCAAAAACAAATATTATGTAATTTTCAATATAAAACTTTCTCAATAAATAATATAACAGCTTTTGAATATCTGCTGAAGCCAAAAATACTAATAACCAATTCATAATAAAGAATTTTACATTTATATTTTTCAAAGAAAGCTTATTATATGTTTCTTTTTTGCGAATATATGCATATATACTATCTATAATCAAATATACATATACCGATGAGTATGAAAAAACTATTACTTGGAAAATCGCCATTCTATCCTGAACATATAATATATTAGGTGTCAATATAGCCTCAACTATAAATAACTTAGAATCACCACCAGCCCATATATGTAATAAATAAAATAATAATGAACAAATACATGCTATAACTAATTGTATTATCATTATATCTATATTTTTGTAATCTAAAATTTTCAATATAACAGCTATTATTCCTATGACTAAAAGATTTTTATTAGGAATTATCCCATTTTTCTTATCACTGTAATAACTTATTAATGCAATATAACAAAATAATATTATAAGAACCACATTAATTACCATTGTCATATCAATCCTCTTTGATTATTTAAATCAATGACATAATTTTCAAATTCTTTCAATGTAATTTCGACATCATAAATACAATTTGTAAATACGCATCTTAAAAAATTTTCTTCAATATTAACAACAATATTAGATATTCCAGCAAATTCTTTAACTGCCATTTTAACAAGACCATAATTATATATTTCTTTACTAAGTTTTAACTCATTCATTATCAAACCAATCCCTCATTGAACTGTTATCATCGACATTCAAATTAATATCTGTTTGTATTTCATCATCATATATAACTGAAGATGCCATTGACCTTGCAAAAAGAAGTTCTCTAATATTTTTCGTTTGTTCAAATACTATCTCTCTATTAGCAAATTCAATAAGTTCATTCTTAAATTCACCTTCTATGGATGTATCTGCCTTCCCATCTTTCTTTTGTATACTAATAACAAACTCATCCTTATTAGAATCCAAGTGAATATAATATTCATCTGTGAATTTATAACAGGTCTTTAATAAGACTTTTTTATCATAAATATCTTTCTTAATTGAGAAAAACATATTAATTCCTTTCATTTATTTATAATTTTTATCACCAATTTATTATACTATATTACTTTTATATACTCACTTATATCTATACCTTTCACCACTTAATAAATTAATTCGCATTAATTTTTTTCTTATTATATCAAACTCTTGTATTAATTCTAATAATTTTATTAATTGAATCATAATATTTCTTTTTGTACTACTATATAGCTATCACTAGCAAGTGCTCCTAATCTTATGAAAAAATATACATCTTACAAATAAAAGTAAATAGGAATTATTATCTCCAAATCTGCCTTTTCAATACCATTTTCTCTAGTATTCTTCTGCTCAAGGCTTTGTTGCATACACTCATTCATCTATTACATATACTTTACCTTCTACATAGTTGCCATCAACAGAAAAAAACTCATATTCTGACTTATGTTTATGCACTTTCTGTGCGTCTGAAGGCATTTTCTCATTGATACCTTTCGTTACATATCTGTCCTTATCAAACATCTTATCACTCACTTCCTGTTTACGCTTTATTACTATTATAAATACTTCTCATATGGCAGAAAAACGACCTCTTTCATATCATCTGAATCAAGAACTATCTGCTCTTATATTTGGGTAATGTTATCACCATCAATAGTAGGGTAAAGTCCTATCAGTATTGCCTTGTCTCCTTTATACCCTTCTATTCTTCTCTTTATCTCATATGTCCTGTCTCCATTGAATACAACCTCTGTTGTTATCTGTTCTCTCTTAGTTTCCATTTACTGCTCCTTTCTGCAATCACGATAGAAAAATACCCAGTATGCTTCTGTTCCTATATATGCCCTTACGTGCCACTCATAATTATTGTCCATACATATCAGGTCATCAAACTCATACTCATCTTCATCCAGGTTACAATTAGCAAGACAATCTTTATATACCGCACTATCTATGCCATTATCATCTGTCAGTATGTAGAAGTTGCCACAGGCTCCATCCTCATAGCTTTCCTCAACAAGTCCTATATGATACTTGGCATTTTCTATTACCTTATTAGGTATACTTTTATCAATCCTTATGATATTCTCCAGTTCCTTTTCACTTTTGAATGTATACATATGACCTCCTGTTCTGTAAGCATTGTTTTACATTTTCACTCAGCAATTCTTAATGTATCTGTTGCAACATCATAGTAATACGGACTATCAGACAATCTTTCAACCTCGCTCACATTTTCATAGTTAACCTCTTTAATCATCTGCCTTATATATCCAACATCAACCTTATTCTTATCTGCTATCATCAGCAACACTTCGTGAATTGATGAAGGAATTACAAATACTCCATCAATCATCTTTTCCACACAGAACTTCTTTAAGACTTCTGGATATAGCATACATATTGCTCCAAACTGTCTTGTTTCATTTGACAATATAAAAAGAGTCTCAGGAATATCTTCTACAATATCCTGAGACTCTTTCATCATATCATTAAGTGTTTCTGTCATAGATTTTATATCTGGAGCATAGCATTCTTTGGTATTCTTCATTGCAATGGTATACAATTCATCTTCTGTCACTCTTAACATTGCCATCATACCATTATTGATATCTGATGATGTTATTCCCTCTGAATCTTTCTTGAAGATTATCTTATATACAATAACCAGATCCAGACCTTCTACCATTCTATGTGGCATATCCTTTAGCCGTTCCTTATTCGCTTCAGCATTGATTAGCATAGCAACTATGTTGTCCTTCTGTTTCTTAAGGCTCATTTCAAAGTCTATATCAGGAAGAGGACTGCTTTCTACATCACCAAGAAATGCTTCTAATGCTTCTCCATTCCAGTAATATATTCTTCCGATTTTCTCTCCATTCTTCCTGACAGAAATACCTTTCTTCACAGTATCATTGTTCTTTGTTACATCAACAATTCTTACCTCGTAATCATCACCAAGTCTTTGCTGTAGCTTACCAACAACAGCACTTATCTTGTCATCCATAGCAAACCTCCTGTAAATAAAATAAGAGCAAGTACTGAAAGGTTTTCGCTACCTTAGTACTTGCTCTGTTTCTTGTATCAAATTTATTATATATATTTACAGGTTGGTGATTTGCAGGTATCTTGTAAGATGAAATCTATAAACTGGAAGTTTTCATTTATTTCTTTTTGCGGCATTTGGGTTCAATACCTACTACATACGCTACCATAGCCGCAATACTAATAAGCATTGCACCCAATATAGGTATAATAATCAAACCCGAATTAAGCCCATCTAATAAAGGCAATCCAATTAACGTAAACAAAATACCATACACGCACCACAATATGCCCAAAGCACGATTATAGCCTTTCACATCTTCTATGGGCGCTACCTCGGCATTTGCCCAAAAACCGAAAGGTTTTGCTTTCTTGGAATTAAAATCATAAATGCCCATTACAATAAATAATACGCCGATTATTACCCAAATAACAAATGCTATTAATCTTCCTTCCATAATATGTATCCTTTCTTTGTAGTTCTGTAAATTCAAAGTTTCTGTTCCATATAAAACTAATTTATTGGGATTTACCAAATCGCCAAACAACGATTTGTTTTACCAATTTTAACATAAAACTCAACCTAATTGCACTAATTAAAACTAGAATTATCAATCATTCCGCTCTCCACTATCACCAAGTGCCCAAAAAGTGCCCAACTTCACCACCAACGATTCTCCCAGTATTTATGCGGCTTTGCAGACTTTTTATACTTTTTATATTAAAATCACACTTTCCCCATTCTTAGACTACGACACCTGTTTGACCCCTAGTCCACTATGGCAAAAAAAGAAGGGAACGGTATTTCAACCATTCCCTTTGCAATGAGCCCACCGGGGTTCGAACCCGGGACACCTAGATTAAAAGTCTAGTGCTCTACCAACTGAGCTATGAGCCCTTATGCTATTAACTGATGATTGGGAGTTCTATCAACCAACCCAGCTGGGCTAGCTGGATTCGAACCAGCGTAATGCAGGGATCAAAACCCTGTGCCTTACCGCTTGGCGATAGCCCATTAATTAAAGGGTGGATACAGGGATTCGAACCCTGGACCTTCAGAGCCACAATCTGACGCGCTAACCAGCTGTGCTATACCCACCATAACATAAAATAAGAGTTCTCTTAGAACTCTCTTACAAGTTAATTAACAACTTGTATCACACTTTTTAAGTGCTTAACCAATATGGTTAAAAAAAAGTGTGCCCGGGGGGATTCGAACCCTCGACCCACGGCTTAGAAGGCCGTTGCTCTATCCAGCTGAGCTACGGACACACAAAGCGGGTGATGGGAATCGAACCCACGTATCTAGCTTGGAAGGCTAGTGTTCTACCATTGAACTACACCCGCATAATATATTAAATTGTAAGTCGGGGTGACAGGATTCGAACCTGCGACCTCTTGATCCCAAATCAAGCGCTCTAGCCAAGCTGAGCCACACCCCGAAAGGTTTTATCTTGTTGTTGTTTCTTAAGTTCTTAACTCGTGTACCGCAACAACAAGATAGATTATATGCTATGATTCGCCATATGTCAACACTTTTTTGAAACTTTTTTTGAATTTTTTTAATTTTTTTGAAGCATATACTCCAAACGCCCTATTTTACTGGGTTTCCTATACATTTTTTAATTCAAAATTAAACTCATTATTGTCATTAATCTCTAAAATTATGTAAGTTGGTATACCATCAGCCTGTCTTGGATACGATATGCTGCCAGGATTAATAAGTGTTATATTATCCTCCACGATAATAACCGGCCTGTGTGTATGTCCAAACATAACTATATCCATTCCTCTGGCAACAGCTTCCTGCTCAATAACTTTCAAATCCAAAGATACATAATAATTATGTCCGTGTGTCAGCCATATTTTCTTACCGCCAAGTTCAATTTCTTTCTCGCGGTCAAGCGGTGAAAAGAAATCATTATTTCCAGCTATAAATATAGTTTCACAGCCGGCTATGCTTTTTATTACCTCTTCTTCGCCTTCAACATCACCAAGATGTATAAGCATATCCAGATGTCCCTCGTTATATATAGCCTCTGCCAGATTACCGTGTCGTCTGTGCGTATCACTTACTATCATTATCCTCTGCATATAATTCCTCCGATTTGTCTAACTCTTCTTTAATCAGAGCCAATGCCTTGCCCCTGTGGCTTATCTTATTCTTCTCCTCAGGTGCAAGTTCGCCAGACGTCTTGCCATATTCTGGAAGATATACAATCGGGTCATACCCAAAGCCATTATCTCCCTTTATCTCTTCGGCAATAAGCCCTTCCATTGTTCCTCTTTTAACTATTTCACGTCCATCTGGAAAACAGACTGCAATTGCACATACGAAGCGTCCGCTTCTGTCACTTTCCTTAACGCCCTCAAGCTTCTGTATAAGAGCTTTATTCTTTATATCATAAGAAGTATCGTGTCCCATAAATCGTGCAGAATACACGCCAGGAGCTTTATTAAGATAATCTATCTCAAGCCCTGAGTCATCTGCCATTGTTATTTGGCCTGTAAGCTTCATAATTGCTCTTGCTTTTATCAAAGCATTTTCTTCAAATGTCGTTCCGTTCTCTTCAATATCAACATCAATTCCAGCTTCTTTCATAGAAATAATGTCGTACCCCTTCAGGATTTCTTTAACTTCCTTAACTTTATCCTTGTTATTAGATGCCAAAATAATACTCTTCATAATTAACCTCTCTTTGGTGGCTTAGGACCCATAAATGAATAAAAATATGTCTTAAGCATTCCATTGTATATTTTACGGTTCTTATCTGCCTTACGTCCAAAATATTTAACTGCATCTTCATATGATGTAATCATATATGCTGACCACGAATCCAGCTTTTCAAACTGCTTTCCAAATGCTGAATATATAGCTGGAAGCGTCTCTTTGTCTTCAAGACGTTCACCATATGGCGGATTAGTTATTATGAAGCCATATTTTTTGTGATGGCTTAATTCGCTGACACTTCTTGCCTGAAAATGTATCAAATCCTCAACACCTGCATTGGCAGCGTTGCTTCTTGCTATTTTAATTACATTTTCATCAATATCAAATCCCTGAATATCTGTGTCTATACTTAAATTAATTAAGTCTTCCGCTTCTTCTACTGCGTTATCCCACAGTTCATTATTTATTATATTAGTCCAGCGTAAAGATGTAAAGCGTCTATTCATTCCTGGTGCAATATTGGCTGCTATCATTGCTGCCTCAATTGGAAATGTTCCGCTTCCGCAAAATGGATCTATAAGTATACGGTCTGATTTCCAAGGCGTAAGCATTATAAGTGCAGCCGCTAATGTCTCTGATATTGGTGCTTTTCCTGCCGCTGGTCTATAACCTCTTTTATGTAATGAATCCCCTGATGTATCAAGCGAAATAGTCACAACGTCCTTCATAAGGCTTACTCTTATAGGATAGCTGTTTCCGTCCTCCTCGAACCAATTAACGGCGTATTTGCCCTTTAAACGCTCTACAATTGCCTTTTTTACAATTGACTGTATATCTGATGAGCTAAAGAGCTTACTATTGATAGAATTAGCTTTAGTAACCCAGAACTTGCCATTCTTAGGAATGAATTCTTCCCATTCCAGTTCTTTAGTATTATCAAACAGTTCAGTAAATGTTGTTGCCTTGAATTCACCAACCTTAAGCAGCACACGCTCTGCTGTTCTTAAGAAAATGTTAGCTCTTGCAATCGCATCCGCATCTCCTATAAATGTAACCTTTCCATCTTCCACTTTGGATATATCATAGCCTAAATCGTATATTTCACGCTTTAACACTGACTCTAATCCAAAATGACACGGTGCAATCAATTCATACGTATTCTTCATATGCCTGCATTTCTCCATTCATACATTCTTTTATAGATTTTATAATAATTGTTCTATCTGGCAGTAATGCCTGACTAGCAATATTAAACCATTTTATTCTTAATATCGAACAATATATATCAATATTAAAATGCTTACCATAAATAATCAAGTAAAATAGTTAAATCACATTTTCTCTTCACTAAAATTTCATACCTTCAGATATTATGGCTTTAACTGTAAATATCTTCCGTTATATCCTCTTATTCCACCAGCCAGTGATTTCACAATATACCCATATAATGCAAGCTTATTACATACAAGCAGACTATTTGTTCCAGTTTCGCAATATAATATATATATGGCACTTTTATCCCTGTATTGGCTTTTAAAGGCTCTAATGCCCTCATACGAGCTCAGATAGTCATATGGATAATTTTCTGCTCCTTTTATATGACCACTGTCATACATTTCTTTACTCCTTATGTCAATAATATAAGAATAAGGATTATTTATATAATATTCTAACTTTCTAGGTCCTATTAATTCACAATTCATATTACACATTTCTTATATTTATTTTAATATATTTTATGCTCGATTTTCATAACTATAACCTAAATCCCTATGTATCAGGCTGTTTGCACAGCCTTTCATTGCAAACAACCATCTTTATAAGAAATGCTTTTTAATAGCAGTCTGAGCTGTCTGTAGACTTGTTATATGAATTCTTTGACGAATTCTTTGATGAGTTAGAAGAACTTTTTGATGAGTTCTTTGACGAATTAGAAGTATTTTTTGATGAATTCTTTGATGAACTCTTGTTATATGCGTTCTTTCCAGCTTCGTTATAGCTGTTAGATTCGTTTTTAGATGAATTATATGACATACCTGTGTCCTCCTTTAATTTAGTTCACTGTTTAGTATGTCTATTATTAATGGTTTTATTCACAGTTTTAAAGTTCTAATTTCCAAATAAGATTTCTTATTGCAAATAATGTTTCAGTTTTCAAAGCATACTGGCATTTGAAATTTGATTAATACTTTTATATTTAAAAATATGTAACAAACACTATTATAAAATAATAAACAAAAAGCCCTGCATCATCTGTATGCACAGATAATACAGGGTTGATAAGATGTACGTGACAAGATTCGAACTCGCGGCCTTCTGGTCCGTAGCCAGACGCTCTATCCAGCTGAGCTACACGTACTTATTGGATAAACCAAATGCCGGCAACGGGAATCGAACCCGTATGGGAGTATAAGTCCCGCAGGATTTTAAGTCCTGTGCGTCTGCCAGTTCCGCCACACCGGCCTGATAAATAAGCAGTTTATTCAATAAATGATGGGACCTACAGGGCTCGAACCTGTGACCCTCTGCTTGTAAGGCAGATGCTCTCCCAGCTGAGCTAAGATCCCATATATACAACATTATTCTATTGTAAACGACCCGGATGGGGTTCGAACCCACGACCTCCGCCGTGACAGGGCGGCGCTCTAACCAGCTGAGCCACCAGGCCATATTAAACAGAACAAAAGCAAGTGGACCTTCGGGGACTCGAACCCAGGACCGACCGGTTATGAGCCGGTTGCTCTAACCAACTGAGCTAAAGGTCCAAAGAGCCGACAGTCGGAGTCGAACCAACAACCTGCTGATTACAAATCAGCTGCTCTGCCATTGAGCCATGTCGGCAAATTAAAACCTTTTGTTCTGTTTTATGACTCCAAGGGGATTTGAACCCCTGATACCACCGTGAAAGGGTGGTGTCTTAACCGCTTGACCATGGAGCCGAAATATCTATTAAAAAAAATAAGAATGAGTGTGAGCTATCACGAATTCATTCTTACAGCTCCCCGAGTAGGGCTCGAACCTACAACAACTCGGTTAACAGCCGAGTGCTCTACCATTGAGCTATCGAGGATTACACCTGAGTT
>NZ_QEOA01000008.1:0-193333 GCF_003096855.1 Bacteroides galacturonicus | reverse complement strand
AACCGAAGTAATCTGTCTTAAATGCTTCGTTCGACTTGCATGTGTTAAGCACGCCGCCAGCGTTCATCCTGAGCCAGGATCAAACTCTCATAAAAAGTTTGCCTTGTCAGTTACAAACTAACTAGCTTAATAATAGTTTCCTTATACTGTGTTTAAGGATTCATTCAATTGCTTGAATGATGTTCACAAAAGATGTATACTTAATTCTATCGAATTCTGTACTCATCTCGAAATTCTAAAAAAGAATTTTCAAGGTTGTCTTTCTGTTCAGTTATCAAAGTTCATTGCTTTCAAACTCAGTATTTATCTATGTTTGAGAAGCTTTTGTGTCGCTCATCTCTCGTGGCGACTTGATTATAATATCACTTGTTATTTACTTTGTCAACACTTTTTTACATTTTTTTGAATTTTATTTTAAATTGTTGTAAAAATAATTTAAAACTCACTCATTCTTCATATCAATGCTCTGATTGCAAACAATCAAGTCCATCAAAAACATTCAATAAAGATAATGTAAACTGCATTAACGCTTCTGGTTAAATATTAACCCTGTGAAGCTTTAAGTAAATAACTTTTC
Organism: Bacteroides galacturonicus; assembly: GCF_003096855.1. Taxonomy (NCBI): domain Bacteria; kingdom Pseudomonadati; phylum Bacteroidota; class Bacteroidia; order Bacteroidales; family Bacteroidaceae; genus Bacteroides; species Bacteroides galacturonicus. Next base: position 192,756 of record NZ_QEOA01000008.1, on the reverse strand, counting down.
ATAACCAGCTTAAGAAATCCCATAGAAAAAGCTCGCAACCATATGGTTGTGAGCTTGATCCTGCCAAGCGGAGAAAGAGGGATTTGAACCCTCGCGCCGGTTGCCCGACCTACACCCTTAGCAGGGGCGCCTCTTCAGCCTCTTGAGTATTTCTCCAGATTCCATATATAAACGATTATGAAATTATGCTTTGACGTACTCACGCGTCAATCGCATAGCTGATTATAGCAGAGCATATTATTGTTGTCAATACATTTTTTATTATTCTTTTCTATATTCTTTAATTGCTGTTTCATATAAGTTATTACCTTCGCTGTCTATTACTACGACAACAGGGAAATTCTCAACCTCCAGTTCTCTTATTGCCTCTGTTCCAAGGTCATCATATGCAATAACTGTTGATTTCTTAATACATTTGGAAAGGATAGCACCCGCTCCGCCAACTGCCGCAAAGTATACTGCCCCATTTCTTACAATTGCATCTATTACTGCCTTGCTTCTTTTGCCTTTGCCTATCATTCCCTTAAGTCCAAGGTCTAAAAGGTCTGGTGCATATTTATCCATACGACTTGCAGTTGTTGGACCTGCTGAACCTATTGGTCTTTGTTCTCTGGCTGGTGATGGTCCCATATAATATATTATGTTATTCTTCATATCTATTGGAAGCTGCTCTTTTCTTTCAAGAGCCTCTGCCATTCTCTTATGAGCTGCATCTCTTGCTGTATAGATAGTTCCTGTTATATATACATAATCTCCCGATTTAAGACTTCTTGCATCTTCATCACTTATTGGTGCATTAATATATTTATCCATATTAATCCTCATTTCTGTTATATTAGTCTTTATATACGATGTAAGGCTCACAATGTCAAAATATGTCTATGCCTGCATAAAATAATACTTCTACCTTTTAGATGTGCCTTACATCTATTATATATATTGTTATATAAGCTATTATATTACCCTATGTGCGTGTCTGTTTACGTGACAGCACATATTAACTGCTACTGGAAGACCAGCTATATGTGTTGGGTATGTTTCTATATTTATGGCAAGTGCTGTCTGTGTGCCGCCAAGTCCACCCGGTCCTATTCCTAACTTGTTAATCTTTTCAAGCATTTCCTTCTCAAGTTCATTGACATATGGTACTGGTGAAGGTTCTTCTACATTTCTTGTAAGTGCTTTCTTTGCAAGAAGTGCACACTGTTCAAATGTACCACCAATTCCAACTCCTACTACCATAGGAGGACAAGCGTTAGGACCTGCATCTTTTACTGCTGTTAATATAGCTTCCTTAACACCTTCTATTCCGTCAGCAGGCTTTAACATAAATACCCTGCTCATATTCTCACTTCCAAAGCCCTTAGGTGCAACAGTAATATCCACCTTATCACCTTCTACAATATTGTAATGAATAACTGCCGGTGTGTTGTCTTTGGTATTCTCTCTTATAATAGGGTCTGATACTACTGACTTTCTTAAATATCCGTCAACATATCCCTGACGTACCCCTTCGTTAATGGCATCTGTTATATTACCATTAGTAAAATGTACTTCCTGTCCGACATTTATAAATATAACTGCCATCCCTGTATCCTGACATATAGGAATCATATCATTACCTGCTATATCAAGATTCTCGTTGAGCTGGTTAAGAACCTTCTTTCCTAATGGTGATTCTTCTGTGGCAACTGCATTTTTAAATACCTTTTTCATATCATCTGTCAAAAAATGATTGGCTTCTATACACATTTCTTTAATGTTCTGTGTGATTATATCCACATTTAACTCTCTCATATCCACATTCTCCTCTTAATAATTGGTCTGAATAGGCAAAAGCCACCAATTGTAATTGTATACAACTGATGGCTCTTAATTATAATTATATTATTTATAATTATATTATTTATAATTATATTATTGCTGCTGGTCTTTTTCTGCCGCGTCTAGTAATCTGTCAATTGATTTATCCTGTATGTCCACAGCATCTTCTTGTGTATCTGTTGCAATATTTTCTTCAGAATAACCATTTTCATCACTGGCTTCACTGCCATTCTCATCAGATGGGTTCTTTCTTACTTTGGAAACTGTAGCAACTTTTACACCCTCATCAAGATTAATAAGCTTAACTCCTGATGTTATTCTTCCTAATGTAGATATATCCCTGCATGCAAGTCTGATTATAATTCCCTCAGTTGTAATAAGCATTACTTCTCTTGTATCGTCTACAGCCTTAGCACCTATAACATTACCTGTCTTTTCTGTTATCTTGTAACATTTAACACCTTTGCCACCACGATGCTGTACTGCATACTCATTAATATCAGTCTTCTTACCCATACCATTCTCAGATACGATAAGCATAGTATTACCCTGATTATTAAGCTGTACTCCTACCACTTCATCTGTATCCATAAGATTCATACCTATGACACCCATAGCTGACCTTCCTGTAGGTCTTACGTCTGTTGCCTTAAATCTTATGCACATACCAAGTTTAGTTACCATCATAACTTCTGTTGTATCATCAGTAAGTTTAACTTCAATAAGCTCATCATCATCTCTTAAAGTCATTGCCTGAATTCCATTCTTTCTTATGTTGGCAAATTCTTTGCAAGGTGTCTTCTTAACTATACCATTTTTAGTCGCCATAAACAGATAATCGTCATCTTTGATGTCTTCTATCTTAACTGGAACGACTGCTGTTATAGTTTCGCCCGGTGCAAGCTGTAACAGGTTGATTATAGCTGTTCCTCTGGAAGTTCTTCCTGCTTCTGGGATTTCATAAGCCTTTAACTTATATGCTCGTCCTGTATTAGTGAAAAATGTAAGTACATAGTGTGATGTTGTCATAAACAAATCTTCAATGTAATCTTCTTCAAGTGTCTGCATACCTTTAATTCCCTTGCCACCTCTGTGCTGGCTCTTGAAATTATCCGGTGTCATTCTCTTTACATATCCCATATTAGTACGTGCAATAACACAAGGCTCATCTGGTATAAGATCCTCCATAGAAATATCATACTCATCAAATCCTATAGATGTTCTTCTGTCATCTCCGTATTTGTCTGCTATTATTGATATCTCTGTCTTAATAACTGTAAGAAGCTTATTCTTATCAGCAAGGATTGCCTTATACTCATCAATCTTCTTCTGTAATTCAGCAAGTTCTGCTTCTATCTTGCTTCTTTCCAGACCTGTCAGGGCACGGAGTCTCATATCTACGATAGCCTGTGACTGTGCCTCTGTGAGATTGAACTCTTTCATCAGGCTTTCCCTGGCTGTCTGGACATTTTCCGAACCTCTGATTATTGAGATTACCCTGTCGATATTATCAAGTGCAATTATTAAACCTTCTAATATGTGAGCTCTCTCCTCAGCTTTGTTAAGGTCGTATTTTGTTCTTCTTGTAACAACATCTTCCTGATGCATAAGGTAATATTTAAGCATCTCGTAAAGATTAAGCACCTTAGGCTGGTTATCTACCAGGGCAAGCATAATAACGCCAAATGTATCCTGAAGCTGTGTATGCTTATATAACTGATTAAGAATAATATTAGGATTAACATCTCTTCTTAACTCTATAGCTATTCTCATACCCTCTCTGTCTGACTCATCTCTTAAATCTGTAATTCCGTCAATTCTCTTATCTCTTACAAGCTCAGCAATCTTCTCAATAAGTCTTGCCTTATTAACCATATATGGAAGTTCTGTAACAACAATTCTGTTCTTTCCATTAGTCATAGGCTCAATGTTAGTAACCGCTCTTACCTTAATCTTGGCTCTTCCTGTTCTGTAAGCTTCCTCTATTGCTGTCTTTCCTATAATTGTTCCGCCAGTAGGGAAATCAGGACCTTTGACAATCTCTAATATCTCCTCTAGCGAAGTATCTCTGTTATTCTCTATCTTATTATCAATTATCTTAACTACTGCACCTATTACTTCCCTTAAGTTATGTGGTGGAATATTAGTAGCCATACCAACAGCTATACCTGATGTTCCATTAACTAAAAGGTTAGGATATCTTGATGGAAGAACTGTAGGTTCTTTCTCTGTTTCATCAAAGTTAGGTATAAAATCTACTGTGTCTTTGTTAAGATCTGCTGTCATCTCCATAGAAATTCTGCTAAGTCTAGCTTCTGTATATCGCATCGCAGCAGCTCCATCTCCATCGACAGAACCAAAGTTACCGTGTCCATCAACAAGTGGATATCTTGTATTAAAATCCTGAGCAAGCTTTACAAGGGCTTCATATATTGATGAATCACCGTGTGGGTGGTATTTACCCATTGTATCACCTACGATACGGGCACACTTTCTATGTGGCTTATCAGGACCATTGTTAAGTTCAACCATAGAATACAATATTCTTCTCTGAACCGGCTTAAGACCATCTCTTACATCAGGCAATGCTCTTGAAGCTATAACGCTCATCGCATAGTCTATGTAATAATCTTTCATAGTCTTTTGCATATCTACTTCCTGAACTTTATCAAAGATATGTTCATCCATTAATATATTTCCTTTCTTTAACACATATAGTAAATATTATTCTGCCTAAATATCGAGATTTTTAACATATTTGGCATTAGTTTCTATAAATTCTCGTCTTGGTTCTACCTTATCACCCATAAGTGTTGAGAATGTAACATCAAGGTCTGCCTCGTCATCCTCTTTCATATCTACTCTTAATAATATTCTCTTATGAGGATCCATAGTTGTATCCCAGAGCTGTTCAGCATCCATTTCACCTAATCCCTTGTAACGCTGAACCTTGTTGTTCTGGTCACGTCCGATTTCAAGCATAATATTATTAAGTTCTTCATCACTGTAGGCATACCATACCTTCTTGTTCTTCTCAACCTTGTAAAGTGGTGGCTGTGCAAGGTATACATGTCCCTGTCTTATAAGCTCAGGCATAAATCTGTAGAAGAATGTAAGAAGCAGTGTTGCGATATGAGCACCATCAACATCGGCATCTGTCATAATAATAATCTTATGATATCTTAATTTGCTTATATCAAAATCTTCGTGTATGCCTGTACCAAAGGCTGTTATCATAGCCTTTATCTCTTCGTTGCCTAATATTCTGTCAAGTCTTGCCTTCTCAACATTTAAAATCTTACCTCTAAGCGGAAGGATTGCCTGTGTTGCACGGCTTCTTGCTGTCTTAGCTGAACCACCGGCTGAATCACCCTCAACGATGTATATCTCGCAGTTCTCAGGGTTCTTATCTGTACAATCTGCAAGCTTTCCTGGAAGTGATGTACTCTCAAGTGCTGTCTTTCTTCTTGTAAGATCTCTTGCTTTTCTTGCAGCCTCTCTTGCTCTTTGTGCAAGAAGTGACTTCTCACATATAGACTTGGCTACTGATGGATTCTGCTCTAAGAATATGCCAAGCTGTTCTGAAACAATGCTGTCAACGGCACTTCTTGCTATAGTATTACCAAGCTTCTGCTTAGTCTGTCCTTCAAACTGAGGGTCTTCAATCTTGACACTTACAATTGCTGTAAGTCCCTCTCTTATATCATCACCTGAAAGGCTCTGGTCGCTGTCTTTTAATATCTTATTCTTTCTTGCATAATCGTTGAAAGTCTTAGTCATAGCATTTCTAAAACCAGCAAGATGTGTACCACCCTCAGGTGTCTTTATATTATTAACAAATGTGTCTACAACCTCGTTAAAGCCGTCATTATGCTGGAATGCTACTTCTACCTGTACGTTATCCTTAACACCCTCACAGTATATAACCTGACTATAGAGAGGCTCTTTGCTCTTGTTGATATACTCAACAAATTCCTTGATACCACCCTCATAATGGAAAGTTTCTTCCTGTTCAATACCTTCTCTTAAGTCAGTAAGAACAATCTTAATTCCTTTAGTTAGGAATGCCATCTCTCTTAATCTGTGCTTTAACACATCGTATTCAAATATTGTTGTTTCCTGAAAGATTTCTTTATCAGGTAAAAATGTAACCTTTGTTCCTGTCTGCTCTGCTGGACAATCACCGACAACTCTTAAATCAAAGCATACATTGCCTCTTTCATAGCGCTGTTCATATATATGTCCATTTCTCTTAACTTCAACTTCCATCCATTCTGACAATGCGTTAACTACTGATGCACCAACACCGTGAAGACCACCAGATACCTTGTATCCTCCACCACCGAACTTACCACCGGCGTGAAGCATAGTGTATACAACTTCAATGGCAGGCTTTCCTGTTTCGTGGTTGATATCTACAGGTACTCCTCTACCATTATCTGTAACCGTTATTGAATTGTCTTTATTAATAAATACCTTAATAACATTACAGTATCCTGCAAGTGCCTCATCTACCGCATTATCTACTATTTCATAAACAAGATGGTGTAATCCTCTTGCAGATGTACTTCCTATGTACATACCAGGTCTTTTTCTAACGGCTTCAAGACCCTTTAATATCTGAATCTGATCTCCACCATAATTCTGCTCTGCCATATTACCTCATTTCTGCAGCCTCATCGCCGCACATTATGTGACTTACTGTTCCATTAGTTACTTTAAATACTTTATTAATATTAATTCTATTATTAATAAATTCGTCCAATCCTGTACAGGTGACTATTGTCTGTATATCTCCTATGCTGTTAAGCAGAAAATTCTGCCTGTTACTGTCAAGCTCAGACAATACATCATCTAACAGTAATATAGGTTTGTCCTTAATAATCTTCTTGACAAGCTCTATCTCTGATAACTTAAGTGATAAAGCTGCTGTACGCTGTTGTCCCTGAGAACCGTATTTCCTGACATCTTTTCCGTTAATGTTAAATACAAGGTCATCTTTGTGCGGCCCTGCACAGGAACATTTATACTTAATATCCTTCTTGCGATACTCTGATAAAGCACTGCCTAATTCATCTTCATTGACAAATGGCACATACTCTACAACAAGCTTTTCACTTCCACCTGTAAGCTTTGAATGTATTTCGCTAATAATAAGATTAAGTTCCCTTATGAACTTTTTTCTGCCTTCTATGATACATTTACCGTATCGCTCAAACTGCATATCCCATATATCAAGTGAGCTTATCATCTCCTCTGACGGATTAAATGCCAGTTCTTTTAATAATTTATTTCGCTGTCCAAGTACTTTATTAAAATTAACAAGATTACTAAGATATATTTTGTTAAGCTGGCTTAACTCCATATCCATAAAACGTCTTCTCTGCGAAGGTCCGTCTTTAATAATGTTAAGATCCTCTGGCGAAAAAAGCACAACATTAATTATACCAAATAAATCAACAGCTTTCTTTATAGGTATTCCATTAACAGCTATACCTTTTGGCTTATTGCTCTTTAAGTGCATATCAATACGATAACTTATATCATTCTTAATTACATTAGCTTTAATATGTGACTCAGACTCTCCGAATTTGACTATATCTTTATCTTTGCTTCCCCTGTGTGACTTAGAAGTCGCACAGAAATATATAGATTCTAAAATATTAGTCTTACCCTGTGCGTTATCGCCATATATAATATTGACATTTTTATCAAAATTCATATTCAAAATATCATAATTACGGTAATTTTTTAAATCAAGAGACTCTATTATCACAATTACACCTGCTGTTATTAATTATTTTTAATTAGAAGCTTATTGCCCTCAAATTCTACTATTTCGCCGCCAACAAGCTTTTTGCCTCTCTGTGTCTCGACCTTTCCGTTCACTTTAACAAGTCCGTCCTGAATGACTATCTTGGCTTCAACTCCAGACTCAACAAAGCCTGCGGCTTTAATTGCCTGTCCTAATTTGATGAATTCATCACCATTTCTGATTGTTATTTCTTCCATAATACGCTCCATTTCTAATATTTACCATTAAGCTGTAAAGTTTACTGGAAGTATTAAATATATATAAGACTGTTCTTTATCTCTTATAAAGCAAGGTGCTTTAGGATTAACAAGATAAATATCAACTGTTTCATCATCAATAACTCTTAAAGCATCTAAGAGGAACTTAGGATTAAATCCAATCATTAGATCCTTACCCTCTTTCTCAATATCAATATCTTCGTTAAGAGTACCGATTGCTGAATTAACATTAACCTCTAATGAGCCATCTGTAATATTAATGATAATAGGCTTCTTCTCGCCCTCCTTAATAAGAAGATTAGCTCTGTCTATTGAATCAATAAATTCTTTCTTATTGATAACGACCTTAGTACCATAATCGCTTGAAAGCATCTGGTTAATCTTAAAATATTCTCCTTCAATAAGACGTGATACAACAGTTGTATTATCGAATTCAAATAAAATGTGGTTATTAGTAAAGTATACATTTACCATATTTTCTGCATCAGTAGATAATATCTTACTAATTTCCTGTAAAGTCTTACCAGGAACAACTACTTTAACGTCATCTGCACGTCCTTCAAGATTGAAGTTTCTAATAGCGATACGGTGTCCATCAAGACCTACAACTTTAAGTACATTATCAGATACTTCAAAAAGTTCACCTGTCATCATCTTGTTGTTGTCGTTAGGTGCAGTAGAGAAAATAGTCTGATTAATTACTTCTCTTAAATTAAACTGGGAAATAGTTATCATTTTATCTTTCTCTATGATAGGTAAATAAGAAAAATCATCTCCGGATTTACCGGCAATATTAAATTTACTCTTCTCACAGGTAATTAAAGATGTGTAATTAGCATCTGTAGTAATAGTAATCTCACTATCTGGAAGTTTTCTTACGATTTCAGAGAATAGCTTAGCATCAATAGCAACTTTACCTTTTTCTATAATCTCGCCTTCAACGATAGTTTCTATACCAAGTTCCATATCGTTACCAGTAAATTTAATAACGTTAGTAGTAGCATCAATAAGAATACATTCAAGAATGTTCATAGTTGTTCTTGTAGGAACGGCTTTCATTACAATACCAACTGCCTTATTCAAATCACTCTTAGAAAATACAAGTTTCATAATTGTTCAAAACTCCTTTCGGTGCCGTAAAGTTAATAACAGGCACATATATAAATATATATAATTCAGTAGTAGTTATAGTAGGGGCTGTGAATATGTTAAAAAGTCATACAAACCCAGTAAATATCAGCATTACACCATAGGATAACCAAGTTATTAGTAACTGTATTGCGTGTTAAAAACAATAAAAAAATGTTGATAAAAAATAAAATGAAAAATTCAAAAAAAAGTTATTAAATTTAATCAACATAAAAAGCACAGGCTATAAACAACATATCAATAATAATATGTGGATAAATCCACAATATGTTGATAACCATGTGGATAACTATGCAAATACAGGTGTACAACTGTTAATAACTCATGAAGGATTTATCTTTTTAATGATAATATCTATGGTATTGCGCATAGAATCATTCTTGACAACTTCCTGAGCTATCTTTTCAGCTCCGTGGATAACTGTTGTATGGTCACGGTTACCGAGAGCCTTACCAACTGCCTGAAGTGGAGCTGTGGTCATCTGACGGCACAGATACATAGCAATCTGGCGTGGATGAACAATGTCAGCTGTACGCTTAGATGATAAAAGGTCATCATATTTGACATTAAAATGGTCTGCAACCGTCTGGATAATAAGTTCAGGGGTTATCTCTTTTTTCGCATCAGGTGAGATAAGATCCTTTAATGTCTGTTCTGCAAATTCCACAGTTATAGGCGTATGTGAAAGCTTAGAAAATGCTGAAAGTTTAGTTAATGCACCTTCAAGCTCCCTGATACTTGACTTGATATGGGTAGCTACATAATCAGAAACTTCATATGGAATATCAAGTCCTGAAATCTCTGCTTTCCTATTAATAATAGCCATCTTAGTTTCATATGTAGGGATCTGTATATCGACAGGAAGTCCCATTTCAAATCGTGTTCTTAATCTTTCGGAGAGAGTTTCCATTTCCTTAGGTGGCTTATCAGAAGATATAACAATCTGCTTGCCGTCCTGATAAAGGGAATTAAAAGTATGGAAGAACTCCTCCTGAGTAGATTCCTTACCTATAATGAACTGTATATCATCAATAAGAAGAACATCAATATTACGGTAACGGTTTCTGAATGCAGCATTGCCTTTTTCTGCATTCTCCTTATTACGGATTGCATCAATAAGTTCGTTAGTAAATGTTTCACTTGTTACATACAACACCTTCTTGGAAGGATTGTTTTCTATTATAAAATGTGCTATTGCCTGCATAAGATGCGTCTTACCAAGTCCAACACCTCCATATATAAACAGAGGGTTATATACTTCCCCCGGTGATTCAGCAACAGCTAAAGACGCCGCATGGGCAAGGTTGTTGTTATTACCTACTACGAATGTTTCAAATGTGTAGTTAGGATTAAGATTAAGAGAAATATTCTTATTAGGAGAACTCTCCTGTGCTGTCTTTTTAGCAGTTTCTTCATTTAAAGTATCTTCTGAAATAATTCTTAATTTATAATCTTTTTTCATAATCTCACTAATGGTTACTTCGAGAAATTTAAGATACCTTTTTTCAACATAGTTAGCAGACATCTGTGTGTCTGAAAGAAGAGTTATTTCATTATCACTGACTGAAATAACCTGAAGCGGCTTAATAAATGTTGTAAAAGAAAGGTTCTGTATATCACATTCGTTCTTAAAGGTGTTAAGAATTAAATCCCAGTTATTAATAATTTCGTTCATATTATTCGCCTTTCTGGCAGTATTAGAATGATTACAACATTCCTTTATAATCATAAAGCATTTAAGTGTTTTTTTCAACAGAATTGTGGATAACTTTTAAAAAATAAGGTATTGTAAACATGCTGTGTATAAGTTTATGCAGTTGAAAAATGTCGAAAATACGCAATTTGTCAAGAAAATCATAGAGTTAACCACAATATCCATGAGAGTTATGCACAAGTTTTGCACAATATGTTGATAACTCGGTATAAGCTGTTGATATCAGTGTATAAATCCACATGATTAAAAAAACGTCAAAAAAAGTTATGTTTTGCTTGACTTTGCTATATATTGCGAATATAATTAGAACGATGTTTTAAAAAAAAGTGCTTAAGCACATTGAAACTTGAAGAATATTCTTACCATATATAATAATGGTAGTGAAGGAGGTGCATAGATTATGAAGATGACATTTCAGCCTAAGACAAGACAGAGATCTAAGGTTCACGGTTTTAGATCAAGAATGAGTACTCCAGGTGGAAGAAAAGTTTTAGCAGCAAGAAGAGCAAAGGGAAGAAAGAGACTTTCAGCTTAATTGATTTTACAGCAGATGAGTACGCCAGTATTCATCTGCTTTTTTCTTTATTATTATATTTATTGTAAATGAATTGCTTAAATGAGTTATTTATTAGAAATAATTCATTTATTGAAGATTAACCAGAATTTAATTTAAACAAATAATTATATGGTGGAGTGTTTATGAAGTACAAAGATTTTGAAACATTGAAGAAAAATGAAGATTTTAAAAAGGTATACAACAAAAGAAACTCTTACGCAAACAGAGAGTTAATTATGTATATCAGCAAGAACGGAACGGATACGAAAAGACTCGGTGTATCTGTGAGCAAGAAAGTCGGGAATAGTATTGTCCGACACAGACTGGCCAGATTAGTAAGAGAAGCCTTCAGGCTTAACACTAATCATATACCTGATGGCATAGATGTAGTAGTTGTTGTCAAGGCTGGTCTTAAAGACAAGGGTTATACAGAAACTTGTAAATCAATGATTCATCTTTTAAAGCTTCATAATATGTATAGGTAGATTATAATGGGAAAGAAGATAGTTATTAAACTTATTAGATTTTATCAACTGGTGCTGTCGCCATATAAAGGAAGAAGTTACTGTAATTATGTTCCTTCGTGTTCCCAGTATGCAGTAGAAGCTATAGATATGTATGGAGTTATATTAGGTGGATGGTTGGCATTTAAAAGAATATTAAGATGTAATCCTTTTCATAAGGGAGGATTTGATCCTGTACCTATTGGTAAATATAAAAGAAAAAGATTACATTAATAACCAGGAGGTTCGATTTGTTTAATGCAATTATTATGCCAATAGCTAAGGTGTTAGGTTATATATTTAACCTTTTATTTGAAGCTTTGAGCTTTTTACACATTGGAAATGTAGCTGTTGCAATCGTATTATTTACAATTATTGTTAAGCTTTGTATGCTTCCACTTAGTATTAAACAGCAGAAGCTTACTAAGCTTAATGCAGTAATGAGTCCGGAAATTAAGGCAATTAATGCCAAATATAAGGACAAAAGAGATGATCAGAATGCAATGATGAAGATGCAGGAAGAGACTAAGGCTGTATATGAGAAGTATGGCGTTTCACAGATGGGTGGATGCGTACAGATGCTTATACAGATGCCTATCCTTTTGGCATTATACCAGGTATTCAGATTTATCCCTCTTTATATTTCACAGTTAAAGAACTTATTTATAGCATTTCTTAAAGATAACGGCGGTATTATGGCTTTTGATGGTTATGCAGATACTATGAAGCAGTTCGGTGAGAATATAGACTGGACTAATGTTGATACAGCAATCACAGAGATTAATAAGTTCAGTGCTGATAAGTGGGAAGCTTTAAGAAATGCTTTCCCTGCATTTAGCGATACAATAGCTAACAGCCACTCAAGTCTTGAACATATGAATACATTTTTGGGTATTAATATGTCACAGGAACCAGGATTTGGATTTACACTTGCAATCCTTATACCTATCCTTGCTGGTGTAACACAGTTCATAAGTGTAAAGGTTGCTCAGTCTGGACAGAATACAGAAGTTGATGACGATAACCCAATGGCAGCATCAATGAAGATGACAATGTACATTATGCCATTGATGTCAGCATTTATCGCAATTTCAGTACCAGCAGGTCTTGGTCTTTACTGGATAGCTACAGCAGTTGTTCAGACAATTATTACTGTATTTATCAATCGTTACTATGACAAGCTTGGTGCGGACGAGATTGTAAAACGTAATGTAGAAAAGCGTAATAAGAAGCGTGCGAAGAAGGGTCTTCCACCAGAAAAGATAGCTAAAAATGCTACAACAAGCACTAAGAATATGTCTGCCAGCAGAGAAAAGGCTGTAAAGTCTTTAGAGCAGATTAAGGCTGAGAATGAAAAGAAGGTTCAGGAAATAAAAGAATCATCTAAGTATTATAAGACAGCTAAGCCAGGAAGCCTTGCAGAAAAGGCTGGAATGGTTGCCAAGTATAATGAGAAGAATACTAAGAATGGCGGCAAGAAGAATTAGTGTATACAGAGCAGATTAAAAAAGTAACAGACAATATTTTATAATTAGATAGTGAGGGCAAAACAATGGAATATATTGAAGTTACAGGTAGGACAATAGATGACGCACTTACTAATGCGTGTCTTAAGCTTGAAACAACAAGCGATAACATTGAATATGAAGTTATTGAAAAAGGAAGCAACGGTTTATTCGGTATTTTTAATTCAAAGCCAACAAAGATTAAGGCAAGAGTTAAGGCTGGTGTAGGTTCAGTAGATGATGAATTTAGCAAGTTAGAAGCTAAAGAAAAGAAGTCAATTGATGACACAATCAAGAGTGAGATTAAGGCCGAATCTAAGAAAGAAGTTGTTAAAGAGACAGAAAAGGCTGTTAAGAAAGAAACAGCTCCTAAGGCAGATAATTCAAAGGTAAGTGCAACACAGGCAGTTAATGCCAGTGAAGAAGATTTAGAAGAAAAAGCTAACAACAATGAACCAAGACCAGTATTATCTAATGAAGAAATCGAATCAAGAATAAGAACATTTCTTGGTGATATGTTCAGTGCAATGGATATTCCGGTTGAAGTAAAGATAACATTCGATACAGAAGAAGAATGTGTCAATGTTGAACTTATTGGCGAGAATATGGGACTTCTTATCGGTAAGAGAGGACAGACACTTGACTCAATCCAGTATCTTACAAGTCTTGTACTTAACAAGGGTAAAGAAAAGTATGTAAGAATTAAGGTTGATACAGAGAATTACAGACAGAGAAGAAAAGATACTCTTGAATCACTTGCAAAGAATATTGCATACAAGGTTAAGAGAAGCAGACGCTCAGTTGCACTTGAGCCAATGAACCCATATGAGAGAAGAATAATTCACTCAGCATTACAGGGTGATAAGTTCGTATCTACAAAGAGTGAAGGTGAAGAACCATTCAGACACGTCGTTGTATATCTTGACAGAGAGAAGGCTGGCAATAACAGATATTCAGAGCACAGATACTCAGATAACAATAGATATTCAAGATAATATGTTTTAATTTAAAGATTGCTGTGGTATTATTACAACAGCAATCTTTATTATTTAATAGGAAATTCCAATAGAATTTCCTATTAAATAATAGGCACTATGTGCCAGTGATGCGCACTCGCGTGAAGCTGTAGTTTGTCGCAAGCGACAGCACTCGGCGCGCAAAGAGTCACAAAGTGACTCTTTGTTCTTAAATAGCAGGAAATTATTACGATAATTTAGAAGGGAATATGTAGTATGGAGCAGACAATAGCGGCAATATCGACAAGCACAATGTCTAGTGGCGGAATAAGCATAGTAAGAATAAGCGGAGAAAATGCAATAAGTGTTGCAGATACAATATTTGAAGCTAAGAATAATAAAAAGTTATCAAAAGCAGACAGCCACACAATTCACTATGGCGTGATAAAAGATGGTGATGAGGTGATTGATGAGGTGCTTGTATCAGTAATGAAAGCTCCTAATACATATACAAGAGAAGATGTGATAGAGATTAACTGTCACGGAGGAATACTTGTAACAAGAAAAGTATTAGATACAGTGTTAAAGAATGGTGCAAGACCTGCTGAGCCTGGTGAGTTTACTAAGAGGGCATTTCTTAATGGACGCATTGATTTATCTCAGGCGGAAGCGGTTATAGATATTATTAATGCAAGAAATGATTATGCACTTAAATCATCAGTTAATCAATTAGGCGGAAGATTATCAGAGAAAATCACAGCTATCAGGGAAGTAATACTTGATAATGTAGCATTTATTGAGTCTGCATTAGATGATCCAGAACATTTTGATATTAATGATAATGTTGATAAAATGACAAAAGATGTGGATAACTGTGTGGATAAGGTTGATAAATTGTTGAAAACTTCCGACAATGGCCGTATTATGCGGGATGGAATAAGGACAGTAATATTGGGGAAAACTAACGCGGGTAAGTCAAGCCTTTTAAATGCGCTTGCGAAAGAGGAACGTGCGATAGTTACAGATATAGAGGGAACAACAAGAGATGTTCTTGAAGAACAGATTAATCTGTCAGGAATTACGCTTAATCTTATTGATACAGCGGGAATAAGAAAGACAGATGATTATGTGGAGAATATCGGTGTTAATAAAGCTAAGAAATATGCCTCAGAGGCAGATTTGATTATATTTGTCATAGATGCTTCAAGACCACTGGATAATAATGATTACGAGATTATGGACCTTATTATGAATAAAAAGGTACTTGTATTATTGAATAAATCGGATATACAGGCGGTTGTCACCAAAGAAGATATATTGAAGCATTTGTCGTGTAATGTAATATCAGTATCAGCTAAAGAAGAAACTGGTATTGACGATCTGGAAAATGAAATTAAAAATATGTTCTTTAACGGCGAGATAGAAACTAACGAAGAAATATATATAACTAACCTCAGACATAAAAATCTTTTAAGAGAGGCGTTAGAAAGCCTTAAGCTTGTTAAAGGTGGAATAGAGGCAGGAGTAAGCGAAGATTTTTTAACTATTGATATGATGAATGCTTATGAGAAGCTTGGTCTTATCATTGGTGAGGAAGTCGAGGACGACCTTGCAGACAGGATATTCGAGAAGTTCTGTATGGGTAAATAGTGTCAGGTTGTATAAAGTGTAATTGATTATATAAAGTATATTTAATTATATTAAAGATATTGATAAATATATATGTAAAGTTATTAAAGAAATGTAGTAAAAGTTACATAGAAAGGTTAAGGTTATGCCTAATATTAAAGAAACTTATGATGTAATAGTTGTTGGTGCGGGACACGCAGGATGCGAGGCAGCTCTTGCAAGTGCCAGACTTGGACTTGAAACAATTATATTTACTGTCAGTGTTGAGAGCATTGCAATGATGCCTTGTAATCCTAATATTGGAGGAAGTTCTAAAGGACATCTTGTAAGGGAGATAGACGCTCTCGGTGGTGAGATGGGTAAGAATATAGATGCAACATTTATTCAGTCAAAAATGCTTAATGCCTCAAAAGGCCCGGCAGTTCACTCATTGAGGGCACAGGCAGATAAGTCTGATTACAGCAGGCGGATGAGATGCGTGCTTGAGAACACAGATCATCTTCATATAAAGCAGGCAGAGGTGTCTGAGATAATAGTTGAGGACGGTGTTATAAAGGGCGTTAAGACTGTGTCGGGTGCTGTATATGAGGCTGAATCAGTTGTATTATGTACAGGTGTATATCTTAAGGCAAGGTGTATATACGGCGATGTAAGCTACCATACAGGTCCTAACGGACTTCAGGCGGCTAATCATTTAACAGATTCACTTATTAAAAATGGAATTGAGATAAGAAGATTTAAGACAGGTACACCAGCAAGAGTTGACAAGCGTTCAGTTGATTTTAGCAAGATGACAGAGCAATTTGGTGATAAGAGAGTAGTTCCATTTTCATTTGAAACAGACCCTGAGTCAGTTCAGAAGGAGCAGGTAAGCTGCTGGCTTACTTACACTAATGAGGATACACATAAGATAATAAAGGATAATATTGACCGTTCACCTCTCTATTCAGGAGATATACAGGGAACAGGTCCTAGATACTGTCCATCTATTGAAGACAAGGTAGTAAGATTTGCTGATAAGGACAGACATCAGGTATTCATTGAGCCAGAAGGCTTATACACTAATGAAATGTATCTTGGCGGAATGAGCAGTTCAATGCCAGAGGACGTCCAGTATGCAATGTATAGAACCGTACCGGGGCTTGAAAATGTAAGAATTGTCCGTAATGCTTATGCTATTGAATATGATTGTATAAGTGCAATACAGCTCAAATCTTCACTTGAATTCAAGAAGATTAAAGGTTTATTTGCAGGTGGACAGTTTAATGGAAGTTCAGGTTATGAGGAAGCTGCAGCACAGGGTATAATAGCGGGTATTAATGCAGCACTATATGTTAAGGGAAAAGAACCTCTTATACTTGACCGTTCAGAAAGTTATATAGGTGTGCTTATAGATGACCTTGTAACTAAGGAATCATTTGAGCCATACAGAATGATGACTTCAAGAGCAGAATACAGGCTTATATTAAGACAGGACAATGCTGATATAAGACTTAGCAAATATGGTTATGAAGTCGGACTTATATCTAAGGAAAGATATGACAAGCTTCAGTTAAAGATTAAGCTTATAGACGAGGAAATTCAGAGAGTAAAGGCTGTTAATATAGGAACCAGCAGTAATGTTCAGGACCTTTTAAGAGAAAATGGAAGCACTGAGCTTTTAACAGGTGTTACTCTTGCAGAATTAATTAAAAGACCGGAGCTTTCTTATGAAGTGCTCGCACCAATTGATAAAGACCGTACAGAGCTTCCTTGGGATGTTAAGGAGCAGGTTAATATTAATCTTAAGTATGAAGGTTATATAAGCCGTCAGATGCGTCAGGTAGAGCATTTTAAGAAGCTTGAGAAGAAGATAATACCAGACGGGCTTGATTAT
Source organism: Bacteroides galacturonicus (assembly GCF_003096855.1). Classification (NCBI taxonomy): domain Bacteria; kingdom Pseudomonadati; phylum Bacteroidota; class Bacteroidia; order Bacteroidales; family Bacteroidaceae; genus Bacteroides; species Bacteroides galacturonicus. The sequence goes on along the minus strand of NZ_QEOA01000008.1, from coordinate 175,011 downwards.
TATGCAATCAATGGATTAAGAAAAGAAGCTATGCAGAAGCTTGATAAGTTCAATCCAAGGTCAATAGGACAGGCATCAAGAATATCTGGTGTATCACCAGCAGATATATCGGTGCTTCTTGTGTATCTGGAGAGCTATAGAAGAAATAATAATTAATATAAAATATATTATACCAGGGGCAAAAGGTCTAAAACTATATGGGCTTGCTCATAGTTGGTGCTTTTTCCCTCAACATCAATATATATGATGGAAATTATTATATAGTAAAAAATGTTAGTGTATTAGAGGAGAAATTATGCCAAGTGCTATATTTAAAAGAAATTTAGAAAGCATAAATGTAGAACTGTCGGATAAACAGCTTGAACAGCTTGATAAGTATTATGAAATTCTTGTTGAGTGGAATAGTTTTATGAATCTCACAGGAATTACAGAGTATGAGGAAGTTATGTTAAAGCATTACCTTGATAGTCTTGTGTTAAAGCTGCCTATAGATGGCGGTAACCTCAATATTAAGCTTATTGATGTGGGAACAGGGGCAGGATTTCCAGGACTTCCATTAAAGATAGCCTATCCTGATACAGAGGTTGTGCTATTTGATTCTCTTAATAAAAGAATTAAATTCCTTGATGAAGTTATCGCACAGTTAGGCTTAAAAGGAATAAGCACAGTTCACGGACGAGCTGAGGATGGTGGAAAGTCTAAAGAATTAAGAGAACAATTTGATGTCAGTGTATCAAGGGCAGTCGCTGATTTATCAGTGCTTTCAGAATATAATCTTCCATTTGTTAAGGTAGGTGGATATTTTGTTGCATACAAATCAGGTGAGATTGATGAGGAGCTTGAGAAGTCTAAGAAAGCTATATTAATACTTGGAGGGCAGATTGAGAAAGTTGACAAATTCAAATTGCCTGAAACAGATATTGAGAGGTCACTTGTATATATAAAGAAGGTTAAGAATACGCCTAAGAAATTCCCGAGAAAAGCGGGATTACCTGCTAAAGAGCCGATAGGGTGATTGAATTAAAATAATATTTTATTGTGGTAGTTTGTTATATAGAATAATACATATGTCCGATTTATTCAAAGTATTGATTAAGTAATAAGTTGTAGAGATAAAATGTATTATATGTCTGATTTATTCAATAACATATTATATATGAAATGTTATATATAACATATTATATATGAAAATACCTGTTAAAACAGTTAGGTGTGTTAGAAATTAGTTCTAATGTATATCTGTTTTAGCAGGTATTTTTATATATCTATGGCAGAAATTATTTAAGTTACTTAAACATAAATTCATTTTCTTGCCAAACATATCTACAATAGTAGAAATTATTTAGGTTACTTAAACCTAATTACCAAATCTACTTTTTATCTGATATCTACAATAGTAGAAATTATTTAGGTTACTTAAACCTAATTACCAAATCTACTTTTTATCTGATATCTACAATAGTAGAAATTATCTTAAATATCAAAAATAGGTGTCACGCACCAATTTACATATCCAGGAAAATATCAGCCTGTTTGGCAAATTCTACAGGTTGTTCTATCTGTGGAAGATTCTTGCTGTTCTTAATCTCAACAACTTCTATTGCAGGGTTAAGATAAAGATACTCTGATACAGAAGTATCCTTGCTGTTCTCGCCAGTTATTATATATATGCAGTTATCAATATCAGATACGGCTTTGGCAATTGAGGCAGTAGTAAAATTGCATTCTGTGCTTGCAAAAAGAAATTTGCTTGAAGCTCCAGAAAGATGTGCATTTTCATAATAAGCATTAAGGTAATCAACAGGAACTATTCCGTTGTCGAATACATTTTTGGAAAGAATATTATTCAGGCGGTCTTTTCGCATACATATATTGTATATAGTAGTCCCAATTACAGGTATATCAAGAAGTCTGCGTCTTATGCCAGCACGTCTGCCAGGTACGGCTTTGGCTTTAGATACAGCCTTAGGACTTACAAGAATTATTTTATTATATAAATCTTTCTTGATATATACTGAACTTATGACCATAGGAGCGGAGTCGCCGGTTGCTATTATATCTGTCTTTTTGCCAATTACATTTGTTATAAAATCATTTAAAAGCTGTGTATACATATAAGTTGTATATGTTATCTGTGGTTTATCAGAATGTCCACAACCTAATAAATCAACAACATACAGATGATGTTTCTTGGATAAATAATGGACTGTATTATCCCATTCGTAGCCAGAGCTATAAGACTTCAAATCGTGAATTAAGAGGAGTGGAGGATTGTCGTAATTGCCATATGTGGAATATGCAATATTGCCAAATTTCCAGCTATAGGTGTGTTTAACAGTTTTGCCGGTATAATTATTAATTGTTGCTGATTCAAATATAAATTTATTAATAATGTGTGAGGTTGTTACAACGGCTGTTCCCATACCAACCGCAAGCCCCAGTTTCTGCCATTTATTCATATATTAATCTCCATTCATATTAATATTTTATGATATTATAATTATAATCCATATATAATTATGTGACAATATGCCTATTAAGGCAAATTAATAACTATTTAGGACTAGAATATTATATAAAAAGCTTTATTTTTAGTGACAAATAAGTTAAAATTTGTATAAAAGCTCGAAATTAATCGATTTAACTGATAGGCGGGTGTTACATATGTCAGAGAAGGCTGTTGAATACTTAAGTAAACAGATTGAAAATATAAATAATAAATTAAAAGAAATATCTGATGATATTCATTGCGTTGATATAGAGATTAATACTATTAATGATAAAATAACATTAATAGACAACAATACTGATAAGACAGAGGATATGTTTATATCATTTGGCAATGAGGTATTTGAGAGAAATCAGAATGAATTATTAAAGAGTAAAATTGATGATTTATTAAAACAAAAAGAGATATATCAAGAAAATTATAACCAATTATCCGTAAAAATGGAAGAAATGCAGGATGTTATCAACAATAATGATATTGAAACCATGGAAAATGTGGATAATAACAGTGATAGTACCAATATATTGTGGTTATTGGAGGCTGACAGAAAGAGAATATCAAGGGATATTCACGATACAGTCGTACAGAATTTGACAGCACTTATTCATAAACAGGAATTTGCTATTCAGATTGCTGATAGGGATTTGAATAGAGCTAAAATAGAAATGAATAATGTAAAGGGTATTGTCAAAGAAAGTATTAATGAGCTACGTAATATTATATACCAGTTAAGACCTATGGAACTTGATGACCTGGGATTTAACGAGGCATTAATGAATCTTCTTGATAAATTAGATGATAGTCATAAGGATATTATTATGCACTATACAATAGATTGCACAGATGATATATCGCACGTTGTGTGTATGTCAACTTTAAGGATAATTAATGAATTAACCAGTAACTCGTTTAAACACGCTGACTGCAATAATATATATATTGATATTGCAACAGATGATAATAAACTTACTATTAGTTATAAAGATGATGGATGTGGTTTCGATTTTGAACAGATTGGCAAGGTTAAATCTAATAATACAGGTTATGGAATAAGAATGCTTGTTGAAAGGGTTAATCTGCTAAGAGGTAGTATTAACTATAACAAAGATGAGAAAGAGTTTGTTATTAATATACCTTTGAAATAATAGTTTTTTGGGGGAGAAAATAATATGTCTGTTAATATTTTACTTGCAGATGATCATAAGATGATTAGAGAAGGTTTGAAACAGCTTCTTGAAATGTATGATGATATTAAAGTTGTAGGAGAGGCTGGAGATGGATTTGAATGTCTTAATCTTGCAGATAAGACACATCCTGATGTAATACTTCTGGATATTAATATGCCTAATCTTGACGGACTTCAGGTGCTTAACATAATTAAAACTCAGAAAATGGATTGCAAGGTTATAGTTCTTACAATTCATAATGAAATTGAATATTTGATTAAGGCTATAGACTTTAATTGTGATGGGTATATACTTAAAGACTCAGATTTTGATACATTGAAAAATGCAATTATGACAGTATACGAAGGACAGACATACATAGAGCCAACACTTGTTCCATTACTAAATGTACGTCTGGCAGAGAGAGATTTGATGAAAGACAAATCAAAAGAACTTACAAGACGAGAAGTGGAAGTACTTAAAATGATTGCTTCTGGTTCATCAAATAAAGAAATAGCAAGTACATTAAGCATAAGTGAGAGAACTGTTAAAAATCACGTTTCTAATATATTTAAAAAGATTGATGTATCTGATAGAACGCAGGCGGCAGTGTTTGCAATTAAAAATGATATTATTAAGTTAAAGTGATAGATTGGTGCTGAATATAAAAGATAAGTGCTTATTATTTGTTGTTGGAGTTGAATTCATTAGTAACAATAATAATAATTATAGGATAACGTAATGAATTGAATATAGTAGATAGATTTAATTAATGGAGTGGGTGATATGTTTCACGTGAAACATATCATCTGCTTTTTGTTGTTTAGGTTGTGAAAGTATAAGCTATAAAATATAAAAGTATTGCTTGAAATATAGAATTTGAAAGTATTAGCTGCAAAAAATCAAGACGTAAAGTAGAGTGGAGAGTTATATTGAATGGTTATATAATATTGTATGTTGGTGAAAATAATAATGTAAACCGTAATAAAACGTGTAATATAATAAATAAAAATATTTGTTAAATAAAATTCAAAAACTTTAATGGTATTCAAGAAAATGTGTGCAAGAAAATATAGATTGAAAGCTAGATACTTTCTATTTATATATTATATTGTACCATTTTATTGATTATAGTACGAATATTATAAAACAATATTATTTGCATAATTAAAAATACATAAATTAGCAGATTATATTGAGGTAAATCTATTGAAAAAAATAGATTTGAGTATTAAACTATAGATATGTGACTATTAATTAAAATGAATGTTTTACATCAAAATGCTTATTGTGTTTCACGTGAAACATTTTACACTTGCATTTCACATATAATGAATACATATCAATTAATTATAAGCACTATATTATTAATCGGAGGCTGATTATGGGGAGAGTAATAGCAATTGCTAACCAGAAGGGTGGTGTTGGTAAGACAACAACGGCAATTAATTTAACAGCTTGCCTTGCAGAGGCAGGACAAAAAGTTTTACTTATAGATATTGACCCACAGGGTAACGCAACAAGTGGAGTTGGAGTGGATAAGAATGAAGCAGACAAAACTGTATATGATGTAATTCTTAGAGAGTGTGATATATCCGAGGCAATAATTAAAGATGTATATGATAATATGGACTTACTTCCATCAAATATGAATTTAGCTGGAGCAGAGATTGACCTTATAGATGTTGAAGATAGAGAATATGTACTTAAAGAAGAAGTTGCAAAGATAAGAAGAAATTACGATTATATAATAATGGACTGTCCTCCATCTTTAAGTATGCTAACAGTTAATGCAATGACAGCTGCAGATACAGTGTTAGTACCAATACAATGCGAATACTATGCACTTGAAGGTTTGTCACAGTTAATCTATACAATTAATCTTGCTAAGAAAAAGTTAAATAAAAATCTTGAATTAGAAGGTGTTGTGTTTACAATGTATGACTCAAGAACTAATCTTTCATTGCAGGTTGTTGAAAATGTCAAGGATAATCTTAAACAGAATATATACAAGACAATTATTCCTAGAAATATAAGATTAGCAGAAGCTCCAAGTTATGGACAGCCAATAAATATATATGATACAAGATCAACAGGTGCAGAAAGTTATAGATTATTGGCACAGGAAGTTATGGAAAGAGATAAAGAAATAAAGGAGAAATAATATGCCAACAAAGTCAACTGGAACTAAAAGTTCTGCCAAAAGAAGTAAGACAAGTGGATTGGGAAGAGGAATTTCTAATTTAATACCTGAAGCACCTACAGAAGAAAATGTAGTTGTTAAAGAGGTAGTCAAAGAAGTTGTAAAGGAAGTACCAGCAGAAACTAAAGTGAAATTATCTTTGATAGAGCCTAATAAAGATCAGCCAAGAAAAGCATTTGATGAAGATGCGTTGATTGAATTATCAGAATCGATAAAACAGTACGGTGTATTACAGCCATTATTAGTTCAGAAGAAAGATAATTACTATGAGATTATAGCAGGTGAGAGAAGATGGAGAGCTGCTAAGCTTGCAGGTGTTAAGGAAGTACCAGTAATTATTAAAGACTATTCTTCACAGGAGATAATGGAAATTGCTCTTATTGAAAATATTCAGAGAGAAGATCTTAACCCAATTGAAGAAGCTAAAGCATATCAAAGACTTATTAAAGATTATAGACTTAAACAAGATGAGGTTGCAGAAAAGGTTTCTAAGTCAAGAGCTGCAATTACTAATTCATTAAGATTATTAAAGCTTGATGAGAGAGTCCAGGATATGGTGATTGAAGGTAAAATCAGCAGCGGACACGCAAGAACAATTATAACAATCGAAGATAAAGATAAGCAGTATATGATTGCTCAGAAAATATTTGACGAGAAGTTAAGTGTGAGAGATGTAGAAAAATTAATGAAAGCACTTGAAGCACCAGAGAAACCAGAAAAGAAAGCTCCGAAGAATGATTTTGTCTATAGAGATTTAGAGCAGAAGATGAAGGCAATTATGGGAACTCAGGTTGTAATCAAGAATAAGAATAACAATAAAGGAAAAATAGAAATAGAATATTACTCTCAGGCAGAATTAGAGAGAATATACGAATTATTGCAGAAGATTAACTAAATAATACTTTCAAATATAATGAGCACAGAGTGCTCATCTTAAAAGTTCCTTGCGGAACTTTATATGTGCTGGAAAGCAGCACGAAAATTAAGAAATAATGATCACAGAGTGTTCATCTTAAAAGTTCCTTACGGAACTTTATATGTGCTGGAAAGCAGCACGAAAATTAAGAAATAATGATCACAGAGTGCTCATCTTAAAAGTTCCTTGCGGAACTTTATATGTGCTGGAAAGCAGCACGATATTTAAGATATAATACAAATATATTAAAACAATAAATAATTAACGAAAGGAATAAAACAATGTTAGATGTATTTGGATTGTTTAGCGTACCAACATTATATGTGCTTATTGGAATAATCGTATTATTGATAGTGGCAATTATTCTTTCTATTGTAGCCATTGCGAAGTCATCGGCAATGAAGAAGAAGTACAACATTATGATGGAAGGCTCAGAAGGAAAGAGTATCGAGAAAATAATTAAAGAGTATACTGACGATGTGAAACTTTTAAAAGAAACATATGAGAACAATACAAAATCAATCAAAGATATATATGATAAGATGCAGTATACATTTCAGAAGGTTGGAATTGTTAAGTATGATGCTTTTCATGAAATGGGCGGCAAATTAAGTTTTGCAATATGTATGCTTGATAAAAATGATAATGGCTGTCTTGTTAATGTAATGCACAGCAATAACGGCTGTTTTGCGTATATTAAAGAGATTATTAATGGTGAGTCATTTATTGAATTAGGTGATGAGGAAGCCAATGCGTTAAAGCAGGCAGTTGCTGGAAGAATGGGTGATGTTGAGCTTAGCAGAGAAGTCAACGATATAGTTAATAATTAAAATGATGAAAATAATAATGGCAATACTAGAATAATAACGAATATAATAAAGTACATTAAAAGATACATAAATAAATATATAAAATGCTGGAAAATATATATAAAAAGGTGCATAATTAAAAGAGTATCAAATTCGTTATATGGAGGAAAAAATGTTAGATTTAAAATTTGTAAGAGAAAATCCAGATATTGTTAAACAGAATATAAAGAATAAATTTCAGGATAGAAAGTTACCTTTAGTTGATGAAGTTATTGAACTTGATGCACAGGCTCGTGCTACAAAGACAGAAGCTGATGAGTTAAGAGCTAACAGAAACAAGCTTTCTAAGCAGATTGGTGCTTTAATGGCACAGGGCAAGAAGGAAGAAGCTGAGGCTGTTAAGGCTCAGGTTAATACTGATGCTGACAGATTAAAGGAACTAGAAGCAAAAGAAACAGAACTTAATGAAAAAGTTACTAAGATTATGATGACAATTCCTAACATTATTGATCCAACAGTACCAATAGGTAAAGATGACAGTGAAAATGTAGAGATTGAAAAGTTCGGTGAACCAGTAGTTCCAGATTTTGAAATACCTTATCATACAGAGATTATGCAGAAGTTTAATGGTATTGACCTTGATGCGGCTGGAAAGGTTGCAGGTAATGGTTTCTATTATCTTATGGGCGATATTGCAAGACTTCACTCAGCAGTAATTTCTTATGCAAGAGATTTTATGATTGACAGAGGTTTCACATATTGTATTCCTCCATATATGATAAGAAGTAATGTTGTTACAGGCGTTATGAGCTTTGATGAAATGGATGCAATGATGTACAAGATTGAAGGCGAAGACCTTTACCTTATAGGTACAAGTGAACATTCAATGATTGGTAAATTTATTGATACAATTACACCAGAGGAAGAGCTTCCAAAGACACTTACAAGCTATTCACCTTGTTTCAGAAAAGAAAAAGGTGCTCATGGTATTGAAGAGAGAGGTGTATATAGAATTCATCAGTTTGAGAAGCAGGAAATGATCGTTGTATGTAAGCCAGAAGACAGCAAAATGTGGTTTGATAAGTTATGGCAGAATACAGTTGATATGTTCCGTTCCCTTGATATACCGGTTAGAACACTTGAATGTTGTTCAGGTGATTTAGCTGATCTTAAGGTTAAGTCAATTGACGTAGAAGCTTGGTCACCAAGACAGAAGAAGTATTTCGAAGTTGGTTCATGCTCTAACTTAGGTGATGCTCAGGCAAGAAGATTAAAGATAAGAGTACAGGGTCCAGACAAGAACAAGTATTTTGCACACACATTGAATAACACTTGTGTTGCACCTCCAAGAATGTTAATCGCATTCCTTGAGAACAATCTTCAGGCTGATGGAAGCGTTAGAATTCCAAAGGCACTCCAGCCATATATGGGTGGAAAGACAGAACTTAGCAAGTAATTAAATATTAAGAAACAAAATATAATTTAACAAGAGATATAGTCTGACAAGACATTTGATTTAATAACATATTTGGTTTCACAAGGTATTTAATTTAATAAGTTAATTAGTTAAACACATTTAACATAATTGTTATCCTGCGTTGATGATGAATTATATGTACTGGAAAGTATGATATAGGTGCATATAATTTGTCGTCAATACAGGATATTTTTAATTGTTATATATTATTTGATATATAGATTAATTTGTGTTATCTTTATAATATTAGATGTTTATTATGATAGTTTAGATGCTGGAAATGGAGTATGTATGAAACAGGTTAAGGTAAAAAATCTTAAGGGAAATGAGATAACAGCCCTTCCTATAGTGACAGATAGTGGCACAGTACTTATACATGCAGATGTTGTATTGAATTCAGAATTGATTAACAGAATTAGGAATTTGGGAATACAAAGTCTAAGCATTAAAGAATATCCTGATGAAATAATTGACCCTGGTGAATATGGTCATATAATTATTGGAACAGATGATAAGCTGGGTGAAGACGATGACATTTATTCTGATAATAGTAATGGCACAGGGATAGATAATGATAATAATTACAATAAAGAAATAGAAAATGTAAGCGAAGATGGCATCAGTAACACCGATAATAATGGTGGTGAAAGTGATTATTATCAAGATAAAAGCAATAATAAAAATGACAGCGATAATGTGAATAATGACAGCCATAATGCAGAGAACTTACACGATAATGAATTGAATAAATCGGACATAGATAGTAATGAATCCAATAGCAAAGCTAAATCGCATAGTGGTAATAGTTATTACAGACATATCTATAAAGTTGAAGAAACGACTAATAATTCGAGGAAAGTTGTTAAAAATGTCCTTGAGAAACACATTTACAAGCATAATCAGGATTTGAAAATATTAGGTTTAGAGGCTGAACGAATTATTGAATCTGTGCTTTCAGAGCCAGAGGTTATTAACAATATAACAGAGATAAGAAATTTATCAACAGATATGTATACACACTGTATCAACGTGTGTTCATTATCTACAATTATGGCGTTAAGACTTAAAATGAGTGATAAGCAGGTTAAAAATGTATCCATGGGAGCGATGCTTCACGACATAGGTTTAAGATACATTAAGACACCATATATGAACACCAATGAAACATATATGAATACTAAAGATGCAATAGAATATAAGAAGCATACTATATTTGGGTATAGTTCTGTTCAGGACGAGGATTGGATACCGGATATAGCTAAGGAAATAATACTTTTACATCACGAAAGAATAGACGGCAAGGGATATCCATTTTCTCATAAAGGAGATAAACTGAAAATGGAAGTTAAGCTTGTATCTTTATGCGATGATTTTGACAGTCTTATAAGTGGTGTGGGTAATCCTAAGCTCAAGATATATGAGGCTATTGAGTATATTAAAGCTAATCAGGGATTGAAATATGATGCAACAATAGCAGAGAAGCTTCTTGAAACAGTAGCAGTATATCCTGTTGGAATTAAGGTTATTACAAGTGAGGGTGAAACGGGCATTGTTGTAAGGCAGAATAAGAAGTTTACTGACAGACCGGTAATTAAAATGTTAAAACATTCAGATGGATCTTTATATGAAGATGAGGTGGAAAAAGATCTTATGGAGTATCTTACACTGTTTATTGTAGATACTGAGTAATACAGGAATGAAGGATTGTTATGAATTTATATATAAAGGCTATAGGATTTGAGCAGGTGGATTCGGACTTTGAAGAGCAGATGATACACGCAGGTATTCTGGACAGTTTGGAGAAGGGGCTTGTTATAAAGAATAATGAGCTTAACCGTGGTGCGGTCATAGTAAGAATAAGCGAGTCTACAGGTTTGTACATATACGGAAGATTTAAAGATAAAGAATTCATATATGAATATTATTTTCCATTTGTTATTGGAAGAACAAGATGTGATAATGATGAGATTACAATAGAAAGACATCTGGATAAGGAATCCTATGCAGTTGTATGTGATGAGTCAAAGACAGGTGTTACCCTTATATTTTATCTGCAAAATGTAATGGATTATCTGGATTACATTTGTGATGAAAAAGGTCTTAACCAGAAAGATTACGATATAGATTCGAGAAGCTATGTATATAAAATTCCAATAAAGAATAAAATGGTAAGCCTTACGGCATTGTCACTTGGCGGAATAATTATGCTTCCAACAAGAAATAATAAGTCAGATTCTGTCAGAATGAAGAAGGAGCAGGACGACAGACAAAGGCTTATACAGGCGGCTAAGAAGGGTGACGAGTCGGCAATAGAGAGTCTTACAATAGAAGATATAGATACTTACAATGAGCTTTCGCACAGAATTGTAAAGGAAGATGTATTTTCAATAGTTGATTCTTCATTTATGCCATGCGGCGTTGAGTGCGACCAGTATCAGGTTGTCGGCGAGATACTTGAGTTGTCTGAGGAGATTAATCATTACACCAAAGAGAAAATATATATAATGGTTATCGAATGTAATGATCTTAATATGACTGTTGCCATTAATCAGGCTCATCTGCTTGGAGAACCCGCTGTTGGCAGGAGATTTAAGGGGCAGATATGGCTGCAGGGAAGTGTTAAGTTTAATAATTAAAATATTTGCCTGAAAAGGATAGATGTGATATAATTAAATAAGTGGCGTTAAGTTCACATAATAAAAATGGTTACCGTAGCCTGAAGGCTGAAAAGCCCTGATACGGAGCTTGTTCTCTTAGTTAAATGGATATAACGAGCGCCTCCTAAGCGCTAGTTGTGGGTTCGATTCCCGCAGGGAACATTAATTTCTTGCAACAATGATTGTGAAAATTCATTGTTGCATTTTTTATTTTATGGTGATTGTGAGCACCATAAAAATATATAAATGAGTAGTTGGAACACCGAAAAAATAAAAGGGGGCACAGGGAACTAAATCCATTCTTAAAAAAATCATACAAAAACTACATCAATAAGTATAAATTTCTATTGCATTTAAAATTGAATTGTGATAGTTTTATCAATGTCTGATGGACAATAATTATGAGACTGGGTATATGAGGTTTTTACCCGGTTTTTTGTAATGTGATTCAGAAAAATTTATTAAATAAATAAAAACAAAAGAAAGGGAAATTATATGGCAAAGTTAAGAAAATGGATAGGTAATTTAAAAGTTTCAGCGAAATTGCAGGTATACCGGATGGCGGTATTAGTGATGACAGCTTTTTTTGTATTGGTGGCACTTGTATCAACATTAGTGATTCGTTCGACTATACATAGTATTACGGAAGTGTGGTCTCCTTCACTTGAGTGTCTGCAGGAATTACAAACAATAACTGCTAAATATAGAATCAAACAGTATCAGCATCTTGTAGAAACAGATACAGCAGCTATGGCAGCCTGTGAAAAAGAAACTAATGATATGGAGAATCAGATAAAGGATATATCTTCTAAGTTAGAGAAAATAATTAATTCAAATAAGAAAGCACAGGCAGGTAAAGCTGATTATGAAAAGGCAAGCTCTGCATGGGAGGATTACAGGTCAGCCTCAGATAAAATATATAAGCTTAGTAGAGAAGGCAAACAGGCTGATGCTGCTAATCTTATGATTGGAAGCGTGTATGAAAGTAATAAGGAATTTGTAGAAAAGTTAAATTCAGTACGCGATGATTTTCAGGCGGAATTAGATACGGCAAAAGTAATTGCTAATATATGTACAATAATTATTTTTATTGTCATTATCATAACAGGATTAGCGATTGCAGTGATTGCAACAATTATAGGAAAGATAATATCAGACTCAATTACAGAACCAGTACGTCAGATTGATGAGGCAGTTGCCAGCCTTAGAAAGGGTGAGCTGTCTAACGTGGATATGCTTACATATGAATCTGATGATGAGTTTGGTGAAACAATTACAAAGCTTAAGGAAGCTATGAATATACTTTCAGATTATGTAAGCGAGATTTCACGGGAGGTTAAATTCATAGCACAGGGTGATTTAACAAGAAATGGTGATGATATTACACCGTTTCTGGGTGATTTTTCAGAATTAAAGGATTCGCTTCTGTATATTTTAAAGCGTTTTAACAGTACATTGTCAGAGATAAGCAGTATTGCAGAACAGGTTACACATAATGCGAAAGAAGTAGAAAGTGCATCGAAGTCGTTAGCAGATGGTGCAACAGAGCAGGCAGGAGTTATCCAGGAACTGAATGCAACGATAGATACAGTTGTTGACCTTGCAGTGGATACAGCAAGTGAAACAAAGAACGCATCTGAACGTGTAAAGGCTTCTGCAAACAAAGCAAACGAAGAAAAAGAAAAAATGAATGTTTTACTGACAGAGATGGAACATATTACAGAAATATCCAAGGAAATAGGTAATATTATTACCGATATTGAAGATATTGCTTCCCAGACTAATCTGTTAGCACTTAATGCTTCTATTGAAGCTGCAAGGGCAGGTGAAGCAGGAAAGGGATTTGCGGTAGTTGCAGACCAGATTGGAAAGCTTGCAGCAGATAGTGCTAATTCAGCGGTTAATACAAGAGAATTAATTGATAAGACTTTAGTTGAAATTCAAAAAGGAAATGAAATTACAATAACAACAGCAGAAGCTTTTAACCAGATTATTTCAGATATGAATTCTTTTGCAGAAATGGCACAGAACACAATGGAGAAAGCTAACACTCAGGCAGAGTCATTAGAACAGATTGGACAGGGAATAGAACAGCTTTCAGGTGTGGTACAGGGTACTGCAGCATCTTCAGAAGAGAATACAGCAATAAGTATTAACCTCGCAGAGGGTGCAGATAAGATGAATGAACGCGTGAAAAGATTCAAGTTATTCTAAAAAGTATAGCTGGCTGTATGAAGGAATCTCTTTCTGACAATCAGAGAGTATATCACCCGGTAGAAAAACATAATTAACTGAAGGAGATGAAGATGACGGTAAGTGCAGATGAAAGGAAAAATACTAATGAAAGTATATATAGATTTTGATGATGTATTATGTGAAACAGCAAAACATTTTACAAAACTTGCAAAAGAGTTATTCGGAATTGATGTGCCTTACCGTGAAGTGCAGTTTTTTAATCTGAAAAAGACTTTTGATTTGAGTGATGAACAGTATGAAGAGATGATGATAGCAGGGCATCTGCCAGAGAATCTGTTAAATTATGAGGAAACTACAGGGGCAGCAGATACTATTAATAAATGGGTTGATGAAGGCCACGAAATCTATATTATCACGGGAAGACCTTTTAATTCGTATGAGCCATCACGAAAATGGCTTGATGAACACAATCTTAAAAGAGTTCCATTATACTGTGTTGATAAATATGGTCGTGAAACCAGTAAACAGGACTATGCATATAATATGACTTTAGAGCAGCTTTATAATATGACATTTGATTTTGCAATAGAGGATTCGCCGTCAGCTTTTGAGCACGTTATGCATTTTGATAATTGTAAGGTGGCAGTGTTTAACCGCCCTTGGAACATACACGAAGAACTTCCTGATGACAGATTTGTGAGGTGCGAAGGGTGGAAAGAGATTGACAGGTTATTTGAGGAATATTTTAAGCAACAGACGGATAATTAATAATATGATAACAGCCACCAGTATAATAATATGTTTACCTGACAGGAGCATATTACAATAAAGCTGGCGGCTGTTATTATATTATTATGTACAATAACGGAAGGTGCGGTCAGTTATAATTCTTGCAAATATAAGTCCAAGTGGAAGTGCTATTATTATCATAACTGCGGAGGTGAACCACGAAACCGCTTCTGTCAGTGACATAATTCCAAAGTTATATATTGCACGGTACAGGTAAAGTCCAGGAACCATAATAACAATGGAAGGCACGGTTAATGATATACGTGGATAACCATTATATTTTTTTATAAATGAAGCAAGCAGTCCAGCAGTTACAGCTCCGATAAATGCGGCAGCGGCAGCAGGTATTGCAGTAAAGTCAACAAGTTCAAGACGGAGTGTGTTGGCAATAGCACCAATAACAGCAGTGGTTGCCGCCATTGGAATAGAGCTGTTAAACATAATTGAAAATCCAAATACACCGCAGAAGCTTGCAGTTAATCTTAAAATAAGATGAGTTATATTGCCAATATTCAGGCTGGAGAATTCCTCAGGTTGTAAATGAAGAATTAATGCCATAATCCACGCAAATACAGTTGCCACAAGAACTATGATTGCTGAATAAGTAAGTCTTTCAATACCTGAACGAATGTCAAGCTTGGCAAGGTCAATTCCACTTGTAATAAATGGAAATCCGGGTATTATAAAGAGCATAGAGCATATATATCCGGCTTCGTGTACTGACGGTATGTTAAACAGCAGAATGGCAAGTTTAAGCAGTATTGCATATATAAGACACGAAGCTGATATAGAAGCAGCTATATTTAAAAACAAAGTAAAATGGTGTTTAATAAGCTTGGTTCTTATCAGATTACCTGCACCGGCGGCGATAAAAGCGAAAAGCATTTCAATAGGTCCGCCACCAAGAAGAAATGTGAACGCACAGCACGCAAGAGCGGCGGCAAGTCCAAGCTTGACCGGTGAATACAGGGTATGTATCTGTTCAATTTCATCAAGACGTTTATGAATTATTTCACCGGTAAGATGAGCTTCTTCGTTTGGAAAGTTATCGACAAACTGCTCCATACGGTAAAGCTTTGATGTGTTGACACCTGTATTAGCTATGCTGAGTGACTGGGATACGCAGTCATTTCCATCAAAACAGTTAAATTCAATAGACATAAGTCCAACATCAACAGTACAGGTTACGCCAAGCTCCTTGGAAAGTCTGTTCATAGATGTACGCACACGCCACGCACCAGTACCACACGAGAGCATAATCAAGCCGACACGTCCGATAACAGAAGCCTTTTCGATAAGGTCAGCATCGGAAATCAGTGCATTGCTGTCAGCATTGGTATAGTCGTGCCAAGGTATCTCCATATGATTTTTTTCCATAATATCTATATAATTAGTCTTTGGCATATATAATCTCCTCAGCTTTCTTAACGTGATTTTCAAGATTTTTCAAAAAGATAGAATTAGGAAGGAATATTCCCAACTCATCAAAATGCTTGTTATTATCTATATATGAGTCCTGACCATAGAAGATATACGCCATAGGAAGATTTTTCTCAAGTTCAAGCATAAGGTCCCATACAGCACTGTAGGCTTCGGCTTCAGTTTCTTTAAGTTTTACTGTGTCAGGAAGCTCACGGATAAGCAGTATGCCTGTATTTTCTTCAATAATCTGCTGTTCAATAATAGATGGGTCATCGCCATATATATGACTGTATCTGTAGGCTTTGGCAAGAAAGATATTCTTATTATTATGAAGATTTTGGTAAATGTTATAAAAATGCTGATAGTCTTTTTCGTGAACAGTATTCTTATATTCTGGTAAGAGAATACCATTATCGTCAGTCATAATAATTGGATTTTGTTTTCCGTCAGCATTGAAGCGATATGGAATAAGAAAAGAATTTCTCAGTAAGTCAAACAGTGTGTTCTGGCTTATAGCCATAAGAAATGCAGATAAATCCTTGTTAGTGTAGCAGTTAAATAATGCCTCGGTAAATTGTAGTGGCGAAAGATCAGTACCAGAATCGTCATTGCAAAATAAATTATCACAGAATGTCTGAAAAAGCTTGTTATATGCCCACTTATCGCTTAAGATTTTATCAAATAAAACCTCAGCTTTTTCTTCTCGTGGAAATATTGTTTTTTCTATCATAAATATCCGACCTTTCTTATATTTTTATTTCGACAGTTATTATACTATCGAATCGGCAATAAGTGAAAAATATAAATAATATAATTGCCATAACATTATGGTATAACGAGCACAAAAGTGCTCATCTTAAAAGTTCCTTGCGGAACTTTATATGTGCTGAAAACCGCACAAAATTATGGCATAATGAAAAAATATCGGGGAAGTCTAAGCTGACAAAGGAGAATGGTATATGTTTGCAGGAGTGTAATTCGTAAGTCTTAAAATCAAGATAGTTGAATTCTTAAATAAGCTGTACTATAATTACGCTAAAATATTATCAAAATTATTTGAAAGGTGAACAACGTGAAACAGATATACAGAGTAGATAAGAGTGGTAATCTCGCACAGGCTATAAGTGAGATTACTGCACCAAAATTATTATTATTGATGTCTAATAATGAGCAGTTTGAGCAGCATGTAGAAGAGCTGGAAAGACATTTTCCAGGTGTTCCAAGCATTGGTTGTATTGGAGGAAGCTACGGAGGACAGACAGTTGTAGCGGATAATGGCGTAGCAGTTATTGCTATGGAGGGGAATTTAAGTGTAGTGACTAATGTACTTGAGCAGGCTTCGACTATGCCTGTAAAGTATATTGGAAGACTTGAGGAAGATATAAATAAGGTTGCTGCATCAGAGAATAATACAATATGTATTGACTTTTGTTCAGGTAATGATGCGTGTGTGCTTACTACAATCTACAGCGTTCTTGGAAAGAAGCATATATCACTTGTAGGTGGAACTGGTGATGGAGGAAAAGTATCAGTTAATGGAAAGATCTATGCTGATGCTGATGCATATGCACTTATTCGTAATAATGATGGTAAGATTAAGGTTTATAAGGAAAATATATATAAGCAGGTTCCAGCTTGCCGTTTTATTGCATCTAAGACTGACCGAAGTAAGTATCTTATAGGAGAGCTTAATGGAAGACCAGCCAGAAAAGTATATCAGGATATATTAAATATTGGTGATAAGGAGATGGCGACACAGACATTTAAGAATCCATTAGGTAAGATGAATGGTCAGGATATATGTATAATATCTATTAAAGAAGTTGTTGGAGATAAGCTTGAGTGTTATCGCCAGGTTAATGATTCTGATGTTCTTACATTACTCGAATTACAGGATATATCCCATGTTGTTGAAAATACTATTAATCAGATAAAGAAAGATTTTACACACATATCAGGTGTATTTTCTATTAATTGTGTATTCAGATATTTACTCTTCTCACAGGAGCATTATTTTGAAACATATCTTAAGTCTATGTCCGTATTAGGAGACCACGCTGGTCTTATAGGTTATGGGGAGCATTACAACCAGCAGTTTGTTAACCAGACAATGACTTGTGTAGTATTTGAATAAATGTTACTGTTTAAAGTCCATTTTGCAAATGAAGTAAATTTAATACTCATAAAATGACAGCAAATATCGTAAAGAGGAGGATATTATATGTTTGGCAGAAAATTAAAAACACAGAAAGAAAATGTTATATCGGCACAAGAAGAAACTTTAGATATGCACCCAGTCATACACGTTGCAGACAGTATTATTGAATATCAGAAACAGCTTGCAGAGAGGGAAGTAGAATCACTTGATGAGATGGCAGATATACAGAAAGCATTTGTGCTTGCAACTAAAGAGAATGAAAGATTAAAAGACCAGGTACAGGAATTATCATCTGTATTTGCTGATGTAGGTCAGATTGCAACAAGCTTTGACGGTGTAAAAAATGAAATTGTTGACTCTGTAGGAGAGGCACAGAAAAAGGTAGATGAATTAAAGAATAGTTCAAAAGAAGTAAGCAGGAGTTTTGATGAGATAAAGAGTGCATTTGCAGGTGTTCAGGTATCTGTACAGCAGATTAAAGATTGTATGCAGCAGATTATAGCAATTGCGAATCAGACTAATATGCTTGCACTCAATGCTTCTATTGAGGCGGCAAGAGCAGGAGAGCAGGGAAGGGGCTTTGCGGTTGTTGCCAACGAGGTCAAGAACCTTGCAGAGGAGATAAAGACACTTGTAAGCACAGTTGAGGGAAGTATCTCTGAGGTAGAAAGGGGTACAACACAGCTTAATAATAATATTGAGGAATCACAGTCAGTATTTGGAAAGAATGTTGAAGATGCAGATGCAGCATATGGAGTATTTGAACAGATTATAAAAGCAGCAGATGCAGCTAAGGAGGTTCAGGAGGAGATAGGCGAGGTTACACAGTCTTCTGAAAAAAGACTTTCAGATGTTAAAGACTGCTTTGATGACCAGGAACAGCAGTTACAGAAGGTGCTTGCACATATTGAGCGTGCCAACGACTTAGGAACAACCAAGAGTTCTATGTTTGAGGATATGAATAACCTTGTATCCCAGCTTGCTCCTATTGCCAAAGATATACAAAATAAATATCAATAATTTACTGTGAAGGGAATTGGTTATGAATTATATAGTGTTAGACCTTGAATGGAATCAGAGCTACAGAGGAAAAGAATATTCTATAGAAGAAATGCCATTTGAGATTATACAGATAGGAGCTGTAAAGCTTGATGAACATAAGAATATAACCGGACGGTGGGAAAGAATAATCAGACCTGTAGAATATGTTAAACTTCACGGTAAAGTATCAGAAATGCTTGAAATTACTGAAGATGAACTCAAAATGGGAGATGATTTTGCAAGTGCGGCGAAAGAATTTCTTGAATGGTGTGGTGATGACTATGAATTTATAACCTGGGGAAGTTCAGATCTTACAGAGTTTCAAAGGAATATGAAGCATTTCGGGGTTGAGAACAATTTTCCATTTCCATTTATGTATTATGATCTGCAGAAGTTATACAGCAAGGTATACTCAGACGGCAAGACAAGAAGAAGTCTTAAGATGGCTATTGAGGAGCTTGGTTTCAGCGAGGATGCAGAGTATCATTCAGCAATTAATGATGCTGTATACACGGCAAGGATATTCCAGCAGATGGATTTTGACAGCGTAAAGGTGTATGAGAGCATTGACACATACAGAATACCTAAAGATAGAAAAACTGAGATATATGCCAACTTTGGGACATATGAGAAATATATTTCAAGAGGTTTTAAGACAAGGGATAATGCAGCTGATGACAGGGTTGCAAGGTCGTGCAGGTGTTATATATGTGGCAGGTCTATGAAAAGACTTATAAAATGGTTTGCGACAACTTCAAAGACATATTATTCAGTATTTGTGTGTGAAGAGCATGGCACATTTAAGGGAAAGCTTAAGGTTAAACATAATGATAACGGATTGTATTATGATGTAAGAATTGTTAAGCAGACAGATGAAAAAGGGGTTGATAAGATAATAGACAAGCAGGTTAAGGAACGCGAACACAGAAGACGTAAGAGATTGGAAGAACACAAAAGAAAGAAATTACTTAAATAATATTCTATTATGTCTGCCGTGTAAAATAACTAATTAAATATAAATAAAAAAGGCAGTAATCTTAATTATATATAATGCTTTGAAGGAAAGGATATTTCTGGGAATTATATATAATTAAGATTACTGCCTTTTTGAATATGACAGGATATCTGTTGAATGAAATTGCTGCATCAACAGATGCTGCTATATAACTGCATATATTATAGCTGCCGCAATAACAAGCTGTATTATTGCAAATCTGAATACGACCTGTGCATCAGACCAGCTCTTGTTCTTTCTCATATGGTCGTGGATAGGTGTTCTTATATTCTGCATAATCTTTATATGAAGAAATCTCATAAATGAAACCTTAATAAGACCAAGTCCGCCATCAATTATAAGAACTATGGCAAGTGGAATGTAAAGCAGAGGGCTGTGTAACTTAAGAAAAGCAAATGCTATAAATATTCCTATTGCCCTTGAGCCTGCATCGCCCATAAGCAGCTTGCTAGGTGATGCGTTAAACCACAGATAACCAAGAATACATACTACCATAATAAGTATTGTGTGGCGGAATGAGCTTTCAATGTCAAATATCATAAATAATACATAGGCAGATGAAAGTGTAATTGCCGAAAGAGTTCCACATAAGCCGTCAACACCATCTGAGCAGTTAGTTACATTTATGCTGACCCATATTAATATAACGATGAGAACACCGTATATGATTGGGTTAAGTGTAACTGTAAGCTTAAAGAGTGATATGTCAAATGTGTTAGGATTATAGTGGAGATATGTAACTGCCGCCATAACCGCAATTACGAAATCTATAATACCTTTTTTAAGCTCGCCCCAAGGTGATGACGAAGCATCATCAAGGTAACCTGAGAGCATTGCTGCAAGTACAAGTATAAGATAAATGATTATCTCAGAACTTAAATTGACAAATATCATACAGGTTATTGTAAATACGAGGATAAATATAATTCCTGCTCCTCTTGGCTTGCCGACTGACTTTGAGCCATTAATTGCGTAAGCTCTGCCGCCATCACGGGGAAGGATATTTTTACCCATATATATAGCAAGGCACGTTATTGCAAATGCAAATATTATGCTGGCAAAAGTCACAACATTAATATAATTCGGACTTATCAGATAATAAATCATAATTATGAATTCTCCTTTGATTATTAATAGTTTTATGATAAATTCCTATAATTATGATGTCAAGTGAAAGATAGAAGTAATTAATTGGATTATCAAAATATATGAGAAATTTTATTATAAAAATGACCAATTGTCAAAAAATTAATAGTATTTAATTTAATGTTATGATAAAATAATGTTAATACAAAAGTATATGCGAAGTAATATTATTAATGTGGAAGGGCGGAGTAATATATGGCTGTGACAATTAATTATGAACAGATAAGAATAACTGAGTTAGACTCATATCTTTTTGGACAGGGAACACACTACGAGATATATAATAAAATGGGTGCACATATAGCGAAGAAAGATGGAAAGCCCGGAGTATATTTTGCGGTATGGGCACCAGCGGCGAAGGACGTGTACGTCATAGGTGAATTTAATGACTGGAAAGCCTATGGCTATGATATGAAGAAGATTTCAGATGGTGGAATATATGAGTTATTTATAGAGGGTGCTAAGGCTGGACAGATGTATAAGTACCTTATTATTTCACAGAGTGGTGAGGCTATTTACAAGGCTGACCCATATGCCAATGCGGCACAGTTAAGGCCAGAGACAGCATCAATTATTACTGATCTTAATGGATTTAAGTGGACAGACAGCGTATGGGTTGAACGTAAGAAGAAAGAGAACCATTTAAAGTCAGCAATGTCTATATATGAATGTCATCTTGGTTCGTGGAAGAAGCAGGAAGATGGTACAGAGGACGGTTATATGAATTACCGTGATATAGCACCAGACCTTGCCAAGTATGTATCAGATATGGGATATACACATATAGAGCTTATGGGAATTGCAGAGTATCCATATGACGGCTCGTGGGGTTATCAGGTTACAGGATATTATGCACCAACAGCAAGATACGGAAGTCCTAAGGATTTTATGTATTTTGTGGATTATATGCACAGCAAGAATATTGGTGTAATACTTGACTGGGTACCAGCACATTTTCCAAAAGATGCACATGGGCTTGCGAACTTTGACGGAAGCTGTGTATATGAATATGCAGATCCAAGAAAGGGCGAACACCCTGATTGGGGAACTAAGGTATTTGATTACAGCAAGAATGAGGTATCGAATTTCCTTATTGCCAATGGAATGTTCTGGGTTGATAAGTTCCATATTGATGGCTTAAGAGTAGATGCAGTTGCTTCTATGCTTTATCTTGACTACGGAAGGACAGAAGGCAACTGGGTTCCTAACCAGTATGGCGGTAATGGTAATCTTGAAGCTATGAGTTTCCTTAAGCATTTTAATAGTATGATGAGAAAGAGATTTCCACAAGCGGTTACAATTGCAGAAGAGTCTACAGCATGGCCAATGGTAAGTGGTGACCCTGATAACGGAGAATGTCTTGGATTTACATTCAAGTGGAATATGGGCTGGATGCACGATTTTCTTGAATATATGAAGCTTGACCCTTATTTTAGAAAGTTTAATCATGGTAAGATGACATTTTCTCTTATGTATGCTTACAGCGAGAATTTTATACTTGTATTATCGCACGATGAAGTTGTTCACCTGAAATGTTCTATGTTAGGCAAGATGCCTGGTGACAGAGAGGACAAGTTCGCTAATCTTAAGCTTGCATATGCTTATATGTGTGGACATCCGGGCAAGAAGCTTTTATTTATGGGACAGGAATTCGGACAGTGGAACGAGTGGAGTGAGAAGCGTTCTCTTGACTGGTATCTTCTTGAGGATGAGAGCCACAAGGAATTAAAGGATTTTACAAGTGCGTGCCTTAAGCTTAATAAGAATTACAGATGTTTATATGAAACTGATTATAATTCAGAAGGCTTTAGATGGATTAATGCCAATGACAAGGACAACAGTGTATTCTCATTTATAAGAATAAGTCCGGATAAGAAGAAGCATTTGTTATTCGTTCTTAATTTCACACCTGTTGAAAGACCAAGTCATAGAATTGGAGTGCCAATTAAGGGCAAATATAAGCTTGTATTAGGTGATGATATGAAGAACCAGCAGAAGATAATTGCAAGTAAGAAGGGTGAGTGTGATGGCTATGGTGAGTCACTTCTTGTGGATTTACATAGGTATGGAATAGCTGTGTATGAGTTCAATGGTGATGTGGAAGCACACAAGCCTACAATAATATAATAATAATATAAGAGATATATAAGAGCAGTTTAAATAGCAGTCTGATATATAAGTCAGATATCAGGTTGGCAGGATTTAAGTGAAGCAGGTATATGGTATTGATGTAATTATTAATGTGGTTGATTACATTTATGCTGTAATCTGCTTCATTTTGCTTATTTTTTTGGTGAAAGTAACCGAAATATAATACAGGTTATTTTATAATCAGGCGATAGAATTATCTAAGCAGGATATATAGGCTGTTATTAGGAAATGGAATAACCGGCTGTAGATTAGCCGCAGATAATGTATGGAGGATAAATATGTCTGTATCAATATACGCAGGTAATTTTAACAAGGATAATAATGTTAAAGAAACATCTATTAATTATAAGGAAAATGTAAGCAACAGGACTAATGGTATCAATGGGATATTTAATGGTGTTGTTATGTCAGAGGGACAGGATAACAGCAGGCTGGCAGATAACACATATGAGTCGTTATTAAAGGAAGCTGATGATGTAAAACAGCAGATTATGAATTCTGCAAGTACAGCACAGATAAGCTTCAAGGCACTTGTTAAAAAGCTTTCTGGTATGGAAGCAGTCGATATAGCAGGTGATGGATTTAATATAACAGATGCCTCTAAGGATGATATGGTATCAATTATTGATAAGATTAGAATTGAGCTTGCAATGCACTCAGACAGCTATGTTGCATATGGAACTGGCGTAAGCTCTGATGCAATTGAGAGTGTTGCAGGGGCAGGTGCAGCTAATGAATTAAAGCAGAGATTAAGCGGTGCTGGAATAAGCGTTGATGACGATACTGTGAAGCAGGTACAATCAGCACTTGATGAGGCGGCTTCAATAACAGAGCTTTCAGAGAGTGCTAAGTATTATATGATTGCCAATGATATTGCACCAACTATTGACGGAATATATAAGGCAGAAAATGCTGTCAGTACAAGACCGGCTAACAGCGGATATGAGATTTCATTTAAGGAATTTAATGCTATGCGTCCACAGATTGAGTCGCTTATGAATAAAGCCGGGCTTGAAGTGAACTTAAGAAACCTTAATAATGCACAGGATTTGATTAATAATAATATACCAGTCACAGAAAAGACTTTAAAATATAAAGCTGTTCTTGACGGACTTAATTTAAATGGTCTTGATACACAGGATGGACAGGATAGTGTATTATCAAAGATTGCTGACCAGCTTGCTATTGGTGAAGACCCTAAAGATACTCCACTTACAAACGATCCATCTATATGGGATAATGTAAAGAACGCAATAGTAACACTGGCTAATGCAAGCTATGATGATATTGTAAATGTTGTTTCATCTGGAAAAGCATTTACAATAGCAAGTCTGAAGGTCGTAATGCAGGTAGGCTGGAGTGAAACAGCAGAAAGCCGGCAGGCTGTTAACAATCAGATGACTGTTAATAACCAGATGTCAGGTGACTGGCAGGGTAATGTAAACAGTCAGATGTCAGGCGGCTGGCAGGGCAATGTTAATAACCAGTATGGTTATGTGCAGGATACGGGCTATAATCAGGGTGTATATAATAATCAGATGGGCGGTAATTATGCATACCAGCAGCCATATGGTTACAATGCACAGAAAGCTTATAACACACTTGTTGAGGCAAGGCTTTTACTTACAGCAGGTACAGGTGTAATTCTTGAAAAGAGTAATACATCACTTCTCTACACGCCTCTTGAACAGATTAACGAGCAGATTAAAGCTCTTGAAGCTAATGGAACATTATATGCTGGCAATACACAGATGTATAATGATGTCCTTGATGTAAGAAAGGCACTTTACGATATTGAGACTGCACCAGCACAGATGTATGAAAAGCTTATGAAGAGTGACCCATATAAGTTGAGTATTTCTATGGTATCAGGCATTGCGAGTGGAATGACAAGCCGTTATGCCAAGGCGATAGATACATATGAAACAACAGGCACTAAGGTAAGAGAAGACTTAGATGACTCTATTATTAAGGCTGTTAATAACAGTGCAGAGGGTATAATGGACGAACTCAATCTTGAGAATACTCAGGAGAACAGAGATGTTATCAAGCTTCTTGCTTCTAATAACATAGATATCAATAAGGAAAATGTTGAGAGGGCAAGAAGAATATATACAACCCTTAATAATCTTGTTGATAATATGAAGCCGGAAACTGTTGTTAAGATGATAGATGACGGAATCAACCCAATGAATACTGATATATGGACAGTTAATGATTATCTTAGCAGTATGAATCAGGGTGCTACTAAGGATAATGAGGAGAAATATTCAAAGTTCCTCTACAAGCTTGACAAGACAGGTGGAATTAACGAAACTAAGAAAAAGCAGTTCATCGGTATATACCAGATGATGAATATATTTACAAGAGATGCTGGTGTGTGTGCGGGTGCTCTTATGAAGCAGGGCAAAGAGATTACTATGGGTAATCTTATCAGTGCCTACACAAGCCGCAAGCACTCTGGAATAGATGTAACTATTGATGATTCAGTAGGTCTTGGAGATAAGGAAACTATCAGTTACTTTGAGTCATTATTTGCAAAGTCACAGAAGTTTATCACTCCTAATACATTGAAGAATTCGGACAATGAGTCACCAATTGAACATCAGAATGTTGAAGCATTTGCTAACGGACTTGCTGAACATTATGATGAAGCAGTGGAAAATGAACTTGACAGCAGTTACATAGAAGAAGTAACTAAGAAAGCAGAACAGGCTGATGCTGAGGTTGTAAGGGAGTTAAGAAGAGCTGGAATTAATGAGAACATTGGTAACATTAATGCGGTTAATGAACTTATGGCTACAGGACAGCTTATGGCTTACACAAGAAAGCACGGAAACCAGGGCAGTAAGTCAATATATGGAGAGAACATAATTGATAGCAATGACAAGCTTAAGGAAGTGTTAGACAGCAGGGATAAGCTTGAGGCTATGTATACTAACCTTGAAGAAGCTGCTGGTGATGAACTTGAAGAAGCTATAGAGAGCTCACTTACAGGAACTGCTGAAGACCCTGTTGATTATGATACATTTGAAGAATTAAGAATAAGCAACAGACAGATTAGATATATAAGCAATCTTGCAAGAAGAAATGATTACCGTGTCCCTTATGTTAAAAATGGACAGGCAGGTCTTATCAATCTTACATTTGTTGCAGATGATAATGACAAGGGAAAGATATCTATTAAGATGAATACAGCTTCGTGGGGTGAATTGTCAGTAGAGGCAAAGGTTACACAGTCAGACGTAAGTATGTATGTAAAGCAGGATTCAAGAATTGTGCTTTCCGAAGACAGAAGCATTTATAAGTATTTCCAGCAGATTGAGGGAGATCTTAAAGAACAGTTCGGTTATGACAATGTAAGAATTAATTGTGTAAGAGTTCCAGATGTTAAATATACTACATACGAGGACTCAGGAGCAAAGATTCCATCAGATCGTCTTTATAAGATCGCTTCAGCAATAACAGGAGTATTCTTTGGGGCATAAGAGCGGTTAAAGAATTACAGGATATGTCCGATATATAAAATGTATGATTTGACGAATTCAAAGGATAACGCCAGTAGATGTGGCGGGAATATAAAATCAGGAGAATAAAAGTATGAGAATTAATACTAACGTATCAGCCATTGTATCTAACAATGCGTTACAGAAGGCACAGGATGCACTTTCAAGCTCTATACAAAGACTTTCATCAGGATATAAGATTAACAGTTCAGCTGATGACCCGGCAGGCTGTGCTATTTCAGAGAAGATGAGAGTTCAGATAAGAGGTCTTGATCAGGCTAAGAATAATACAACAGATGGTATCTCTGTTATCAATACAGCAGAAGGTGCTATAGTAGAGATACAGTCTATGCTTACACGTCTTAAGGAACTTACAGTTCAGGCGGCTAACGATGTTAACTCTGATGATGAGCGTGAAGCTATCCAGCAGGAGATTGATAATGTTAATCAGGAAATAGACAGAATATCTGAGCAGACAGAATTCAATACACAGCCACTTATTAATGGTAATCTTTCAAGAAGAGTATATTCAGATTATCAGGGTGTGAACCAGCTTAAGATATCTGACAGTTTTACTGCTGGAATATATGGAGTTACAGTAACACAGGATGCTAGACAGGCAATAGCAGTAGGTGATACTATTACAATGTCAGGCACAGCTAAGGTAACTGCTGATCAGGCAGGAACAATATCTATTAATGGATATAACATTGATATTGTAGAAGGTGATACACTTGATACAATTATGGATAAGGTTATGGATGGTGCTAATATGGCGGGTGGAAGAGCATTTGCTGTATCAAGCCTTGCTAATGATACGAAGACTAACGGAAGTGATTATGCAGGATATAAGCCAGATACATCTTACACAGGCAACAGACTTGTTATAATGACAGAGCAGTATGGAAGAGATCAGCAGCTAGATGTAATATGCAGTAATAAAGACCTTGCTGCTATGCTTGGTATATCAGATGCTTACAATGAAGATGGTTCAGGCATACACGCAGAAGGTAGTGATGTTGTAGCTGAATTCGCTAATGAAGTTGATGATGCAGGCAACCCAACAGGTAAGAGAGTTGGATTTGAAGATTCAGCTATTATCTCAACCAAGGGTACTAAGATTACAGTTAAGGACGTTAATAATAAGGAATTCGTTATGGATGTTCCAGGTAATGTTGCAGGAACAACATTTAATGATACAACAGCAGCTAAGCAGAACGGAAAGTCACAGGCAGCAGGTGGAACAGCTACGGATATTAATCAGGAAGTGACTGATGTCGGAACTATGAGTATCCACGTTGGTGCTAATGAAAATCAGGTTATTGTTCTGGATATTCCTAAGATAACTACTTACACAATAGGTACAGATAATATCAATGTAATGACAAGCTACACAGCACAGCTTTCAATAGGGTATGTAGACGAAGCTATTAATTATGTCAACTCTGCACGTTCAAAGCTTGGTGCATATGAGAACAGATTTGACCATACTACTAAGAACCTTGAGGTTTCAAGTGAGAATGTTACTAAGGCTTTATCAGCTAAGATTGATACAGATATGGCTGAGGAGATGACAGAGTATACATCACAGACAGTTCTTACACAGGCAGCTACATCAATACTTTCACAGGCTAACCAAAGACCATCAGAAGTATTACAGCTTCTTCAGAACTAATCTGTCAGGGTGAATTGATTGGAGATGTGAAGTATGGATAGAGAAGCTATTAAGACATATTCAT
This sequence comes from Bacteroides galacturonicus, assembly GCF_003096855.1. Lineage (NCBI taxonomy): Bacteria > Pseudomonadati > Bacteroidota > Bacteroidia > Bacteroidales > Bacteroidaceae > Bacteroides > Bacteroides galacturonicus. The sequence goes on along the minus strand of NZ_QEOA01000008.1, from coordinate 146,111 downwards.
ATAGAATATCGCAGGCGACACGTTCAGAGCTTGTAGTAATAGTGTACGACATAATAAGAGATTATCTTAAAGATGCAGTGTCAACATCAGATAATGCAGTATTTAAAGAGAAACTACACATGGCTATGAGAGGTATAGACCAGCTTATAACAGGTCTTGATATGCAGTATGAGCTTTCAGGTAATCTTTATGTACTCTATAACTATATGAAAAGAACTCTTATCGGTGCACAGGTTTCATATGATAAAAATGTTGTCAATTCAATATACGATATGCTTGGACAGCTAAGACAGTCATTTTATGAAGTAAGCAGACATGATAATTCAGCACCGCTTATGAAGAATACAGAAAAGGTGTATTCCGGACTTACATATTCTAAATATGGTGCAGGCAATGAAACAGCAAGTGATACGCTTATTAACAGAGGATATATGGTATAATGAGCACAAAAGTGCTCATCTTAAAAGTTCCTTACGGAACTTTATATGTGCTGAAAAGAAGCACGAAAATTATGGTATAATGAGCACAAAAGTGCTCATCTTAAAAGTTCCTTACGGAACTTTATATGTGCTGAAAAGCTGCACAAATAATATAATTAATTAAAATAAAAAGGGTTACTGCTTTGACCAAAAGACATTCAGCTAATGATTGTCTGGTTAGGGCAGTAACCCTTTTGTAGTATTTTGGTGATTTTCTAGAAACGGAGCTTGCGCTTAGAGTATTTACTACGTTTCTTAGAAAGTGAAGCATTGTTAATAATTGTAAATATAATAAGTATTACAGCTACAATTCCAGCTATAACCCATATATTAATCTTAATACAGCGTTTTGGTGATAACTGTGTTGAGTTGTTCTTGGCACTAAGGTATGGCAGAAGGCTTTCATTGGAATTATCACCGCCTGTTATGGAGAGTGTGGTAGAACCAACAACATTATCACCATAAAGATAATTAAGCTTAGCGGCAAGCCTGCCCTGCTCATTAGTTATATCGTAATTCTTATCAAGGCTCATTGTAACGCTTGAAGTTGAACCGCTGTTAGGAATTGTTATAAATGAGGCATTCATATTAAAGTTAAGTTTTGACTTATTAAATACATCTGATGAGTAGTAGTTATCAGTAGAGAATAACGAGCTTATCTGTGTGTCAGATGTAGTCGATTTCTTAAAGTTATTAAATCCCCAGTCAAATAATGAACGTGTATCTATAAATCTTGTAGAGTCATCTGGTGAACGGAATACAACGCATATAAGCCTCATTCCATCTTTTTCAGCAAATGTTACCAGAGTCATTAAAGATTCATCAGTAAATCCGGTCTTTCCACCTTTGCAGTATTCATAGTAGAACTCGCGTCCTTTAAGCATCTTATGACGGTGTTTTATTGTTCTGGGTGTAGATGTTACATTAGTGGCAGGAATTGTATAGCTTGAGGAAGTTGAGTCAATGTTTACAAACGAAGCGTTGTTATAACAGCCTCGTGCAATCATAGCCATATCGTAAGCACTTGTGTAGTGGTTAGGATTGTAAAGGCCACTGGCATTAGCAAAATGTGTTTCAATTGCACCAAGCTCACGAGCTTTATTATTCATCATATCCACAAACGCATCTATTGAGCCAGCGACTTTCTCAGCAAGTGCATATGCAACTTCATTGGCTGAATACAGAAGAAGTGCATATAAGGCCTGTTCAACAGTAAGTTCTTCCCCGGCCTTCATACCAAGGTTGGCATCTTCAATCGGATTAATTGAATTAGCTGCGGCAGTAGAAAATGTAAGTGTATCACTGAGATTACAGTTCTCAATAGTAAGAAGTCCTGTAAGGATTTTAGTTGTTGAAGCTGGATAGCACTTACGGTGTGCATCTTTTTCGTATAGTATAGAGCCTGTATCTGCATCGACTAATATTGCACTCTCACAGGTAATATCCGGAGCCTGTGGCCACGAAACAGAAGTGTCTGTTGATACCTCGTTAGATATAACAGAACTCTTGGCAGCAGTTGTTCCATTAGATATAACATAGCTGCTGGCGGCAGTTGTTCCGCTTGTTATTCCAGCTGCAAAAGCTGGTGTTACAGATGTTGTCACAATTGCTGTACAGGTAATAATGCTTGCAGTTCTTACAAGGCATTTTCTGAATTTATTAAATAGAACTGAACACTTATTAACAGAGTGTTTCGTTGTTTTATTAGAATTATTAAACATTACAATCTCCCATCGTTAATGATATTATGAAGTAAGTGTTAAAGGCACAAAATGCCATTTATTATACTGATATGTTCATATTATACATATTTGCTTGTAATATTAACATATTTATTAAGATTATGAAACTAAATTTGCAGGCGAATATTTAAAGCTGTGTGGAATGGGATTTTGGTGATGTTTTAATTTACCTTTGACATACTTATTATATTAAAGTAAAATATCTTGGTTTGATGTTATAAAAATGGTTGTAAGCTTATACAGTATAAAGAATGAATGGAGATTATTATGAGATTAAGAAATGTACCGGGTGCAAGAGAAGTTATGGTTGAGAACGAATATGTATTCACGGAACCAGAGGGAATGTGCGGAACCTGGAAAGAGGTATTTGGAAATGATAACCCTATGCATATAGAGATTGGAATGGGAAAGGGAACATTTATAACAACTCTTGCAGGGATGAATCCAGATATTAATTATGTTGGAATAGAGAAGTATTCAAGCGTACTATTAAGAGCAGTTGAGAAGCAGGACGAATTACAGCTTCCTAACTTAAGATTTATAAGAATGGATGCAGAGAATATTAATGAAGTGTTTGGTGTTGATGAAGTAGATAGAATATATCTTAATTTCTCAGACCCATGGCCAAAGGACAGACATGCTAAGAGAAGACTTACATCAAGACAGTTCTTTGCAAGATATGACAAAATGCTTAAAAAAGAGGGCAGGGTTGAATTCAAGACAGACAATAGGGTGTTGTTTGACTTTTCAGTTGAGGAAGTAAAGGAAGCTGGCTGGAATCTTGTAGAGTGTACTTATGACCTTCACAGTGACGAAAGGCTTAATGAAGGAAATGTTATGACAGAATACGAGAAGAAATTCTCAGATATGGGAAATCCTATATGCAAGCTTATTGCAGACAGATAAGATAGATTGAATTATTAATACATATCAGGCCGTTAATAAAATAGATTAAAATGTTATTGTAAGATAATTAAATGTATTAGTATCACATATGACTTTGTTGAATATTATATAGTAGAAACGTTTTTAACTAATATTTTAAGAATATATTATATTCATGAAAGGAAATGGTATGGGATATCACAGACATTGTAACAGGTGTAATCCGATTAACAGACTTAATGAGTACATTTATTACCACAATAGATTAAACCGCAGGATTGTGCGTTTTAAGAGGTCGTGGGATGAAATATATAAAATAATAAATGGCTGCTGACCTTAAGATATATGTACTGGTAATACTGAAAAAATCAGTAATAAAGGTACATATCAAGGTTAGCAGCCATAATTTTTTGATTCTACATTTCATCGGGTGAGTCGTAAGGCTGGACACTGATATTACGTTTTTTGAGGAAATGTTCAACTACAAGGTTCGTAATATAGCATATAACTGCCATAACAGGAACACCGAGGAACATTCCTAATACGCCGAAAAGTGCTCCACCCACAACAATTGCGAATATAACCCACAGAGGCTTAAGTCCTGTGCTTTCGCCAAGTATCTTAGGACCAAGGAAAAGTCCGTCAAACTGTTGTATAACAAGTATCAGGATTGCAAAGAATATAACCTGGATAGGATTTACAATAACAATTATGATACCGCCCATAACACCACCGATGTAAGGTCCAAAGTAAGGAATCATATTAGTAATTCCAACGATAACGCTTATAAGCACCGTGTAAGGGAACTTGAATATAGTCATACATATAAAGCAGATGATACCGATTATTAATGAGTCAAGTGCCTTGCCATACATAAATTTTAAGAAAATAGTACCACTTTCCCTGCATATCTTTCTTGTAGTATCAGCCGCATTTTTCGGAAATACAGCATAAAGCACACGCTTAAAATTGTAGAATATATTCTTGTGGTCAGATATCATATACACAGAAACCATAATTGCAATTATGAGGTTGACCAGTCCCTTAACAATAGCCATAGATGTATTAACTACATATGGGAGCAGATTGGTAAGCATATCTGTAAGATATGATATAACCTTAGGGTAAAGGTTGTTTAATTGTTCATTAATGACTGCATAATCAATAAATCCCAGGTCAGCGTGTTTATCTTCAAATGAATTAACAAGGCCAGTGATATTGTTGTACCACACTGGAAGCTTGTCCACGATATCGGTAATGCTTGTATACAATTGAGGAATTATAAATACCATAAGGATTGTAATAATTCCGATTGCAATAATGTAAGTTATAAGTATCGAAAGATATTTAGAAAGCTTGTCCGACTTCAAATGGCATTTTTCCTTGAACAAATGTCTGTAGAAAAATCTTACAAGTGGGTATAATATAAATGCTATGAACGCACCAATTACAAATGGTGATATAACATTAAAAATGTATTTGATAATATTAAGTGTGTTATTAAACCCGCCAATAAGCTTGAATATAAGTATTGCACCAAGGACAAATAAGAGTCCGTATATTACAATAGTAAAATATCTGCTGTTGGGCTGGAACTTATTCTTGTATACAATGTGGTTGTCACCAGCGGAGTTATTATTATCAGGTGAATTAAAATAGCTTGTATCGTTATTATTGTCTTTATCCATACAAATCCTCGCAATCTTATTTAATTAAGGATATATCAAGAATATTGTACTCCATATAAGCGGTTAAAAAAACCCCATAATAGTTAAATATTATTAAAAATAATAAAAAAAATTATATTGTTTTTAAATAAATACAAAAAAAGGCTTGCTTTTTTGTTAATAACACGTTAATATATTTTTTGTTGTTACGGCAGTTGTAACATAATAATATATGCACCGCTAGCTCAGTTGGTAGAGCACCTGACTCTTAATCAGGGTGTCCAGGGTTCGAACCCCTGGCGGTGCACTTGTAAGTTTAATGCTTGCAATAATTTAATATACGCACCGCTAGCTCAGTTGGTAGAGCACCTGACTCTTAATCAGGGTGTCCAGGGTTCGAACCCCTGGCGGTGCATTTGTGAAAGTCTTTTGATTTAGTCGATGGAGCTAGGTTGAGGGGCTTTTTTTGTGCGTTGAATTTCTATGATTTGATATTTTTTCTGAATTTTTGAATTGATTCCTTTTTTTCTGAAAAATTCCAGATATGGATTGTATAAATAGTATATTTAGTGTTACAATACAAGTGGGTACACATATGAAACTATTATTTGAGACAAATACGAAGGGGAAGATATAACACTAATATACCAGTGTTATGACTGCTAATCAGGTTAAAGACTGATAAGACGTTATGTAATATTAAGAAAGCATTTAGTTATTGGTATTACTGATATAGCTTATTTATCTGGAATGATTTTGTACGTAGTATTGTTATATTGATGTTGTGTCGGAAAAGAGGTTCATATGAAGAAAAAAGGGAATAGACATAAGACACAAAGAGCACATAGAAGAGCATTGAAAAGAGCCGCCATAATTACAATGGCAGGGGCAGCGGTTATTATAGGGGCATATTCTTTAAAGGTATATGACTTCAGAATTAAATATACGCAGACAGCAGATTATATGAAGGGCAATGAAGAGAATGTAACAAAGGGAGTTGTCACATATGAAGAAGCAACTAATAGTAACCAGACTACAGCGGCAGTAAGAAGTTCTTATAAGAGGCTTGATGTAGAATGTGTACTTCAAAATCCTGAACTTCCAACAGGCTGTGAGATAACAGCTTTGACGACAGTTCTTAATTATCTTGGCTATAATGTAGACAAGCTGACAATGGCAGATTATTACCTGGATAAAGGAAAGATGGGCGAGGTGTCGCCTTATAAAGCATTTGTCGGCAATCCAAGAGATGAAGATTCGTGTGGTGCGTTTGCACCAGTATTAGTCAATTCAGCGACAAAGTATCTGAAATCGCAAAGATCATATATGAATGTATACAATATAACGGGAGCAGAGTACAACGAGCTTCTTGATTATGTAGATGACGGACATCCGGTGTTAGTATGGGAGACGATGTATATGAAAGAGCCATATGAATCCTGTACATGGAATATAGACGGAGAGAATATTATGTGGCTTTCACGTGAGCACGCTATGGTGCTTATAGGCTATACACAGAGTACATATATTATGGCAGATCCGTTAAGGGGCATATGTGAATACGATAAAGAACTTGTAGAAACACGATATAAAAGTATGGGAAAGCAGGCAATAGTTATATATTAATGATTGATATGTGAAGTTTAATAATTAATATTTAAGATTGATAGTTGATATTTAATGTTAATAATTGATATATAAAGTGAGTGTGTCAGTCGTGTCAGCCATTTATTACCACATATACATTTTATAAATCATCACAGTCGGGGGAATACTTCCATTATGGAGGTGATGAGTGTGTACCCAGCGTATGATGGTGATAAAGATTATGATTATGACACAGCCCAATATACGTTTCCTCATAGAAAACGCACTTATAATGAGGAAGATAACAGCGAAGATTATTTTGAGAACGCGGTATATGAGGACAGTGTGAACTTCTCATCTATGGCAGATTACGAAGACTTTCTTATATGGGGAACTGATAATAAAGGCCAGTTCATATAAACAGATTATAAAAGATTTATTAATCTTTTAAGCTTCAATTGACTAGAGTTTTACAGATGTTATATGATAAGCGAAACGTAAGGAATTTATTGTCTGTGCGTTTCGCTTATTTTTATGTAATAGAATACAGAGCAAGCTGTAATTAACATTGTATGCAGAAATGAGGAGTAGTATGTACGGTTATGTTGTTGTTAATAAGCCTGAGCTTAAGATAAAAGAATATGATATGTACCGTTCATACTATTGCGGATTGTGTGAGGAGCTGCTTTCGGATTATGGTATTAATGGGCAGATATCCATAAGCTATGATATGACATTTCTGCTTGTACTGCTTACAGGGCTGTATGAACCGGATACAACATATAAGGAAGCAAGATGTATCGCACACCCTGTTCATAAGCACCCGGTAAGACGCAATAAGATTTCAGCATATGTTGCGGATATGAATGTCCTTATGACTTATTATAAATGCGTTGATGACTGGCAGGATGATAGGAAGCTTATGAAGAAGCTGCTTGCCTCGTCTTTGACTAATAAGGTTAAGAGGATTGAGAAAGCATATTCCCAAAAAGCACGCATTATTAAGGCGGCACTTGATAGAATGAGTGAGCTTGAGAATAATAATGAGAGCAATATTGACCTGCTTGCAGAACAATTTGGCATAATAATGGCACAGATTTTGTGTATGAAAAATGATGAGTGGTACGATACATTAAAAGTGATGGGTAATTCACTTGGAAGATTTATATATATTCTTGATGCGTATGATGACCTTTTGGAAGATAAGAAGAAGGGCAGATACAATGCACTCAGGACGTATGAGAATAATAAGGATTTTGATATATTTATAGAAAATGTGTTAAAATCACATATGGCACAATTTGCCGCAGGCTTTGAGAGCCTTCCTATTATTGAGAATGTCGATTTATTAAGAAATGTAATATATTCAGGAGTCTTTACAAGATTCGGGATTGCTAAGAATAAAAGAGAACAAGTGGAGGAAGTATGACCGATCCGTATTCAGTGTTAGGTGTATCAAGAGATGCAACTGACGAAGAGATTAAAAAAGCATATAGAACATTAAGCAGAAAGTATCACCCTGATGCGAATATCAATAATCCTAATAAGGATAAGGCAGAGGAAATGTTTAAGACAATCCAGCAGGCTTATAACCAGATTATGAAGGAAAAGCAGGGTGGATATACATCATCAGCTTACAGTCAGAACAGAGGTGGCACAGGAAGCTATGGCTATGACGGTGATTATCAGAATAACCGTAATGGACAGAGCGGCAATGGTTATGATGATTTTGGCGGCTTCTGGGGCTTTGGACCATTTGGCTTTGGCGGATATTATGGAGGGGGTTCTAATTCCGGATATTCAGGTGGTGCTTCTAATATGAATGGCAATGATGATACGACAGTTCATTTAAGAGCGGCGGCTAACTATATTAACAATGGTGGATATGATGAGGCACTTAACGTGCTTTCTGCTATTCAGGACAAAGATGCCAGATGGTACTATTATAGTGCTATGGCTAACTCAGGCAAAGGCAATCAGGCAACAGCGATGGAACACGCCAGAAGAGCAGTAGAACTCGATCCTGACAATATGCAGTATCGTATGTTCTACCAGCGTATGAATAGTGGCGGTGAATGGTATTCAGGAAGACAGCAGACATATCAGAATCCAGCAGGTGGAATGGGAAGCTGGTGTATGAAACTTATATTTATCAACCTTATGTGTAACTGCTGTCTTGGCGGAGGCGGCTTATGCTGCCCGGGAAGATACTACTAAGCGGTTCTCCCAGTTCTTTAAGTAATCAAATAGAATATCAATATGAACAGGTCCGGTTTCAAGAATATAACGGTGGAATTCTTTTAAGGAGAAGTTATCACCGAGATCTTTCTGGGCCTGTTTTTTTAGTTCCTCAAAACCTAAAAATCCAAGAACATATTTGCAGTAATTAGCAGGATTAGCAATAAATGCTGTATACATCTCGTGTGCAGCTTCGGCACTGCTAAATCCATAATCGGTAAGGAATGAGGAAAGCTGTGCTTCAGTCCAGCCGTAATAATTCACTCCGATATCGCCCTTGGCATAGAGGCAGAGTATAAGTGCATAATTGCACTGGACCAATGAATTAAGCAGAGTATTATCGCCAGCATATTCATATGAATGAACTTCAACATAGGAAGCCCAGCCCTCAATATAGCCGCCAGGTTTAATGACATTTCTTATCAAAGAAGGGCTTGTTGAGGCAAAATACTGTGTCTGGTATAAATGTCCCGGATACCCCTCGTGTGCCAGCGTAGGATACAAATCACTGCTGTCAGTGCCGGCTGAATTAATGTATATAGAGTTAATGTCAAGATTATCAATCTGTGGCATAAAGTACATAGCAGGGCTTGCATAGTCATTAAGTGCTTCAGATACATAATTAATATTATAATTGACATCATTTAAGGCAGGATAATCATCAGTTATCTTCTTTTTTAAATCCTCAATAATCTGGTCTGGTTTATCAATTCCAAAAGAAAATGTGCCAAACTGGCTGTTGAGAGAAGGATCTTTTCTTAAAAGCTTCTGCATAACAATTGAATAGCTTCTTATATAGGAGTCAAGCAAATCATTATATTCGTCAATTGATTTACTCCAGCCAAGACAGCTTTCAAGAAGTCCCTCAAAGTATCTTGCACCATCAGGGTAATTGCATATTCCACCAGAATACTGGTTAGTTCCCTTGAATGAAGCAAGAGTCGTTATAAGTGCGTTATAACCTGGAATTACATGGTTAATAACGGCATCTTCGTTCTGCTTCTTGTATACATTTTTCTCATCATCAGTAAGGAAAATGAGGTCGTCAACACGGGAGTTAAAAGTACCAATAAACATACCTTCAGCATCACCGGCGGAATCAGCGATAGATTTGCAGGAGCTTATGACCTCATCAAGAAGGTCATCGCTTAGGGTATATCCCCTGACGCTTCTTAATGCCTCGAATTCCAGCAGATTATTAAAATATCCATCCACATCACTTAGGAGCTGTATATATTCTTCAACGTCCTTTTTCTCCATAAATGTATATTCGGAAAAAAGGAGCGGAAGCTGTATCTGTATGCCGATTGTAGGAGTGAGGTCGGTGTTAAGAAGATACAGGTCGCTGTAATTAAGGGTTGTATACAGATATTTGTTTAATAGGTCATAGGTTATCTGCTGGCTCTTGGAAAGTGAAGCCTTGTCAAAAGCGTTGAGCTTTGTTATGTAGTCTGTTATATCTGATGTATCATCAATATTATCAATATCAATACGTCCGAGTGTTATATCGTAATCATCAATTCCATATTCGCAAGGATTTTCCAAAAGTGCGTGCAGTGAGAGTGAGTCGCTTGAGGCAAGCTCACGAAAAAGGCTGTCGGTAAAAGCGTTGAAGCTTTCGTTATCAGCTGCATTGTATTGCTCATCAGCATTGTTATAACGTGAAGCAGACCCGCCAAATGGAGTGCAGGCACTAAATGAACAGGCTGTGATTACTACTGCACCTGTTATGGCAGCAGCTTTTTTAAAGAAAGAATAAATGTTAGTTTTATGTTTTATGTAACTGGATTTTAATGTCAGCATATAATAATCCTCATTTCTGCGGACATACCGCGTAGTCAGATTCGGGAAGGTGCATATAAGCCCCTGGTACAACATTTTCTTAATCATACACTAGATTATATGTATAATAAATGTTTTTCATTAAAGAATATTTGTTTATTCGTTTGACATATTCTAAAAAGCTGGCTATCATATATAGAATAATGACAATGGAGGTTACGGATATGCCACAGAATAAAGGTCCATTTTATATGACAACAGCTATCGCATATACATCAGGAAAGCCACATATTGGTAATACTTATGAGATAGTTCTTGCCGATAGTATTGCAAGATTCAGACGTCAGGAGGGCTATGATGTTTTTTTCCAGACAGGAACTGATGAGCATGGACAGAAGATTGAATTAAAAGCAGAAGAAGCAGGAATTACACCTAAGGAATTCGTTGATAATGTTTCTACAGAGATAAAGAGAATATGGGATTTAATGGATACATCTTATGACAAGTTTATAAGAACTACAGATGATTACCACGAAAAGCAGGTTCAGAAGATATTTAAGAAGCTCTACGATCAGGGAGATATATATAAGGGTTCATACGAAGGTATGTACTGTACACCTTGCGAGTCTTTCTGGACAGAGTCACAGCTTGTTGACGGAAAATGTCCTGACTGCGGACGTGAAGTTAAGCCAGCTAAGGAAGAAGCATATTTCTTTAAGATGAGTAAATATGCCAACAGACTTATCGAGCATATTAATACACATCCAGAATTCATACAGCCTGTATCAAGAAAGAATGAGATGATGAATAACTTCCTTCTTCCAGGACTTCAGGATTTATGTGTATCAAGAACATCATTTAAGTGGGGTATCCCGGTAGATTTTGATGACAAGCATGTAGTATATGTATGGCTTGATGCACTTACTAACTATATCACAGGTATCGGGTATGATGCTGATGGCAACTCATCAGAACAGTATAAGAAGTTCTGGCCGGCAGACCTTCACCTTATTGGAAAGGATATTATAAGATTCCATACTATATACTGGCCTATATTCCTTATGGCACTTGGTGAACCACTTCCTAAGCAGGTATTTGGACATCCTTGGCTTTTACAGAATGACGGCAAGATGAGTAAGTCTAAGGGGAATGTTATATATGCAGATGACCTTGTAGATATGTTCGGTGTTGATGCTGTAAGATACTTCGTACTTCACGAAATGCCATTTGAGAACGATGGTGTTATCTCTTGGGGACTTATAGTTGAACGTATGAACTCAGATCTTGCTAATACACTTGGTAACCTTGTCAACAGAACAATTGCTATGTCTAACAAGTATTTTGGCGGTGTAGTTAATAAGACAGGTGTTACAAGTGAGGGAGCAGGCGTTGATGAGAACGGTGCAAGCCTTGACTTCGATGCTGACCTTAAGGCTGTTGTTACAGGAACAAGAGATAAGGTTCAGAACAAGATGGCTACACTTCACGTTGCTGATGCTATGACAGAGGTATTTGCATTATTTAAGAGATGTAACAAGTACATTGATGAAACAATGCCTTGGGCTTTAGCAAAGGACGAGAGTAAGAAAGAAAGACTTGAAGAAGTTCTTTACAACCTTGTAGAGAGTATTACAATCGGAGCTAACCTTTTAAAGGCATTTATGCCTAATACAACAGAGAGTATTTTAAAGCAGCTTTATCCTGACAATCCAGCCGCTGGTGACAGAGATTTTGATGATCTTGACAAGTTCGGCTTAAGAGAGTCTGGAAATAAAGTTACAGATAAGCCAGAAATCCTTTTTGCAAGACTTGATATTGAAGAAGTTATGAAGAAGGTTGAAGAATTACAGGAAGCACAGAGAAAGGCTAATGGAGTACCGGAATATCCAGTAGTTGAGAAGAAGCCTGAGATAACATTTGACGACTTTGAAAAAATCCAGATCCAGGTCGGAGAAGTGCTTAAGTGCGAGCCTGTAAAGAAGGCTAAGAAGCTTCTCTGCTCACAGATAAGAATTGGTGAGGAAGTAAGACAGATTGTATCTGGAATATCACAGTATTACAAGCCAGAAGAGATGGTTGGCAAGAAGGTAGCAGTAGTTACTAACCTTGCACCTCGTAAGATATGCGGCGTTGAATCACAGGGTATGATTCTTGCGGCTATGGACGATAAGAACAATCTCTCTGTTATGACAGTTGATAAGGATATAATCGCAGGAAGCGAAATCGGATAGCAAAAGAGTGAATTATATATAATAAAAAGCTCCCTTCCGGGCTGGCAGGTAAAATCACCTGCGGCTTGGAAGGGAGCTTTTTCTTGTACTGCACTTGTACTTACAGGTTAACAGAAGTAGCAAGGCATTATTTATCCAACATTTTTTTGTATTCGCGTGGACTGATGCCAATGTGTCTCTTGAAAAGTTTCGAAAAATAACCGAAATCAGGAATACCGACAGCTCCAGCCACTTCAGCAACACTCATATTTGTGGTATTAAAGTAGCGTAAAGATGCCCGGATGCGCTGCCTTCCAATATAAGAAGTCAGCGTTTCGCCGACTTCTTTTTTAAATGCATTTGACAGATAAGATGGATTTTTGTCAAATTTTTCGGCAAGTATGGATAGCGTTAACTCTGAGTATAAATGCTGGTCAATGTAATTTACAACAGTTCGGATCAGATAAGAGTATTTTTCATACGTATAATTCTTAGCAAGCATAGAATATTTTCGGACCATGTCAAATGGCAAGTGTGCAAACTCTCCTTGGCTGTTAGCATCTTTTATGCGAAGAGAAAAAGCTTCAGCCTGCTGGTATACATAAATCGGATGTACGGCGGTCCCAAACATACGGGAAGCTAGAAAAAAATTTAAGGAGGCGATTCTGCTTCTTATTTCTTTTGCAGGAAGAGACTGAAAAGAAGCAGAATAGTCCAAAGTCTTTTTCATGAAGTCAATGGCCTGGGCAGTGTTTCCGGCAGTCATTGCCTGACAACAATGTTCTAGTCGTGAAATCAGTTCCGCGATGTAATCGGAAGAGAATTTCTGAAAACGTTCTTCGTTTGGCGAAGTGTTATGAGACTCTGTTTTATAATTGACATACTCAATGCTGCATGTTTTGAACGCCGGAATAAAAAAACTAATAAAATGCTGCAACATCAGTGTGAGTTCATCAATGTCTACGACAGGAAGAGAGTAATAAAAGTGTAACAAGACAGAGTTGTATTTCGGATCAATGTGATTATCACGAATGAGCCGGTTGATTGTTACCTGATTGATTGGTTCGGCCAAAAAAGGCATAATACCAAGAATATCTGGTTCAGCGTCCGTGGTCAGACTGACAATTACATTGTAAAACCCAAGGGAACTCTGCAGTACAATGATTTGATAAGGAGAGCTGCCAAACAAAGAAAAAAGTGGGCTGTTCGTTTTGTAGTTGCCCCAGACCATGCGTCTTAGTCCCATATCCATTTTCTCAAAATTCTGATAAGGAGCATGCATCAGATAAGAATCTATCTTAAAGGTATCGGACAAAGTTTGCTGGAGCAAAGGGAAAAAATCATCGGTATTCATGTTTTCAAATGTCATAATAGGACTCCTTTCCTAGTAGGTTTCTCGTTTTATTTGTAAAAAATTTGCCATAATTATATTTTATGTAAAAATTTTACCAAAACAACAAAACTAAGACAAGAGCAAAATCCGTTGAATTGTTATACTGAGTACATCAATGAGATTGACGGAAAGAGAGAAAGACTCTTTTTATGAACAAGAAGGAGGTAAAAATGGCAACAAAGAACATTAATGCATCTTGGCAGTTTACAAAAGATGCTATAACTGTCGCAGAAGGATATTCTGTATTAACACAGGGCAACTGGGAGGCACTTGACTTGCCTCATACATGGAATGGTAAGGATGGACAGGATGGTGGAAATGATTACCACCGCGGTACATGTTACTATGTAAAGAACATGAAGCGTGAGGAGTTTGGTAGCGAACCAATCACTTATATTGAGTTTAACGGAGCAAACTCTAGTGCATGGCTTTATGTTAATGGAAAAGAAGCTGGACATCATGATGGTGGATACTCTACATGGAGAGTGAATGTAACAGACTTTTTGGCTGATGAAAATGAAATTGTAGTTGCAGTAGATAATGCACCAAATGATCATGTATATCCACAGATGGCAGACTTTACATTCTATGGCGGTCTGTATCGTGATGTAAATGTGATTTCTGTACCAGAAACACATTTTGATCTGGATTATTATGGAACACATGGCATTGCAGTAACACCTATCGTAGAAGGTGCAAATGCAAGTGTTGAAGTAGAAGTATTTGTTACAGATGCAACAGAGGAAGATACTTTAGAATATGTCATCAAAAATGGTGATGAAGTTATTGCTACAAAGAGCGTTTCTGCAAATGAGACAAAGGTTACATTCGAGATTGAAAATGTTCATCTTTGGAATGGCCGTAAGGACCCACACCTTTACACAGCAGAAGTTACATTAAAGAGAAACGATACTGTTTTAGATGAGAGAAGTACTCGCTTTGGATGTAGAACTTTTGTTATTGATCCAGAGAAGGGATTTATCTTAAACGGAGAGCGTTATCCACTTCACGGTGTGTCTCGTCATCAGGATAGACCACACATTGGAAATGCTTTAACTCATAAAGAACATAAAGAAGATATTGAACTCATTCTTGAAATGGGTGCAAACACAATCCGTCTTGCTCATTATCAGCACGACCAGTACATTTATGACCTTTGTGATGAGACAGGTCTTGTACTTTGGGCTGAGATTCCATATATTTCAAAACATTTGCCAAACGGACGTGAGAATACTATTTCACAGATGAAAGAACTTATTATACAGAATTACAATCATCCAAGTATTGTAGTATGGGGACTTTCTAATGAGATTACAATGGGTGGCGGAGAGGATGATGACCTCATTGAGAACCACAACATTTTAAATGATTTATGTCATCAGATGGATCCAACAAGACTTACAACAATGGCCGTAGTTTCTATGTGCAGCATTGATGCAAAATATATTCAGATTCCGGATGTTATTTCTTATAACCATTATTATGGATGGTACGGTGGAACAACAGATATGAACGGTGAGTTCTTTGATGATTTCCACAAGAAATATCCAAATATTCCAATTGGATTAAGTGAGTATGGATGTGAGGCTTTGAACTGGCATACATCAAATCCTGTTCAGGGTGATTATACTGAGGAATATCAGGCATACTATCATGAAGAACTGATTAAGCAGCTCTTTACAAGAGATTATATCTGGGCTACACATGTATGGAATATGTATGACTTCGCCGCTGATGCAAGAGCAGAAGGTGGAGAAAATGGTATGAACCATAAGGGCTTGGTTACATTTGATAGAAAGTACAAGAAAGATGCTTTCTATGCATATAAGGCATGGTTATCAGATGATCCATTCGTGCATATCTGTGGTAAGCGCTATGTAGACCGTGTAGAAGATACAACAAAGGTTACGGTATACTCTAATCAGCCAGAAGTAGAGTTGTTTGTAAACGGTGAAAGCCTTGGTAAGCAGACAAGTGATGTGCATTTCTTCTACTTTGATGTGCCAAATGCAGGCGAAAGTACACTTGTTGCAAAAGCAGGTGATTGCAGTGACGAAAGCAAGATTCGCAAGGTAGATACCTTTAACGAAGAATATCGTTTGAAAGAAGAAGGCGAGGTTCTCAACTGGTTTGATATTGATATGCCAGAGGGATACTTCAACATCAATGACAAGATTGGTGATATCATGAAGGCCAACGAAGGTAAGATGTTCATCGATGAATTGATGCTTAAGATTATGAAAGGCGCTGATGGCGGTGCAGCAGAAGCAGCAGAAGCAGCAGCTGGTGCTGGCAGCGAGGGCCTTATGAAGATGTTATCAGGTTTTACAGTAAAGCGTATGCTTAATCTTATGGGAACTGCAGGCGGTGGAAAGCAGTTTACTAAGGAAGAACTTCTTGAGTTGAATAGCAAGCTCAATAAGATAAAGAGATAGGAGGATATTACCATGAGTAAAACTAGAGAAGTAAGACCTTTCGGTGCACGTGACAAGTTTGGTTACCTGTTCGGAGATCTTGCAAATGATTTTTCATTTATTTTTGCCAGTACTTATGTAATGGTATTCTACACAAAGGTTATGGGTATCTCAGCGGCAATGGTCGGAACTATGTTTCTTATTGCTCGTTGTATCGATGCTTTTACAGATATCGGTATGGGACGTATCGTAGATAATTCAAAGCCAACAAAGAACGGACGTATTCGTCCATGGATTCTTCGTATGTGCGGATTTGTTGCACTTGCATCATTTATGATGTATCAGTCATTTTTGGTAGATGCTTCTTACGGAGCTAAGGTTGCATATATGTTTATTACATATATCCTCTGGGGTTCTATTTTCTATACATCTATCAATATTCCTTACGGTTCAATGGCATCTGTTATTTCAGGTGACCCAAAGGACAGAAGTTCGCTTTCTGTTTTCCGTTCAGTAGGTGGAACTGTTGCTGGTATTATGATTGGTGTTGTAGCTCCAATGTTAGTATATAAGACAGATGCTTATGGTAACCAGGTTGTTTCTGCAACAAATATATCTATTGTAGCTGGAGTATTCTCTGTAATTGCAATTGTATGCTATCTGCTTTGCTATTTCCTTACAACAGAGCGTGTTGAATATGTTGCAAAGCAAACATCTGAGAAGCAGTCAGTTGCTAAGACATTAAAGACATTACTTACAAGCCGTTCATTGCTTGGTATGATTATCGCAGCTGTACTTCTTTTGTTGGCTTCATTAATGTCACAGGGTGTCAATACTTACTTGTTTGCTGATTACTTCAAGAACACAAAGGCTCTTTCAGTATTCTCATTATTAATGCTTCCATGTATTATCATCTTGGCAACATGCTCTACGAAGCTTGCTACTAAGTTTGGTAAAAAGGAATGTGGTGTAGTAGGAATGTTTGCATCAGGTATCCTTTACTTCATTCTTGGTATTCTTCATATTAAGAATGTATGGGTATTCGTAGTTGGTGCATTCGTAGCTATGCTTGGTATGTACTTCTTCCAGACACAGTGCTGGGCTCTTGTGACAGACGTTATCGATGATATGGAAGTACAGACAGGAAATCGTGACGATGGTACTATTTATGGTATCTACTCATTCTCAAGAAAGATTGGACAGGCAATTGCTGGTGGTCTTTCCGGATGGGCACTTGGATGGATTGGATACAATGAACTTGCAGCAGGACAGACAGAGGCAGTTGCAAATGGTATTTACAACTTGGCTACTTTCTTCCCAGCAGCTATCTATATTCTTTGTGGATTAGTACTTATGTTCATTTTCCCTCTGAATAAGGCAAGAGTAGATGCAAACGTTGCAGAACTTAAGAGCAGAAGAGGATAAACAAACAAGTTCATATCAATAATAAAGGCTCAGACTCCGTGCACCTTTGGGTGTGCGGAGTTTTTTCCTTTGGTAAAATATATGTGTATCAGCAATAGAGTCCGGATGGCGTTATCCAAGGAGACCATTCTGATAATTTTTCGGCCTGACTCATACTGCACCCAGCTTTCATACGTATTTCTTCGGTGTAACATTCGATTAATTTCTGGCGGTTAAAGATTGTAATCATAGGCTTATCACTCCGTTTATCATTTTTATTTCCGCAGCACTTGCATAAGACGTGTTGTACATAAATAAAAAAATAACTGTTAATAGTAGTGAAATAAAACGATTATGTTTCATAAAAATATCCTCCTTGTATATTATATTTAACAACTAATTGTTAAGCGTAAATTATCATATAATAATTATATTGACAACAATTTTCTGCTAACTTGTAATATAATTATGTATTTTCTGATATTTATTTAAGATATATTGATTAGATAGTTAATTCGCCTTAATATAATATTGTGGCATATTAGCCGATACAATTATTGACTATTTATAGCAATAGCCGTAAAATATATGTTAAGTATTAATATAAATACAATAAAGCATATCAATTTTAATGCTATTATAAGAATAGCGTAATTTTGGAGGTTTACTATGAGGATTTTTAAAACGGGAGAATATAGTAATAAAAGACGTCATAGCTGCAAGAAAATGGTATTATCCGCTGGAATGGCATTAATGCTGGCAGCAACCCCTGTAACAGCAATGGCTGGACAGGTATATGGCAGCAATACAGGTGTGACATCTGCAAACAGCGTGATGAATAATATAGCAGCCGGTCTTAGTATGAGCAATAAGATTGATGTATCAACATTAAAGAATAACAAGAAGGTGGGCGGAGATGATATTACTCTTGATAATGACCTTACAGACTGGAAGAATGTGACAGAAAGAAAGGCTTTATCAGATAAGGTATCAAGCTGGAAAGCAGTAATCTCAGCCGATTACTCTACATTATACATAAGCTATGAGGGAACAGCACAGTCAGAGTGGGATTATGGATATACAGGCCAGCAGAACCTTGTTGATATTACATATGCCACAGGGCTTAGTGACTCAACCAATCATATTCAGTTTGTTGCGTGGAATGGTGGAGCACAGGTTAAGAACGGCTGGTATGGTGATATAGAGGGTGCTAAGATGGTTACAGTTAATGAGGCACACCAGAATACAGCAGGACCATATACAGTTGAGGCTTCAATTCCTATGAATTTCTTTACGGAGGGTAATTTCAAGATAACATTTGCTGGTGTTATGGTAGATTTAGCAGATATAGAAGTGCTTGACGGCAGTGCGATTAAAGAGGATACAACAGAGGCTGTCTATGAGGGCATAACAATAGATGGCAGTTTTAAAGACTGGGATGCAGTTGCCAGGTATAATGCAGCGTGTCCTAATGAAGCACACAAGGACTGCCTTTCAAAAGCAGCTATGGTGTTTGATGGAGATTATGTATACATATACTTAAAGGACGGAGCAACAGGAAGTGCTTATGGTGCTGGAACTCATTCCAATGGCAGGTATTCAATAAAGACAGACTTGGGCAGAGAACTTGTATTTCAGCTTACACAGGATGGACAGGTTAATGGTATAGATGGTGTTTTGTGTCAGCATGTTGGAAGGCAGTGGGAAATAGCGGTTCCTAAGGATAAGCTTCCGATTTATAATAAGACAATATCATTTGGCTTATACCTTTCAGAGCCATTTGTTAAAGATGTAGCTAATCTTAAGGATGATGGCAGTAATGACAGTAGTGATGGTAATTATGATATAGCATATGATGGCTTATATGGCGACTGGAACAAATATCCACATACAACAATTCAGTATGCAACGCCAGGAACTCACGAACACGTTGCAGATGCCAGTGCTGCAATATATTGTGATGGAACACAGCTTTTTGGACACGTTGAAACTCCAATGCAGGCACATTTAACTGAAGCAGGTGGAGAGTTAACACAGGCAATTACAATAAAGTTTAATGATAATTGGAGTCAGGTATTTTATCCAAGAATGGAGACAGTAGACAGTGATGGTAACATTAACTGGAATTCTCAAAAAGGTGGACTTTCCGAAGGGACATATGAATTCTACATTTTTTCAACAGATGCATGGCATACTTCAGCTAATATTAATAGCACTAATGAAGCAGATACATGTTATGGAAAAATGATGGTGACTATTGGAAGTGATAAGGACGAATGTGAGTTTATAATAGACCTTAAGAAGGTGGCTGATAAGCTTGGATGTGATGTGAGTGATTTCAAGCAGATTGATGCACAGTTTGGAAGATTAGGGCAGCAGTGGGTTACAACAGCAGGTGCTTCAACAGGTGCCTGGCTTGGACTTTGCATATGCGTTCTTATAACAGTAGGTGTTCTCGTTTATCAGAAAAAGAAAGGCAGTAATCAGGTAACAGAATAATGAGTGTTAATCCAATCGTGGCAGTGGCAGTTATAGCAGTGTGGCTGTATATACTTTCAGTATTAACAAGAGCAAAGCTTTATGCGTGGAAGTTTATGTGGGGAAGCTTTGGGTTGTTTCTTATAATGATGATAACTATACGTCCCGTGCTTACTATGCCGCTGGCACGTTGTGTATCAGCACTGGCTGGTGTAGTTGGAAGTGTGACAGGAGCATTTACATCATATTTCAAGTATGGAATTATATTTATTCATACAGGAGTTACACAGGCGACACTGCTGATAGATTTTGAGTGTTCAGGAATTATTGAGATTATGGCATTTATATCATTGCTGGCATTCTTTAATGTATACAATTTCAGCGAAAAGGTTATGGTGGGAATAGGTGGTTTTTGCTATATAATGCTCTGTAATGCTTTGAGAATTGTGATGATATGTATGTCAGTATATTTTTGGGGAATGGGAGCATACTATGTGGTTCATACATTTATTGGAAGAATATTCTTTTACGTTCTAAGTGTATATCTGTATTTCTATGTATTTACCAAACCTCAGGTTATAAAGATGAAAGTAGGCAGCTTCTCATATGGTAATAATAAAACAAATTCTTAACTCATTTCTTTTCTGGGGCGGCTGGATAATCATTCCATTTATTATGGAGATTGTCCCGGCACTTGGAAGTGTATTTCTTCTTATCAGGAGAAATCTAAGACATAAGAAGAAAAGAAAAGAGATGAAGATATATCCAGAGATATCTCTTATTATTCCTGTATATAATTCAGCGGATACTCTGTATGGATGTATCAAGTCGGTTAATGACAGTACTTACCCTAATGATAAAATCAGAATATTCCTTGTTAATAATAAAGGTCAGGACAACAGCTTCGCCGTATATGCGGACTGTCAGAAGAAGTTTCCTGACCTTCTTATGCAGTGGCTTAATGCAGAGCAGGGCAAGTCAAGAGCACTTAACCTGGCCTTGTATAACAGTGACGGCAAGTATATTATTAATCTTGATAGTGATGGAATATTAGAGAAAAATGCACTTGTCAATCTTATTACAAGATTTGAACAGGATACAGATCTTAACTGTATGACAGGAGCTATTCTTACAATTCCTGAACAGATACAGGCATATAAAGGATTTTTTCCAAGACTGCTCCGTAATCTGGAATTTATGGAATATGCACAGGCTTTCCTTGCAGGCAGAAGCTATGCTTCCGAGATGAATGCAGTGTATACATTATCAGGAGCATTTTCCGCATTCAGAAAGTCAGTTGTGTTAAAGTCGTGGATGTATAACACGGATACAATATGTGAGGATACACATATCACATTCCAGATGAAATACAGGCAGAATGAACGAGTCGAAGTGTGCGAAGATGCGATATTCTTTGTTGACCCAATAGAGAATATGAACAAATTGTACACACAAAGACAGAGATGGCAGAGAGGAAGCCTTGAAGTAGCCAAGATGTTTATGGACAAGTCCTTTAAGGTAAAGAATATATTCAGCAATGTAAGTGTAAAGACTCTTCTTTATGACCACACATTTGCGTTTCCAAGAATGATATGGTATCTGGCACTTATATGCCTTATGGCTATTGGCTATTCGGGTAAGATGATACTTGTATCTACAGGAATAATATTCGGCTTGTATACACTTGCCGGATATCTGTACTTTATAGTTGTCGCGTATTTCCTTAACATCAATAAGGATGTAAAGAAATATTATGTACGGCACTGGTGGTGCATATTGTTCCTGCCGTTCTTTAATTTTCTCGTATTCTTTATAAGAGTAGCAGGTATTATTAACAGCATACAGACAGATAGTGCATGGAAGACGATGAACTTCACAGATGAGTGCAAGGCATTTGCTAAGGTTGTGAAACAGGATATGCAAAAGCCGGCGGCATTTATTGGAAAGTTAAGAAAAGCAGTCAATTACGAGCCTATGGAGGATATGGAGCTTATAGAGGTACAGGAAGAAGCCAATAAGAAAGAAGACACAGAGGAAATAGAACAGATTGAACTGATAGATGAAGATGAGTCTTTATAAAATGTGTTAGATGGGAGTAAGCTATGAAACTGAAAGACAGATTGGGTAAACACCCGGTGCTTATTATTACAACAATATGTGTAATATGTGTAGCTGTTATAGCAGGATTTACAGCACATATAGAACTTCAAAGGTATGAGGACGGAATTCTTGATGTGTGTGCGACACAGCAGGATGCGTATGTACAGCTTGTTCTTGACCAGATTAATCTTAAGGATAATAGAAATGATGAGCAGATTATTAAGGAAATCCTTGAGACAATGGATGCCTCGTCTAACCATTACTGGACATTTTCAAAGGACCAGTCAATGCTATTTGTAAAAGATATAACAGAAACTAATAAATATAAAGGCGTTACAGCTTCAACATATTATATGTCAGATAGTGCCAAGGAGTTCATAGATGGTCTTATACAGAATAAGGTTGCGCATAAGACAATTAATATTAACGACAACGATTATATTGCCTCAGGAGTTCTGTTTGAATATAAGAATGAGCCATACAGATTATGCCTGCTTACACAGAGGGGTGCACTTCTTGATAACAACAGTTATCTTGGTGTAAAGACACAGATGACTACATTATTCGTGGTACTTCTTCTGATTATTGTCTTAGTGCCAATGCTTATGGCTTATTATATAAGACATATGTTATTCAAAATGGACGTACAGAAGGATACAATCGATACGGTCAACAGACGACTTTCAAAGATTAACCAGAAGCTTATGGAAAGCGACCTTCACGATACAAGAAATAATCTGTGGAAGCAGAAGGCTATTATTCCGTTTCTTGAAAAGATTACTAAGAGGGAGATATATCCGGTCACATTTATACATATCAAATGCAGGAATATTGAAAGCAGGGTTAAGTTTATAGAAAGAGCAGTATATATTCTTGATAAAAATGTTCTGAGATTTGAATATGGCAGGACGGATCTTGTGCTTATATTTATTAAGATTGATGAAAAGCGTGCCCTGGACAAGATTAATATACTTGTAGATGATAATTCATCAGTTGAGAACAGCCAGCTTGTTAATAATGAAGCTGATATTAGTAAACTTAAGGACAGATATAAACAGAGTAAGGCTGTATAAATACAGTGTATATGCTTAAAATATCAGACAGGAATGGAGATTAATATGGCAGTTAAGTTGTACAGGGAATATAGAATTAAATTTTACCTTAATATGAGGCATTACATAATTATTGATGGCAAGAAGGGTGAAATACATCCACACACATGGGAGTTCGCTCTGGATATTAAGTTTGGAAGAAGCTCATTTGTTGAGTTTAATATATTCGAGAAGGGAA
Source organism: Bacteroides galacturonicus (assembly GCF_003096855.1). NCBI lineage: Bacteria > Pseudomonadati > Bacteroidota > Bacteroidia > Bacteroidales > Bacteroidaceae > Bacteroides > Bacteroides galacturonicus. Next base: position 122,442 of record NZ_QEOA01000008.1, on the reverse strand, counting down.
TTGCCAATTTCCTTGAAAAGTACCAGAATAAGGTGCTTAATGATGAAGAGCCTTTTGACAGCATAATGCCGACACTTGAGAATGTAACTGATTATTTTTCAAGTGAATTCTACAGGATAATTCATGATATCGGTGGAATGATGACAAGATTAGAGGCGAGCGAAACTCCTACAAGAAGTTATATTGTTAATATGGCAGAGCAGGAGGGAAATGCACAGATTAACGCAGATACAGAGAATATAATATTATCTGAGGTTATGGATGCAGTATTAGATGATTTAACAGAAGGATGATGGCTGTTATGAATAGAAATGATGTGAACAGGAAGACGTGGTATCTGTTAATTCTTATGCCAATAATATATCTGGCAGTGTCAGTGCTTGTTGTATTCTTAGTTAAGAATAATGGGGCATACCCTACAGGTTCAGATACTATGTATCATATATTCCGTGGAGATTATGTATACAATTCTATAAAGGAAGGCAGCTGGTATCCTATATATAATTCTATGTGGTATAACGGCGTGGAGATTATGCGTTACTGGGCACCACTTACAGCATATTATATGGCATTATGCCAGATGATTGCAGGTGGAGGACAGCTTGCAGGATACCTTATATTCGTGGGCTCAGTCTGCTTTTTTAACAGCATATTATGGCTTATAATAGGCAGGAAAATGAATAGGCCATATCTTGGTGCATTTGTTGGACTTATATGGTTCTTTATGCCTAATAATCTGCTTGCATTGTTTGTTGAAGGTAATCTTGCAAGATCATTGTGTATGATATTTCTGCCTGTATTCATATATGCGGTATGTGAATATCTGTCAGAGAGAAAGAGAATATATATTCCTATAATTATAGTTACATTCGCACTTATGGCAATGTGTCATCTTGGCTATGCTGGTATGATTGCACTGGCAGTGCTTATATACTGCATAGTGTATATGTTCCAGCAAGGCAATAAGAGAGCGGTATTGGAAGTGATTGTCAGCATACTGCTTGGATTTATGGTTCTTGGAATATGGCTTGTTGCTTCGCTTAATGGAGGAATAACATCACTTGATAACTCAGAAAATATGGCTAACTTCTTTCAGAAGCTTGTTGTTACTCTTAATCCGCTTGATAGAATTAAGAGCAATAACTCCCATTTCTACTATGGGCTTGCAGCGTGCATAATAGCGGTATGCGGAATATTCCTTGGATATAAGAAGTCAAGAGCGGGATTTGTGACAGCGGTAGTCATTCTTGTATGCACTACTACAGCTATGTATCCGGTGTTAAGCCTTCTTCCGGGAAGCCAGTATCTTTGGATGTTAAGATTTATTTCCATAGCATTATGCTTTATATTGTACAGCTTTCTTAAGTGGGATACATTAAAGAAGCCGTTGGTGCTATTGATGTGTGTTCTTCTTATAGCAGATATAGTGCCATCACTTACATTGATAACAGGCGGAAGTCTGTTTACAGAAGATAATAAAATATCTTTAAGTGGAATGTTCAGCCGGTATAATAGTACATCAGAGGATAATTCTTCTGATACATCGCTTATTGATGACATTTTATCATTAAATATGACAGATACAAGTGAGGCAGAGGACAGGATTAATCATACACAGAACTATACACTTATATCAAAGGCACAGAGCATAACAGGACAGAGGCTTGCACTTATGGATGCGAGCAGTCTTGGAGCTATGGGTGCGTGGCTTACAGCAGACTGGAATAACGGAGTGCCGGCTGCATTTGGTGCGGGCTGGGAAGCGGCTAACACATCAACTAACATAGCCAATCTTAATAAGGCTATGGCTGAAAGCAGATTTTACTATATGTTTGACAGATGCGAGGAGCTTGGTAACGACACAGTTGTTGTAAGGCTTTCACAACTTAATAAATATACAGGAACTCTTGATAAGCTTGATGAGGCGGCAAATGCTGTGGGTTATAAGCTTGTTGACTACAATGGTGATTACAGGCTTTATCATCTTGATGTTAATGGTAACTGGGGAACTATAAGCACTTATGAAGCTATAGGAATAGGAAGTGGTGCTTCAGGAATTTCTTTAAGATTTCCAGCGGTAGAAGAAACGGACTCTTATAATCTTGATGATTATACATTTGAGCAGTTATCGCAGTATAAAGAGATATTCCTTGACGGCTTTACTTATAATGATAAAGAGGCGGCAGAGGAGCTTATTATAAGACTTAGTGAGGCAGGGGTTAAGATTATAATCTCAGCAGACTCCATTCCGCAGGATAAGAGAACCCATACACAGACATTTCTTGGAGTTACCTGTAATGCGGTTAAGTTCGAGAATGGTTATCCAGAGATGAATACAAGAATTGGGCGTGTATATACAGATATGTTCCCACAGGGACACACTGAGTGGAATACTGTATATCTTGATGGACTTGATACTTCTTACGGAAGTGTTGACGATAATGGACTGAGTCTTGATTTCTATGGAACAGTTAAGAATGATAATATAATAATGTGTGGTCTTGGCATTATGAATTTCTACAGTATGACAGGTGATAAGACAGTTGGAAGACTGCTTGAGAATATGTCAGGTCTTACACAGGAAACATTGCCACAAAGAAAGATATTTCCTCTTACAATTGATTATACAGGCAGCACGATTACAATAACATCTAATGAGGATAATGTTAACACTGCACTTGCTTATCACGACATATTCAGCACAGCACAGAATATTGAAAAAAAGAATAATCTTATGTATATACAGAAAGGTACAACAGTTATTAATATTAAAGTGCCTTATGTATGGCAGGGAGCAATTGTCAGCATAGCAGGAATTATCCTGTCAGTTGTATGGGTGATTGCGCTTGGAAAGACAGGAAAGTCAGGGAAGAATAAGAATGAGAATATTTGATACACACGCACATTATGATGATGAAGCATTTGATGTGGACAGGGACGAACTGCTTAATAAGCTTTTATCTACAGACATTGATACTATTGTAAATGTCGGTGCAAGCATAGAAGGGTGCAGGAAGACTTTAAATCTTGCGAAGCAGTATAAGAATATATATGCGGCTATAGGCGTTCACCCAGATGATTATGACAAACTTAATGAGGATATTATAAGCTGGCTTAAGGAAGAAGCACTAAGCAATCCGAAGGTTGTTGCAATAGGTGAGATTGGACTTGATTATTATTATGATGAGCCAGAGAGGGCAGTACAGCTTAAATGGTTTGAAAGGCAGTTACAGATGGCTGTTGAAGTTAATAAGCCAGTGATTATACATTCCAGAGAAGCCTGTGCGGACACAATTAACATTTTAAAAAATGGAAATGCGGACAGGATAGGTGGAATAATACACTGTTATTCATATACTAAGGAGTCGGTCAAGACATTTTACGATATGAACTTCTACTTTGGAATAGGCGGCGTGCTTACCTTTAAGAATGCAAGAAAGCTTGTTGAGGCGGCGGAGGTTATACCAATGGAGCGCATATTATTAGAAACAGACTGCCCATATCTTGCACCAGTTCCTAACAGGGGCAAAAGAAATGACAGCAGTAATATAAGATATGTCATAGAAAAGCTGGCAGAAATCAAGAAAATGTCTTATGATGAGATAGTGGACATTACTAATAACAATGCGAGAAGGTTATTCTTTAAAGAGGCATAACATATTCGTCAATCAGTAATTATAAGAATGGAGATTATACAGTGGATAATAAATACGCACACGTTATGCACCTTGGCAATCCGACTAATACAATCGCGGTGCTTAACAGATACGGTTTTAATTTTCAGAAGAAGTTCGGTCAGAACTTTCTTATAGATGAAAATGTAGTTGAAAAGATTGTGAGGGAAGCCGGAGTTACGAAGGATGATTTCGTGCTTGAGGTAGGACCGGGTATTGGAACTATGACACAGATACTCTGCGAGAATGCAAGAGAGGTTGTAGCTGTCGAGATTGATAAGAAGCTTATACCAATTCTTACAGAGGATACACTGTCGTGGTATGATAACGTAACAGTTATCAATGAGGATATATTAAAGCTTAATATTAAGGAACTTGCAGACAAGAAAAATGGTGGTAAGCCAATAAAGGTTGTTGCTAACCTTCCTTACTACATAACAACTCCTATTATTATGGGACTTTTTGAGAGTTGTGTGCCTTTGGACAGCATAACTATTATGGTTCAGAAGGAAGTGGCAGACCGTATGCAGGTAGGTCCGGGAACTAAAGATTACGGTGCACTTTCATTAGCAGTGCAGTATTATGCCAGACCTAAGATTGTGCTTAATGTTCCAGCAAGCTGTTTTATGCCACGTCCAAATGTAGACTCAGCGGTAATAAAGCTGGAAAGATACCAGAAGCCTCCAGTTGATGTGCTTGATGAACATCTTATGTTCAAGATAATAAGAGCTTCATTTAACCAAAGAAGAAAGACTATGATGAACAGCGTGGGTAATAGCGGTGAAGTCAATGTATCCAAAGAGGAACTGCTTAAAGCATTAGAACAGTGTGGATTTTCTGCTACAATAAGAGGAGAAGCACTCACATTAGAGCAGTTCGCGGCTCTTACTAATGCGATAATTAATAACAGATAACAGACAGCACATAATTAAGGCAATGAATATTTACCTCCCTTAGGACATAAGATTGATTAGTTAATCTTATGTCCTAAGGGAGGTTTTAAAATGGCTGATTATCAACGTTTTGTGTCATATATCTATTCATATCCGGGTGGAGTTAAGGATAAGAATGTAGGCTTTGCAAAGGTTGAAGTTGTCAGGGGAGAAATCCGGTTAAATATTAATCTAAGGGGTGTATATACTGATACTCCGGAACTATTCGGGGTGTATCTGTTATTCGCAGGTTATAACAGTGGTGAATACCAGCTTTTAAAGGCTGGCGACTGTATGGTGCAGAATGGTATGGCTGTGTACAAGGGCATATTTAATTCGTCCAACATTGATAGTACAGGGTATACATTTTCTGACATATGCGGCATTGGAATAGCCAATCAGGCGGATGCATTCTATATGATGTTCTCAATGTGGAAAGATGAGAGCATTAATACACAAAAAATCCACTTCGTTGACAAAGAAATGTTGATTAATGAAAGAAAAAGAGCTTCTGTTGTTGATAATTTCAAAGATAGTACCAATAAACCAGACAATGCCAGCCATAACGTAGCAGTGGATAATAATGCACCAGAAAATGCTAATGCTTTGCAGAATATGAATGGAACAGTCAGTGCAGCACAGTCAGACAGTAATACAGCATACACCAATGGATGTATGATACGGGAGGATAAGGATGTTGCAATTATGCAGGCGGAGACTTTGGATAACTGCACCGGTCAGGGTAATAAGATAATGCAAAGTGATAATGATAAGTCAAAAAGAAAAAAAGCAAAGACCAGCTTTGACAAAAAAGTCGATAAATTATTGTATGCAAAGCCTGATTATATTGACGCATTTGATGATGACTATCTGTACGACTGCGTAGAGGTGTCAACAGAGGTGCTTAAAGAGCTGTTGTCCATAGAGAATGACATAATAAATAACAGCTTTTTAATACACGGATATTATAATTTCCGGCATCTTTTGTTTGGCAGGGTGTGTGAAAATGAGAATAACACACATTATTTTATTGGCGTGCCGGGAATGTACTGCAACAGGGAGAGGTATATGGCTTCAATGTTTGGCTTTAACAATTTTAAGAAAAGCCATAGAAGCGATTATTCTAATCCATATTTTGGATACTGGTATCAGGAGATATAGACAAAACGTCTGTGATCCTGCCATTTGCCGTTAAGCTTTACATAAGAATGTGCAATGCCTTCATCAATAAATGACATTTTGTCCATAAGGTGGAGTGAAATCTTATTGTCAGGATGAATGTAACATTCTGTGCGGTGGATACCTAAATCGGGAATTACCACATCAAGCATATGGGCAATCATAAGGGAAGCAAGCCCTTTGCCGCGGTTAAGACGGTCTATTTTATATCCCATATTAGCAGATGGTGATGAGCCTCTGTTGATGTGGGATAAAGAAATAGTTCCGATAATGTAGTCGGGATTGTCATTAGATACAAGAAAAAATCTTACAAAATGTAAAGACATAAGAGCTTTGTTCTCAGCATTGAGCATATTCTTGATGAATTCTTCTGTATAGAAAGCTTCTGGCTTATCACTTTCATATATATCAAAATCGTTGCGGTTTCTGTAATAGAAATCCAGAACATCAAGGCTTTTATCACAGCCTAATACTTTAAGCGTGTAATCTCCAAGACTGTATCTTACGTTCATAGGTAGTCCTCCAGGTGTTAAATGCACTTTAAATAATTATGTTAAGGTATTCCTTGAATTAACGGTTAATAAATCCCTGATTGTTATCTGCGTCAGAGCTTTCAGCAAGTGCCTTTTCTTTGAGTATTTTTTTCTTCTCGCGCAGTTCCTTAAAGAAGGAGCTTAGCATAGTTGAACACTGTTCTTCGCATACGCCCCTTACAACCTCAGCCTGATGATTAAATTGTGGCATTTGCAAAATGTTAAGAACAGAACCGGCACAGCCAGCCTTAGAATTCATTGAACCGATAACTACACGTGGAATTCTTGCTTGAATAATAGCGCCGGCACACATCTGGCAGGGCTCTAATGTTACATACAGTGTACAGCCTTCAAGTCTCCAGTCCTGCATATAACGGCTTGCTTTTTTAATTGCGGTTATCTCAGCGTGTCCAAGTGTAGTCTTGTCGGTATTACGTCTGTTATATCCTCTGCCAATAATCTTACCATCATACACGATAACACACCCGATAGGCACTTCATTAATCTTAGCCGCTTTCTTCGCCTGTCCAATCGCCAGTTTCATAAAATGAATATCCATATTGTCAAATTCGTCATTAACCATAAAATCCACCAAAATCCGATCTAAACTTTTAAGATGAGCACTTTTGTGCTCATTATATCACGATTCGTAGCTTCGCTACTCTCCGCTGCTATCGCAGCTATCGTAATCGTCATTCGCCGTTCGCCAGATATCTGCTAGCAGCTTTCTGGCTCTCTTGCGCTCATTATATCATATGCCCTGCGTTGCTTTTCCACGAATCCGAAGTTTCGAAGAAACTTCTAAGTGACTACGAAGTAGTCATATTATATCATATGCCCTGCGTTGCTTTTCCACGAATCTGAAGTTTCGAAGAAACTTCTAAGTGACTACGAAGTAGTCATATTATATCATAAAAAAGAAATTTTTAAAAATATATTGACAAACCTGCCTCTTAGTTGTATTGTTAGTTACATAAGTAATGAACCAAATAACGAATTATGGTGATTAACAAAATAACAGAATGGAGAGATTGCATGCAGGAACATTTAACGCAGGAAAAATCCATATATATACAGATAAGTGAGATGATAGAAACAGATATCTGCCGTGGAATTCTGCTTGAAGAAGAAAAAGTTCCAAGCACGAATGAGCTGGCAAAGCTGTATACGATTAACCCTGCAACGGCGGCCAAAGGTGTCAACATACTTGTTGATGAGGGAATACTTTATAAGAAAAGAGGTATTGGAATGTTTGTAAGTAAGGGTGCTAAAGATATGATACTTAATAAAAGAAAAGGTGCATTTTATGAGAACTATGTCAAGTCATTGATAGAGGAAGCCAAGAGTATCGGAATAACAACTAAAGAATTAATCAAGATGATTGAAGAAAGCGAGAGTTAATATGAGCGGTCTGGAGTGTAAGAATATAAGTAAAAGCTATAAGGATAATAAGGTGCTTGATAATGTGAGCCTTAATATTGAACAGGGAAAGATATATGGTCTTATAGGAAGAAATGGTGTTGGAAAGACAACACTTATGTCAATTATGACAGGACAGAATCCAGCGGACAGCGGAGATGTTACATATAATGGACAGCCTGTGTGGGAAAATGCAGAGGCGTTAAGCCATATATGCTTTTCAAGAGAGATTAATACCAAGAGCCTGCTTGGAATGAACAATCAGAAGGTTAAAGAATATCTTCGTCTTGCTTCAATATATTATAAGAACTGGGACAAGGATATGGCAGAGGAACTTGTGAAAAGGTTTGGTATTGATAAAAAGAAGAAGGTATGTAATCTTTCAAAAGGAATGTTGTCAATGCTCACAGTGATAATAGGACTTGCAAGCAAGGCGGAGATAACAATTCTTGATGAGCCGGCAGCAGGGCTTGATGTTATCGTCAGGGAAGAATTCTACAAGCTTATTATAGATGAGCAGCAGGAGAATGGCAGAACATTTATAATATCAACACACATCATTGAAGAAGCGGCAAATGTATTCGAAGAAGTTATAATACTTAAAGATAAATGTGTATATTTAAAGGAAAATACAGTTGAATTACTTGATAAATGCCGTTATGTATCAGGTCTTGAAGAAGATGTAAAAAATGCTGTTGATGGCTGCAAAATTATCAATGAAGAACATATAGGAAGAAGCTACGCTGTTACAGTAATGCAGGATGGCGATGGGAAAATCAAAGCAGTTCAACATGTTACGGTACAGTCGGTTTCACTTCAGAATTTATTTATTGCGATATGTGGACAGTCGAATATGTAAGGAGGGGTGACCTATGAATTATGGATTGGCAAGAATAATCAAAGAACCATTGTATCAGGCATTGAGGAACACTATGTATATAATAATAGGTGCATTTGCATTGACAATATATAGTATGTTTGTAGTTAATGATAAGGGAGCACATTCCGCTTTGGCAGTTGGAATGTTGTTTTCCCAGTGTATTATATATATTGGTGGATATGTCATAGTATTATTTATGATTTGTTATACCTGTCAGAATATTTCACTTGCAGTTTCTTTTGGCTGCACAAGAAAGCAGGCTGTGGTGGGGGTCTATATTATTGAGTTTCTAATGGGCATTTTCTTAATTATTGTGTCAGTAGCAGGAGCCTTAACAGCTGGTTTAATGGGAGTTGATATCAGTCTTGGAATATGGATATTGCAGGCGGTACTGGTTATGCTTATATGTATAGCTGTGGCTAATATAGGTTCAAGCATAACATTAAAAGTGGGAAGAATAGGTTATATGTCAATGGTTTTAATAATGGGATTTGTAATGGGAATTATGACGGTTTTCATCAAATCAACATTAGCTGCAGGATATAGCATTATGGGTGGATTTATAAATCTTAATGCAGGCACCTGTACTACAGGAATAATAGCCGCATTTATAGCTGTGTTAATATCAATGTATATATATTACCTTGCGATAAGAAAGCTTGTAGTGAGAAGCTAGGGCTGGAATGGAGAAGAATATGGAAGAGATAGCGAAGATTTTTAAAATAAACAAGACAGGTATAATGCAGACATTTATGATACTCATAATATGTTCGGTTGCAGGGAATATTATCCACGATGTAATTATGTTAATGGAGAACATAGGACTTGTAGAGAAAGATTATACAGTATTTCCAATGGGAAGCTTTATGGTAATAATTGGAATTATTGCCACAGTTATATTTGCAGCGACAACTTATAACTACACAAGATTCAATATGGATGTATCATATGGATGCACGAGGAAGATGTATATTATAAGACAATGGGTGTTTGATATTGTGGTTATTATTATGGCGTGGGCAGGATTAGGTATTACATATCTGTATGAGAACTGGAAGTTTGCGGCATTTTATTCAGAATATAGACTGGAGCTTAGCATAACACCGCTTTTTCACTTCAAATATTTTGTTGTTTCATTGATAATGTTAAGTTCATTTAATATGCTTATTAGTTCACTGATTATAAAATATGGAATAAAGGGCAGAAGAATAATGGCATTCGCATATATGATAATCTGCTTCTCGATGGCTAAGGCAGAGAATATATATCAGGGGATATATGAGAGAATATTAACCCTGCCAATTGGAACAGATATATTATTATGGCTGGTGACATTAATTATAGCGGCTGTATCAGCAGTGGTGGCAATACTATTAATTAAAAAACAACAGGTTGCAAATTAGAGTGGTAAAATCAAAAAAGAATGTTATAATAAAGTATCACACATTGTAGTATATATTTAAAGGAGCAAGTGATGGATACTTTTAATGCAACTAAGGGGGCAACAATACTTATAGTTGATGATTCACGTTTCCAGCGTACTATAATAAGGGAATTGTTAAGGGAACATTTTAATATTTTTGAAGCTGAATCTGGTGAAGAGTGTCTTGGTATAATTAAAAAGGACAAGGTGTCTATTGATTTACTCATTCTTGATCTTGAAATGCCGGGAATAGGCGGCTTCGATGTTTTAAGGCGGCGACAGGAGATACAGCATTTTGCTGATATACCTGTAATAGTCCTTACAGCGACTAACAGCAGTGATGTTCAGGCAAGTGTGTACGAGCTTGGAGCTAATGACTTTCTTATTAAGCCGATTGACCCTAAGACAGCATTTTTTAGAATTCAGAACCTTCTTAAGTCAAAGCACAGAATAGCAAGTCTTATTAAAGAGTATGACGATTTCAAGTTTAAATCAAAGATTGATGAGATGACAGGACTTCTTAATAAGTCAGCAACAATAAAGCTTATAACGGATGCATTAAAAGAATATTCGAATGGACTGCACGCTTTGATGGCAGTGGATATTGATAATTTCAAGGCAATTAATGATGTGTATGGACATACAGTAGGTGACCATACAATATCTATTGTTGCAAGCGTTATGGCATCACAATTTGAAAAAACAGACATTGCAGGAAGAATAGGCGGCGATGAGTTTGTATTATTTGTTCGTGACATTGAAAGCAGGAAATATGTGTATGAAAAGGCACAAAAGATTGTTGATATAATATCAGCCAAAGAGAATATGTCTATTCCAGAGGATGTAACAATTAGTATAGGTGTTGTATTTACTGATGGAACAGAGAAAGATTATACAGAGTTATTTGCCAAGGCAGATGAAGCACTTTATGAGTCAAAGCATGCAGGAAAGTCGTGTTACCGCGAATATGGTGTCAAGCTTGACGGCAGGAAGGCATCAAAGACAATACCTGTTATTACACGCTCAAGAAATGTGATAAGTATAATTGAGTTCGTGCACGAATCATCTTATGATATAAGAAAGATAGATAATGTTAATGATTTTGAAGAATTAATTAGTGGGGTAAAGAATATTCCGTGCATTTATGTAGATATATCCGAGATGGAAGATAATGGATATAGGGTACTTGAGGATATAACTAATACAGACAATTTAATAATAAAGAATATGCCAATTGCCATTATATGTAAAGAGGGAAGTATGGAGCAGATACGTCTTGCAGCAGGCTATGATTGTGTTAAAGACATATTATTTGCACCAATTGAGCCACAACAGCTCAAACGCCGTATCGCAGCTTACAGGAGTAAGATAAGTGATTAACTTTACTTGACAGAGTTGGTATATAACATTTATAATAAAGGAACCGTGCAGCCGGGGAGTTAGCGGCACCTTGTACCTGCAATCCGCTATAGCAGGGGTGATGTTCGGCAGAGGGCGAGATTTTATGGAGCCGCCCGATATAAGTGGTGATGACATTTGGGTCTTTCGCAACAGGAATTCATGAACCATGTCAGGTCAGGAATGAAGCAGCATTAAGTGAAACCTTCTGTGTGCCGAAAGGCAGCCTGGATCGAGCTAACTGTATCGGTAACGTCTGTGGATGATCATTCGAAGCTGAACGCACGGTATTTTTGCGCGAGTAACGATGAGAATGGATTGAAAGAAGGACGTTTCCTGCTAGCAGGAAAAAGGCCTTATTGCAATCAATTCGAGGAGCACCGCGACAGTGACAGAAGCGAAGCTTCTGGAACGCTATCGTTACGAGTTGAGCGAAGTGTAACGTATTGTAATACGCGATGAGAATGGATTGGAAGAAGGACGTTTCCTGCTAGCAGGAAAAAGGCCTTATTACAATCAATTCGAGGAGCACCGCGACAGTGACAGAAGCGAAGCTTCTGGAACGTCATCGTTACGAGTTAAGCGAAGTGTAACGTATTGTAATACGCGATGAGAATGGATTGAAAGAAGGACGTTTCCTGCTAGCAGGAAAAAGGCCTTATTGCAATCAATTCGAGGAGCACCGCGACAGTGACAGAAGCGAAGCTTCTGGAACGCCATCGTTACGAGTTAAGCGAAGTGTAACGTATTGTAATACGCGATGAGCGAAACACCCCTTCAGAAAGGAAGTCCTCTAAGTATGTCATATCAGGCCCTATACAGAAAGTGGCGTCCTGACACCTTTGAAGATGTTAAAGGTCAGGATCATATAGTTACAACATTAAAAAATCAGATATTGGCAGACAGAATAGGACACGCATACCTTTTCTGTGGTACCAGGGGAACTGGCAAGACGAGTGTTGCAAAGATATTTGCCAGGGCAGTTAACTGCGAACACCCGGTTAATGGAAGTCCATGTGGCGAATGTCCTGCATGTAAGGCAATTGCAGCAGGAACGTCTATGAATGTAATAGAGATTGATGCGGCATCTAATAATGGTGTCGATAATATAAGAGAGATAAGAGAAGAAGTACAATACTCTCCAACAGAAGGGAAGTACAAAGTATATATAATAGATGAGGTTCATATGCTGTCTATAGGAGCGTTCAATGCACTGTTAAAGACACTTGAAGAACCACCTGCATATGTAATATTTATACTTGCAACAACAGAGGCGGCTAAGATACCGATAACTATTATGTCGCGCTGTCAAAGATATGATTTTCACAGAATATCAATAGAAACAATAGCAGACAGGCTCACTCAGCTTATGAAAGCAGAGAATATAAGCGTTGAGGATAGGGCAATAAAATATGTAGCCAAAGTGGCTGATGGTTCTATGCGAGATGCACTCAGTCTGTTAGACCAGTGCATAGCATTTTATCTTGGCAAAGAGCTTAAGTATGAAAATGTACTTGACGTGCTTGGAGCAGTTGATACAGAAGTGTTCAGCAAGATGTATAAGACAATAAAGACATCAGATGTTGCAGGCTGTATGAATCTTATGGAAGACATAATTATGCAGGGCAGGGATTTGTCTCAGTTTGTGACAGATTTTGTGTGGTATTTAAGAAATCTTCTGCTGATTAAGACAACAGATGATATAGATAAGATAGAAGATGTTATCGAGGTATCCAAGGATAATATTAAGGATATGATAGAAGATGCCAGGGACGTAGATGTTGACAGTATAATGCGTCATATAAGAGTTCTGTCAGAGCTTTCCAATGAGATGAAGTATGCAACGCAGAAGAGAGTTAAGGCAGAGGTAGCTTTTATTAAGCTTATGAAGCCGGCCATGGAAAGTCCTAAGGATATGCAGGAGCTTGCAGGCAGGGTAAATGACCTTGAGAACCAGTTAAGTGAAGCTCTTAGTAAATTACAGTCAGGTGCATATATAACTAAGGATATGCTTGATAATATGTCATTACAGTCAGGTGGTGCTGGTGCTTTAGGCACTGGCAGCAGGAATGATGCAGTACAGGAAGAAAAGCCTGTTCTTAGAAGAAATTATGATGCAGTCACAGATGATATAAAGCAGATAGCAGGACAGTGGAGTCAGATAGTAGCTTCAATGGATGATGCACTGCTTATGAATTTGTTAAAGCAGGCTGATGTTACTGTAACAGAGGATGGTAATAGCCTTGAGATTATGGTAAAATCTATTAGTGGTTATAACGTGATAAGCAGGGAAGAAACAATCGCTAAGATAGAAGAGCTTATCGAAGAAAGAACAGGTATATCAGTAAGAGTGGTATGCACAAGAATTGATGAAGATGAGGATTTTAACAGGCGTTATATAGCATTAGAGGAGCTTGTTGGAATGGATATCGAAATAGATGATAAGGAGGAATTTATATAATGGCTAAAAGAGGTGGATTTCCAGGAGGAATGCCTGGCAATATGAACAATCTTATGAAGCAGGCACAGAGAATGCAAAGACAGATGGAGGAACAGCAGGCAGCTCTTGAGTCTAAAGAATTCACAGCTACAGCAGGTGGCGGAGTTGTTGAAGTTACTGTAACAGGTAAAAGAGAAGTGACTAAGGTTAAGATTGATCCAGAAGCAGTTGATCCAGATGATGTAGAAATGTTAGAGGATTTAATAGTTGCTGCAACTAACGAAGCACTTCGTAAATGCGAAGAAGAATCACAGGCTTCTATGTCTAAGATAACAGGTGGTCTTTCAGGACTTGGAGGAGGCCTTTTCTAATGGACATATACAGCGGTCATATTAATAAGTTAATAGAGCAGTTGTCAAGATTACCAGGGGTTGGGGCTAAGAGTGCCCAGCGCCTGGCATTTCACATTATAAATATGCCTAAAGAAGAAGTTGAGGGCATAGCCAATGCAATGATTAGTGCTAAAGAGCATATACATTACTGTAAAGAATGTTATACGCTTACTGATGAGGAACTTTGTCCTATATGCAAAGATCCTAACAGAAATCACAAGCAGATTATGGTCGTTGAACAGACAAGGGATATGGCAGCATACGAAAAGACAGGAAAGTATGAGGGCGTGTATCATGTACTTCACGGGGCTATAAGTCCAATGCTTGGAATAGGCCCATCAGATATTAAGCTGGCAGAACTTATGAAGCGTCTTCAGAAAGATGTAGACGAGGTAATAATCGCTACGAACTCTAATCTTGAGGGAGAAACAACAGCTATGTATATAAGCAAGATGATAAAGCAGGCAGGCATAAAGGTTACAAGAATAGCCAGTGGAGTGCCTGTAGGCGGAGACCTTGAATATATAGATGAGGTTACACTCCTAAGAGCACTTGAAGGCAGGACAGAATTATAACCATTTAATATATGGAGTTGAAGTTCTGTATAATTGCAACTTAATTAGGTGTATTGAAAAGATATAAAAGTTACATATTAATATTGAATAAATCGGACATATGCAGAATGGCATAATGATATGAAGAGGTATACATATGGCGGAGAATATGATTGGAGAGATAATAACAGAGCACAGAGAAAGAATGCTTAATCTTAAGAAATATTATCCTTTTTTCAAGCTTATTGATACTTCATTTTCCCAGTTTAAGGAGGGCAGATATGAAGCACTTGATATGGGATATATCGTGATGGCTGTTCTGCGTTTTTTTATTGAGGAAAATAACTTCAAGGAAAAGGAAGTTACATACAAGGAGTATCAGGAGTTCTTTAATAACATAATAAGGCACGACTTTGATATGAAGCTTACTGAGGAAGAAAGCGGGGAAGTGGCTGATTATGTCTTTGATAAGATGAAGAATGAGGGAAAGCCATTTGAGTATGCGTATTATGACCCTGTAGAGAAGAAGAAGAGAGTATCAAGGGTTAAGCTTATAGAAAGTACAATAAAAGATAATACTGTGTGGTACAGTATAAGCGCTGATGCGGTAGAGTTCTATCTTGATACGAAAGAGATTAAGGACGAAAGCCGTATAAGCGTGTCACAGCTCCTTTTGGAGAAAATGATTAATTCCAATAACTTTAAAGGCGGAGTAGAGGTTATAGAAAGAATTAATGAGGAAGTTGGAAGGCTTAAGGTTAAGAAGAATGAAGTTATGGATATGCTTTCCAAAGATGTAAAGACAGGACTTGAACATTATGAGGATTTTGTCAATACAGGAATGAAATGGTTCGTTGATGAGGAGAAGCTTTTTAAGAAGAACAAGGAACTTATTGACAAGGCAATAGAAAGGCTTGAGAGTAATTCATCAGCGACAGAAAGCTATTACAGGACATTAAAAGAAATCCATTATCTTGAGGACCAGCTTAAAATAGCAATGAACAAGCACGCGGAACTTCTTCGTGACTGTACTGATATGCAGAATAAGACAGATGAGGCAGTAAAGAAAGCAAAGCTTTCAAGGCTTCGTCCACATATGGATTTCACAGCGGCACTCTCAGATATGATAAGGACAGATGATGCTTCGTTACTGTCATTTATAATAGAGCCGCTGTTAAAGCTTAATATAAAGAAGACATTTGACATAAAGACAATAGATGAAGCACTTCTTGTAAAGCCGGCAAGATATGATAAGAAGGAATATGTAACAGAGGACACACCAGAAGATATAGTATATGAAGATGAGATAGAAGATGAAAGAATAAGACATAATTACATCTTTATAATGAATAATCTTAAGGAGTGTATTAACAGGAAATGTATGAATAAATCGGACATTTTAACGCTTGGAGAATTCAATAATATAATGTCAGAAGCTTATGGAGAGGAAATTCTTAATAATGCTGATTATTATTCTTTCTTTGTTAATCTGTGCCAGAAGGACAGCTATGTTATCGGTGGAGATAATATGCAGTCAGAAACATTTCTTGATGACATATTAAAGGAGGGTTTTGAAGGAAGTGAGCCTGTACATATAATTATGGAAAAGGGAACAGATGAAATAATAGATTACACCAATGTGCAGGTAATGAATATTACATTCAGAAAAGAGGCAGACGATGGAAAATAGAAATCTTGAAAAAGCATTGGATATAGTATCGAAGCTTATAACAGGTGAAGAACTTACTGAGCGTGGTGACAATAGTTCTTTATATCAGGAATATAACAACAATGCAGAAATCTATGACATAGTACATGTGTCACTTAAGAAGCTTAACCTTTCAATATATGAGTATAATAATGGACTATATGTCAGTGCAGGAGAGAACAACAGGGTGTTTGGCTATACGAATGAAGAACTGCGTAAAGAACTTGGCATTAAAGTGAATAAAGATTTATATATGGCATATTTTGTTATATACAATATTATAACAGAATTCTATACGGCATCATCTAATACGACTTATGTTGAGTTCGTAAAGGTTGAGGATATTGTTAAAAATGTTGATTATTCGGTGTCAGCAATTATAGATAAGAAGCTTGGAATGATTATTGATGATATAGAGGAGAACAGCTTTAAACAGATAGCTTTAAGCTGGGACGAGCTTCCGGTTATAACAGTTGAAGATACGGCAGATGTAAGAGCCGCAAGAAATTCTAAGACAGGTTTTGTGAAAATGGTACTTAACTTCTGTGTGTCACAGGGGCTTTTAATGGAAGCACAGTCAAGATATTATCCAACAGACAGATTTAAAGCACTTATCGAGAATTATTTTGATGAATATAAGGGACGTATGGCAGAGATTATGCAGTCTTTGATTTAACAGCTTAAGAATGTACTATGTAGTGCAGGAAAGAGGTAGATATGCCACAGATTAATAGAATAAGAGTTAATAATGTTAAATATAATTTTGGAACGCAGTTCTATGATGATTTTATAATGCGTTTTAATTGCAGAAATACAATATATGACCTTGCTAACGGTGGTGGAAAGAGTCTTTTAATGCTTCTTCTTATGCAGAATATGATTCCTAATTGCACACTTGATGAGAAACAGCCTATAGAGAAGCTTTTCAGAAAAGGGAGTGACAACACCTGTATACACTCGCTTGTTGAGTGGAAGCTTGATAACAATGCAGTTAAAGACGGTTTCAGATATATGACAACAGGCTTTTGTGCAAGAAAGGCAAGAGATGCGAAGGATGAAGAAAATGTTACTGACGGCACAGATACATTAACACAGGCACAGGCTTCATCATCTGATAATACAAGTGTAGAGTATTTCAATTACTGCATTTTCTATAGAAAGTTCGGGGAAAATGACATAAAGAACCTGCCGCTTGCTGTTAATGGTGAGAGGGTTACTTATAATGGCTTAAAGGCGTATTTAAGAGAAGCGGAGAAGTCAGATTATAACATTAAAGTATACATTTTTGACAGAAAGGGGGACTACCAGAGCTTTATATCACGTTACGGAATATATGAAAGTGCGTGGGAGATAGTAAGAGGCATCAATAAGACAGAGGGACACGTAAGAACTTATTTTGAGACTAATTACAGGACAAGCAGAAAGGTCGTTGAGGACCTTCTTATAGAGGAGATTATACAGAAGTCTTACAATAACAGGCTTTCAGTTGATAATGATGACTCTATGATGGCAAAGACACTACTTGATATTAAGGATAAGCTTATAGAACTTTCCAAGAAGAACAGTCAGATTAATGATTATGATAATCAGATAGAGGCTTTAACATATTTTAAAGATTATATTGCGACATATAAGGAATTCTATTCTAATAAAAGCAATATAGAGGACAAGCTTGCCAATATGCTCTTATCAGTGATTAATGCTGAGGGCAGAAAAGAAGCAGAGCTTTCAGAACATAATGAAAAAGAGCAGGAGCTTTATAATGAACTTTCTGATAAGAAATATAAGATAGCAGTAGCCAATGTATTAAAGGAAAAGAAGTCATTAAATGAGCTTGATAAGCTTGTCAAGGAAGCACTTTCAGATAGAAATAAGAAAGAGAACCAGATAAAGACTGCAAGGGAAAAGCTTATGCTTTTAGAGGCAGCTAATAATTATTGTGACTATATCAATTACGAAAAAGAACTTGTTAAAGTTAATACTGCAATTGACAGCCGTATGATAGAGGATGAGGACATAGCGTCAGAATTAAACAGGCTTGCAGCTATATATAAGCAGTATTATGACAAGGCAGAAAAAGAACTTTCAGCTAAGACTGCCAGAGCAGCTATAGATGAGAAGAATTTAAGAGATGAGCTTAAAAAGGCAGATGAGAAACATCAGGAAGACAAGAATAACTGTGCTGTTATACAGGGACAGGAAAGTGCTGTAAAACAGCAGATTGAAAAGGATGAGAAAGAGCTTAAAAGGCTTGCTGACGCTTATGGAATACTGATTGTTGATGATATTATATCCAAGATAGAGGAATTAAGGGTACAGCATAATGGTATTCTTAAGGCAGAGGCTCTTTTGGAAGAAAGCATTAAAGAAACAACCAAGTCGGTATACAAGACAGAGGAAAAGATTAATATTGCTGAGTCTAATATTGCGATGTTAGATGAAAGAATTGACCAACTTCAATCACAGATTATAAGCAGGCAGGAGAATGAGAGCAAGCTTAAGGATTTGCAGAGAATATATGGAATTGCAGGAGCTGACAGATTAAAAGAAGGCATTTTCAAAGAATTCTTAAGAATGAATGACAAATATAATGAAGACAGCCAGAAGGCAGTTAAGCTTGGAAAACTTATAGAAGCAGTAAGTGCAGGTTCTTATTATATAGACAATCCTTCTTACAATAAGTTCAGGGAATATCTTAAATCAGTGTGCGGTGAAGCTGTAACAGAAGGTTATAAGTATCTTGAAAATGCAAGCGAACAGCAGAGAAAAGATATTGTTAAAAGAATACCATTTATACAGTACAGCTTTGTAATTGACAGTGGTTTTGACAAGTTAAAGGAAGCGGAACTGGGAACTGAAACACAGGATAGTGCTGTATATCCGGTAATAAGTGCAGAGGCACTTAAAGATGAAAATATTAATATAAACAGCGATAAAGTTATATTTGCATTTAATGACATAAGTTATCTTACAGACGATAAAAGACGTGATGTAAAGGTACGCATTTTAAGGGAAGAACTTGATAATCTTAACGATACCATAACAAAGCTTAATAGCAGAAAGCAGACAGTTCTTGAAGATTATGTGCTTTCGGTTAATGCTGGTGATACATCAGCGGAAAAGCTTGATGCACCTGAGGAGCTTCTTAAGAGAAAAAATGACATCAAAGAGAATATCGCCGCATACAGAGCAGAGCTTGGACGATATAATGATAAGAAGTCACAGGATATGGCAGAACTTGAAAATGTCAGAAAGTCCAAGAAGTCTGTTGAATTAAACATAAGCAGATATGAAGAAATCGCAGTTGTAAATGAGAGGGTAACGGCGGGATATGTGACATTAAAACAGCTTACTGAACAGCTTAAGTCTGCCGAAGCGCAGATTATAGAATGTGCAGATTATCTTGATAAAATAAGAGAAGACTATATTAAGGCAGATGAATATAAGACCAATGTTGATAATCAGTACTCAGAGCTTGTAAGCATTTGGGAAAATACCGTGTCGCATTTTTACAATGAGAGTACGGCTTCCGGTAATGATGAAGCGGGACAGATTAATCCTAATGAACTTATCGCTAAGATAACAGGTCTTAAAGACATTTTATCTAATAAGAATTCAGATGTTTCAGATAAGGAAAATCTTAGAAAGCACCTGAAAGCTTCTATTGATAAGTGTGTTGAAGCTATTGAGTACAGAGGCCATACATTAGAAGAACTTAAGGCAATGTATGAGGCTGGTACAATATCTGTAAGTGACAGAGCTAAGCTTATGGGGCTTAATAATGAACTGCACGAGTATCAGAAAGAATATGATGCCGGAAGCAGGGAGACAGAAGCTAAAGAAGCACTTCTTAACAGACTTGAGGGAAGTATTGCACACGCTAAGAGCCAGATTGAGGAAAAATATGGAAGATATGAAGAATTTGAGTGTGACAATCCTGAAAAGTTCGCAGATGATATGTCTGTGGCAGTAGCAGAATTAGAGAAGAATATAGAAAAGTATGCACAGTTAAGAAAGCATATGTCAGATGAACTCAAAGAGATACAGCTTATAAGAAAAGACCTTGAAAGAATAACATATAATGCAGGAATTGATATTGAGAATTATGCGGAATTATCAGAATCGGACATTGAGATTAAAGATTTTGAAAGTGTTGCCAAAGAATACGAGCAGACAGCAAAAGAGTATTCATCTATATTAAAGCTTGAATACAAGAAAGCTGATGAGTTCAACAAATATAAAACAAAGCTAATAGATGAACTTAAGAACTATAATGGTGCTGAACTTGCCGTTGAGGTTAATGTATCGGTTGTGCTTCCTGTTAATGCCGCAAAGACAGAACAGCTTGTTAAATCAATAGAGGATACGAATTCATTTATTGAACTTGAGAAAGAGCGTGTTCACAAGGGAATAGAGGATATGGAACGTATCAAGGATAACTTTGAGAACAGATGTATACAGACATGCTGTAATATAAAGACTGAGCTTGAAAGACTTCCAAAGCTTTCGCATATCAGAATGGACAATGAAGATATTGCAATAATCGGGCTTTATATTCCTTATGTTAAGGAAGAAATGTATAAGGACAGAATGTCAGCTTACATTGATGAGACAATTGTTGCAGCAGAAAGCTTTAAGGAGCAGGAAGAACGTTTCAGATATATAAGAAGCAGGCTTTCATGGAAACGGCTTTTCTCAGTAATTGTAACGGATATGAATTCAGTAAGAATTAATCTTTACAAGAGAGAGAGAATAAAAGACCAGAGCAGATATTTAAGATATGAGGAAGCTGTAGGCTCAACAGGACAGTCGCAGGGGATATATATACAGTTCCTTATAGCTATTATTAATTATATTTCCAATATGAACACAGTATCAGATGGACAGCCTTTGGGTAAGACTATATTTATAGATAATCCATTTGGTGCGGCAAAGGATATATATATATGGGAGCCGATCTTTAAACTGCTTGCAGTAAACCATGTACAGCTCATTGTTCCTGCAAGAGGTGCAACACCGGCGATTACCTCAAGGTTTGATGTTAATTATATACTTGGGCAGAAGATGGCAGACAAAAGACAGCAGACAGTTGTTGTTGACTATTATAGTAATGTTAAAGAGACTGAATTGGAATACACAAGAATGGACTATGAACAGGCAAGCTTTGATTTCATATAGCAGGTTTACAAGGATACTCTACTGTGATAAAATTATACGGAATGTTTAAATTGGCATTAATATGCCGTATTATTGGAATTTGAGGGTCGATTCATTGACATAATGGAGGTCTTTAACGTGGATAAATATGAGTTTAATATAAAGTTGGAACAGATAAAGAAGCTTGCAGCTAAGAAAGAATATAAGCAGGCAGCAGAGATTGCAAAGCAGATGAACTGGAATAAAGTAAAAGACTGGTCTACGCTTGCAACAATAATTAATGTACAGGAAGCGGCAGGAGACTACGAAGAAGCAAGAGATATGGCAATTCTTGCATACAATCGTAACCTTGGAGGCAGAAAGCTTATATATAAGCTCACAGAATTCTTTATCAAAGTTGACGATTTTGAAAATGCTGAAGAATTATACAGGGAATACGCCAAATTATCAGCACACGATGTTAATAAGTATATCTTATATTACGACTTAAGAAGGGCACAGGATGCACCTGATACTGAGCTTGTTGATATACTTGAAAAGTATAAGGAAGCTGAGATTGACGAGAAATATATGTATGAGCTTGCCGAATTATATTACAAGACAGGAAGAAAAGAAGATTGTTCTAAGACCTGTGATAACCTTGTATTATGGTTTCAGGATGGCATATATGTAGAGAAAGCTGTAAAGCTTAAGGAAAAGCTGGGTGTTACTATGACTAACACACAGAAGAAGATTTTAAGTGAGATTAAGGCAAGAAAGTCTGACGAAGAAGCTAACAAAGAAAGATTATTTATGGAGCAGAAGGAGCTTGCACGTCTTAAAAAGGACGAAGTCGGCGATCTGCTTGATGAAGATGATAAAGCTGATTCAGACAAAGCAGCATCTTCTAACAAGGCTTCAGACAGCCGGTATTCTAATGTGACTGATAAAGCTTTAAGATTTAACTCTGAAGATGTTGCTGGTGAACAGCCAGCGGGTAATATTGATTATGCAGGAAATGACCGTTTAACAGGAAATGTTAATGTGGCGGGAAGTTCAGACGTAGCTGGTGTAAAAGATACATCTGGTTTATCAATGGATCTTGTCCAGAATGACCAGAGCAGTGCATTAAAAGAGTCAATTGTAAATGCTATTAGAAGACAGGAAGCAGAAGGGAATTCTGTAGATGAGAGTGCTGCAAAGCTTGAAAAAGAGCAGGACAACAGAATATTAGATGAGAGTGCAGATAAGAAGCTTAATGAAAATGTCAGCAAAGCTTCTATGTCATTAAAGGAGCTTATCGAGAACGCAAAAAGAAATATTGAGAACAGCTGTGATAAGATTACCAAGGAAGACGAGGAAGAAGCACGGGAGGCGGCAAGAAAGCGTATTGATGAGAAAGCTGATGCTATGGACATAGAGGTTAAAGTACCTAATTATAATCTTTATGATACTCATAATATTCAGGAAGAACTTGCTAAGAATATTAATGATATATTTAGTGATGAGGAGTCATTTAAGCCTCCATTTGAAAGAAAGACAGGAATGTCCGAAGCATTGAATGAGAGTCCGGCAAAGACAAGTGAGCTAAGAACTGATGGCACAGCAGATAGTAATGCAGGAAATGCTAATACTGTTTACGCAGATGGTGAAGCAGAGAACATAGAAGATGAGCAGATTGAAGGACAGTTAAGCATAGCTGACTGGATGGAAACTGTAAGAGAAGAAAAGTATGGCAAGCAGGATACAAGAGAGTTCTCTAAGGTTGAGTTAGAGCGTATGCTTGATGAGAAAGATGAGAAGAGTGAAGCTTACGAGAAGATTGTTGCCATGAAGAAAGAAGAGGCTTTAAGAAAGGGAACAGAATTCAGCGAGAGGGAGGCTAAGAGATTAGCTGATGCAGAGGTTTTACTTGGTGCGGCTAAGAGAGATCTGGCTATGAGAACGGGAAAGGCTTCGTTTATATTAGATCAGAAAATGACACAGGAGCTTGAGAGAGCCAGAGAAGCTTTAAAAGTGGCAGAAGATGTTAATAATAGCGAAGCAGTGAGCGGTAGCACAGGTGTTAATAACGGTGAAGCGGTGAGTGGTAATACAGTTGCCAATAATGTTGAAGCGGTGAGTGGTAATGTAATTGCCAATAATAGTGAACAGGCACATGACGACAGCGAATGGCAAAGACCAGAAGTATCAGATACTGTTAATGAAAAAGCCGCTGAACCTGAGAATGAAGAACTCACTCTTAACACAACACATTTTGAGCCAGTAACAGATGAGGTTCTTAACAATTATAACAACGTTAATAATTCAGAAGCAGAGTACAGCAGAGCCGCTGAGCCAGAGATTGCAGCTACAGATTTTGTTACGCCGGGTATGAATATGAAGTTCAATGTATCTTCAATGGATAATGAAGATGACAATGACAGGGTTTGGCATAATGATAAGAAATTATCCGGGGAGCTTGCTAAGATATTTAAAAAATACAGAGAGATGCCTGGACTTGAGGAGCAGCTTGTAGATTTATTCGAGTCACTTGATGAAGAGATGGCTATGACTAATTCTTCGTGTGGTAACATTCTTATATCAGGTAATTCAAGCTCTGATAAGACAGATCTTGCTAGAACAATTGTAAGAGCTATTAATTATGTATATCCTGACAGACCAAAGAAGATTGCCAAGACATCTGGCGAGAGTATTAACCAGAGAGGCATAACCAAAGCTATGGGCAAGCTTAAGGGTACAGCTCTTATCGTTGAAGGTGCAGGCACAATACAGCCTAAGAGGATTAATGAGATTATATCCTGTCTTAACGAAGATACAGATAGAATGGTTGTTATATTTGAAGATTCAGATGCAGAGATGAATGTGCTTGTGAACTTTAATCCGGATATGGTAAAGACATTTAACCATAGAATTACATTAAAGCAGTACACAGTTAATGAACTTGTTGATATGGCAAAGCGTTTTGCAAGAAAGAGACAGTATGAGGTTGATGATGATGCACTTCTTGAACTGTATTTAAAGATTGACAAGCTTCATAGTGTTAATGATAATATCAAGCTTGATGATATTAAAGAGATTATCAACAGGGCAATTGCCAACTCTGAAAAGAGAGCGTCAAGAAAGTTCTTTGGTGGACTTAAGAAGAAGCGTAGTGAACGAGGAGATGTTATATTCCTTACAGAAGCAGATTTTAAAGATTGATAATAAAATATAACTTATAGTGTGCATATGCACAAGAATGGAGGATACTTATGAATATTGAAGAAATGTCAGTAAACGCAATCAGGGTTTTATCCGCTGATGCGATACAGAAAGCTAATTCAGGACATCCTGGATTACCACTTGGAACAGCACCTGTTGCTTATGAATTATTTGCAAAACATATGAATTATAATCCACACAATCCAGACTGGGTTAACAGAGATAGATTTGTGTTATCAGGTGGACACGGCTCAATGCTTCTTTATTCATTATTCCATTTATTTGGAATAGGTAATCTTTCACTTGAAGAAGTTAAGAATTTCAGACAGTTTGGTTCACTCACACCGGGTCATCCGGAATATGGACATACTGTAGGTGTTGAGGCTACAACGGGTCCATTAGGACAGGGCATGGCAATGGCAGTTGGTATGGCAATGGCAGAGGCACATCTTTCATCAGTATTTAACAAGGAAGGCTTTCCGGTTGTAGACCATTATACTTATGTACTTGGTGGAGATGGATGTATGATGGAAGGTATTTCATCAGAGTGTTTCTCACTTGCTGGTACACTAGGACTTTCAAAGCTTATTGTATTCTATGATTCAAACAATATATCTATTGAGGGAAGCACAGATATAGCATTTACAGAAGATGTAGTTACAAGATTTAAGGCATTTGGTTTCCAGACAATAGAAGTTGAGGACGGCAACGACCTTGAAGCAATCGGCAAGGCAATAGAGGAAGCTAAGGCTGATAAGACAAGACCATCACTTATTAAGGTTAATACACTTATTGGTTATGGCTGTCCAGCTAAGCAGGGCAAGGCAAGTGCACACGGAGAACCTCTTGGTGTTGATAATGTGGCTGCTCTTAAGGAAAATATTAACTGGCCTTGCAAGGGTGATTTTGAAGTTCCTAAGGAAGTATATGACCATTACAAGGAACTTGCTGATAATATGGCAAAGGCAGAGGATAAATGGAATGAACTTTTTGCTGCATATGTGGAGAAGTATCCAGAAATGAAAGAATTATGGGATAATTACTTTGATGGATATGATATGTCCGATTTGTTCAATTCTGATGAATATTGGGCAAAAGGTGATAAGCCAGAAGCTACAAGAAGCACAAGCGGAACTATTCTTAATATGATTAAAAAGGCAATGCCTAATTTAATAGGTGGTTCAGCAGACCTTGCACCATCTAATAAGACTAATATGAAGGATGCGGGTGATTTCTCTAAGGATAATTATGCTGGAACTAATCTTCATTTTGGTGTAAGAGAGCAGGCTATGGCGGCAATCGGTAATGGACTTGCACTTCACGGCGGTTTAAAAGCATTTGTTGCAACATTCTTCGTGTTCAGTGATTATGTTAAGCCAATGGCAAGACTTTCAGCACTTATGAAGCTTCCACTTACTTATGTATTCACACATGATAGCATTGGTGTCGGAGAAGATGGACCAACACATGAACCAGTTGAACAGCTTGCTGCATTCCGTTCACTTCCTGATTTCACAGTATTCAGACCTTGTGACAGAACAGAAACAGCAGCAGCCTGGATGTATGCAGTAGAGAATGAATGTGGTCCAACAGGACTTGTGCTTACAAGACAGAATCTTCCACAGATGGAGGGCTCATCAAAGGATGCACTTAAGGGTGGCTATATAATTGCTGAGTCAGAAAAGGCAGTTCCAGATGCTATTATCATAGCAAGCGGTTCAGAAGTAAGCCTTGCGGTTAATGCCAAGGAAGAACTTAAGAAATCAGGCATTGATGTAAGAGTTGTAAGTATGCCAAGTATGGAGCTTTTCGATAAGCAGTCAGCAGAATATAAGGAAAGTGTACTTCCAAATGCTGTTAGAAAGAGAGTTGCAGTAGAAGCACTTTCAGACTTTGGCTGGTACAAGTATGTAGGTCTTGACGGCAAGGTTATCGCTATGGAAGGCTTTGGCGCTTCAGGTCCAGCAGCTACATTGTTTGAGCATTTTGGATTTACAGTTGATAATGTTGTTAAGACTGTTAAAGAAGTTGTTAATGCTTAATGCTTAATGGGATTAGGTGTTGATGGTTAGAGATTAATAATTAGATAAATAATATAATTGAGCTTTCAATAGATTTCCTTGTAATTAGGAGAATATTGGAGGCTCTTTTGTTTTGCAGGATATTGTTTATAAAGAGAGGAATTAAGTGGAGTATAATTATATTTATCCTAAATTATTCACGAAGCAGTATCTAAATTAAAAACTGCATCTTGAACCTTTAAATTTGATCCATGAAGCTTGAACTAATCTCTCTTGACCGAAAAAAGGGGGCATAAATCCCTATAGTGCAAGGTTCGTTAATAGTTGCTATTCCAGCTGCACCTGCAGTTTGCTGATATTATATAGAGTCTCGTAGAACTCATCCTTTCAGCCACTTTTACGGCATTGCCGTGAATAATTTAGGATTAGTAAAATAATATGTGAATTAATACATAAATACATAAAAAATACAATAAATTATCATATATTTACTTGAAATAATAAAGACAGGGGTATATACTATTAATATAAAGATTGTTAGAGAATTAACAATCCATTCGAATCACTTATTAATATTTTTATTTATAGGAGGTATTGGGTTATGGTACGTTTTACATTACCAAGAGATTTATATCATGGTAAAGGAGCTCTTGAAGCACTTAAGACTCTTAAAGGAAAGAAGGCTATCATCTGTGTTGGTGGTGGTTCAATGAAGCGTTTCGGATTTCTTCAGAGAGCAGAAGATTATCTTAAGGAAGCTGGAATGGAAGTTAAGTTATTCGAGGGTATCGAATCAGACCCTTCAGTTGATACAGTTATGAAGGGTGCAAAGGTTATGGAAGAATATCAGCCAGACTGGATAGTAGCTATTGGTGGTGGTTCTCCTATCGATGCAGCCAAGGCTATGTGGATTAAATATGAATATCCAGATACAACATTTGAGGATATGTGCAAGGTATTCGGCTTACCAAAGCTTCGTACGAAAGCTCATTTCTGTGCAGTTTCATCTACATCAGGTACAGCTACAGAAGTTACAGCATTCTCAGTTATAACAGATTATGAGAAAGGTATTAAATATCCATTAGCTGACTTTGAGATTACACCAGATGTAGCTATTGTTGATCCAGAGCTTGCAGAGACAATGCCTAAGAAGCTTGTAGCACATACAGGTATGGATGCTATGACACACGCCATTGAGGCATATGTATCTACAGCTAACTGCGATTATACAGATGCACTTGCACTTCATGCTATGAAGATGATTAAGGACGATCTTGTTGGTTCATATAACGAAGATATGGAAAAGAGAGATGCAATGCACAATGCACAGTGTCTTGCAGGTATGGCATTCTCTAACGCATTACTTGGTATCGTTCATTCAATGGCACATAAGACTGGTGCAGCGTTTGAAGGCGGACATATTATCCACGGTGCAGCTAATGCTATGTATCTTCCAAAGGTTATCAAGTACAATTCTAAGGATGAGACAGCAGCTAAGCGTTATGCATACATAGCTGACTTCTTAGGATTAGGCGGTGATACAACAGAAGCTAAGATTGATAACTTAATCGCAATGCTTCGTAAGATGAATGATGAGCTTAATATTCCACAGTGCATTAAGAACTATGGCGAAGGTGGTCTTCCAGCAGAACAGGGAATTGTTCCAGAAGATGAATTCCTTGCTAAGCTCCCAGAAGTAGCAGCTAATGCAATCAGCGATGCTTGTACAGGTTCTAACCCACGTCAGCCAAGTCAGGAAGAGATGGAGAAGCTCCTTAAGTGCTGCTACTATGATACAGAAGTAGATTTCTAATATTGTCAGTTTAATTTTCTTATTTTCATAATATTTAGGACAGAGTGGTGCATTATGTACCGCTCTGTTTTTTGTTAAAATATAAGTATAAAAATTCAAAAGGATGCAACAATTTATCTTAAAATGTTGCATCCTTTGAATATTTGTTCTACTCAATTACATTATTTATATCATCATATAATAATAATACTTTATAGCGAATACTAATAAAATTTATATTTGGGTAATGATAGATATGTTATAAATTAACACTCAGAAACACCGAGTCTTTATCATCTTGTATAATACCAAGATATCTTTTAGTTATTTCATAAGAAGAAGCGTAATAATAATGTATAGCATATGGCTGGTATATATCAGCTAGAATAATCAAAACAAGTATAAATCCCGGTTCATACAACTCATGTGAGTATGAGCTGGGATTTTTATTATAACATAAGCTTTGTGTTGTTCTTTAACGCATCAGAAGTTTCGAAGAAACTTCTGAGTGACTACGAAGTAGTCATATTATAGTGGCATTCGCCGTTTGTAAGTAACTTGTCAGCATCTTTCGTTCTTTCTTGCGCTAATTTTATTAAAATGCCTAAAAGTATCAAAAGTATATTGCAAAAATAATATATATGTGTGACATAATAAATAAAAGATATTATTAATAATATAAAATTAGCTATGTATTTTAATAATATGGACACAGAGAGTAAGTTTTAAAGATACAGAGGTGGATATGGAGATTAATAGAAGATTTAAAGACACGTTATTTAGAAAAGTATTTAATAACAAAAAAGATTTGCTCAGTTTGTATAATGCATTGAAAGATGGACGTTCAGACAAGCTTGTTAAATTAACAGATAAGAAAGAACTGGAAAGACTATATAAAGAATACGATATGTAGCAAAATATAAATATATCGGGCATAGTTACACGCCTATTATCCAGATTACGCAGAGGCCGGGATAACAGGCTTATTATCCGCAAATGTGTATACAATAATAATCAATTCACAAACAATTCAAACAATTAAATATAACACGCAAAAGTAAAATATAATTTAAAAATAAATTAAAAATAATCAAAAAAAGAGTTGACAAAATCATAAGTGAGTGTTAATATACAATTACAAACAAACAAGACCTTAAACATATTAATAAATCGATATAACAACATATATTAATTATATTAAAGAAGACAAGTTCAGCAGACAATATATTAATACATAGAATATATCGATACCATTCATTAAGAATGTTAATATAGATTATAAGGAATTGAGAAAGGCAGGTATAATCCAATGGAAATATAACACATACCAAGCATTATTAATAATTATATTCATTGTAGAATAGATAATTAAGTAAAGTAATGATTTGGAGGAAGAACAATTGAATAACTTAAAGTAACGGTTACTATATTACATAGAGATAATATAGTAACCGTTTTTATATGTATTTTATATGTGTTGCTTTATTTATCATATACCTTTATTTTAATAATATTTGTACTATCAGCCATTACTGAGTATTCTAATTAACTAAAAATATATAAAATAAAAAAAGGAACTGCACACTGATATTCAGTGAAACAGTTCCATATCTCATTTGTTTAATAATTATTTTGTATATCTTTCATTATATTCTTTAACTCTCTTCTGTATTCTGTCAACAGGATTAAGAAGGTCGCTGATTGAAGAGTCGTGGTTAAGTGTATCGATAAGGAGAGCCATATACTTGCTCATATCTACATTGATATACCAAGGCTTAGAAAGAAGTTCGTCTGGCTGGTACACAAGGTTAGTAGTAAGAATCTTATCAATGATACCTTTTTCGTAAGCTTCATCAAACTTATCGAAACCATTAGTGAAAAGACCGAATGTAGTAGCACAGAATACTCTGCTTGCACCTCTCTTCTTTAACTCAGAAGCAACATCAATCATACTTTCACCAGATGAAATCATATCATCAATAATAATAACGTCCTTGCCTTCTACATTAGTACCAAGGAATTCATGTGCAACGATAGGATTACGTCCGTTGACAATCTTAGTATAATCTCTTCTCTTATAGAACATACCCATATCAAGACCAAGTACATTGGCAAAGTATACAGCACGTCCCATACCACCCTCATCAGGGCTGATAACCATCATATGTTCGCTGTCGATGTGAAGGTCGTCAACACCAAGTAAAAGATACTTGATGAACTGATAAGTACAAGATACTGATTCAAATCCCTTAAGAGGAATTGAATTGTGTACTCTAGGGTCATGTGCATCAAATGTGATAATATTTTCAACGCCCATGGCTGTAAGTTCCTGAAGCATAAGTGCACAATCAAGAGATTCTCTTCCTGATCTTTTGTGCTGTCTGCTTTCATAAAGGAAAGGCATAATAACATTAATTCTTCTTGCCTTTCCACCTGCAGCTGCGATTACTCTCTTAAGGTCTGCATAGTGATCATCAGGTGACATATGGTTAGTTGTACCACAGAGTGAATATTCAATGCTGTAGTTGCATACGTCAACCATAATATATAAATCGTAGCCACGTATAGAATCGTTAAGGACACCCTTACCTTCTCCTGAACCGAATCTAGGTGTGCTTGCACTTACAACATAGCTGTCTCTTTTGTATCCGCTAAAAGCAAGATTAGACTGATTCTCATGTTCTCTTTGTTCTCTCCATTGTACAAGGTAATCATCAACCTTTTCGCCCATTTTAGAACAGCTCTTTAATGGTACTATTCCTAATGTTCCGTATGGAATTGTTGCAGTATGACGTTCGTCTCGTGGCATTGTATTGTCCTCCATTGTATATGATTATAAATATATTGGGATGTGGGTATTATTACCCACGAATGTATGCGGACTGCTTTGCATTACCGCATATATATTAATTCGGTTATAGAAGTAATAAGCATTTACAACTAACTGAATAAACATACATAGTTAAATATAATCTTAATTACATTATAAGTCAATTACTTTAGCATAATTAAAATGATTAAAATGACTTCTACAACTGAAATATAATTAATGATATGAATTATCAATTCTTAAGCATCTTGGTTCGTTTAAGGTAACGTATATCAGTTCCAAATAATCTTAGAATTGTATATGAGCTTATTATTCTTGAGAATATTCTTTCTGAGTAGAAATCCTCAATCTGTGAAATTGTAAAATTTGATGATATTATCACACTTTTATTGCGGAGAAGCCTCTCATTAATTACATAAAAAAGTTTGGAATTAGTGTAAGAGTTGCTGCTTTCCGTACCAAGATCATCAATTATTAACAGGTCACATTCAAGAAAGTAATTAACATCTATATTGTTATCAAGGTTACGTCTGAAATCGCTGTTCTCAAAGCATTTAAAGAACTCAGTTGCAGTCAGGTATATCACACTGTGGTAGGTGTCTAATAATTCCTTAGCGATACAGTTGGCAAGAAATGTCTTTCCTACGCCGGTCTCGCCTGTTAATAGCAGGTTAGAGAAACTATTATCAAAGGTCTGTACAAAAGACTGGCATACATCAAGAACTTTGTGCATATTATTGTAAGGTGTGAGCCCTGTGACAGGATCGACCTGTTTCTTATCGTACCATTCAAATGAAAATGTAGAGAAATTCTCACTTGAAGTTATGTTCTTAAGGTTAGAGTCTTCATATATAAGGTCAATAGCCTTTTTCTTAAAACAAGAACAACGTGAACCATTAACATAACCGGTATCGTGGCATACCGGACATGTATAGATATCATCAAGATAATCTTTTGGTTTGCCGATTGAGGCGAGTAATTCAGCTTTTCTGGCAATCAGCTTTTTGAGCTTTAAGTTATATTCATCTAAATCCGTGTCTGATGAATCAGAAACAATACGCCTTGAAGCTTCTTTCATAGAAAGCGTGATTATCTCATTCTCAATTAAACTATATTCAGGACATTTATTAACGACTTCGTTATAGCGTTCAGTCTGTAATGCCTGATTATGTGAGCGTATATCGTCATATACACGCATAACTGAGGCATATTGGGTATTGGTAAGCGGCATAGTTTAAACCTTTCTAGTTATTGTTGCTAAGTAGTGAATTGTACCAGTCATCAGACTTCTTGTCTCTTTGCTGGAAATTGTTAAAACGGTTGTTAGCCGGCTTTGAAGAAGCTGTCTGTTTAGGCTTTATATTGTTGCCAGCGGCATATGCGGCATCGGCTTTTTTAACATCTTCTAATGAGCTTACATTGGAATTCTTCCAGTTAGCAAGTATGGTGTCGGCATATTCAAAGCTTGGCTGGTGTATAGCTTTGATTGTCCTGTTGCAGGCCTCAATTATCATATCGGTATCAAAGCAGTAAGTGTCAGCCCATTTGGCAATCATAGCCTTTTCGTGCTGTGCAGGTTCTCTGTTAGATAGACCAAATGCTTTCATAATCTGGTATACATAATCTGTGTGGTTAGAAGTCTCCTCTTTAGCCTCAGCGATTGTATGTATATTCTTGGAAGCCCACGAAAGAGCGACTTTTTCAATGTAGTTAATGCTTTTTTTGTTGTGTTCTACACAATATTCAAAAAGATATTCAATAAGGTCAGTTGAAAGCTTCAATCCATCGTAGAAATATACAATGGAATTGGTTTCCTTAGTGGAAAGTGGACGTCCCATATACTGCTCAATAACGAACAGAAGCATTGAAAAGTTGTCATTAGCAAGAAAATCGTTAAGCTGTTCCTTTGAATAGGATACTTTTGAAGGCTCTGCTGTGTATATAACCTCGGTCTGTTTAATATCAGGCTTGGCAGCTCTCACAGTTTCAGTCTGGTATGAAGAAGTATTATTAACTGAAGCACTTTCAGCAGCTATTGGGTCAGCCATAGCATTAGCAGCTTGCCCAGTGTGCTTAATATCACGAAGTACAATGTTGGACAGGCTGTTGCCGGGACCATTAAAGGAAAGTGATATAACATCAAGGCTGTCCCAGTAACGCAGAGCTCTCATAATATCAGCTTCTGTCTGGTTAAATGTATCAGCAAGCAGGGAAATGCTTATGTTATTGCTTCGTAACGACATAAGGTGCAGAAGATAAAGGTAAACTTTTACAAATTCACCATTAGCACCAGGAACATACTCGCTGATAAAAATATTAGAAACGGATGTGTATCCTTCACTTGATTCTGTTGATAAAATTAAACTACTCATATATCTATGTTAATAAGTCTGTAAAGGCAGACTTACCCTCCTTGTTCCCGCTTATTTGTGTTCATTATAGCATAGTGGATAATAAATGAAAAGCAAGCTAAAAGCAGGTGGTTATCAATGTGGATAATGTGGATAATGTGGATAACTCGTGGATAGAATTAAGAAAAGTCAGTAAATTGCTGTATTTTTAACAATGTGATTTTTCACAAAAAAATCCACATTCTTAAACCGTGGATAACGGGATAAAAATGTGGATAATGTGGATAACTTTGTTGACAAAATATAAAAATGTGTAAAAAATGGCTATTTTAGAAGTTCTTCGCCAATTTTATATACATCTCCGGCCCCCATAGTTATCAACAGGTCGCCGTTGATACAATTATTTAATAAAAATTTTTCGATGTCCTCAAAAGATTCGTAATAGTAGCAATCTTTGCCTTCTGCTTTAATAAGTTCCATAAGGTCAGCAGAACTTATGCCAAGATTATCTGTTTCTCTTGCAGGATATATTTTGGCGAGCACAATATTATCAGCAAGGCTTAATGCTTTAGCAAATTCTGGCATCAAAGCTTTGGTTCTTGAATAAGTATGTGGCTGGAATACGCACCATATTTTATTATGTGGATAATTCTTAGCTGAATTAAGGGTAGCTGTTATCTCATCAGGGTGGTGTGCATAATCATCAATTACGGTGACACCATTGAATTCGCCTTTCTTTTCAAATCTTCGGTTAGTACCTGTGAAATGCTTAAGACCGGCCTTGATATTGTCTATGCTTATGCCAAGCTTAAAGGCTGCAGCTACAGCTGAAAGTGAATTGTATACATTGTGAAGACCAGGAACTGATAATTCAATTGTTCCACTATCTTCATTATTAATAAGAAGAGTATATGAACAGCAGCCATATTTGTCGTAAGTGATATTTGTTGCACTATACATACTCTTTTCAGGGTCAGAACCAAATGTTATGACTTCACAGTCAGTATCCTTATAAAAATATTCATAATTGTCTATGTCTGAGTTGATGATAAGTGTTCCGTCAGATGGAAGCTTTTCAGTAAAAAGCTTGAACGAATGACGTATATCATCAAGGTCTTTGAAGAAATCAAGGTGGTCAGCTTTGACATTAAGTATAATATTGATAGTAGGGTTAAATGATAAGAAGCTGTTAGTGTATTCGCAGGCTTCTGTAACGAAAAGGTCAGAACGTCCAACTCTTATATTACCGCCTATGCTGTTAAGTATGCCTCCTACTGAGATTGTAGGGTCAGCATCAGCAGCAAGAAGAATTTCAGTAATCATAGAAGTTGTAGTAGTCTTACCATGAGTACCAGCTACATTTACTGCGGTATGGTAATTCTTCATAATCTGTCCGAGAAGCTCAGCTCTTGTCAGTGTTGGGATACCAGCATCAACAGCAGCTTTAAGTTCAGGATTATCAGGGTGGATTGCGGCTGTGTATACAACAAGGTCAATGTCACCTGTGATATTGTCAGCAGACTGTGGATAAGAGATTATACATCCGTCCTGCTGTAATTCAGTTGTTAAATCTGATATATGTGCATCAGAACCGGATACGGTAAAATGACGATCAAGAAGAATCTTTGCAAGACCGCTCATGCTTATTCCGCCGATTCCGATAAAATGTACATGTATTGGAGTATTAAAATCAATTGTAAACATAGGAATTTCCTTTCTTAAACTAATTCAAGTAAGATTATATGCCTAAAAGCTTTTTTTTTCAAATTGTTTTGTTGTTAAGTACATAAAAAATACTGATTAAGAAATTGTACGAAAAATTATCAAAAAAATGCAAAATTATTTTTACTTAATGGAAAATATATGATATAATTTATACAACTTAAGATAGTAAAATAAACATCAGAGGTGGTAGCATGATTAAAAAAGAAATGATAGCAATGCTGTTAGCCGGTGGACAGGGCAGCAGACTAGGTGTTCTGACGGCTAAGGTTGCGAAACCAGCAGTAGCATTTGGTGGTAAGTACAGAATAATAGACTTTCCATTAAGCAACTGTATTAACTCAGGAATTGATACTGTAGGTGTCCTTACACAGTATCGTCCCCTTCGTCTTAATTCCCATATCGGAATAGGTATTCCTTGGGATCTGGACCGTAATGTAGGTGGTGTAACAGTTCTTCCTCCATATGAGAAGAGTACCAATAGTGAATGGTATACAGGAACTGCTAATGCTATCTACCAGAATCTTGAATATATGGAACAGTACAATCCAGAGTATGTTCTTATATTATCTGGCGACCATATTTACAAGATGGATTATAAGATAATGTTAGATTATCACAAGGCTAATAATGCCGATATTACAATTGCAGCTATGCCTGTTCCAATTGAGGAAGCAAGCAGATTTGGTATAGTTGTTACCGATTCAGACAACAGAATAACAGAATTTGAAGAAAAGCCAGCTAATCCTAAGAGCAATCTTGCTTCAATGGGTATCTACATATTTAAGTGGAGTGTATTAAAGGACGCACTTATTAAGCTTAAGGATCAGCAGGAATGTGATTTTGGTAAGCATGTAATTCCGTATTGCTTCAATAATAATAAGAGGATATTTGCATACGAATATAACAGTTATTGGAAGGATGTAGGAACATTAAGCTCATATTGGGAAGCTAATATGGAACTTATAGATATTATTCCTGTATTTAATCTTTATGAAGAATTCTGGAAGATATATACAAGAACAGATACAATTCCACCACAGTATATTGCGGATAATACATTTATAGAGAAGAGTATTATTGGTGATGGAACAGAAGTATATGGAAGAATATATAATTCAGTAATAGGTTCTGGTGTTACTATCGAAGAAGGTGCCGTAGTCAGAGATTCAATTATTATGAATAATTCTGTTATTGGTAAGAATACAATCGTTAATAAGTCAATAATTGCAGAGGAAGTTGTTATAGGTGACAACGTAGAGCTTGGTGTAGGAGAAGAAGTACCTAATGTTAAACTTCCTAAGATATATAATTCTGGACTTGTAACAATTGGTGAGTGTTCAGTTGTTCCTGATGGAGTTAAGGTTGGAAAGAACACAGCTATATCAGGTGTTACAACTGTTGAAGATTATCCAGATGGATTGTTGCCAAGCGGAGGAATTATTATTAAGGCAGGTGAAGTTGAATGAAAGCAATAGGTATAGTATTAGCAGGTGGTAATAACAGAATGATGCGCGAATTGACTAATAAGAGAGCTATTGCTTCAATGCCTGTTGCAGGAAGCTACAGAGCAATAGATTTCGCACTTAGTAATATGTCGAATTCGCATATCCAGAAGGTTGCAGTAATAACACAGTATAATGCACGCTCACTTAATGAGCATTTAAGCTCATCTAAATGGTGGGATTTTGGTAGAAAACAGGGTGGACTTTATGTGTTCACACCTACTATCACTGCTGAGAGCAGCAGCTGGTACAGAGGAACAGCAGATTCATTGTATCAGAATATAGATTTCTTAAAGTCAAGCCACGAGCCATATGTTGTAATAGCCTCTGGTGATGGAATATATAAGCTTGATTATAACAAGATTCTTCAATATCATATTGAGAAGAAGGCAGATGTTACAGTTGTCGTAAAGAAGCTTGATAACAGAGCAGATATTGGAAGATACGGAGTTGTTGCACTTACAGACGAGGGACGTATAACAGATATTGATGAGAAGCCGTTAGAGACTAATCTTTCAACAGTATCAACAGGTATCTATGTTGTAAGAAGAAGGCTTCTTATTGAACTTCTTGAGAAAGCTGCTGAAGAAGACAGATACGATTTTGTAAGGGATATTCTTGTAAGATACAGAAATATCAAGAAGATATATGGCTATATGCTTGATACATACTGGAATAATATATCATCAGTAGATTCGTATTATAAGACTAATATGGACTTCTTAAAGAGAGATGTAAGAGATTACTTCTTCAAGCAGTATCCGGATATATATTCTAAGGTTGAGGATCTGCCACCAGCTAAGTATAATTATGGGGCAAATGTTTCTAACAGCCTTGTATCCTGTGGCTGTATCGTTAATGGTACAGTGGAGAATTCAGTGCTGTTCAAGAAGATATATATTGGCAATAACGCAGTTGTTAAGAATTCAATAATTATGAATAATGCTTATATAGGTGATAATGCTTATATTGAGAACTGCATAGTTGAAAGCAACAGCACTATAAAAGCTAACTCAAGATATGTTGGCGAGAATGGTGTTAAGATAGTTATTGAGGACAGCCCATCATATTATTAATGTCATTTTTATATTAAATAATTAATAAAAGCCTCTGGTGTACATAACACTGGAGGCTTTGTTAGTTATTTTTATGTGCCGGGGATGCACACTTGCACTATATTCCTTTATTACCCTTTGCTTTGCGGAATTGTGTTGGCGATAAGTGGTTGAGGTGTTTGAAGGCATCACCAAAATAGTTGCTGTTATCATAACCGCATTCAAGTGCAATCTCTGTTATGCTCATATCCGTTTCTAAAAGAAGTTGCTCAGAATGGTTAATTCTTATGGTATTGAGGTATTCCTTAAATCCAAATCCGTTAACAGCTTTAAACTTTTTAGAAAAATAAGATGGGTTCAGATGAAGCATATCAGCTATTTCATCAAGTGTAATATCTTTATTATAATTAAGCATAATATAATTCATAGCCTTTTGTACGGATACATCTGCGATGGATACAGTATCAACAAGGCTTGCAGGGGAAGCAGGCTTGTTATCACAGTACCGGCAGAGCAGTATTAACAGATTTTGCAGGTAATTCTTGTATACACAGGGTGAAAGAGCATTACTGTTCTGTCTTTCGTTAATCAGAACACTGAATATAGATAGGAATTCGTGCCTGTGATTATCCGGTATTGAGAAGAAGTGCATATAAAATGTATCTTTAAACTGTTCAAAGCCTAGTATGTCGATAAGGTCGCTTATATAATCGTCAGTGAATTCTATATAAAGGCGTTCGTGATAAGCGTTATTAAGATAAGTGGTCTTATGAAGCACGTTATCAGGAATAAACAATATTGTGCCAGCTTCCATACGGTATGTATTATCGTGTATAAACATATTGCACGAGCCATTCATAAGATAATAAAGCTCATAATATGAATGTGAATGGGCAGAGTGCATAGCATAGGCTGAATTATAAATCTGCTGTGATATTTCAAATCTTGAAGCCATAGAATACCTCTTTCGGTGTTGGGTGTGCTATAGGTAAAAAAGTTATTTTGCTAAGGAATAATAGCTTTTATATTTTTAGTATCTGCATTATATGATGTTGGGGTCAAAAGCCCCCACCTATGAGCAAGCTTATGCGGGTTTAGACCCTTTGACTCTGGTATCATTATATAATAATATTACACACGATTAGCTGTAATGTAAATGAATTTATAATTATATATTAATGACAGATTATTAGTGTATACATGTACATTGTGTATATACAATTAGCTTAAAAAGTGTTATTATAAATAAAGCTATAAGTGATTTTAATGTTAAATGATTATAATAGTGAATAACTTTAAAAGAGTAATGAGGAGGTACGCATATGGGTACAGTGGTAAGACTTGAAGATTATTGCAAGTCATTCAAAAGTGCTGAGGTATTAAAGAATATTAACCTGACACTAGAGAGCGGGAAAGTTATAGGACTTAAAGGTAAGAATGGTTCAGGTAAGACAATGCTTATGAGGGCTATAAGCGGGCTTATACTTCCAACATCAGGAAAGGTATACATTAACGATAAGGAGCTTGGCAGGCACATTTCATTTCCGCCAAGTATAGGGATTTTAATTGAGAATCCTTCATTTATAAGCAATTATACAGGTTTTAAGAACCTAAAGATACTTGCATCTATCCAGAACCGTATTAGTGATGATGAGATAAGAGATGCTATAAGAAAGGTCGGACTTGACCCGGACGATAAGAGAACATTTAAGAAATATTCATTAGGAATGAAGCAGAGATTAGGAATTGCGGCGGCTATAATGGAACGCCCTGATATAGTTATTCTTGATGAGCCTATCAATGCACTTGATGAGGCAGGAGCAGGACTTATAAAGGGACTTTTAGATGAGCTTAAAGCCAATGGTTCACTTATAATAATTGCGTGCCACGACACAGAAGAACTTAACTATCTTTCAGATGAGATATACGAAATCTATGACGGCGAAATCACAGGTCATATAGAACACCCAGACGAAAAAGTATCTTAATGAAATAACTGCCATCAGTCTACTAACCTGATGGCAGTTTATTTTTCCAGCACACCTAATAATACACCCAATAATATATTCAATAATACATTGAATAACCTCCCCAAAATCTGTACAATATAAAATAATTATAAATCCCCACCAAAGGAAGGAACAAAATATGTATATAATAGCAGGATTAGGCAACACAGGAGCACAATACGCAGGAACAAGACACAATGTTGGTTTCGCCTGCATAGATGAACTTGCCGACCAATATAATATAAGTGTAGACACATCTAAACATAAAGGTCTTATAGGAAAAGGTGTTATAGAAGGACATAAAGTAATTCTTGTAAAGCCTATGACTTATATGAATAATTCAGGCGAGTGTATAAGAGAAGTTATGGATTATTACAAGGCAGATATAGATGATTTAATTGTTATATTTGATGATATAAGCCTTGAACCGGGAAGGTTAAGACTCCGTCCAAAGGGAAGTGCAGGCGGACACAATGGAATTAAGAGCATAATTGCACACCTTGGAAGTGACCAGTTTAAGAGAGTTAAATTCGGAGTTGGGGATAAGCCAAAGGGCTGGGATCTTGCTGACTGGGTTCTTGGAAGATTTCCGGAGGAACTTTATCCAGCTTTAAGAGAGGGAACTAAGAGAGCCTGTGAGGCAGTAGAGTGCATAATGACAGAAGGTATTGAAAGTGGAATGAATAAATTCAATGGATAAGGAGCAGATATTTTGAACACATTTTTTGACCCTGTAAATAATACGGCGGCAGTTGAACAATTAAATAAAGAGCTTGGCAAAGACGGCGGAAGAACTGTGCTTATAAGCGGCTGTATTGATACACAGAAGGTGCACATATCAAGTGCAATAGCATCAGGATATAAGTATATGCTTATTGTTACAAGTGATGAAGCAAAAGCAAGAAAAATGTGTGATGATGCTTCATTTTTTAATAAAGAAGCAATATACTATCCAGCCAAGGATGCCATATTCTATAGTGCGGACGTACACGGCAACCAGATTACAGGCGAGAGATTAAGATGTATAAGCCGTATAATCAACCATAGCAGTACGGGCGAGGGAGTGCTTACAGTTGTTACAACTATGGACGGAATTGCAGACAGGCTCATACCTGTCGAAAGATTTAAGGAGGCAGTTATAACCCTTGATTATTCCAGCGAAATAGAACCAGAGAAGCTGGCAAAGAAGCTGGTGGCTATGGGCTTTGTGCGTACTGGAATGGTGGAGGACAAGGGACAGTTTGCAATACGTGGTGGAATTATAGATATTTTCTCATACACAGATGAAGCACCGGTTAGAATTGAGCTGTGGGATACGGAAGTTGATTCTATAAGAATGTTCGATGTTGAGAGCCAGAGGTCGATTGAAAGGCTCCAAAGCTACAGCATTTTCCCGGCTACTGAATATATATTTACAGAAGATGAGTTAAAAAATGGTCTGTACAATATTAAGGAAGAGTGTGACAGGCAGCTTGAGTGTTTTGATTATGGTAAGAGAAAGCGTACAAAGGAGCAGATTGAGGCGGGCAATAATCTTAACAAGCTTGTTGCAGATGTCGAGCGTACCGGTAATTATGAGAAGTTCACAGATACACTTGTGGCAGATACAGTTGGACTGGCAGAGTATTTTCCGGAGGAGAATACTCTTGTTGTGTTAGATGAGCCTAACAGGCTGAAAGAATGTAATGAGCTGACATTGTATGAATACAACGAGAGTATGAAGAACCGTCTTGCTGCAGGTTATGTGCTTCCAAGCCAGACTAATAAGGTCAAGGCTATGAATGAGATTATCAGTGATTTAAGGAATAATAAAAAGCTTATATTAACGACACTTGATTATAAGCCTGAGGGCTTTGAGATAGATTATTCTATGTACATCACGGCAAGAAGCATAAGCTCATATAATAACAGTTTTGAGTATCTGGCCAAGGATTTGGAAAAGTACAAGAAAAATGGATATACAACAATACTTGTATGCAGTTCAAGAACGAGGGCATTAAGAATAGTTGATGATCTGGGAAAGCTTGGAATTGCCAGCTTTTACAGCGAGGATTTTAATAAGGATTACGGAAGCGGGCTTATTATAGTGACATATGGGAGCCTGCATAAAGGCTTTGAGTATCCTGTTCTTTCATTTGTTGTTATTGCAGAGAATGATATATTCAGTGCAAGAAAGATGAAGAAGCTTAAGAAGAAAAAGCACGATGGAAAGAACATTGCCAGCTTTAACGAACTTAATATAGGCGATTATGTTGTGCACGAGAGCCACGGACTTGGTGTATACAAGGGAATAGAAAAGATACAGGTAGAAGGTGTTGAGAAGGATTATATTAAGATTGCGTATGCGAATAACGGCAATCTATATGTGCTTGCAACACAGCTTGACCGTCTGCAGAAGTACGCTAATCAGGATACGGAGAAAAAGCCTAAGCTTAACAGTCTTGGTGGTGTTGAGTGGAAGAAGACAAAAGCCAAGGTTACAGGGGCAGTTGAGGAAGTGGCTAAAGAGCTTGTAAGGCTTTATGCGATAAGGCAGAAGGTTGAGGGTTACAGATTTTCACAGGATACTGTATGGCAGAAGGAATTTGAGGAAATGTTTCCTTATGAGGAGACAGATGACCAGCTTAATGCCATTGAGGATACCAAGAAGGATATGGAAAGCGGCAGGGTTATGGACAGACTTATATGCGGCGATGTCGGCTATGGAAAGACAGAAGTTGCAATACGAGCTGCATTTAAGGCTGTTCAGGACGGCAAGCAGGTGGCTTACCTTGTTCCTACAACGGTGCTTGCAAGCCAGCATTTTTCAACATTTGAGGAGAGAATGAAAGGCTTTCCTGTTAATGTCGGTCAGTTGTCAAGCTTCAGGACAAGTGCACAGAATAAAAAGACGATTGAAGGGCTTAAGAATGGCACGATAGATGTTGTTATAGGAACGCACCGTGTATTGTCAAAGGATGTGCAGTTTAAGGATCTGGGACTGCTTATTATTGATGAGGAACAGCGTTTTGGTGTTGCACATAAAGAAAAGATTAAAGAATTAAAGAACAACATAGACGTTCTTACATTAAGTGCAACTCCTATTCCAAGAACACTTCATATGAGCCTTGTCGGTATTAGGGATATGAGTGTTCTTGAAGAGCCGCCGGTGGACAGACATCCGATACAGACATTTGTTACAGAACATAATGATGAGATGATAAGAGAGGCGGTTACAAGAGAACTTGCACGAAATGGACAGGTGTATTATGTATACAACAAGGTAAGGGACATTGAGGAACGTGCTGAGTATATACAAAATCTTGTTCCTGATGCGGTTGTTGCGTATGCACATGGACAGATGGATAAGCGTATGCTTGAAAAGATTATGTATGAGTTCGTCAATGGAGAGATAGATGTTCTTGTATCTACGACAATTATAGAAACAGGTATGGATATACCTAACTGTAACACTATGATTATAGAAAATGCTGACCAGTTCGGGCTTTCCCAGCTTTACCAGTTAAGGGGAAGAGTTGGACGAAGTACAAGAACGTCATATGCTTTTCTTATGTACAAAAGGGATAAGATGATATCCGAGGTTGCAGAGAAGAGATTAAGTGCTATAAAGGAATTCTCTGACCTTGGTTCGGGATTTAAGATTGCTATGAAAGACCTTGAGATAAGAGGTGCAGGAAATGTGCTTGGAAAGAGCCAGCACGGGCATATGGCGGCGGTAGGTTATGACTTGTATTGTAAAATGCTTAATCAGGCAGTCAATAACTTAAAGGGCATAAAGAACGAATACAGTTTTGAAACTACTGTTGATCTGGAAGTTGATGCATATATTCCAGCTTCATATATTAAGAGCGAATACCAGAAATTAGATATCTATAAAAGGATTGCAGCACTTGAAACGAGGGAAGAATTGTCAGATATGAAAGATGAGCTTTCAGACAGATATGGAAGTATTCCTTCGTGTGCTTCTAATCTTTTGATGGTAGCACTTATAAAGAGCAAGGCACATAAGATAGGAATTATGGAGATTAAGGGCGAAACTGCCGCTAATCCGGCAGGAGGTGCATCTAACTGGAGAACAGTTATGAATATATATCCTAAGGCTGATATAGATTCTGATGCAATTCCTAAACTTCTTGAAAGCTTCGGTGGGGCTTTGGATTTTAAAGTAAATGGAGTGCCATATTTTATATGGACAG
Source organism: Bacteroides galacturonicus (assembly GCF_003096855.1). Lineage (NCBI taxonomy): Bacteria > Pseudomonadati > Bacteroidota > Bacteroidia > Bacteroidales > Bacteroidaceae > Bacteroides > Bacteroides galacturonicus. Next base: position 78,089 of record NZ_QEOA01000008.1, on the reverse strand, counting down.
TTACTAAAAGAAAATTTACAAGCCAGAAAGAATACCTTAACGGACTTTTAGATATGATGGATATTATGGAAGATGCAATTAGTACTTTACAAAATTAAATATAGTGGTATAATAATGACAATTTAGCACTTTAAAGTGTAACGCTTTAAAGCATAATAAAGCGTGTGCAGAAGCATATCAGGCATATGCAATATTTTCCTGTACACTGATACTAGATTGAGAACACCCGGTGCGGGAATTATTTTCTTAGCTTTTACCGGGAAAGAATGGAGGATTACTATGGAACAGAAAGGCGAGTTAGTATCATTCAGACCAGATATTAAGGTCGTTGATTGTACACTTAGGGATGGAGGTCTTGTTAACAATTTTGAATTCAGCGAAGATTTTGTGCGCGATTTGTATAAGGCAAATGTAGCCGCAGGTGTTGATTATATGGAATTTGGATATAAGGCATCAAAGGAAGTCTTTAAGGTTGAGGATTACGGCAAGTGGAAGTTCTGCGATGAGAAAGATATAAGAGCTATCGTTGGTGATAATGATACAGACTTAAAGATTTCTGTTATGGCAGACGTAGGAAGAACTGATTACAAGAAAGATATAATTCCTAAGTCTGAAAGTGTTATAGATATGGTAAGGGTAGCTACATATATTAATACTATACCTGCGGCTATAGAGATGATTAATTACTGTGCAGATATGGGATATGAAGTTACTATTAATATTATGGCTATCTCTACAGCAAGTGAGAATGAGTTAGACCTTGCACTTGAACTTCTTGCTGCACAGAGCAAGGCAAGCGTAATCTACCTTGTAGACAGCTACGGTTCACTTTATCCTGAACAGATAAGAAGACTTGCAGATAAATACATCAGGATTGCTGAGAAATACGGAAAGAGAGTTGGTATACACGCACACAATAACCAGCAGCTTGCATTTGCCAACACTATTGAGGCGTGCACAATAGGTGTAAGCTATCTTGATGTTACAATGAGCGGAATGGGCAGAGGAGCAGGTAACTGTTATACAGAGCTTCTTATGGGCTTCTTAAGAAATCCAAAGTACAGAATTTCACCAGTTCTTAAGTTCATTGAAAATCATATGGTTCCACTTAAGAAAGCCGGAGTTGTATGGGGGTGTGACGTCCAGTATATGATTACAGGAAATGCTAACCAGCACCCAAGAACAGCAATCGCATTCACAGGAGAAGGCAGAACAGACTACGATAACTTCTACACACAGATTACAAGCTATGAATGATCGCGAAAGCAATGAGCCGTGCCAGACATAATGTAAAGACACAGTTGTGCTTGCACAAAATTGTGGCTTTGCATTATGTCTGATAGGGCGAACGCCCGCGTGTCCAGTGCGGCGAAGCGGCGCTGGACTAATAGCGCGGCTCAAAAAGCTGTAAAATACATAAAAAATATACTTGTGAAATTATTAGATAGGCAAAATTTATTGACTTATATAAAATGTGGGTATAAAATATCCCTAATTTAATTAATCGATGGGATCCATTATAGTAAACACCAAAGAAAGAGTGTTATGCCAAGGGGTCAGCGTATTTACTGGTTGTCAGCGGTGTTGTAAGGACATTTTACAGCAAAGCAGACATTTATGGTTGGTATTGTAGAAGCTCCTGACAGTAAGGTGAGTAGACTGTCGAATACGAAAGGAAGTATAAAGTTATGGCAAAGAAAGATATTGATTGGTCTAATTTAGGATTTGGCTATGTAAAGACTGATAAGAGATTCGTAGCTAATTATAAGAATGGAGCATGGGATAATGGTGTTATCACAGATGATGATAAAGTCGTTATCAGCGAATGTGCTGGTGTATTACAGTATTCACAGTCATGTTTTGAAGGTATGAAGGCATACACAACAGAGAATGGTCACACAGTTATTTTCAGACCAGATATGAACGCAAGCAGAATGGCAGATTCCTGTAGAAGACTTGAGATGCCTGTATTCCCAGAAGATAAGTTCGTAGAAGCTATTGCTGAAACAGTAAGAGCTAATGAGGACTGGGTACCACCTTATGGTTCAGGTGCATCACTTTATATCCGTCCATATATGTTCGGAAGCAATCCAGTTATAGGTGTTAAGCCTGCTGATGAATATCAGTTCAGAGTATTCACAACACCTGTTGGACCATACTTCAAGGGCGGTGCTAAGCCACTTACAATCAAGGTTTCAGATTTTGATAGAGCAGCACCACACGGAACAGGTCATATCAAGGCTGGTCTTAACTATGCAATGAGCCTTCACGCAATCGTTACAGCTCACGCAGAAGGATATGCTGAGAATATGTATCTTGACCCAGCTACAAGAACTAAGGTTGAAGAGACAGGTGGAGCTAACTTCCTCTTTGTTACTAAGGACGGTAAGGTTGTAACACCTAAGTCAGATAGTATCTTACCATCTATTACAAGACGTTCATTAGTACACGTTGCTAAGGAATACCTTGGACTTGAAGTTGAAGAAAGAGAAGTTCTCTTTGATGAAGTTAAGGACTTTGCTGAATGTGGTCTTTGCGGTACAGCAGCAGTTATCTCTCCTGTAGGAAAGATAGTAGATCACGGCAAGGAAATCTGCTTACCAAGTGGTATGGACGAGATGGGACCTGTAACTAAGAAGTTATACGAAACACTCACAGGTATCCAGATGGGCAGAATCGAAGCTCCTAAGGGCTGGATTTATACAGTAGACTAATATTGCTGATGGTTAACAGGCTGGTTAGAAGCTTAGATAACTGGTTTATAGATGTTTATTACAGCTGATAATGTAATTATTATATTCGGTCAGAATGTTAAAAGTACGTTCTGACCGAATTTTTGTGTTAACTACAGATATCAGATAAAAAAATAATTATAAGATAATGGAGTTACATATGTTGTTTAGTGGTAAAGATTTAAGAAAATTGATAGTACCCCTTATGTTTGAACAGCTTCTTGCAGTACTTGTAGGACTTGTGGATACACTTATGGTATCACAGTCAGGAGAAGCGGCAGTTGCAGGAGTTGCACTTGTTGATAATATCAACAGGCTTATCATACAGGTTATGGCAGCACTTGCGACAGGTGGCGCTGTTGTTTGCAGTCAGTATATAGGTAAAGGCAGGGATGATGAATCGAGAAAGTCAGGAGCACAGCTTGAAACTGTTTTGTTAATATTTTCAGTTATAATGACAGCATTTTCAGTTTCATTTACAAGACCATTACTTAAGGTGATATTCGGAACTGTTGAAGATTCAGTTATGGATTGTGCTGTGTTATATTTTGTGATAACAGCCCTTTCATATCCTTTCCTTGGAATGTACAATGCAGGAGCTGCAATATTCAGGAGCGTAGGCAACAGTAAGGTAAGTATGAATATAAGCATACTTATGAATGTGATTAATGTAGCTGGAAATGCTTTGTTTGTATTCGTATTTAAGTGGAGTGTAGCTGGTGTTGCACTGTCAACAGCACTTAGCCGTGTTGCAGCTGGAATAGTTATGACAGTACTTGTATGCGGAAAGACTAATCCGATAAGAATAGATCATATAAAATATTTTGTTCCAGACTGGATATATATAAAGAAGATTCTGACAATAGGTATTCCATCAGGCATAGAAAATGGTATGTTCCAGATAGGAAAGCTTATGGTTGTAAGTATGGTTGCAACATTTGGAACAGCATCTACAGCCGCTAATTCGGTTGGCTATACAGTTATCGATTTTGCAAATATTCCGGCTTCATCTATGGGACTTGCACTTATCACAGTTGTTGGACAGTGCATAGGTGCCGGTGAGAAAGAACAGGCAAAAATGTATACTAAAAAAGTGCTTAAATGTGCGTATTTCGGCGACTGGATATGTAATATTCCATTATTCTTCTTAGCACCATTTATTGCTTCGTGGTTTAACTTATCAGGTGAGGCAACACAGATTACAGTAATGATTTTAAGATGCTTTAATGTGGTTTCATTATTTATATGGCCGCTTTCATTTACATTATCCAATCCATTAAGAGCGGCGGGAGATGTAAAATTTACAATGACAGCAAGTATTATCTCGATGTGGCTGTTCAGGGTCGGAAGCAGCTACGTCCTTGGCGTAATGCTTGGAATGGGAGTTCTTGGCGTATGGATAGGAATGTTCATTGACTGGGCAGCAAGGTCAGTATGCTTTGTTGCAAGGTTTGTTAGTGGAAGATGGCTTAAGAGAGGGTCATTGGCATAATTATGTAATTAATAGGCGTTTGCGAAACTCAGCAAAATTGATTGTTATTTGTACTGTGAACACAAGTAACCGCAATCACCTAATGTAATTAATAAAGAGAGGTATTATCGGGCCTATGGTATGGGCTTTCTTGACTGGCCAGGTGTGCACGGAAGGAAAGTCCATTTGAGTGGTCTGGCAATGCCTTTTTGTTTTCTAAATATTCTATTGCAATACATAGTGATATGTGGTATTCTATTTATATAGTATCTAATCTAAATATAATAATGTTTGATAGTAATATGTGGCAACCATATCGGAACTATATATGAAATCTAATGGCAATTCGCCAATATAATTCCAATATTTAAAATTTTAGTGCGAATAACTGACTATGGTGGATAAATGATAACCAATGAAAAGGAGGTTTAATGAAGTATCAGAGAGTAACCACACATCTTGCAGAAACAATGTCAAAGCTTGATGTAGATAAAGCAATGAGAGACGACTATGCTAAATGTATATTGGCAGATCCACAGATATTAGCCAATATAGTAAAAGTAATAGTGCCAGAATTCAGGGAATACAGCATAAAAGACATAATTCCCTGCATAGGAGAGACAATAGTATCACTTACAGTTCCGGAAAAGCTGTGCATTAAAATTGAAAGTGATGGAACTGAAGACGTAGATATAGAAGATGGAAAAATTATTTACGACATAAGATTTCCATTGTATTATAATAATAGAACAATTAAAATACTTGTAAATGTTGAGGCACAGAAAAGTATTTCATATACAAAGCTTGGTTATCATATCGAATCAAGAATGGTGTATTATATGGCAAGACTAGTGTCTTCACAGAAAAATGTAGAATTCATAAAATCAAACTATGATGACATCAAAGATGTATACAGCATATGGATATGTATGGATACAGAAGCCGATGAAGACTCTATAATAGAATTAGGCTTGCAGCCAAGAGTAATCTATGGCAATACAAGCTGGCTTCCACAGCGAAGCATAATGAATGGAGCGGTTATAAGAATAAGAAGCAGGGCAGATGTCGAAGAATCAAAAAATAAGCTTATAGCAATGCTGGAAGTATTATTTTCTTGCAGGGCAAGACAGGATAAGATGAACCGGTTAGAAGAATACGGACTTGAGATGACAACAGAATTAGAAGGGTGTGTGAATGATATGTGTAATATAAGTGATTTGCTGGTAGAAGAAAGCGAGGAACGCGGAGAAAGACGAGGAATGGAACGTGGAATGGCACGAGGGGAGAAACAGGCGCGTCTTGACAGCATAAGAACATTAATGAGAAAGTTGAATCAGACAGCAGAAGAGGCAATGGATACGCTGGATATAGAGGAAAAAGATAGGGAGGAATATCGAAAGATATTAAATAAGCAGAAGTAGAGTATTATAACACAGACAGGAGAGAAGATTTGTTAATTAGTGAAAAAATATATAAGTATATGGAACAGAAAGGTATGACACAGAAAGAATTCTCACAGTGCACGGGGATTTCACAAAGCACAATAAGTGATTGGAGAAGAAAAAAGACCAATCCGTCAGCAGATAAAATCTTAAAAATATGCGAGGTGCTAAATATTACACCATACGAGCTGCTTTCAGAGAGCTGGATTAAAGGTGATAAAAATCGTAAGGAAAGTATGGACTACACAATTGTATTGAACAAAGATGAAGAATTGTTACTTAGGGGATTTAGAAATCTTAAGAACAAGCAAAAGGAAAGATTACTTGGATATCTGGAAGCTTTGCAGGAAAGTGATAATTAGAATAATATAGGAAAAACGTATGTTGATATATTGACATACGTTTTATTATGTAATATATATCGTATATGCGATACTAAAAGGAGAAATGCAAGATGGCAGATATAAGTATAATAGCAAGAAGACTTAAGAATGGAAATGTGGAATATGGCTGGAGCGGTAATGGTGGATATTATAGTTCAGTAGGAATTCGTTTGTTAGCCTGGTATGATAACCCAGCAGATGTTGATTATCTTTTCGGATTGGGACAGACAAGATTAATAGGTAAAAAAGGTAGCGAAAATGGAGGGTTTCCTGCATATTTGACACACTCACCTATAGGAAAAGAGTTTTGGATTGGAGAAACTGAGCAGGATATATTTAATGAAATAATGACGGATTATACATATTTTTATGATTTAGATAACGAATGGTATTATATTACGAGAGGACCATTTCAGATTAAAATTCCATTAGGATTGATAAATAATAACCTTGATGAAAATAATGATGAATTTAAATATATTTTAACAGTAGGGGATAAAGTGCTTAGGTATATAATGGAAGAATATAGAGTTACACATCCAGAGTTTAATGATTTTATTATAAATGAAGGTTATGATTGGAAAACAGTTGTAGAAGATATTATTGAAGATGATAAATTATTGATTATGAATTTATACAGTAAATATAAGGCAATATATCAGTATTTTGATGATTGGATTGTTATAAAAACTGATGAGAATTACGAGGACATTACTGAAATTATTGCAAAGAAAAAAGAAAAGCATCATATTGAAACTAATGTGTGGTAATTAAATTGTTAATATCAAGATTACGGTTGTACCGGTATACAATTAAAATTTAAGATGTTTTTCATACAATCTTCATTAATTTTGTACAAAATATCTAAAATGTAATTATATATTTCGCTGAAAATATAAAAAATGTCCAAAATAAAGTTGATTTTTATACACGAAAATGAGATACTTAGAGAAACGTTCGTTAAGGTGAGCCTGACGAATACAACGGCTAAGCCGTAATATTATAAGGAGGTATGTTATGAAGAAGAACAGAAAAAGACTTATGGCAGCATTTATGGCAGTTCTTATGGTGTTGACATTAGTCCCAACATGGCTGTTGGGTGGTATATTTGCTACAACAGCTAAGGCAGATGATGATGTGACATTAGGCTACACATTTAAAGAAGCTGATCTTAGTAAAGATAAATCATCATCGTCAGCAGAAATAAAAGATGGAGATGGTATAGTTTATGAAGTGACAGCTGTTAAAGGAAAAGGGGAAGAATTTTCAATAGCAGGAAATACTTTAAAGCTTAAGGGTGTTAAATCACAGGCAAATGGAGATGTTCCTACTGAAGATTATGGATATGTCAAAATATCTGTAAAAAAAGACTGTACAAAGATAAGTATAGATTATTATATAGAAAGTACAGGTGATTATGCAAATTGCGTAAAAGTCAGTAAAGATGGAACAGTGACTGTAATTGCAAGTAATAAAGCTGTAACAAATAAAGTGTTAGCAAATGAAGAAATTACAGATGTTAAAGCCGGTGATGTAATATATTTATATGCTAATAAAGCTAAAAGATTAAAAATAACTGGTGAAGATGCAATTAAAGTAACAGGTGCTTTTAAATATATTGCAGCACCAGATGCAACAAAGTCAGTTGTAACTGCGACAAATAGTGCAGAAGATGCAACAAAGGTAACAGTTGATGTAAAGGATTTAGCTGTTAATGAAAAAGGGCCAGATGTATATTATTTATTACAGAGAGCTAAGGTTGCATATGGTTCAGATGCTACTCCAGATTGGACTAAGGCAGAAGAAGTAAGCACATATACAGGTAAGGAAACATCATTTACATATGAAGATACATTAAGCAAGTCTGGTACATATTATTACAGAGTTGTTGGTAAAGGTGTAGCTGCTAATGATTCAGAAGGTACAGCAACAACAGCAGGTGTATCATATGAAGCTGATGTTAAGGTTAGTGTAACAGGTGATGTTAATAAGTTAACTGCAACATGGGCAGATATCGAGACAGCAACATCTTATAATGTATATGTTTATAAGAATACAGAGGCGTGTCCAAGCACACCAACAAAGACTATTTCAACAGAAGAGATAGCAGCATTTAAAGAAGCTAAGACAGATATATCTTATACAGCAGAAGGACTTACAGCAGGTGTTAAGTACAATGTAAAGGTAGATGCTGTAAGAGAAGCAGGTGTAAAGAGTGGTGAAGTAGTTACAGTAAGAGTATTAGAGGACATTGATACATCTAAGGCTATTACAGGTATGAAGCTTGTTAATCAGGAGTCAACACTTCCTGTAACAGTAATTAGAGATAAGAGTGAAATTACAGCATTCCAGCCAGCAACAACTGGTGGCGTTTCATCAAAAGGTTTTGCTAATACATCATATGTTATATTAAATGACCAGATTGCAGCAGATAAAGATTTTACACTTACAGCAGATGTAACAGTAAAGGCTAATCCGGCATCATCAGGAAGTGGTGTGTATGTTGGTGCATTTACAGACATTGAAAAAGCTGCAGCTAAGCTTTATGCGGTTGGATTTAGAGGAGCTAATAGCGGTGTTTATGATATGGTATACTATAGAAATAAAGCTGATAATAGCTACTCTGGCGGTAAGTATAATAGTACTGTTAATGCTTATACACTTGATACAACATATTCTGTAACAGTAACAAGAGAAAATGGCAGTTATACTACAGCAGTAAAATCAGCAGATGGTAAGGTCGATTTAAAGAGCGTTAGTGAAGAACCATCAGCAGACCTTAAGGGTGCTGTTAATGTAGGTTTTGCTATAATAGGAACTACAGCAGTTGTTAATAACTTAAAGGTAGTATCTGGTTCTGATACATTAATTGATGCTTCTACATTTGAAGGTTCGTTCTCACCATTTAGTAACAATTGGGATTCGTATGAAGGAACATCAGTTACAGAAGCAGTAAATGATAATGAAAATGGTAAAGTTAAGGTAACAGTTGCAGGTGAAATTGGTACATATGGTGCTGGTTCAATAGATGTTAATATGTACAATGAAGCTGGTGAACTTAAGGATACAAAGACAGTAACAGCTTGGAACACAACTTCTAATACAGTTGAATTCGAGCCAGAGGCAAGTGGAACATATTATTTTGAAGCAGTTGCTAAGAGAACAGGTGTTGCGAAGACATATGCATCAAGCAAGTATAAGTCAGAGGGATATATGCTTCCTCTTAAGGCAGCTGTATTACAGTTAAGAACAGCTGAACAGAGTAAGATTGAAGTGACATGGGATGCAGTTCCAGAAGCTACAGCTTATAAGGTTGAGTACAAAAAAGAAGGTGCAGCTGAATTTACATTCTTAGAAGAAACAACTAACCTTTCAGCAAAGACACCATCATTAACAGTAGGCGATGTTTATATATTCAGAGTAACTGCTGTTAGAAGTGTAGATGGACAGACAAAAATGTCTAACGAAGCACAGTTAAAGGTTGCAGAGCATGAACAGTTTACATGGAAGTTCTCTGCATTTGGACAGGGTGTTTCAGTAAGCAATGACAATCTTTCAGATAAAGATAAATCAAAGAATGGCTACTCAGGTGGCGTTAATACAGATGAAGGTATAGTAAATGTATGGTCGCTTGATAGTAAGGGTAAGTTAGTACCAGCTTCTACAGATGGTGTTGCATTCTACTATGCTACAATACCAACTAATAAGAACTTTACACTTACAGCAACAGCTAAGGTTAATAACTGGAAGTATACTAATGGACAGGAAGGTTTCGGCCTTATGGCTGCGGATGCAGTAGGCAATAATGGAGATTCATCAGTATTCTGGAATAACTCATATATGGCATCAGTTACAAAGGTAGAATACTATAGTAATGTTGATGAAGAGACAGGTGAAGCTACAGTAAGTAAGACTTCTGGCGAAAAGATATCTATGAAACTTGGTATTGGTTCACAGGAAAAGATTGGTGTTAATAAGAATAATCTTAGCAAGTTATTAGATAATGACTCAGATACAGTTAATAATGAATTTAAGACAACAATGTCAACACTTGAAACTTCTAAGTTAGGTTCTGCAGCAGGAACATTTAACCTTATTGGAAACTATTCTAATACAGATGCAACATTTGAAGGAACAACAGTAGAAAATCCAATAACAGAAGTTAAGTTAACAATTCAGAAGAATAATACAGGTTACTTTGTAAGCTATACAGATGCTGAAGGTAACACAACAACAAAGAAGTATTACGATACAGAAGCATTAAGCCAGATTGATTCTGATAATGTTTATGTAGGTATGTTCGCTTCAAGAACATTTGATGTTACATATAGTGATATTTCACTTACAACAATTGATCCAGCAGACGATGCTCCAGCAGAAGAAAGACCTGTTGAATATAAGGATATTCAGGTGAGTGTTACATCTTCTTCAACAGCTAGTTCAGAAGATTATACATTTAAGGGAATGTCTAATGCTGATGGACACGTTGTAGTAACAAAGGGTGATGATGTTATAGGGGAAACAGATGTTACAGCTAATGAATCATTTACAATTGATACAAAGCTTGTAGCAGGTGATAATAAGTTCGTTGCAACATTTACACCAGATGAAAACTTTAAGTTCGGTGAATATGAGCTTCCAACATCATATGATCCAATTGAAGTTTCAAAGATAGTAACATATGCTTACTTTACAGGAGATCTTATATATGTAAGTGCAGATGCTACTAAAGCAGTTGATGAAGCAAAAGCTAATGAAACATATTCAGCAAAGGCTCAGATTAACTCAGGTAAAGGAACTAAAGATAATCCAATTGATATTTACAATGCGGTAGCATATGCAAGACCAGGTCAGAAGATTCTTCTTCTTGATGGAGATTATAAGGTAGCTAATAATTTATTAATACCATTTGGTATTGATGGTACAGATGAGAAGCCTATATATCTTATGTCAGAGTCATCAGATTCAAGAGTTGTTCTTGATTTTGAAGGAACTACAGGAGAAGGTATTACACTTTGTGGTAATTATTGGTATATTCAGAATGTAGATGTTACTAATTCAGCGAATGGTAAAGATGGTATTCACGTATGTGGTAGTCACAATGTACTTGATACTGTTAATACATATAAGAATGGTAACACAGGTATTCAGATTAGTAGATATTCATCAGCTCAGGATAAGGCTGATTGGCCAGCATATAATACAATTAAGAATTGTACATCTCATAATAATGCAGATGCTGGTTATGAAGATGCTGATGGATTTGCAGCTAAGTTAACAATCGGTAAGGGAAATGTATTCGTTGGTTGTATTGCACATCATAATGCAGATGATGGTTGGGATTTCTTCGCTAAGGTTGAAACAGGAAATATTCCATCTGTAGTAATTATGAATTGTGTAGCATATGGCAATGGTTATATTGAGAGCGAAAATGGTTTAATCGATGCAGGTAATGGTAATGGATTTAAGATGGGTGGTTCAAGCCTTCCAGGAAGCCACGTTATTATTAACAGTGTAGCATTTGATAATAAGGCAAAAGGTATTGATAGTAACTCTTGTCCAGATAATGTAGTTGTTGGTTGTACATCATTCAACAATGAAAACAGCAATGTAGCATTATATACTAATGATGCTAAGAATACTAATTATAGAACAAATGGTATAATTTCATACAGAAATGCTTATGTTAAGGTTGCTGATAATTTAAAGGCTAGAGGAACTCAGGATACAGCTAAATTATACGATGCTACAGATTACTATTGGTTATCAGCATCAGGTGATGCTAAAGAAGCAAGTACATTATTAACAGATGCTAATTTTGTAACTCTTAATACAAATGATGTTAAGGTAACAAGAAACGCTAATGGCACAATAAATATGAATGGTTTGGGAATGTTAACAGCAGATACTAGAAAAGCTCTTGGTGTTGGTATTGGAGCAGATAGTCTTGATAAAGCACCACAGCTTACATCAGAAGGATATGCATTAGTAATTGATGCATTAGGATATGATGAAGCGAACAGAGTTTTAGGTTTATCATTAGAATCAGCATTTATCCTTAGAGATGGTGCAGAAGGTGCGTTAACAGGAGATTCTAATAATATTGCAGTAATGGTTGTGCTTCTTTTAGCAAGTATGGCTGTAGCAGGAGGTGCTATAGTATATAGTAAGAAAAGAAAAGTTGTAAGCAAGTAATTATTGTAGATTATTTCTTATAACACATCTTAAAAAGATATGTTTCTAAAACCTAATATATAGTAACAAAAACTGCCACTTTATGATTAACATAAAGTGGCAGTTTTATTTTTTTATAGATTTTTTGATTCTTATGTGATAAAATTTAGTCTGAAAAAGTGAATTGAAACTATAATAAAAGAGGTGTTATGCGATGAGTGAAGTTTCAACAATGGAAAGAGTAATTCGTTCTGATGTATCAATGGAAGAATGTAAGAAGATAGAGAAGGTTCTTAGAAAGAACAATATTTCATATTTTGAAAGATGGAAGTTACATACAGGGCTTCTTAGATTTCTTAATAATGATAAGAATGCCAAATGTGATATTTTAGTTCATATGGATTCCTTTGAGAGAGCTAAAGCACTGCTTGCGGCAGGAGGCGTTATGGACGAATCGGTCAGTGAACATAAGGATTCAAAGAACTCTAAGAATAAATAATTGTTAAGAATAAATGATTGATAGTAATAAGTAATTGTGAATAATTAATAATTGATAATAATCAATAATTATTTATGAATGATTGAACGAGAACAGAATACATACAGGTCAGGAATGGAGAATACTATATAATGAGAAAGAGCATAGTGAAAAATGCTTTAAAAAAGAAATCAGCTGTTATTATAGCTGTCATTATAAGTGTGTTGTTTGTATCGGGGTGTGGGAAATCATCAGGTGTAAGCAATAATGATGTATTAGATACAAGCGAGGTTTCAACACGGGAAGAAACAACAGTTGATACACACCCGTTTGACATAACAATGACGTTTACAGGTGATATTAACATTGCGGAGGGTGAGCCGACAACTAAAATGTGGACATTCAGAGCTGGTCCAGAGAGAGCAAAGGTGCTTAATGCACTTGGAGTAGATGTTGCACAGCTTGCTAATAATCACGTATATGATTATGGACAGGAGGCAATGTATGATACATTTTCTGCTTTAGAAGCAGTTGGAATTCCGTATGTTGGAGCTGGAAGAACGCTTGAAGAAGCAATGAAACCATATTATACAGAAGTTGACGGTAAGAAGATAGCTATTGTGGCAGCTTCAAGAGCTGAAAAGTATAAGATGACACCACAGGCTACAGATACTACGCCAGGAATACTCAGATGTTATGATACGGAGTTATTTGTCCAGACGATTAAAGAGGCCAGAGCTAATGCAGATTATGTAGTTGCGGTTGTCCACTGGGGTACTGAGCATACAACTGTGCTTGAGGACGTTCAGAGGTCTAGCGCAAGGGAATATATAGATGCAGGAGCAGATGTTATCATCGGCGGTCACAGCCATTGCCTTCAGGGTATAGAGTATTATGAGGATAAACCTATATTCTATAGTCTTGGTAATTTCTGGTTCGATGAATATAATGTTGATACAATGCTCGTTAATATCAGAATAAGTGGCAATGATTATGGTGATAAAATTGATGTATCAGTAGTGCCAGCTGTTCAGGACGGTACATTACAGGGCTGTGTGACACATATATGCACACAGGAAGAAGATAAAAGCAGAATATTCAGCCTTCTTAATAAGGTGAGTATTAATGCAAATGTGGCAGATGACGGAACAGTTACGCAGGTGAAATAGGTCTGTTGGCATAACGGATGGTATATGGCTTGAGTGGCGGCTCGTATCAGGGGCTTACGCCAGAATATTTAATTGGATATTGTCATAAAAACAGACAGCAAAGAAAACCGCGGTTATTATCAAAAGTCAGGTACTTTGAGCACGCCGGTACTTAGGTGCTGTATTTTAGCACCTTAGTATCCGCTACGTGCGAGAGTAGCGAGAGCGTGCCTGACGTTGATGATAACCGCGATTTTATTTACTGTCGTCTGTTAGTTATTACTGTTATTTAGCTAAAGCATTTATTAGTGTCATATATTGAATGACTATCGTGAAGCAATGTGTATTAGTCTGTAGTATCTTTAAGCGACTGCATATATTCATGCATAGATTCTGCAACAATCTTACTATGTGCCACAGCCTCTACAACAGTTCTTGCCCCATTAACGACATCACCAGATGCGAATATTCCCGGGCGTGATGTATGACCTGTTTCGTCAGCTTCAAGAAGACCACGTTTATTGGCATTTAAGCCTTTAGTGCTGTTGACAAGTCTTGTCATTGGTCCCTGGCTTATTGAGATAATAACGCTGTCTGATTCATATAATGTGTCGCTTCCATCTACATCAGTGAATGAGCCATCTTCATTTTCTATTACATCTCTGAATATTACGCCGTTATCTTTAATCTCAACTGGTCGTTTGTTATATTCAAATTCAACACCTTCAAGAGTGGCGTAGCTGAATTCGTACTGGCTGGCAGCTACTTCTTTAGTGATAGAGAAGCAGGTTAGCCTGCGGACACCTTTTCTTATCGCTGTTCTTGCAACGTCCATAGCAGCATTACCAGCACCGATTACGATTACACGTTCTCCAAGCTTATAGCTGTCGGGGTTGTTAAGATAGTTAATTCCAAAGTGGACATTTCCAAATGTCTCGCCCTTTATGTGAAGTGTGTTAGGATTCCATACGCCAGTTCCTACGAATATAGACTTATAACCATCACGGAATAAATCTTCAATAGTTATTGCACTTCCTATAAGAGTATTAGGACGTACCTTGATACCCTTTAATTCAAGATGGCGGTATTCGATATCGTCAAGAACTGATTTGGGAAGACGAAATTCAGGAATACCATATCTTAAGACACCGCCAATTTTGTCCTTGCCCTCAAATATAGTTACCTGATAGCCATATCTTGCCAGGATAATAGCGATTGTAATTCCAGCAGGACCTGAACCGATAATAGCTACACGCATACCATTAGATGGCTTAGGACCTTCTGTCATTTTGTTAGCATATGTAGTTGAGATATAATTCTCTATTGTTGAAAAATGTACAGGTGCTCCCTTACGTCCAAGAACACAATGCCCCTCGCATTGGTTTTCGTGGTTACAGACAAGACTGCATACAGTTGTAAGAGGATTATTTTCAAAAAGCATTTTACCTGCTTCATCAAGCTTGTTCTCTTTGAGTAACTTAATTGCCAGTGGAATGTTGGTGCTTATAGGGCAGCCTTTCTGACACTGTGGAACTTTGCATTGAAGACAACGATTGGCTTCATCCATAACATGTAATGCCATATATACCTGCTTTCTGCGCTAGTGCGCCATATAATAATAACCAGAATATATAGTCAGCAGGAAATGTTAGTGCCAACTAATATTCTGGTTATATTCTAGCATATGTGATTGCTTATTAAAAGAATAGATAATCTTTTCACAATTATTTGAAGATATTTCTGAATAATCTAACCAATATTGATTGTGAAGGTGCTGATGTGACTATAGTATCTGTGGTATTTAACATTCGTAGTACATACACGGCGATAAATAGCACCGCAGATAATATAAAGATACAATTCAACAGGCGGCTTAACCTGACGGAAGGCTTAATACGTCTGGTATTAACTATATATACGATAACACTTATTAATAGCACTGGAAGTGTAAGGACAAGAGGGTGATAATTAAGTGCAGCGTGTGTATCACCGTGAAGAATTGCAAGCACAGCTCTCGTCATACCGCAGGCTGGGCAGGAAATGCCTGTTATGAATTTAATAGGACAGCCAATATGGGTAAAATAGAGTAGTATAATAATAAGGAAGAAACAGGCTGATAATTTGAAAATGTTCCAGTAAGAAGATGTTCTGATGTTATGCCAGCGTATTGATGATTTAACAGGGTGTGAGCCGGCAGTTGTATTGTGCTGTGGGTTCAATGAATGTTTCATATTCTTAATAAAATCCTTAATATTAATAAAATTCTTAATATAATAAGTTACATTGTTAGAAATTATAATTGCCAATTATAGGTGCAAGTTAATTAATAAATATATAACAAATAGTGAAAAATATTACATATACACCTTGATAATAACGATAAGTTATATATTTTAATAAATTTTTAATTTTTGTGCATTTTACTCTATACAATTGTATTTTTAATGTATTTTCTTCTTATTATATAACATAATGGTATGTCTGCATACATTTTTTATATATGTTATAAATGATAAAACATAAAGAATTCTATGTAAAATATTAAAAAATAAATAAATGACCGATGGTCAGTATTGCTTGATATTCCTTAATTGTACTAACTTTTATACATAATAAATGCTGTATCATAAAGTCAGATAATACATATATTTTTATGTAATATTAGAAAATTATCATATCCATAATTAATTGAGATAACAAGTTAATGTACTAATATACATACATAGATTTGTATAATATGTTAAGATTAAAAAGTTAAGATTGTTAAAAATTAATTTATTTGCTTTACATTTCCATAAAATGGGTATAAACTTCGCAGTGAGAAAAAGAAAGGATAAGGAGATGGTTTTTTGAATGATTTAGCACAGAATCTTATTGAAGAGCTTCAATGTGAGACCGTCTTTACGATTCCTATTTTGGGTGGAATACCAGTATCTGAGGCAGTTGTGGTCACATGGATCATTATGGCAGTCCTGGTTGTAGTTTCATTTATACTGACCCGAAATCTTAAGGTGGATCATATAAGTAAAAGACAGGCTGTTGCTGAAAGCATAGTTACAGGTCTTATGAAGATGGTTCAAGGAATGGTTGGCGAGAAGGGTAAGGCTTATGTGCCGTATCTTACAACAGTTATGTTATATATTGGTGTTTCCAATATTATCGGACTGTTTGGATTTAAGTCCCCAACAAAGGACTTAAGAGTAACGGTAGCACTGGCACTTATGAGTATTATTCTTATTGAAGCTGCTGGTATCTATCACAAGGGTGTTAAGCGTTGGTTACACGGCTTTGTTGAGCCGGTTGCAATCGTAACACCAATTAACATTCTCGAAGTTGTTACAAAGCCACTTTCACTTTGTATGCGACTTTTCGGTAATGTATTAGGAGCTTTCGTTATTATGGAGCTTCTGAAAATGATACTTCCGGTAGGACTTCCGGTTGTGTTCAGTCTGTACTTCGATATATTTGATGGTTTACTTCAGGCATACGTATTTGTATTCCTTACATCATTGTATATTGATGAGATTACAGAATAATTAATTAAGAAAGCTTGTTGTGTAGGCAGATAGCCTATATATGAGTATATGTTAAGAAAAAGGAGATAAGATTATGAGTGGAACAATTATAGCTATTGGCGCAGGTATCGCCGTATTAGGTTCATTTGGTGCAGGTATTGGTATTGGTATAGCAACTGGTAGAGCTTCAGAAGCTGTTGCAAGACAGCCAGAGGCAGAAGGTAAGATTACAAAGACACTTATTCTTGGTAGTGCGTTGGCAGAGGCTACTGCTATTTACGGTTTCGTTATCGCCCTTATGATTATCGTTATGCTTGCTTAAGCATAATAAAAGCCTGCTTTGGCAGACAAATATAAAGATAACAAGAAAAGATTAAAGGAAAGGCAGGGAATAAGATGCTCCAGTTAGATGTTTGGAATGTTTTATTTACAGTTATTAACCTTTTAATTCTCTTTGTGCTTATGAGAATATTCTTATATAAGCCAGTTCAGAAGATTATTGCAGCAAGACAGGCAGAGGCCGATAAGCAGTTTGACGAGGCTGCGGCTAAGCAGAGCGAAGCAGAAGAACTTAAGACTAAGTATGAAGCAGTTTTAAGTGATGCTGAAAATGAGAAGAAAAAGGTTGTTGCTGAGGCGAGAAAGACTGCTGATGAAGAATATCAGCGTATCGTAACAGATGCACACAAGACAGCTTCACAGATTAAAGATGACGCCGAGGCTGAGGCAATAAGCCAGAAAGAACAGATATTAAAGAAAGCAGAAAAAGAAATTGCAGATATGGTTGTAGATGCAGCAGCTAAGGTTGTCGGAAGCAATAGTGCCGATACTAATGCAGCACTTTATGACACATTTTTGAATAAAGCAGGTGATAAATAGTGATACAGACAGCAATTGATTATGCAAAAGAATTACATAAAGCTGGAATGACACACGAAGAATTATCTTCGGTGAAAGATATATTTGATGTTGTACCACAGGTTAAGGAAGAACTTAATGATCCTACGGTATCACTTGAGAAGAAGCATCTTGTGATTCAGAAAGTATTTTCTAAAAATGTAAGAAACTTCTTACAGCTTTTATGTGATAATAATGATGTTAATTTATTTGAAGAAGTATATAAAGCTTTAACAGAACTTGAAAAGACACCAGAACAGAAGGAAAGTTCAGCAGTCCTTACATATGTTGAAGCACCATCTGATGAGCAGCTTGCAGGTATTAAGAAGTTCATTGAGAAAGAATTCCATAATCCTGATATCAAGCTTGAGATGGTTAAAGATCCATCTCTTAAGAGTGGATTTGTATTAAAGGTTGGCTCTAAAGAGTATGACTGGAGTGAGAAAGCACGTATTGACCAGTTAAAGAGCAGTATTGCCAAGGCGGTTGGCACAGGCTCGGCTACAGCAAGTGAGAAAGGTATTCTTTCAATCCTTGAAGCTAATATCGAAGATTTCCAGCTTGAAGTTAAGGATAAAGAGATTGGTGTAGTTAACTGGGTTGGTGATGGTATTGCCAATGTTGATGGAATTGACCACGCTTTTTATGGTGAAATCGTTATATTCGACAGCGGTGTAAAAGGTATGGTTCAGGATGTCAGACGTGATGAAGTCGGCGTTATTCTTTTTGGTAGTGATATTGAAGTTAAAGAGGGCAGTAAGGTTGTCCGTACAGGAAAGATGGCTGGTGTTCCAGTTGGTGAAGGTTTCCTTGGAAGAATTGTTGATGCACTTGGTTCACCTATTGATGACAAGGGTGATATCCAGGCAGATGGCTACAGACCAGTAGAGTGTGAAGCACCTGGTATTACAGAGCGTAAGTCAGTATCAGTACCTATGGAGACTGGACTTCTTTCTATTGATTCAATGTTCCCTATAGGACGTGGACAAAGAGAGCTTATTATTGGTGACCGTCAGACAGGTAAGACAGCTATCGCAACAGATACAATTATTAACCAGAAGGGTAAAGGCGTTATCTGTATATATGTCGCTATTGGACAGAAAGCTTCTACAATAGCCAAGCTTGTTAATACATTAAAGACAGCAGGTGCTATGGATTATACAACTATTGTATCAGCTACAGCAGCAGATCCAGCACCATTACAGTATATTGCCCCATATGCAGGTACAGCTATGGCTGAATACTTTATGCACAATGGCAAAGATGTACTTATTATATATGATGATCTTTCAAAGCACGCGGTTGCATATAGAGCAATATCACTTCTGCTTGAGCGTTCACCAGGACGTGAAGCTTACCCAGGTGATGTATTCTATCTTCATTCAAGACTTCTTGAAAGATCAAGCCGTCTTTCACCAGAAGCAGGTGGTGGTTCAATAACAGCACTTCCTATTATAGAGACACAGGCAGGCGACCTTTCAGCATATATACCAACCAATGTAATATCTATTACAGATGGTCAGATATTCCTTGAAAGTGAGTTATTCTTCTCAGGCCAAAGACCAGCCGTTAACGTAGGTCTTTCTGTATCCCGTGTTGGTGGTGCAGCACAGACTAAGGCTATGAAGAAGGCAGCAGGAAGTATCCGTATTGATCTGGCACAGTACAGAGAGATGGAAGTGTTCACACAGTTCTCATCAGATCTTGATGAAAGTACTAAGAATCAGTTACAGCACGGACGTGCACTTATGGAACTTCTTAAACAGCCGGTAAGCCACCCATTCAGTATGGCTGAACAGGTTATTATATTAGTTTCAGCTAATGCACATATTTTTAGTGATGTTGAGCTTGCGGATATTAAGACATTTAGAAAAGAAATGCTTACATTCTTTAAAGAACAACATTCAGATATTATTAATACAATTGAGTCCACTAAAGATCTCACAGATGAGACTAAGGAAGCAATTATAGAGGCTGCTAAGGAATTTAAGAATAAGTAATATTAATAAAAATGTGTGGAAATGGAGGATAAGCTATGGCGAATACTAAAGAAATTCAAAGCAGAATAAATAGTATTCATGATACAATGAAAATCACCAAAGCTATGTATATGATGTCCTCAGTTAAACTTAGAAAAGCCAGACAGAAGCTTGAGGATACAGAGCCTTACTTCTATGGATTGCAGGATCAGATAAAGAGTATTTTGTATCATTTTCCTACTATGCAGCATCTTTTCTTTGATAATAGAAATAGTGATATGCACGAGCAGATAAAGAAAAAAGCATTTATCGTCATAAGTGGTGATAAAGGAATGGCTGGTGCATATAACCATAATGTATTAAAGGAAGCCAAGAGATTGTGCGATGAGTCACAGGAATACAAGATATTTGCAATAGGAGAAACTGGCAGACAGTATTTTACTTCACTTGGTTATAATGTTGAGGAGTCATTCAGATTTTCAGCTAATAATCCATCAGTTCACAGAGCCAGAGTTATAACAGAAGACATAGTTGAGCGTTATAAAGAGGAAGAAATGGACGAGGTGTATATTGTGTATACACGAATGGAACGAGGAATGAAAGAAGAGGTCGAGGTTGAACAGTTACTTCCTCTTAAGACCAATCAGTTCATTAAGGAAGAGTTAGTTGATAATGTAAAAAAGGGTAAAAGTAATGGTACTCTTGAAGATTTTGAAGGCTCAGATGATTATTTTGTAATATATCCGTCACCAAAGGTTGTTCTTAATGATCTTGCATACAATTATGTAACAGGATTCATATATGGAGCACTTGTTGAGGGCTTTGCGACAGAAGAAAATGCACGAATGGTTGCTATGCAGGCAGCTACAGATAATGCAGAGGCTATGCTTAAGGAATTATCAATTGAGTATAACAGACTTCGTCAGGCAGCTATAACACAGGAGATTACTGAGGTTATAGGTGGTGCTAAGGCTCTTAAGAAGAAAAAGATGAAGAAAGCAAAGGCGGGAAAATAGCCGCAAGATATAGCAGAAAGAGGTGAATTCAGGTGGAAGAGATGAAAGGAAAGATAGTACAGGTTTCAGGACCTGTAGTCGATGTCGAATTTGAGGGCAGTTATCTTCCAGCAATCAAGGATGCACTTTATGTAATACAGGATGGGAAAAAGAAGACAATGGAGGTATCACAGCATATAGGTAATAACGTTGTAAGATGTATTATGCTTGCAGCTAGTGAGGGCCTTTGTAAAGATATGGAGGTAACAGCTACAGGAAGCGGTATATCTGTACCTGTAGGTGAGAAGACTCTGGGAAGACTTTTTAACGTCCTTGGAGATACCCTTGATAATGGAGAAAAATTAGATGAAGAAGAACACTGGTGTATACATAGAAATCCACCAACATTTGCAGAGCAGAGCCCTGTTGTAGAAATGTTACAGACAGGTATCAAGGTTATTGATCTGCTTGCACCATACGCTAAAGGTGGTAAGATTGGTCTTTTCGGTGGTGCTGGTGTTGGTAAGACAGTTCTTATTCAGGAGCTTATCAGAAATATAGCCGCTGAGAGTGGTGGTTATTCAATATTTACAGGTGTAGGAGAGCGAAGCCGTGAAGGTAATGACTTATGGACAGAGATGAAAGAGTCCGGAGTTATTGATAAGACAGCTTTGGTATTTGGTCAGATGAATGAACCACCTGGAGCAAGAATGAGAGTTGCAGAGACAGGTCTTACAATGGCTGAATATTTCAGAGATGTTAAGAAGCAGGATGTGTTGTTATTCATTGATAACATTTTCCGTTTCGTTCAGGCTGGTTCAGAGGTTTCAGCACTTCTTGGACGTATGCCATCAGCCGTTGGTTACCAGCCAACTCTTGCAACTGACTTAGGTGAATTACAGGAGAGAATTGCTTCAACAACAAGAGGTTCTATCACATCAGTTCAGGCTGTATATGTACCAGCCGATGACCTTACTGACCCAGCTCCTGCAACAACATTCTCACATTTGGACGCAACTACAGTTCTTTCAAGAAAGATTGTTGAACAGGGTATATATCCTGCCGTTGACCCACTTGAGTCAACATCAAGAATTCTTGAACCAGATGTTGTTGGTGAGGAACATTACAACGTAGCAAGACGTGTTCAGGAAGTTTTACAGAAGTATAAGGAATTGCAGGATATCATTGCTATCCTTGGTATGGAAGAACTTTCAGAAGATGATAAGCTTACTGTATACAGAGCAAGAAAAATCCAGAGATTCTTATCACAGCCTTTCCATGTAGCTGAGAACTTCACAGGTACACCAGGTAAATACGTTCCAGTTGAAGATACTGTTAAGGGCTTCAAGGCAATACTTGATGGTGAAATGGACGAATATCCAGAAGCTGCATTCTTTAATGTAGGTACTATTGAAGATGTTAAGGCTAAGGCTGAAACATTAAAGTAGCTAAAGCTGGATCTGCTTCACAAGACAGGAAAGCAGACAGCTTTCTATGTCGTAGAAGTGTAGTTTTTGCTTTGTAATAAACAATGAGGTAAATACCTCTGCTCGCCAGAGGACTCGCATTTTTACTTCGTAAAAACAAGGAGGTATGAGTTGAATACATTTTCATTGAAATTAATAGCCTGCGATAAGGTATTCTACGATGGACCTTGTGAAATTCTTATATTTGATGGTTTCGATGGAGAGATGGCTATTATGGCTAATCACGAGCCTATGACCTGTAGTGTTGAAACAGGAGAATTAAGATTCAGAGTTCCAGGAGAAACTGTATGGCAGGAAGCTATAGTTTCGACAGGACTTCTTAAAGTTGAACACAACAAAGTTGATATAATAGTGTATTCGGCTGAAAGACCTGAAGAAATAGATAAGTTCAGAGCTGAGGCGGCGCTTGAAAGAGCGAGGGAACAGCTTGCACAGAAACAGAGCATTATGGAATATCACGTATCGACAGCCTCTATGGCGCGAGCTATGGCACGACTTCGTGGTGTTAAGAACCATGATGTATAGAAAGTTAATATATTATAATATGTACAGGGCTTGCAGGGCAGAAAATGTACCAGCAGGCGGTGTATGTAGATATTAATAAAATGTAAAGACACCATTCATTAGCGTGAAGTTAATGGGTGGTGTTTTTAAATGACTAATATATTAGCTATTATTGACAAAAATTAACTAAATAGCTAATATATTAGCTATGAATAATATATTAGATTTAATGAAAACTCCAAAAGATGTTAATAATGATATTGTAAAGAGAATGAGAGCAAGAAGAAAAGAACAGAAGCTTACGCAGGCAGAGCTTAGCAGGCGTGCAGGTGTAAGTTTAGGTTCTTTAAAAAGATTTGAACAGACGGGAAATATATCACTTGACTCCCTTATTAAGATTGCTTTTGTTCTGAATTGTCAGGAAGATTTTGAAAGTCTTTTTGCTAAAAAAGGATATTCGTCTATTCAGGAGGTTATTGATGGTCAGCGTTAAGAAGCTTGATGTGTGTATTGCCATAGTGGGTAAAAGTGGAATGGGAGCACTTGAGTATTATCCAGAAAATATATTTTTGCAAAAAGAAGAACAGATGTCATTAGATGAGATAGCCAAAGAATGTGAAAGAATATTTGAAACTAATAATTCAGAAAGTCTTGATACCATATTTCAAATGGGAGGTTCATCAGGTGGTGCAAGACCCAAGGTATACTATGATATAGACGGAGAAGAATGGATAGTAAAATTTCCGTCATCGTATGATAGCAAAGATATAGGACAGCAGGAATATGAATATTCGTTATGTGCAGGAAGATGTGGTATAAATATGCCAGAGACACGTCTGCTTAATTCTTCAATAGGTTCAGGATATTTTGCGGTAAAGCGTTTTGACAGACAGGGAGATAAGAAAATTCATATGGTATCAGTGAGTGGTTTACTGGAAACTTCGCATAGAATACCGAATCTTGATTATAACCAGCTAATGAAGCTGACATTTATACTTACAAAAAGTTATGAAGAAGTTGAAAAAATGTATCGCCTTATGTGCTTTAATGTATTTGCACATAATCGTGATGACCATTCTAAGAATTTTTCTTTTATTTATAATGATAATGAGAAAGTATGGGAATTATCACCAGCATATGATTTGACATACAGTAATTCTATAGGTGGAGAGCACGCAACTATGGTAGATGGTAATGGGCGTAATCCGGGTATGAAAGAGATACTTCAGGTGGCGGAAAATATTCAACTTGATAGCAGGAGGGCAAAGAAAATAGCGGAAAATATATATGAAATAGTAGCAAATGATTTAAAAGACTATATTAATCAATCTTACAAATAAGTATTAATTCCTATTGCACAAATATAAATACAATGTTATATTAGTATTAGAAAATATTGTAAAGCGTGAGTTATATACAAATGATAAACTATACCAATGTATATAGCGAATAGGAGGTGCAGCGTATGCCAGTTATACAAAGTCCGGGACAAAGAATTAATAATATGAGAGTTATAGAATTTCCATTATGGCTCAGAATTGTCTGCTATATTATAGCGATAATATTTGTATTATGGATACTTCGTTCGGTATATAAGTACATTGTATATCAGAAGCTTATAGCTAACAGAAAGAATGAAAATGCAGTTCTGATATCCAAAGTCAAAGAAGCATACCGCGAAGTAAAGGCATATAACACATCGTTAGGTTCTAACAGACCAGCACCGGGGTATGGAAGCACATCTAATAGGGGAATAGCCTATAGATTGTATTTTGATGTCAATGGGAAAGATGTTGAACTTGATGTAGATGAGAAGACATTTGACAACATTAAAGAAGGAGATAAAGGAGTACTAGATTATAAAGGCTGTGAGTTTTATTCATTTACAAAGGAATAGAACTTTCAGGAGATGTTGATGTCATCAATGAAAAGGAGGATTTTTATGGGGAAAGCTAAGAGCGGTAAGAGCAATGTTTTAAAGGTAGTATCAATTGTGGCAGCGATAGTAGTGGCAGTCGGCATAATAGCTGTATTTGTAGCACCATTGATACCTGTAAGGAAGGTAGATGAAAGTGCGTACAAGAAGCTGGATAACAACGATGTATATGAGCGTGCATACAATATATATGGCGTGCAGATATATAAGGACAGGGATAAGGCACTTGCACAGTTTAAGGCAGATTATAATGATGCTTTAGTGTATTTGGACGAAAAGCTTGGTCTGGGTGAGTTTAACACAAGCTATGATATGCTTTCACAGTATGGCGAGAATGGATGGCAGTATACATTTTCGGCTGATGAGAAGAGAGAGCTTGGGGAAGAAAAGGTCAATGAACTTAAGCAGAAGATGGCAGGAATTTCAGCATTTTGTGATATGTATGAGAATACAAACTGGCGTTATTATGTCGGACTGCAATAAGCAAAACAGGGGGTGATGCTTATGAAGAAAGGAAAATTATCAATAATAATACCAATATGTGTATTGCTGGTAGTAATAATTGCTGTTGTTTCGTGCATTAATTTTCCAGTTAAGATAAATATTAATTCCAATATAGCAGAAATGACAATCACAAGCGGCAAGGATGGAGTCAGAAAAGATATAGATACATCTGATACTGCACAGCTGGTTAATATGTTAAATGGTCTTAATGCGAAGACTTATTCGCTTATTTCAACAATAAAAGGAGATGCTTTAAAGACAGGCTGGGTGTATAGAATAAGCTATACTGATACAGATGGTAATAAAAAGACAATTACTGTATCATCTGGTGATATTGTATATAATGGAAAGCGGTACATAGTAAGGGATAATTCGCTTGAAAATGTATTGAAAGAACTTAATCGTTTATATACAACTAATGATTAAGCTATAGATATTTTAGATGTAAATAGTCTTTTTTTGTTTCTTATAGTCTTTTTTTGTAAGGTATATTGTTATTGAATTAATGACGTGATAAATTATACCTATATAATTAAATATTCGTATTGTTATGAACATAATTTCACACAATATAAAAGCAGAGTAGAATAGATAGACAGGGGTAGATTGTGATGAATATAGCTATATGTGATAATGAGGAGATGTTCGTAAAGAATATAAGTGGGCTTTTAGAAGAATATCTTAATGAGAATAAATTGCAATATAGTATAGATATGTACAGTTCGGGCAGTGAGCTGATTGGTTTAAAAGATAAGATAGTGAATTACGACATAGTATTTCTGGATATTAATATGACGGGAATAGATAATATTAAAGTAGCTGAATGGATAAGAATGTATTCGGATAGAGTTATAATAATATCTATAACCTTAATGTCAGATTATAATATACAGGGTTATAAGTATGATGTGTTCAGATGTGTATTGAAGGATAGTATGGATTTAAAGGGTTCAATCTATGAATGTATGAATGCAGTATTATATAAGCTGAATTACATTAATTCTGATAAGAGAATTATCAGTTGTGACTCTGGCAGTAAAGAGGTTGATGTCAGTAAGATTATCTATATAGAAAGCAGTGGTCATAAAGTTACATATCATATACACGGTAAGGAATTTGGTGATTATGTTGTCAAGAGCAAGCTTGATGACATAGAGAATGAATTAAAGGAATATAAGTATCTTTTAAGGGTACATCAAAGCTATATAGTTAATATGATGTATGTTAATAACATCAGCAGTTATCGTGTGTACCTAAAGAATGGCATAGATTTGGGAGTTCCGAAATCACGATATAAAGAAGTTAAGAAGAGAATACTGGAATTTAAAGAAAATAATTAGCGGTTAAAAGTTTAAGCGAGAATATTACTTGATAATGAAATAGTGGTATTTAATATCAGATATATATTGGTCATTATAGATGACTATATATATCTGATTTTTTTGTGGTTAAATTATTCTAATAAAATGTAATAGTAAATATAGTCGTTTTTTGTCTGCTATAGTCGTTTTTTGCAAATAGGGTTGTATGAAGTAAAATAATGTGATAATTTTGGGACATAGAAGCAATGTGTGTGAGAAACGGAAGATAATAGATTAGTTGAGAGATAATAACAAGACGGAAGATGAGTCGGAAAAGGAGCAGCTTATGAAGAAATTAACATTAATAGCAGATGTATTATTAATAAGTTTATCAGCAGGTTTATTTTTGCCAAATTCTACAATCAATATGGCAAAGTATCAAAGTGATAATAATAAGAGCTTGATAACAGAGAAAGATAATATTACACCAGAGGA
Organism: Bacteroides galacturonicus; assembly: GCF_003096855.1. Classification (NCBI taxonomy): domain Bacteria; kingdom Pseudomonadati; phylum Bacteroidota; class Bacteroidia; order Bacteroidales; family Bacteroidaceae; genus Bacteroides; species Bacteroides galacturonicus. The sequence continues at coordinate 50,648 of NZ_QEOA01000008.1, read as the reverse complement.
AGTTATGGATAATCAGATACCTGATGAGCTTTATGATGTAGGTAACGAAGACCAATGGTATATAAGTCAGGCTGTTCGCAGAGCAGTTGATAAAGAAGAAGCAGATAATAATGCAGAATTATTTAGAAAAGATGATACATCAATAGTAAATTGCAGAGAGATAAAAGACAAAGAAGACAATATATTAAGATACATATATAAATACAGTGATGGTGGATACTGTATTAGCGGCAGTGATATAGGGTACAGGAGTGCATCATATACGCAGCTTAAATATGAATATTATATTCCAACACAATATGGAATTAAGATGAGTGATGAAAGCTGGTATCAGTTAGATGAACTTGATGATTTATCAAAGGAAGATTGTTTGGCAGATGTTAGTAATATTCTTGCAGAATTAGAAATTGAAGTATGCGATGAGCCAGATATATATGTTATAGATGTTGATAGTCAAAAGAAAGTTAAAGCTAAATTACAATTGACAAGTGAATTAGACGATTGGACTAAAGATGATGAATGTTATTGTATGATATTTAAAAGAAAGCTTGATAACCAGACAATGTCAGATGTGGCATTTGATAATATTTTAAAGAGTGGTGTACCAACACAGGTTAAAGTTATATATGGAAAGCAGGGACTTATCTATCTTGATACATCTTATCAATATGATTTTATTACAAAGGAAGATGTTAAGGATAAAGTTATAAGTTATGATACTGCTGTAAATATTGCAATGACAAAGTATGATTATGTGTCAGAACAGAATATTATTCGGGCAGAATTACAATATATACCTCAGGTAACAGGTGGCGATGGCATAGATTACAATACCAGATATGAGATAGCTCCATATTGGGTGATTGTTATTGAAATACCATCTGTTATAGGAGAAAATGCATCAAAGAACGAAATTATATTTGTTAATGCGATAGATAAAACTGTGTATAAGGATACATTTTCAAATGTTATAAGGTGATGTATTAGGGGTGAAATGTTTATACCGTATTGTCATATCTAGTTAGAGGCTAGTGATAGTATATTGGGAATTGTATTCTTTTATACGAGATACAGATATAATGCAATTAATGGGGAATTCCTAAATATTGCTATTATATATCAAAATGCTATGAGAGGGGTGAATAAAGAAATAGAAATGTAGAAGGGTATTGCACAATTGCATGTGCAATCAATTGTAACTTGCCTATTTTAGGTTATGATGAGGGATAGGTGTAACTAAATTTATAGAAATTGGAGGTATTAGAATGGTTAAGAACAAGTTAGTTAGAAATGCAGTTGCAGTTGTAGTTGCATTAGGGGTAATTGGAACAATTCCAGTATTTGCAGAAAGTTATGATATGGAAGATGGACACGCTTATAATAATGCGACAAGTTCAGGAGGCATAAAGTGTTGCGATGCCGGAACTATTAATGATAGGAGTGGGGAATATGCTTCTTTGTATTTGCGTACAACATATCAGGATGGACAAGAGTCCGATTATTGGTCAGGAGTGGTACAGGGGTCGGTACACGAAAATACTGGCTGGGATTGGGCAGAAGATTATTATAGTATACATCGTTTGCACAGAACAAGTTCAGGGGAAGCAAGAGATAGAGTCGAATTATCTTCTTGCTGGTAATTAAATGAAAATATGACTTAGCTTCAATAAATAATGTATTGAAGCTAAGTTATACCTATATAAGGGAGGGGGTGGAGCTTATGAAAAAAGTATATATTATATTACTGCTTCTGGTAATGACGATAAGTGCTGGTTGTGGAACAGGAACAACATCATCTCATAATACAGAGGCAGATATAGAATTAGATAAGCCAAGTGTAACAATAACGGAAAATAATACATTGGGTAAAGATGTATCTGATATTGAGAGCGAAAAGAATTCATCAGACAACAGTGACGATAGGATTATAGATAGTGGATTTTGGGTAAATGAGTTAAAGACAGATAATGGAATGGTGTGGAAATATACTCCATTAATTAGTCCCAAAGTTGCTGGGGTATTTGATTGTGAAGATGACGCTAAATTTGTATTTTCATATGAATATTCTGGATATAATCGTCCAGATGGCACAAAGACAGCAACATTAAAGAGTTATGGATGTCAATTTATATATGTGAGCAATCCAATGTTGGGATATAATGCTGATGAAGAGGTATATCCAACACAGGAAAAGCAGATTAAAGAAACCTTTTCATTAACAGCTAATAATGGAATTAACAAATTGGGTATATATGATGTGGGATGTATAACTTTTGCGTTGTATAAAGATTTATATCCCGAATATCCAGAGATGAAACTGCAAGTGTACGGAATACCTAATAATCTGATAGAGCAGAGGTTTGGCGATATAACTAAATGCGATGGAAGAGCATATAAGGATTTTTTGGTGAAAGACTGTCCAAATGAAGATTTTGTAAGTTGTGTATATTTAGGAGAAAAATATATAACAGATACAAGTATATTTTATATAGATTATAAGAAGATGGCAGAGGAGAATGATTGTGGTCAGTTTTTACTTGTGTTAAAAGTATCTAAAACAACAGGGTTTGCTTACCTTATGAATGGTGATAATTGCTACAATATATCTGATAATGAAAAGTATCAGGTGTGGAAACAGGAACATATAGGGCAGTTCATAGGGGAGTGAGAAATATGAGAATTAGATATATATTAAAGCTTATGCTTGATGATATTTTTCAAAAAAAGATAATGATTATACTGCTTCTTGCTATGAGTTCAATATCTATATATATGACTGATGTTATAGCAACAAGATATTTTTCTAATCAGTATAGAATTAATTCAATGAGTTCGATGTTTGCGGTAAATCCGGATAAGGTTAACTATGTAAAATATCTTAATCTAATGAGTCCTGAATATACTCCTCAGATAGGTGATGAGCTTATACAATATATTCGTAATTATCAAGGTGTTGTTGCTTGTGGAAGATTTAATAACAATAAAATGATACTTAATGGTGAACTTGTAAAGACACTTGTTATAGAAAAAGATATTGCTAATATGGGTAATCTGCTGTTGGATAACGATAATCTGAAAAGCAAAAAAAATGGTAGTGAGAATATGGCATATGTGGGCTATAGTTATAGGAATGAGTATAAAACAGGAATTCAATTTAATTATTATGAGGAAAATGAGAAATCAAGTTGCGAGATTGCAGGTTATTTAAAAAAGGGAGCATCGTGGCCTTTAAAGGGAAAGTTATTTGGCGGTGTTAGTGATATAGACTCATATAATCTTGATAATACGATTGTTGTGATAACTCCCAATTATGAATATTTTGATAATATAGGAGGTATGCCGGATACACCATATTATATAGTTGATGATGAGGCAGTGGCAGATAAACTTAAGATGGACATTGTTGAATGGGCGGCAGAGCGTAATCTTGGAGTAAGTGTGATTAATGAGGCAGAGGAAATAGCAAATGAAAAAGAATTAAGAAATATAACAGCGGACAGCTCATTTAGTGCAGAAGTTTTGCTGTTTCTGCTTGCATTAATATCAATGTCTTCTGCGGCAATAGTTTCGTGTATTTTGAATAGACAACATATGGGAATTATGGTTGCTTGTGGAGTTAGCAAGCGAAGTATTATGGCAATTAATTATATGGAAAATGTCTTTGTAGTGTTAATTCCAGAAATAATTATATGGCTTATATGTCAGAAAAATATATTTGGAAAAGTATTTATGAATAACATTTCAGAGCTGGATATGATTAAATATGGTGACTGGTTTAGTCATTGTGTCGCTGTTCCAATAATGTATCTGGCAGAACTTGTGATTGTTACTGTTATAGCTGGTATTGTGCCTATGTTTATAATATCACGAATGAAAGTGGCAGAAGTTATCAAACCAGTAGATTAATTATAGAAAATACCGGGTGTGCAGATTGATGGTGAAAGCTGTTAAATCAGTAGGTTAGTGACAGAGGTTTTCAAAATATAAGATTAGCGGTGGAGAAGTTATTGAACAGCATATTCAGGGGGCATTTGAATGAGAAAAATATTTAATAAAATATTCAGATACAGGCTTGTTTCGATATATTTCATATTAAGTCAGCTTGTTATTTTAACAGCAATATTTGGAGTGCTTAATACGATTAATAAAGCTTATGCAAAAGAAAATGACAGGCTTAAGGCTCTGGCTAAGAATAGGATAGAGCTGAATATAGATACATTTGCAAAGAAAGATATATTATCATATGCGGCAGTAAATGTAGATGTAGGAAATGTGTTAGCACAAGGACGTATGTCGGTAGAAGTGGCACAAATTGGAAGTACGAACCGTTGTGAAGTGCTTTTGGCAGTTAATGAGTCAACCCCTTATCCTATGATTAGAGGACATATACCCGATAAAGAAACGGATAATGGCAGAAATTGTGTGGCATTAGGACGTGATAAATACAGATATGTATATAATAGGGATGGCAAGGATTATATAACACTTGGTCAGGAGGAATATGAGGTTGTAGGTGTTATAGGAAGTCCGGTATCTGATTATTGGGACTATAAGATTGTACTTAATATAGATTGTATGAGTGATAGTCTTAAGCAGTCATTTAGTTCACTGTCTAATATATCTTTGACAGTATATAGTAATAAGGAAGATATTATGGAAATTTATAATAAAGTATATTCAAATGTAGTCAATGTTGATAATACCTGTAATATAGTGTCATATAGCAAGAAAGATACGGGCGAAAGCACAGTGAGTGAAACTCTTCAGAAAGAAAATATTAAAACTAATGTTATGGTATATACTTTTTGCCTTATTAACAGCATAATTATATCAATATTCTGGACGGTACAGAGAAAGAAAGAGCTTGCAATAAAACGTGTATTTGGATTTAGTAATATAAGAATGATAGCCGATATCGCAGTTAATCTGTTACTGCTAATGATAATTACTGTAATAATGTATTTTGTAGGATATGTGTTATATAGCTTTATAAGGTATTCAACAATTCAGGGTATGGGATTGTGGAGTGTCAAATTAATATTATTAGCAGTTGGTTTATTTCTGATAACACTTGTTATTGCGATGATATATCCAGTTGTAGATATATATAGGGGGCAGGCATATGATAAGATTAGATAAAATAACAAAAATATATGATGCAAAGGTTGAAAATAAAAAAGCGTTAGATGAGGTATCATTAACTATAGATAATGGGGAGTTTGTAGCTATTATGGGACCATCAGGGAGTGGTAAAAGTACACTTCTTAACATAATAGGCTGTATGGATAGTGTTACAGACGGAAGTTATTATGTTGATGACATAGAAGTGTCACGATTGAATAAATTGGACATACATAGATTTAGAAAGAAGAATATAGGATTTGTATTTCAACATTTTGCATTAATGGATTATTATACAGCTTATGAGAATATTGAGCTGCCGTTGCTGGCTAACAATATAAGACGAAAAGATAGAAAAAGAATAATTAATGAACAATTGAAAAAGTTGAATATTGTGGAAGAAAAAGATAAATTGCCAAAGAAAATGTCGGGAGGACAGCAACAGCGCGTGGCAATAGCACGCGCACTTGTAACTAATGCAGATATTATTCTTGCTGATGAACCGACTGGTGCATTAGACCAGAGCACCGGACAAGAAGTCATTAATATTTTAAGAGAAATTAATAATCAGGGTAAAACGGTTGTTCTTGTTACGCACGATATCAATATCGCCAGCAGCACTAACAGAATTATTAATATATGTGACGGAAAGATTATAAGTGATGAAATGGTATAATTGACTAAAGAGTTGCCTTGCAACTCTTTTTTATTTGTACAAAATGTGGTATCCTATTATTTATTAAGATAATTTACCAAATAAAATATGAATTTTAGCCGTAGAACATAGTTATTATTTTAAAGAAGGCTATTACATATATTTATTTAATGGAAGGAAAAGTGCTATGCCAGTAACAGAATATTTAATAAGAAATGCCGAGTTATACCCCGATGAGGTTGCATTGGTTGAATTAAATCCAGATGAGAAAGACACAAGGAGAACGACTTGGAAAGAATTTGATTTAATACAGCCAAGTGCCAATATGCCATACAGGCGTGAGATTACCTGGAGCGTATTTAATGAGAAAGCCAACAGGTTTGCCAATATGCTTATAAGCCGTGGAGTTAAGAAAGGGGATAAGGTTGCTATTCTTATGTATAACTGTCTGGAATGGCTGCCAATATATTTTGGTGTATTAAAGACAGGTGCAATAGCAGTGCCATTTAATTTCAGATACGACTCAGATGAGATATACTATTGTGCTGAGCTTGCACAGGTAGATGTAATTGTATTTGGTTTTGCGTTTATTGGAAGAATAGAGGTTAATGCTGAGAGATTATTAAGAGGAAGACTTCTTATATATGTAGGGGACAACTGTCCAAGCTTTGCTGAGAGCTATCACGAACTTGTGGCAGATTGTTCAAGTAAAGAGCCTGATGTTAAGATAACAGAAGATGATTATGGTGCGATATATTTTTCATCAGGAACAACAGGATTTCCCAAGGCGATACTTCATAAGCACCAGAGCCTTACACAGGCGGCTATTATGGAACAGAAGCACCATTCTACTGGCAGAGATGATACATTTTTATGTATACCACCACTTTATCATACAGGAGCAAAGTTCCACTGGATGGGAAGCCTTGTTGCAGGAAGTAAGGCGGTTCTTCTTAAAGGAACGAAGCCGGAACAGATATTGTCAGCAGTATCAAGTGAACACTGCACTATAGTATGGCTGTTAGTGCCTTGGGCACAGGATATTCTTGATGCATTGGATTCAGGAAAGATTAAGTTATCAGATTACAATTTATCGCAGTGGCGTCTTATGCATATAGGTGCTCAGCCAGTTCCACCATCACTTATTAAGAGGTGGAGGAAATATTTTCCTAATCATCAATATGATACTAACTATGGTTTGTCAGAGTCAACTGGACCGGGTTGTGTTCATCTTGGTGTTGAGAACATACATAAAGTTGGAGCAATTGGAATTCCGGGTTATGGCTGGGAATGTAAGATTGTTGATGAAAATGATAACGAAGTCTGTCAAGGTGATGTAGGCGAGCTTTGTGTTAAAGGACCGGGAGTTATGACTTGTTACTATAGAAATGAGGCTGCTACAAAGGAAGTATTAAAGGACGGATGGCTGTATACAGGAGATATGGCTATGCAGGATGAAGATGGTTTCTATTTCCTTGTAGACCGAAAGAAAGATGTAATTGTGTCCGGTGGCGAGAATATTTACCCTGTGCAGATAGAAGATTTCTTAAGAAGATTTCACAAGATAAAGGATGCGGCGGTAATTGGTCTTCCTGACAGGCGTCTGGGTGAGAAGACAGCGGCAATTATAGAGATTAAAGACGGAGTCAGCTGTACAGAGGAAGAAATCGAAAAGTTCTGTCTTGAGCTTCCACGTTATAAAAGACCTAAGCAGATAATATTTGCTGAAATACCACGAAATGCGACAGGTAAGATAGAGAAACCAAAGCTTCGTAAAATATATGGAGCAGATAAACTTGTTGCGATGGAGAATAAAGCATAATCGTGATTATAGATTAATATGCAATATAGATATAATTATAGATTAATATGCAATACAGATATTATTATAGATAATGGAAGGAAAAGGTATGAAAGAGTTAATGTTAGGCAACAAAGCGGTTGCCAGAGGGTTATATGAAGCGGGCTGTAAGGTTATATCAAGTTATCCGGGAACTCCTAGTACAGAGATTACAGAGGAGGCGGCAGCTTACAATGAGATATATTGTGAATGGGCACCTAATGAAAAGGTTGCATTAGAGGTGGCTCATGGAGCAACACTTGGTGGTGTAAGAGCGGCGTGTGCTATGAAGCACGTAGGCTTAAATGTTGCGGCGGATCCATTATTTACAATATCTTATCAGGGACTTAATGCAGGACTTGTAGTATGTGTTGCAGATGACCCAGGTATGCATTCATCACAGAATGAGCAGGATTCAAGGCATTATGCAATTGCGGCGAAGCTTCCAATGCTTGAGCCATCGGACTCAGAGGAGTCGAGAGTATTTGCTAAGAAAGCATTTGAGATGTCCGAAAAGTTCAATACACCAGTCCTTTTAAAAATGGTCACGAGAGTAGCCCACTCACAGAGTGTAGTTGATACAGAAGAAAGAGTTGAGCCGGATAGAGTTCCTTATGTAAAAGACCCAGCTAAAGTAATGATGACACTTAATTCAAGAAATGCCCATATAAGAGTTGAGGAGAGAACTAAGGCGTTGATAGAATATGCAGAGAGTACAGAACTTAACAGGGTTGAGCTTGGAGAGGATACAAGCGTAGGAATTATCACAGACTCAACTTCCTACCAGTATGCAAGAGAAGTGTTAGGTGATAAAGCAAGCATATTAAAGCTTGGAATGATTAACCCGCTTCCAGAAAAGCTTATAAAAGATTTTGCACAGAAGGTAGATAAGGTTATTGTTCTTGAAGAGTTAGACCCTATAATTGAAAATCACTGCAAACAGCTTGGAATTAAGGTGGCTGGTAAGGATACATTTCCTATATGCGGCGAGTTCTCCCAGAACCTTGTAAGAAAATGTCTTGGTATGAAAGAACCAGAGCATATTACTATAGAAGAAAATGTTCCAGCACGTCCTCCAGTTATGTGTGCAGGATGTCCACATAGAGGAATATTCTACATTTTAAAGAAGAAAAAATGTATGGTATATGGTGATATCGGCTGTTATACATTGGGCGCAGTTGCACCGCTTAATGCAATGGATCTGAATGTCTGTATGGGAGCTTCCTGTTCAGGACTTCACGGCTTTAATAAAGCTATAGGTGAGGAAGCAGAGAGTAACAGCGTAGGTGTTATCGGAGATTCAACATTTATTCATTCAGGAATGACAGGTATAACAGACATTTCTTATAATATGAGTAATTCGACAGTGATTATCCTTGATAATTCTATTACAGGAATGACAGGACACCAGCAAAATCCAACTACAGGAAAGAACCTTCGTGGTGAACCAGCAGGAAAGGTTGATCTTGAAGCATTATGCAGGGCATTGGGCTTTAACAGAGTAAGGGTTGTAGACCCATATGACCTTAAGGCAGTTGAGGAAGCTGTTACAGAGGAGCTTGCAGCTAAAGAACCATCTATTATTATAAGCCGCAGACCTTGCGTTATGATTAAAGGAACAGTACATAAACCACCAATCAGTGTAGATGAAAGCAAATGTGTTGGCTGTAAACAGTGTATGAGCATAGGCTGTCCAGCAATTGCAGTTAAAGATAAGAAAGCACATATTGACCCTACACTCTGCATAGGCTGTAAAGTATGTTCACAGATGTGTAAGTTCGAGGCAATATAATGTTGTAAGGCGATGTATATTAGGTGTTAATGGAATAGAAAAAAGTATTAGATGTCCGATTTGTTCAAATTAGATTTGCTTGATGTGAAATTAGGCAGGGCATCTGATAATGTCGGAAATGAGGAATATGTATGAGTAATTCAGTTAAGAATATTATGATTGTTGGTGTTGGCGGACAGGGAACACTTCTGGCAAGTAAACTGCTTGGTTATGTTCTTATGCAGCAGGAATATGATGTTAAAGTGTCAGAGGTACACGGAATGAGCCAGCGAGGCGGAAGTGTTGTTACCTATGTAAGATTTGGAGATAAAGTATATTCTCCAGTTATTGATAAAGGTGAGGCTGATTATATTCTTTCATTTGAGAAGCTTGAAGCGTTAAGATGGATTGAATATTTAAAGATTGGCGGACAGATAATAACTAACACGCAGGAAGTTGACCCAATGCCGGTAATTACAGGTGCTATGCAGTATCCAGATAATATTATCGAGAAGCTTGAAGCAGCCGGTGCTAAGGTAGATGCTAAAGATTTCTTATCAATAGCAGAAGAAGCAGGGTCGGCCAAAGCGGTTAATATTGTACTTATGGGAAGATTATCAGATTATTTCAAAGACATTCCATATGAGGTGTGGGATAAAGCAATAGATGAGATAGTTCCAGAGAAATACAGAGAGCTTAATCATAAGGCATTGAAGCTTGGCAGAGGCTGAGTAAATGTAAAATAATAAAGGTAAAATGGATATACATTTGTGATATTATGGTATCATATGTATATCCATTTTGTAATATTAGTGGCAGGAGTTATTATATAGAATTAAAGAGGCTTATATGTTTAATCTAGAAGAAGAATTAAAGAAGCTCCCAGATAAGCCGGGAGTGTATATTATGCACGATAAACACGACACAATTATATATGTCGGCAAGGCTAAGATATTAAAAAATCGTGTAAGACAATATTTTCAGAGTAATAAAAATCATTCGGCTAAGGTTGTCCAGATGGTTTCACATATTGCATATTTTGAGTATATAGTGACAGATTCTGAGCTTGAAGCACTGGTGCTTGAATGTAATCTTATAAAGGAACACAGACCGAAATATAATACGATGTTAAAGGATGACAAGAGTTATCCTTTTATTAAGGTTACCATTGGAGAGGAATTTCCAAGAGTGTTATTCTCAAGAACAATGAAGCACGGAACTGGCAAATTCTTTGGACCATACACATCGGCAGGTGCTGTGAAGGAGACAATTGAACTGCTATGTAAGCTTTATAAGGTAAGAACGTGTAACAGAAGGCTTCCTAAAGATATAGGAAAGGACAGACCCTGCCTTAATTACCATATCGGACAGTGCAATGCACCTTGTCAGGGTTATGTGAACAAAGATGAATATAAGAAAAATATAGATAAAGTAATCAGCTTCCTTAATGGTAATTATTCTGAGATTATTAATGAGCTGACGGATAAAATGCAGGATTGTTCAGAGCGTATGGAATATGAGGAAGCCGCTAGATACAGGGATTTATTAATCAGTGTTAAGCAGATTGCACAGAAGCAGAAGATAACAGCAGATGATGCAACAGACAGAGATGTAATTGCGTGTGCTATGGACGCAGAAGATGCAGTTGTACAGGTATTCTTTATAAGACAGGGCAAGCTTCTTGGACGTGAGCATTTCCATATGAAGGTTGCAACGAATGACAGTAGAAGCGGCATTTTGTCAGAATTTATGAAGCAGTATTATGGCGGAACACCATATATTCCCAATGTGATAATGACACAGGAGGAGATTGAGGATGCTGGTACAATCGCCGACTGGCTTTCAAGCAGGAAGAAGCGGAAAGTTACAATTATCACGCCAAAGAAGGGCGATAAGGAGAAAATGGTTGAACTTGCCCATAAGAATGCACTTATGGTATTAACTAAAGATGCAGAGAAGATTAAGCTTGAGGAGAAAAGGACAACAGGTGCTATGAAGCAGATAGCAGACTGGCTTGGGCTTGCTTCGATAAGGCGTGCAGAGGCTTATGATATATCTAATACAAGTGGTGTTGAGTCAGTTGGTTCAATGGTTGTATTTGAGGACGGAAGACCTAAGAAGAATGATTATAGAAAGTTCAAGATTAAGACAGTCAAAGGTCCTGATGATTATAAGAGTATGAGAGAAGTACTTACAAGACGTTTTACAAGAGGAATGAGAGAGCGTGCAGGTGAGGAAGAGACAAGGGGTTTTGCTGTGTACCCGGACCTTATAATGATGGATGGTGGACGAGGACAGGTGAACATTGCACTGGAGGTTCTTGATGAGCTTCATATTAATATTCCTGTATGCGGTATGGTTAAGGACGACAATCATAACACAAGGGGACTTTACTATAATAATGTAGAAATTCCAATAGACAGGCATAGTGAGGGCTTTAAGCTTATAACAAGGGTTCAGGATGAGGCACATAGATTTGCGATAGAATACCACAGGTCATTAAGAAGTAAGAAGCAGGTAAGCTCAGTTCTTGATGAGATTGAAGGAATCGGACCTGCAAGAAGAAAAGCGTTGATGAAACATTTTCTTGATATTGACAAAATCCGCAATGCCAATGTAAGTGAGCTTATGGAGGCAGAAGGAATTACAGAAAATGTAGCGCAGAACATATACAAATATTTTCATTGATGTGTTATTTTAATGTCTTTCAATATTAATTGCACTGTGTTAAACTATTAATAATAGATAGTCAGAAGATATATAGTCTTAAGTAAGGCAATGAAATATAAAATGTGGCATAATTGCGCAGGATTGGAGTAGATATGAACGGAAAAGAAAGAGTTAATTTATTCAAGGTAATCGAGAAGATGAATCTTGTTAATCTTACACCTGATATTGATGTTAAGGGAATATGGATTCACGTTCCAGAATTTAACAGGCCGGCGTTACAGCTCACCGGATTTTATGACCAGTTCGATAATGACAGAATACAGATTATAGGTAATGTAGAATATGCTTATCTTAAGAGTCTTTCAGAAACCGAGCGTTATGAAAGATATATGCAGCTGTTATCAAGCAATATTCCCTGCCTTATTTTCTGTAGGAATTTAGAGCCGGAGGCAGAGATTATAGAACTTGCAAGGAAATATCAGATTCCAATATTAAAGTCTGCTGAGTCAACATCTTCATTTTCAGCAGAAGTTATAAGATGGCTTAAAGTACAGCTTGCACCTTGCATAGTAATACACGGTGTATTAGTTGATGTATATGGCGAAGGTGTGCTTATTACAGGTGAGAGTGGTATAGGTAAGAGTGAAGCAGCGCTTGAGCTTATAAAGAGAGGCCACCGTCTTGTAACAGATGATGCTGTCGAGATTAGAAAAGTAAGTGATGAAACATTAGTTGGTTCAGCACCAGGAGTTACTAAGTATTTCATAGAGTTAAGAGGTATTGGTATTATTGATGTAAAGACACTTTTCGGTGTAGAGAGTGTTAAGGAAACTCAGGAGATTGATATGGTTATCAAGCTTGAGGACTGGAATAAGGACAAGGAGTATGACAGACTTGGACTTGAAGAAGAATACACAGAATATCTTGGCAATAAAGTAGTGTGTCATTCGCTTCCAATAAGACCAGGACGTAATCTTGCAGTAATAGTTGAGGCTGCGGCTGTAAACCACAGACAGAAGAAGATGGGTTACAATGCGGCTAAGGAGTTATATAGAAGAGTACAAGAGAACCTTATGAGGGGTGATGATGAAGATGAGTTTATTTAAGGATATAGTTCTTGGCATTGATATAGGTGGAACAACTTGCAAATGCGGCGTGTTCACAACAGATGGCACGCTTGTATACAAGGATGAGATACCAACAAGGAAAGATGAGGGCGGAAGTCTTATTTTATCAGACATTAAAGAACATATTCCAGAGCTTGTGAAAGCGGCAGGACGAAGCTGTGATGAGATTAAAGGCGTTGGAATAGGAGTTCCGGGTGCGGTAAGAGAAGATGGAACAGTCAACAAATGTGTCAATCTTGGCTGGGGTGTATTTAACGTTGCACAGACTTTTAAAGATATGACAGGCTATGAAGTTAAAGTTGGCAATGATGCCAATATGGCGGCACTTGGTGAATACTGGATGGGAAGTGCGAAAGCATATTCAAGCGTTGTATTAGTTACAATAGGAACAGGTGTTGGCGGCGGAGTTATAATTGACGGTAAGCCAATATGCGGATACAATGGTGCTGCGGCAGAGATAGGACATCTGCCTATAGTAGAGGAGGAGACAGAATACTGTAACTGCGGTAATAAGGGCTGTCTTGAGCAGGTGGCATCAGCAACAGGCATAGTCAGAACAGCGACAAGAATGTTAAATGCAACCGATGAGCCATCGGCACTTAGGGCACTTCCTTATATATCTGCTAAGGCAGTATTTGATGAAGCCAAATCAGGAGATGCGTGTGCCATAAAGATTGTTGATTATGTATGCAGATATTTAGGAAAAGGCATTGCCTGTGCTTCTGCTATGACTGATACAGAGGTTATATGTATTGGTGGCGGAGTATCAGCGGCAGGTGATTATCTTATAGAAAGAGTTGCTAAGTATTACAAAGAATACGCATTTCATGCGTGCAAGAATACTAAGATAGTTAGGGCTGAACTTGGTAATGATGCAGGTATGTATGGAGCTGCCAAGCTGGCATTAGGTTAATATAAAAGATTGGAGAGTAAGAAGCTTATGGATAACAATGAGCTGTTAGATAATCTTAAATTAATTGTAGGTGACACACAGGTAAGAACTGGTGAACCTATGAATATTCATACTACATTTAGAATTGGAGGCTGTGCAGATTATTATGTACAGCCATCTTCTATTGAGGAGTTACAATCATTAATTCAATTTTTGAATAAATCAGACATCGAATACTGCGTTATAGGTAACGGAAGCAACCTTTTAGTATCAGATAAAGGAATAAGAGGAGTTGTAATACAGCTTTCAGATACATTTGACGAGGTAGAATATATTGATGATGTTACTGTAAAGGTTATGTCAGGAATGATGTTGTCAAGACTCGGTAACAAGCTGGCAGATAAGGGACTTGCAGGCTTTGAATTCGCAACGGGAATACCGGGAAGCGTAGGCGGTGCAGTTAGAATGAATGCAGGTGCATATGGTGGAGAGATTAAAGACATAATAGTTAGTGCCGATGTACTCGACCGAAGCGGCAGGCTTATAAGCCTTAGCAGGGACGAACTTGAGTTAGGTTATAGAACAAGCTGTATAGCGGCTATGGATTATATAGTTGTCAGTGCTGTGTTCAGATTACAGAAAGGTGATACTGACACAATCAAGGCACTTATAAAGGAACTTGCTGTTAAGAGAAGAGCTAAGCAGCCTTTGGAATATCCTAGTGCAGGAAGTACATTTAAACGTCCACAAGGCTTCTTTGCAGCTAAGCTTATAGAAGATGCAGGACTTAAAGGAGTGTCAGTTGGCGGAGCAATGGTTTCAGAGAAACATTCTGGTTTTGTTGTTAATACAGGCAATGCAACAGCAAAGGATGTGTGTATGCTTACTGATATGGTTAAGGATAAAGTTAAACAGCAGTCAGGTGTAGATCTTGAACTGGAGGTTATAAAGCTCGGAGATTTTAGTTAAATGCCGTGGAGGAACTTATGAAGATAGTTATTGTAACGGGAATGTCAGGTGCAGGTAAATCAACAGCATTAAATATGCTTGAAGATGAGGGATATTATTGTGTTGATAATATGCCTATATCGCTTATACCTAAATTTGCGGAGCTGGCAGACTGTCAGGAACAGGATAACGGATATAATAATATAGCATTAGGCGTTGATATAAGAAGCGGACATTCTCTTGCAGAGTTCGAGTCCGTACTTGATTATATGAAAAAACGCCAGTATAACTATAAAATATTATTCCTTGAATCTAGTGACGAAGTGCTTGTAAAGCGTTATAAAGAAACGAGAAGGACACATCCGCTTGCGAAGGACGGACGAGTTGACAGAGGTATTGAGCTTGAGAGGAAACAGTTAAAGTTCCTTAAGCAGAGGGCAGATTATATTGTTGATACAAGTACGCTTCTTACAAGAGAATTAAAGCAGGAGTTACAGAAGATAATTCTTGAACGTAAGGAGTATAACAATTTATTTGTAACTGTGCTGTCATTTGGCTTTAAATACGGAATACCAGTAGATGCAGATATTGTATTTGATGTAAGATTTCTGCCTAATCCATATTATGTTGAAGAATTAAGGCCGCTTACAGGCAATGACAAACCAATACAGTCATTTGTAATGAAAGCACCAGAGGCGAAAGAATTTCTTAATAAGGTAGATGATCTTATACAATTTCTTCTTCCTAACTATGTAAAAGAGGGCAAGTCAAGCCTTGTTATAGCTGTTGGCTGTACAGGAGGAAAGCACCGTTCAGTAACACTTGCCAATGAGCTGGCGGCAAGAATAGCAAGTACACCATATGGCTGTAAAGCTGAACATCGTGATATAGACAAAGATGCTAAGAGAAAGGGAGATAAGTAATGTCGTTTTCTTCAGATGTTAAAGAAGAATTAAGCACCAGAATTGATATGGCAAGACACTGCCAGATAGCTGAATTTGCTGCGATTATGGGAATGTCAGGACGTATCAGGAGAGCATCGGGCAAAAGAATGCAGATAGAGATGTCTACTGAGAACGAGATTGCAAGATACAAGTTTATAGTATTATTAGAGCAGATATTTGATATTGATACAGGCGATATAATATATGTTTCAAAGAGCAGTCGTGACACAACAATCAGAATAGAAAATCAGGAATATGTCGCTAAAATATTGCAGACACTTAAATGGGCTGATGAAACATTTGATAATATTGAACCTGTATTTGTTGACCCAAGAATAGTGCAGAAGGACTGCTGTAAGAAAGCATTTATAAGAGGTGCATTTATAGCGGCAGGTTCTATAAGCGATCCTAATAAGTTCTATCATTATGAAATAGTATGCGACTATGAAGAAGATGCACAGTGCCTGTGTGATATGCTTATATTCTTCGGGCTTGATGCTAAGATTACAGTCCGCAAGAATGATTATATAGTATATATGAAGGAAGGCAGTAATATAACAGATGTGCTTAATCTTATGGGAGCATATGTTTCGCAGATGAATCTCTACAATGTTATGATTCTTAAAGAAATGCGTAATGACGTGAACCGTAAGGTTAACTGCGAAACTGCGAACCTTAACAAGACGGTTGCCGCTGCGGTAAAGCAGACTAAGGACATAATATATATAAGGGATACAGTTGGTCTTGGAAGCCTTAAGGACAGCTTAAGACAGGTTGCCGAGGTAAGGCTTGAACACGAGGATATGAACCTTAAAGATATAGGTGCATTGTTAGACCCGCCTGTTGGCAAGTCGGGTGTCAATCACAGACTCAGAAAGATAAGCGAATACGCAGAACAGTTAAGACTTGAAAGAGGGGATTGACAACAAGCGTATAATAAAAATTAGGTAAGGTAAATTATTAGTTAAATGTATAGACAGAATGGAGGATAATATGACAAAAGTAGATATTATATCAGGATTTTTGGGAGCAGGTAAGACTACTCTTATTGCAAAGCTTTTAAAAGAAGGACTTGCTGGTGAGCAGGTTGTGCTTATAGAAAATGAATTTGGCGAGATAGGTATTGATGGCGGTTTCTTAAAGGAGTCAGGCGTTGAAATCAGAGAGATGAATTCAGGCTGCATATGCTGTTCTTTAGTTGGTGATTTCGGAACATCTTTAAAGGAAGTTGTTGAGAAGTACCACCCAGACAGAATTATTATCGAACCATCAGGTGTTGGAAAGCTTTCAGACGTTATTAAGGCTGTAAAGGATCTTCATATTGAGAATGAAATCCGTTTAAACAGTGCTTCAACAGTAGCCGATGCTTCTAAGGTAAAGGTATATATGAAGAACTTTGGTGAGTTCTTTAACAACCAGATTGAGCACGCTGGAACTATTATTCTTAGTAGAACACAGAATGTGTCAGAAGCCAAGTTAAAGACAGATATTGAACTTATCAGATCACTTAATAAGGATGCTCATATTATAACAACTCCTTGGGATGATATTGATGGCAAGCAGATACTTGATGCTATGGAAAATGTTACTAATCTTGAACTTGAAATGCTTGCAGAGGCAGCAGCAAAGGTTGCAGAGGAACACGAACATCACCATCATCACGATGGCGAGTGTGGCTGCGGACACGACCACCACGATGAAGAGCATGAACATCACCATCACGATGGCGAGTGTGGCTGCGGACACGACCACCACGATGAAGAACACGAACATCACCATCATCACGATGATGAATGTGGCTGCGGACATGACCACCACGATGAAGAGCATGAACATCATCATCACGATGGCGAGTGTGGCTGTGGACATCATCACGAGCATGGTCATCACCACGCCGATGAAGTATTTACAAGCTGGGGCGTAGAAACTCCTAACAAGTATGATAAGGAAGAACTTTCAGAGATATTAAGAAAGCTTTCTGAGACAGATGATTATGGTAACATCTTAAGAGCTAAGGGTATGCTTCCTTGCACAGATGGTAAGTGGATGTTCTTTGACCTTGTACCAGAAGAATATGAAATCAGGGAAGGTAAGCCTGATTTTACAGGAAGAATATGTGTAATAGGAGCAGAATTAAAAGAAGCTGCTCTTAAAGAATTATTTAATGTATAATTGCGGAAGTTAAAGTACTGGACAATCCGCAGACATCACAGACTGGGGGCATAAGCCCCCAGTGTTATATATAGTTAGAATAGATGGAGGACATATAATGGCACAGGAAGAGTATCAGATTCCTATATTTTTAATAAATGGCCAGTTAGATAGTGGCAAGACCAGATTTATCTCAGATACTATAGCAATGGGACAGTTTGCAGAGGCAAAGAATAAGCTCCTTATCGTATGTGAGGAAGGCGAAGAAGAATACAGCGAGAAGCTTTTAAAAGATAATGGTGTGGATATGGTAGTTCTTGAAAAAGAAGAATTAACAGAAGCCAAGCTTAATGAACTTGATAAAGAGTATGACCCATGGATAGTAATTGTTGAGTATAATGGTATGTGGGATCCAGCCCTTCTTATGGGAACAGCTAAGCCAAGAGGCTGGGAGATATACCAGTCAATAACACTTATTGATGCTACAGCATTCAATCTTCAGTGGAACAATATGAGATCAATAATTGCAGAGACTGTTAAGTATACAGATATGGTTATATTTAACAGATGTAAGTCAGGTATGGATCTTGGAAGCTACAGAAGAAGTATGAGAGCACTTAATAACACACTTCAGATTGTATTTGAGGACGATAAGGGAGAGATGATGTCGATTGCAGAACAGCTTCCTTATGATGTTAATGCGGATATTATCGAGGTTGATGATGCTGATTACGGAATATGGTATATGGATGTATCAGAAAGACCAGATGTATACGTTGGCAAGAAGGTAAGATTTAAGGGTCAGGTATTAAAGAACAAATATTTCAAAGATAAGAACTTTGTACCGGGACGAAAGGTTATGACCTGCTGTGCTGAGGATACACAGTTTATTGGCTATATAAGCTTTTATAATAACATTGCTTCTTTAGAGAATAGACAGTGGATAATGGTTACAGCAACAATCAAGAATGAATTCCAGATGGCATACAAGAAGAAAGGACCTGTTCTTTATGTAGAAAAGGTTGAAAATGCAGAGCCACCAGTGGAAGAGATGGTTTATTTCTAGGATTGCAGGTGTAGAGAAAATGGAATGTTATATTATACATTTTTGAATAAATCGGACATATATAACAATTAGTAATACGGCTGGAGAGAACAATGATACAGGATATATTTCCTAATAGACTTGATAACCAATATGTAGAATGTAGTCCGCAGGATAATGATGTAATCTTCTTCTTTGAGGGTTCATCACTTCTTGCGAAGTATATTAAAGAAGATACATTAACTTATCCACTGTACAAGCAGTTCATACAGGGGATAAAGACAGGCATATTAAAAGATTCTGTTGATAATTATTCATTTACATACCTTTTATCTGTAGATGATACGAAATATTTTCTTGCACAGAGAAAAGGCGAATTATTAAGAGGTCAATATGCTGGTGAAATGGCAGATTCCAAAGTGCATAAAGAGTATACATCGGTAGTGGAAGGATTTTCATTTGTCGGGGTAGATTCATTTAGGAAAGCTAAACCGAAAGCCACAGCATTTGCAGCAATAACGGCATATCATCTGTATGGCTGGTACAGGGACAATCATTATTGTGGAAGATGTGGCAGACCTACAATACACGATAATAAAGAGCGTATGGTAAAGTGTCCGGTATGTGGCAATATGGTATTCCCAAAGATAAGTCCTGCGGTTATCGTGGCAGTTACAGATAACGACAGAGTACTGCTTACAAAGTATGCAGGAAGAACATATAAGAATTATGCTTTAGTCGCGGGCTTTAATGAGGCTGGAGAGACAATAGAGCAGACAGTCAGGCGTGAGGTAATGGAAGAAGTAGGACTTAAGGTCAAGAACCTTAAATATTACAAGAGCCAGCCTTGGGGACTTAGCGGTTCACTGCTTTCAGGGTTTTTTTGTGAGCTTGATGGTGATGATAAAATCACATTGCAGGAAGATGAATTATCACTTGGAACGTGGGTTAAGGCAGACGACCTTGACTTAGAAGATGATGGAATAAGTCTTACAAGAGAGATGATATTAAAATTCAAAAAAGAACATTCAATTGTTCCGTCTAATTAGAATAATACATTATTATTAAGCATAGAATTATCCCAAACATATGTGGGGTGGTTCTATGCTTAATTGGTTATGGGGCTTTATGATTATCATAGGAATAGTATACGCCCTTATCACAGGTAATATAGAAAGTGTCACGCAGGGGGCATTTGTTTCCGCCAAGGAAGCTGTCACATTATGTATAACTATGTTCGGTATTATGTCATTCTGGTGCGGTCTTATGGAAATAGCAGAAAAATCAGGACTTATAGACAAGTGCAGATACATGATAGAGCCTCTTATAAAATGGCTGTTTCCGGGGGTTCCAAGCAGCTCCAAAGCATTTGGCTATATAGTTACCAATATGATATCTAATTTTCTTGGACTTGGCTGGGCGGCTACACCAGCAGGTATAAAGGCTATGAAAGAGATGGCAGTGCTTAATCAGAATAAGAATATAGCAAGCTGTGATATGTGTACATTTCTTGTGATTAACATTTCTTCAATTCAGTTAATTCCAGTAAATATAATAGCATACAGAAGCCAGTACAAAAGTCCCGACCCGACTGCAATACTATTTCCCTCAATAATAGCAACAACTATAAGCACGCTTGCGGCTGTTATATTTTGCAGGGTTATGACAAGGAGGGAGCGATGATGACTAAGATTTCAGCGTATATAATGCCGCTTGTCATATTGATTATTGTTGGATATGGAATGTACAAAAAGAGTGATAATTACGATAACTTTGTAAATGGTGCAGAGGATGGAATGAGGACAGTGGTTTCAATAGCACCTACACTGATTGGGCTTATGGTTGTGGTCGGAGTATTAAGAGCTTCTGGATTTCTTGATTTTATAGCTGGACTTTTAAGCGGTGTGTGTGGAAAGCTTGGAATACCGGCAAGCATAGTGCCGCTTATTATAGTAAGGCTGTTCAGTTCGTCAGCTGCAACCGGACTTAGCCTTGATATATTCAAGCAGTACGGAACAGACTCATATACAGGACTTATAACGTCTATACTTATGGGGTGTACAGAAACAGTATTTTACACAATGTCAGTATATTATATGGCGGCACGCATTAAAAAAACGCGCTGGACACTTGCTGGTGCATTAATTGCAACAGCGGCAGGCATAGCTGCGAGTGTCATTCTTGCGCGTTATTGTTAATTATTATTTTTTCAGATTTTTCATAGCAATATTGATGTCTACATTGCCTGATACACCATTTATTGAACCTGTGCTTGTATACTGCCACATAGCGTATTTGTAGGGATAATATGGAGAGGCAGTCTGATAACCGGCGAACCATTTATCATAACCTTCAAGTCTTTCAAGTTCAACATTATCCATAAAATACAAAAGATTACTGTAGATTAATGGAGTATATCCAGCAGCTTTAATTGTGTCGCAAAATGCGATTATTACGTCAGTTAATTCACTAGCTGAAAGATTTTCCTGACGGAAGCTGTCATTTTCTATAGCTTCTACGTCAATAGCGATTGGGTATGTAATATTATAAGGCTTTACAAGAGTAAGTACATAGTTGGCTTCTTCGATAGCTTCCTCTTTGTTAAGAGCCTGTGAATAGAAGTATACACCGACATCTATATTATTCTTGATAGCATTAGTTGTGTAAGTATTAAATGAACTATCTTCCACAAGAAGTCCTGAGCCATAAGCCCTGTAGCCACATCTAATCATAGCAAAATCCACACCGGCGGCTTTAACCTTGGCAAAATCCACATCAGAATTGTGCTTTGATAAATCAATTCCTGTATATGTCTTGGCATTAGTTCCTGAATAAGTCATCAATCCCTTATCATTGCGGGCAAAGGCTGATTTATCATATTCGCTTGCGGCAAGCTTAGGGTTAATATCGGCAAATACATAATTACCACTTCTATTGACATATACTATGTTGTCAGGATAAAGTTCTTTTAATAATGAGAGTGTAGATGAACCGCTCTCAAATCTGCTTCGGATAAGGTTAAGCATATCGTCTTTCTCAGTATTGCGTGCAGTTTCAATGTCCTTGTCCTCAATTCTTGCTACAGTATCAGCAGTTCTCTTGGAGTCGGTAACAAGCAGGACAATATTGGCTATTATTGAAGCGATGGCAGTAACAAGCAGAACAATTGTCAATACAGATAATTTGCTTTTGCTGCCAGTCCTGCTTTTATTCTTCTGTCTGGAATTAGATTTCCAATCTGAACTGTTATCAGATTGGCTGTTGAAATTATTATCCATAGGTATCCCTCTTTTCTTTATAGTACATTAATGTGTAACCGCATATAAATAAATGATAACTACAGTGTAAACGAGCTGTATTTAAAAGTCAAATAGTAAAATGTAGTAATTGTATTAGAAAAATATAAAAAATATAACAAAACATATTGACAATATACTAAATAAATAGTATATATAATGTACACCATATTTTTAATATACATCACATATTCAGAATATATCAGATGTCTGCATAAGATATATGTTAGGTGCATATATTTCTGATTCTTTAGCCTTTTGAAGAAGGTATTTATAGCGTTTCTGCTCAGAATTCAATTGATATATATAACAATCTATAAGGTCTGGGTCAGTTGCGTTATCAAAGTTGGCATATGCGGCACTAAGCGCAGCCTTTGTCATATTAATTTCCTCAACAAGATATTTTTCATCATATGTAGCAGGATTTTTTTTCTTGCTGAACATTTTCAATAGAATTACCTCGTTTCCTCTTTTTTTATAAGTATAGTCAGTAATTGGTAATTCTATACATTAAACAGAATAATAGAATTAAGACAACTATATTGCGGTGGCAATTCATATATAAAGCTGTCTGATAAGATATGGGAGAATTAAAGAGAATATGACAGAGCAGTACATAAGATACGCCGCTATGTTTATTATCATAATGATGGCGGTGATTGATGATTACAGACGTTTTAAGGTGTCGAATAGAATTATAATTGCAGGAATGGTTATTGGTGTTGTTATTAATATGGGAAGCCTTATGTATGGAGGTGATGTGAGAGGGTATATATATGGCGGTATGGCAGGTTTTGCAATTATGTATATGGTGTATATATTTGGCGGCGTAGGTGCAGGAGATGTTAAGCTTCTTGCTGTGTGCGGACTGCTGATTGGTGTTACATATATTGTGAGGTTAATATGTGCGGCTATGGTATGCGGTGTATTAACAGGTGTATTAGAGAATGTTGGCGTAATTAAAGGCAGACAGGGTGTATGTATAAGAGATAATGTTTTAATAAAGCAGGGAAGACATACAATACATAGATTTCATTATACATATGCCTTGTGTCTTGGAGCGGCAATTATGGTGGTATTAAATATTAAAGCATAAAGCTGTAGATACTGTAATTAAGATTATATAGTGTATGGAGGAAAGTGTATTTGGCAAAAGATAATATATGCGTGATATATGACGATGATGAGAGTTATGCCAAAAGGCTTATGGGAATAATTAACGACAGTAAGGATATTCCCTACAGGGCTAAAGTGTTTACCAAAGAGGAGGAGTTTAACAGATACATTTTAGCTAATAAGACAGATGTGTTAATGGTTAATGAAGAACAATACACATATGGCATTAATCATGAGGATATTAAGACAGATGATAACAGCGTTATTGTTCTGTGTGAAGATGAGAAAGAAGCAGGAATTATTAATGATAAGAAAGAGAAAGGGCTTATCGGTGTGTGCAAATACCAGCCAGCTTACCAGCTTTTAGGGTCAATTACAAGACAAAGACCAGATAGAACGCAGAGGGTTGAGGATATTACCAGATATATCGGAGTGTATGGCTTTAATTCGACTTTAAGAGTGACTTTGGCAATGGTTATTGCAGCGGCATATTCTAAAAAGGGACGGACACTTTTTATCAATCTTGATGAATTCTCAGGCATTGAGCATATTATGATGTCTGACGGGTGTAGTAATCTGTCAGATGTATTCTATATGTTTAAGCAGGCAGGAGAGCATTTTACACAGCAGATTAGAGAATGTATAAAGGCGAATGAGTTATTTGACTATATACCGGCTGTGGTATGTGCTGATGATATATCGTATGTTAATGACAGGCTTATAAGTGGTCTGCTGGATGAGCTGGCACATAATTTAAAATATGATTATATTGTTGTTAATATATCAGAGGGAATTAACAAGCCTTGGAGCATTATGGGAAGATGCAGTAATGTATATATATCTGACAGTGGAGATTATATAGAGAATTGCAGATTTAATAATCTGAAAAGATATTTTATTGAAAGCGGGAAGGAAGCTATTGTTGACAGAATGATGAGAATTAATCTTAAGATGAAGGATACAATGGATGAGGGTTTTCTTAAAAGAATTATGTATACAGATGCGTATGGTTATGTAAGTTCTTTATTAGATATGGTGTAGAAATGACATAGAAGAAGTTAAGCATAGCATAGGGAGTAAGTATGAATAGCAGGCATTATGGAAGAATTATTCTTTGAATTAAAACAAAAAGTCTATGAAAAGCTTGATATTAATCTGGACGTGTCCGATGAGGATTTGTATAAGGTAATAGATGTATGTATATATGAGATTTCACAGCATAGGGCTATATCTGTCCATAACAGGGAACTTTTAAGGCAGCAGCTTTATAATTCAATTAAACGTCTTGATATATTACAGGAGTTACTGGAAGATGATGATATAACAGAGATAATGATTAATGGGTATAAAGATATATTTATTGAGAAGAAAGGCAGGATAACTAAATGGAATAAACAATTTGAAAGCAGAGAGAAGCTTGAAGATATAGCACAGAGAATAGCGGCGATGTCGAATAAGACAATTAATGAAGCGATACCTATTGTAGATACAAGGCTGGCTGATGGTTCAAGAGTGAATATGGTATTATCGCCGATAGCCATAGATGGACCAGTCATAACGATAAGAAAATTCTATGATACGCCAATAGATATTGACAGATTAATTGAGTTAGGTTCTATAACTAAGGAAGCGGCAGATTTTCTTGAATTACTTGTAAAATGCCGTTACAACATATTTGTTTCTGGTGGCACAGGAAGTGGTAAAACAACATTTCTTAATGCACTGTCTAATTTTATTCCCAAAGATGAGCGAGTTATTACAATTGAAGATTCGGCTGAATTGCAGATCCAGGGGGTTGGCAATCTTGTAAGACTTGAAGTAAGAAAGTCCAATATGGAATGTGATAATGAAGTCTCAATAAGAGATCTTATAAGGTCAAGCCTAAGAATGAGACCTGACAGAATAATTGTAGGTGAAACAAGAGGTGAGGAGGCTCTTGATATGTTACAGGCAATGGGAACAGGACACGATGGCAGCCTGTCAACAGGACACAGTAATAGTTCTAAGGATATGCTTACAAGATTAAGGACAATGGTTCTTATGGGAATAGATATGCCAGCAGAAGCTATTGACAGGCAGATTGCTTCTGCAATAGACATAATTGTCCATTTAAAAAGAATGAGGGATAAGACAAGAAAGGTATGGGAGATTACAGAAGTATGTGGTTATAAGAATAATGAATTTGAACTTGTTCCATTATATAAGTACGTTGAGGAGGGCGAAGATAAAAATGGAAAGATTATTGGCACACTTAAAAGACAGAATAACAGCCTTAAGAATACTGAAAAGCTTGAGTGGTCAAAAGACACAGGAACAATGCAATGTAAATCTTAATAAATTTATTAAACGGGCACATCTATCTGGTAGGAATGATTACATTTATCTTTTGCAGGCAGTATTGATAGTAACTGCTGTTTCTTATGTATTTTATGATAGTTTAATTCCAGTAATAATATTCAGCCCTTATGTTATTTATCATATTAAAAAGCAGAGGTTTAATGAAAGGTATCAGAAGGATAATGAGCTTATAAGACAGTTCAGAGATGGGATGCAGGCAGTCTCATTTGCGTTGAATACGGGTTACTCAATTGAGAATTCATTTGCAGAGGCATTGCAGGAACTGGTTATGCTGTATGGACAAAATGCAGTAATTGTTGCAGATTTTAATATGATTGTGAACAGAATAAGAAGAAATGAAAATCTTGAAGATATATTAGACGATTATGCAGCAAGTACCAATCTGGATGACATAAAATATTTTGCTGAAATATTCAGATATGCGAAAAGGAGCGGAGGTGATGTAATAGGAATTATAAAGCAGACCTCGCATATAATTCACGAAAAGGCAGAAGTCCAGCAGCAGATAGATACAATAATTACAGGAAAGAGGCTTGAGCAAAGAGTTATGGTATGTATGCCGCTGGTGATTACATTATATCTTAGATTAACATCTCCTGAATATATTGATGTTCTTTATGGCAATGTTATGGGAATTATAGTTATGACAATATGCCTTCTGATATATGCCGCCGCAGTTATGCTGGCACAGAAAATAACAGACATAAATATATGATACATATGATACGGCAGGTGGATAATATGAGGAGTGATTTAATATATAAGATAAGTGGAGTGTACAAATGGAAATAAAAAGACCAGAGCCGGGTGAAGAACCTGAACAGATAACGCTTGACGTTAAAGATGAGAATAGTGGAACTACTATAAGCATAGATACAGTTATTAGTCCAAGAAAGATGACTTATGAGGAAACGATGTCCTGCTTTGACAGGGCATATGATGAATTGCTGGATATTTTGCAAAAAGATAATGATTCACTGGATAATATTGTTATGTCAATTCAGTTCCCTGACAGCTTATGTAATGGGATTGTCAATATACATATATATCCGGAAGATTACCGGATTATAGATTATGACGGAACGGTATATAACGAAAATATTGGTGCAGGTGAAAGTGTAGAAACAGCATTGAATTATGTAATGTCGTATGAAGATTATACAAGAAACGGAGTAATAGATATTAATGTTAAATCATTAGGGGAAAATCCGCATAGTATGCTAACGACAGATAAGCAGACACTTAAAAGAATTATAGACAACGCATTAAATGAAAATGAGGATAAAGCTGTTATAGAACTGCCGGATACAATAAACAACACCAGTGTTACATATGCCTATGTGCAATCACAGACAGGAAGTAAGAATAATCTTTTATTTGCAGCTATGATTGTAATTGCTGTTATAGTGCTTATTTATTACAAGAAGAAAACCAAAGCTAAAGAGGAACAAAAGCTTAGGCAGAAGCAGTTACAGTATGACTATTCAGAGGTTATATCCAAGCTTACGCTTCTGCTTGGTGCAGGAATGACAGTACGCAGGGCGTGGGAGAAGATGATAGAAGATTATATGAGGAAAAAGAAAAGTGCTAAAGATGAGAGAATTGTGTATGAGCAGATGTATATAACAGATTGCCAGATAAAGTCAGGTATAAGTGAGTATAAGGCTTATGAAGAATTCGGACATAGATGTCAGACAAGAGAATACCTGAAATTAGCATCACTATTACAGACTAATATAAAGAAAGGAACAAAAGAGTTAAAAGAATTATTATATCAGGAATCCTATGATGCATTTGAACAAAGAAAGAGCCTTGCAGTTAAGAAAGGAGAGGAGGCAGCAACAAGATTATTAATGCCTATGTTTATGCTGTTGATAGTGGTAATGATAATTGTTATGGTGCCAGCAGTCATAAGCTTTCAAGTGTAAAAATGCAGGACAGGTCATAAGAATAAGTTACAAGAACAGGTAGAAGTTCTATTTATATGAAGATTGGTATCGTTGCGTGCAGGATACTAATCTTTCAGGAAGCAATACATATCTTTAAGGAGAAAATGTATGCCTTGTAGGAAAATGTATAATTTTTGGGAGAAAATGTATGCCTTGTAGGAAAATGTATAATTTTTAGAAAGAAATGCACGCAGAAAAGAGGATAAATATGGGAAATAGAATAGCACAAAATGTAATAATAAAGTCAGTTAAGAAATTCTGGAATGAAGAAGATGGAATGGGTGTTGTGGAAATAGTTCTTATTACAGTTGTTCTGATTGGCCTTGTAATAATATTTAAAAGCCAGATAACATCATTAGTCAATAAGCTTTTATCAAAGATGACTTCCCAGGCTAACAAAATATGATAGCTGTCAGTAGGGGTAATAATGCTGTTAGTTATGGTGTCCATAATATACATAATGCTGTTAATTGTGATGTCCATAATATATATAATGCTGGTTGTGGTATGAGCAGTGATATGTGTAATAAGGACATTTTACATATATCATTGCCGGCACAATTGACAGTTATGGCGGCAATGGTATTAATGGTTGTGATTTCCCTGATTACAACGTGCATTAAGTCATCACTGCAATCAGGGTATTATACTGTTGTTAAACAGAGTTGCAGGTTGTCGGAGGAGTCAGTATTTGCAAGTTATAATAACCAGCTTCTTAAAGATTTTAATATATTTGCATTGAATAAATCGGACATACTCAATAATAAGCTGTGTAGTTATATTAACGAAAATATAAGCAGTTATTCATCAGATATAAGTTTATCAGATTGTGCTTTTAATACGTTTTCGTATATGACAGATAATGAGGGATATGGTGTCGAGGAGCAGATTGTTAAGGCTATGGAATATGGAATGTATAGCAATGTGCTTGATAAAGAACAACAGTCTATTCTAAGTGGCGAAGAACAGGAGAATGTCCAGAATGATAAAGAACAAGAGTCTGTTCAAGCTGATAATGAATGTAAGTATGTTAGATGTGGTGAAAATTTAAGTGAGGCACAGGCATATTCTGAGCAGTTTATGGAAGATAATGAAAACTTAAAAAAGGATCTGGCTGATATGTTAGAGCAGTCTGATGATGGTGATATGCAGTATGAAGATAGACAGAAAGAACAGATTAATACTTCGTTAAATGCAGTATGGCAGTTGTATGAATACCTGAAGTCAGGAATTTGTGAGACTGTGACAGAAGGCAGGATTTCTAACAAATATATAGAAATACAGGAGCTTGCAGATGAATACATTAAGAGCCGTGACATTTCTTTTATAAATAAAGATGAAATAAAAAGAAGCATCGAAGCAAGCAGGAATGAAGATACATTAAAGAAAAATGTATTAAGCACGGAATATGTTGCGAAGCATTTTATCTGTTATACGGACACATCACCGGGTGATAATGACAGAGCAGGAAGCAGTGCTTTATTAGATTATGAAATGGAATATATTATTGGAGGTGAACATAATGACAGAAAGAATGTATACAAGGTAATTAATCAGTTAGCTGTTATAAGAGAGGGCGTTAACCTATCTTATCTTATAAGTTCACAGGATAAGATGTCAGAGGCTTATATGCTGGCGGCGGCACTGGTGGGAGTTACTGGCTGTGATCTGGCAGTCAGGCTTGTGCAGTACATTATTGTTTCGATATGGGCATACGCTGAATCTATAGTTGAGTTAAGAAAATTGCTGGCAGGAGAAACAATAGCTCTTATTAAGAACAGGGATAACTGGATATTACAGCTAAGTTCATTAGTAGATGAAAAGCTGAATTTGCAATCCCTGATAAATAATATTACATCATATGAGGCTGTGAATAATAATAAAGTTGAGGAAAATGGCAGGGATAATGGTATTGGTTATAAAGAATATTTAAAGCTGTTAATTATGTTTATGAACAAATCGGACAGAAATTACCGCATTGCAGCATTAATGGAATTAAGAATGATTATGTATGGGCACAGCGGATTCAGAATGAAGAATTACATATATGCAGCTTTCGGAGCTGCACATTTTAAGATGAATGGAACAGGCAGTGTGTACAGGCAGAAGCTGTCATACAGTTATATTTAGCAAATGTGCCTTTCTACACAGAATAAGTTGGTTGATTATATTTAAGAAGGGAGGAAAGATAAGATTTACCCGCAGAAAAAAGAAAATGGAGTGCATAGTATTATGCGGACAATCCATAACTACAGGAATTTAATAACGCCAGTAATTAATAGAATATTATCAAGAACCATAAAGTGTAGCAAGGCACATAACTTAAATGCTTCGGCAAGTGTGGAGGGAGCAATTGTAATTCCTCTGTTTATATATGCTGTTATGTCAATTATGTTTATTATGCAGGTTATAGCAGTGCGAATCCACATCAACAATGCCTTTTATGTGACATTAAGAAAATGTGCAGGCTATGTATATGTTTATGAAAATAGTGGAAATGTCCCAAAGGGAATGGTGGCAGAGACAATAAGACGACTGCTTATAGACGAGATAGGAACAGATTATGCTGCTGACCATAACATAATGGGTGGTAATGCCGGAATTATGTTTATGAGTTCTAAGATATTAAATAACAATTCAGTTATAGATATAAAGCTTACATACAGTATCAAAAATCCTTTTGATATATTTGGTCTGTCTACAATAAGAGTTACCGACAGAAAGAGGATAAATGCGTGGCTTGGGGAGGATAAAGATAATTTTGCAGGAAATGTGTCAGATAAAGAATATGTGTACATTACAGCCGGGGGCGAAGTATATCATACTGATAAGGAATGTACATATTTGTTAAGATACATATTGGAGGCTGACAGGTCATGTATGGATGTTTTAAGGAATGCTTCGGGTGCTAAATATTATTCGTGTGAACATTGCGGACAGACAAAAGATACAACATCAATTTATTATACATTATATGGGACAAGATACCACAGCTCGCGTAATTGTACAGAACTTAAAAGAAATATTCAGAAAGTCAGTAAAGACAGTGTCAGTGACCGCAGGTTGTGCGAAAAGTGTCAGGAATAAGACAGGGGGGAGCAGATGTTAAAGACATTATATTTGATTATATGGCTTGCGGCGATGTCATACGCAGATATAAAAAGAAGAAAGATTAACATTATAAGTATTGTGGTTATGGGAGCTGGTATTATTATGCTGCATTTAGCAGACGTTATTGATGGAAGTGAATTAGAGCTACATTTATTGATTAGAGATTATTATATTCCGGCAGTTATTATAGGAGCAGGTCTTTATATTATTGCACGGATCACACATATAACAGGTGAGGCTGATGCAATAGTAATAGCATATATAACTGTGCTTAAAGGAATGTATATAACGATACAGACAGTGTTGTTATCTATGTTTCTAATAATTATCGCCGGGGGAACGTTGATAGCAGGAGGAAGAATGAAGCTAAGGACGTCTATGCCATATATACCATTTTTGTTGGTGTCATTAGTGTGTTGTGTTATTGGTGGTGGAACTATATTAAGAACTTTATTACAGTAACAGTTGTCAGTGTTTAAGAAATGGAGAGATGTATGAAAGTAGTAGAAAATGCAATTATTGTTCCGATATTTACAATGATAATTATTGCACTGATAAGTGTTGGGATTTATATGCACGATAGGATAATCATAAGGAATATGGTGAGTCAGATATCGATAGAGTATGAAAAGGAAAGTGATATTACTGCAAGGAAAGAGCTGATAAAAAGAGGAGAGAGGTATGCGGCAGACAGGACTATGTTCCTTCGGGATATAAATATATATGATGACAGGGTATATCAACAGGACGAAAGCATAGTGTGTAGTGCCAGTTTTCCGGTTATAGGAAGTTACGCAGGTATGTCAGATATATGTAATATTAGTGAAAATGTAAATAAAATAGATAATGCCCGGTTGATACGAAAGACAAATGCTCTTATGGAGGTGGTTGGATAATGAGCCAGTATTGTGGTGAGGATTTAAGCATTAAATATGAAAGAAATAATAATATAAGTTATGCGGTGGTTGATATAACTGATAGCAATGAGCTGGTTGAGTATGAGATGAAAATGCTTATGCGAAACAGGCCTGATTATTTTCTTCAATTTTCCATTAACGAGATTAATTCAAGAAAATGTATATATTATGATATAACTTCAAAACAGCAGTTAAGCACATTGCTTGAATATGGCAAGGTTAATATGTCTGATGTGCAGTCATTGCTTGGCAACATATCTAAGATGGCAAGAGTTGTAAATGAATATATGCTTAATCTTGATCGTGTAATATTAGACCCAGGATGTATATATATTTCTTTAGTAGATAAGAAAGTGTATTTTATGTATTCCCTGCTGGATAATAATACGGATTTTTATGGGAAAATGCGAAGCCTGTATGAATATATATTAGAAAGATTTGACCATTCAATTGAAAAAATAAGACTTGTAAAATTCTATGAAGCGTACCAGAGAATTCTCGTAAGAGATTACACACCATATAATCTTATGCAGTTATTTGAAGATAATGAAGATGAAAGTAATTCGGTGGATAAAAGTGGTTCTGATAATACGGCGGAGGGTGGTGAGTATTCTAATATTATCAATAATACAGAGGGAATGGCAGGCTCTAAGGTTCTCAATAATGCTGATAGTGTGGTAAATTGCAGGGGTGCAAATAATAATGAGAGCACCGTCAATTCTAAATTCCGAAGAAAATCGGATAGTGTACCGGATTTTAGTTCCCAAAGAAATATTAATAAGGGAAGCAGTGCTGATGAGCCGCATACAGATATTAATGATAAAAGACCATATGCTAATGGGAAGATATTATCAGCGGTAAGACCGGAGCCAGTTGGTGTTGAAGAGCATAATAAATGCATTGACAAAAAGACACAGCTTATATTAAAGGCAGTGGCAGTTTTATTGTTATATAACTCAGCGGCAAGTCTTTTGTTTCGTAGTTATGCGGTTGTAAAGCTGGATACAGTTGTATCGGCAGCATTACTTATAGCTGGAATTGTGTTGTTCTATATTGCAGATAAGGCGGGTGTGCTTGTTGGAGATTTAAAGCAGGCGAAGTCAGAAAATGTCAACGAAATTCCGTATCGTTTTGATCTTAACGAGGAGATTGATAATAAGCTTGTAACGGCAGAGGTTATTAAAGATAATGAGGGAAATGTAGATAATAGGGCAGAAGAATGTGAGCATACAATTCTTTTAAGTGACTATCTTAAATCACTGGCAGAAGAAGATAATAAGAATAATAAGCTTTGCCTTCAAGGTCTGACAGATGATTTGTTTCCTGATGTAAGACCTGATAATGGAGAATATGATAATGTTAATAATACCATTGGTCTGTGTAAGTTTCCCTGCACAGTTGGAAGCATCAGGGAAGCTTCTGATGTATACATAGACAATCCGGTTATAAGTAAGCTTCACGCCTGTTTTTCGTATGGCGATAAAGGTTTCTTTGTAGAGGATATGAATTCGACTAATGGTACTTATATTAATGGTGAGAGACTGAAGGTGCATACAAGAGTTAATATTAATAATGGAGATATATTAAAGTTTGCGGTGTATGAGTTCAAAGTAAGTATAGTATAAAGTAAGTGTATAAAGTCAGTACAGTAAATGTCGCCAAAATCTAATACTTGTGTTACAATTATCGGAAAGCTTAATTGATAACAGGTATATTTGGGAGGATATTAATTATATGAATGTAAACATATATTATGGTGGACGAGGTCTTGTAGATGACCCGACAATTGTCGTTATTAACAGAATCCAGGAAGTGTTAGAGGAACTTAATGTTCACGTTACAAGGTATAATCTTTATGAGATAAAGAATACAATTACAACTCTTTCGCAGTCAGTAGTTGAGGCAGACGGAGTTGTGTTTGCTACTACAGTTGAGTGGGTTGGTATGGGAGGCTATATGCAGACACTTCTTGACTCCTGCTGGCTATATGCAGACAAGAGCAGAACATCATCTACGTATATGTTTCCGGTGGTTATGTCAAGAGCATATGGAGAACGTGAAGTTGTTACAGCACTCAGCAATTCGTGGGAGATAATAGGTGGAGTTGTAGGTGAGTCATTAAGTGCTTATGTAGACGATACAACAGATTTTGAATTTAATAATGAATATAAAGAGATAATCGAAAAATATGCTGAAAATATATACAGAACCATATCAAAGGGCTTAAGAAATCTTCCTTCAAGCAGTCAGACTATAAGAAAGAATGTTATTAAAGAGGTTGTTAATTTCACACCTCAGGAGAGTGAACAGCTATCTAAGTATGCATCTGATGATGAATTTGTTAAGACACAGAAAGAGGATATAGAGTCACTTGCAAGCATATATAAAGAACTTCTTAGTGATGAACAGAATGGTGGAGATGATTATTATCTTAGCGTATTCAGAAATCATTTTAAGCCACAGCTTAATTATAATGGCAGGTATATGTTTATGATAAGCGATAAGGATAAGAATATTATAGTTAATGTTCAGGGAAGCAATCTTACAGTAGAGTTTGGTCAGGATATGGAAGCTGATGTTATTGGTAAAATGTCTAAAGAAACCTTTGACCGCATAGTTCAGGGGAGAATTACATTCCACAGGGCATTTATGACTGGAGATATGACAGCCAAAGGTAATTTCAGAACATTAAGAATGTTAGACGAAGTATTTAATTTTGAAGATTAAAAGCGAAAACTGTAGTTACTACATCATTATCGGATATGATATTCCAGTCAATGCCGCTTAAAAGGCATATCTGGTTCACAATTGAAAGACCAAGACCAGTGTGCCCCTTGTGTGTTGTGTAGAAAGGCTTGCAGAGCTTACTTTTAAGTCCAGGTCTGTTACAGTTATTATCATTAATGTCATTGTTAATGCAGGAGCTGATATTGTCAGGCTGGTAAATAGAGCTGCCGTTATTGGTTTTATTACTTCCTATTGAAAGAATCAGCTTATCTTTAATGTCAGGTGACATTATAGCGGACAATATAAGTATACAATTGTTACAGTTACGCTCACTGGCGGCTTCGTAAGCATTATCAATGATTTCTTTTAAGGCAATATTAAGATAATGAGAGCTGGCATATATTGAAGCTGAACTACATTCCAGGCTGATATTAGAAGTATCAAGGGCTATAAGACCATTGTATCTTGATTTGATATATTCGTTAATGTTGTTAATGATATCAGATAGAGTACAGCTTACCGTTTCGCTTTGCTTGAAGCTGTATCTGTAGATAGATGTTCTTTCAAGATAATTAACAAGTTCATCTATTGTTGAACCCATATTATTCCAGAATTTGTTACTGCGAAGTTCATCATTGCGGCTTGAAAGAAGCTGGTAGCAGGTCTTTAAATAGGCTGCCTGGTTCTTGATTTCGTGAGAGATTACAGAGCTTTCTTCAAGGGCGGCACTGCATACGCTGTTAATTGCATCAGATAACTGTTTATTATCACTACAGTTATTGGATATAGTTGTATATTCGTTAAAAGTTAGCATTACAATCCCCATTCTGCCATTTGGCTGTACTTTTTTGTCTTTTAAAGCAAATAATATTGTAATCCACCTTGCTTTAAGTTATTATACGAGTATATACTGAAACATAAAATAAGTAAATAATAAATGGGAGGAGATATGCTCTATGAAAAAAGATGATTGCATATTCTGCAAGCTGGCTAATGGAGACATACCAACTAATTCATTATATGAGGATGATATTGTAAAAGTTATATTTGATGCAGGTCCTGCATCAGATGGACACGTTTTAATTCTTCCAAAGAACCATTATGATGACATATATTCTATGGATGAAGATACAGCAGCTCATATATTTAAGGTTGCTACAAGGATTGCCAAAGCATATAAACAGTCATTGGATTATGAAGGACTTAATATAGTACAGAATAATGGCGAGGCAGCAGGCCAGACAGTATTCCATTTTCATATGCACATCATTCCTAGATATAAGAATGATACAGTTAATGTAGGCTGGAAGCCGGGAGAAGCTAAAGAAGATGTTATTAATGCTATAAAGAATAAGGTTACACCTTATTTATAAAATATAAGCATATAATTAATAGCTAGATGTTTAATAACATATATAATATTCAGGAGGAACAATAATCAATGGTTAAGTTAAGCAAAGGTGGGGCATATCTCATTAATGGAACAGAAATTATTGAAGATAGCCAGACAGCATTAGCACAGGTAGCTGCTAAGACAGGCAGTAATATCACAAGTGAAGAGGCGGCAAAGAATACAATTGCCTATGGAATTCTTAAATCACATAATACCTCAGATAATATGGACAAGCTTAAGATAAAGTTTGATAAGATGACTTCACACGATATTACATTCGTAGGAATTATACAGACAGCAAGAGCATCAGGACTTGAGAAGTTCCCAATACCTTATGTACTTACTAACTGTCACAACAGTTTATGTGCAGTAGGTGGAACAATTAACGAAGATGATCATATGTTTGGACTTACATGTGCTAAGAAATACGGCGGAATATATGTACCTCCACATCAGGCCGTTATTCACCAGTTTGCAAGAGAAATGCTTGCAGAAGGCGGCAAGATGATACTTGGTTCAGACAGCCATACACGTTATGGTGCACTTGGTACTATGGCAATGGGTGAAGGTGGACCAGAGCTTGTTAAACAGCTTCTTAATAAGACATACGATATTAATATGCCGGGTGTTGTAGCTATCTATATGACAGGTGAGCCAATGAAGGGCGTAGGTCCTCAGGACGTTGCACTTGCAATTATAGGTGAGGTATTCGCTAACGGATATGTTAAGAATAAGGTTATGGAATTCGTTGGACCAGGTGTGTCTAACTTAAGTGCTGAT
Organism: Bacteroides galacturonicus; assembly: GCF_003096855.1. NCBI lineage: Bacteria > Pseudomonadati > Bacteroidota > Bacteroidia > Bacteroidales > Bacteroidaceae > Bacteroides > Bacteroides galacturonicus. Next base: position 13,837 of record NZ_QEOA01000008.1, on the reverse strand, counting down.
TTCAGAATTGGCGTTGATGTTATGACAACAGAGACAACTTGTCTTTCATCAATATGGAGAACTGATGAAAAGATTAAGGAATTCTATGATATACACGGAAGAAGCGAGAGCTACAAGGAACTTAATCCTGGCAGTGTCGCATATTATGACGGAGTTGTATATGTTGACCTTAGTAAGATTAAGCCAATGATAGCAATGCCATTCCATCCAAGTAATACATATACTATTGATGAACTTAATGCTAACCTTGAGGATATTTTAAGAGATGTAGAGAAGAAGGCACTTGTAAGTCTTGACGGACAGGTAGACTTCAAGCTTACTAATAAGATTAAAGATGGCAGGCTTTATGTAGATCAGGGAATTATCGCTGGTTGTGCAGGTGGTGGATTTGAGAATATCTGTGCGGCAGCAGACATATTAAGAGGCCATTCAATAGGTGCAGACGAGTTCACATTAAGCGTATATCCAGCAAGTACACCTATATATATGGAGCTTGCAAGAAATGGACGTCTTGCTGACCTTATGGAGACAGGTGCAATTGTTAAGACTGCATTCTGTGGACCTTGCTTTGGTGCTGGTGATACTCCTGCAAACAACGCATTTTCTATCAGACATTCTACAAGAAACTTCCCTAACAGAGAAGGTTCTAAGTTACAGAATGGACAGATATCATCAGTTGCACTTATGGATGCAAGATCTATTGCAGCTACAGCAGCTAATAAGGGCTTCCTTACAGCAGCTACAGATTGTGATGTAGAATTCACAGGACCAACATATCATTTTGATAGTGCTATATATGCTAACAGAGTATTTGACAGCAAGGGTGTAGCAGACCCAGAACAGGAAATACAGTTTGGACCTAATATTAAGGACTGGCCAGAGATGGTAGCACTCCCAGAGAACTTAATCATTAAGGTTGTATCAGAAATTCACGACCCAGTTACAACAACAGATGAACTTATCCCATCAGGAGAGACATCATCATACCGTTCTAATCCTTTAGGACTTGCAGAATTTGCTCTTTCAAGAAAAGACCCAGCATATGTTGGACGTGCTAAAGAAGTACAGAAGGCAGAGAAAGCAAGAGAAGCTGGCGAATGTATGGGAGAAGCACTTCCAGAGTTAAGAGATATTATGCATAAGATTAAAGAAACTTATGATGTAAGCAAAGAAAATGTTGGTGTTGGAAGCACAATATTTGCAGTTAAGCCAGGTGATGGTTCGGCAAGAGAGCAGGCAGCATCATGTCAGAAGGTTCTTGGCGGATGGGCTAATATAGCTAATGAGTACGCTACTAAGAGATACCGTTCTAACCTTATTAACTGGGGTATGCTTCCATTTATAATAGATAAGGGAGAACTTCCATTTACTAATGGAGATTATATCTTTATACCTAAGATAGCTGATGCGGTTAAGAATAAGGCTACATCAATGAAAGCATATGTAGTTAACAAAGATATGAAAGAATTTGAACTTAAAATGGATGAGCTTACAGATGATGAGCGTGAGATAATTCTTGACGGATGTCTTATTAACTACTACAGAAACCATTAATATAAAATAGAGGCAGATAATGGCAGAACAGAATATACTCAATGGTGACCAGCAGGTTTTAGAGCAGATTCTTGGCGATATTAATGAACACGCTGAAAAGAAAGAACGTCTTGAGCGTATGTCAGTAAGTATCAGGGATATAACCAAGGAGATAGATAGCACCACTAAAGCTATGGAAGATGAGATTTCGTCAAGAATAAGTGAAAGTACGGACTCTATATGTGCAGGTTATGATAAAGCGGTTTCACAGGATAAAGACACAATTAAGCAGGTTCAGGCAGACAGAGATAAAGCTAAGATGCAGGGGATTAAAGAGCGAATAGCTTCTGAGACAGCATCTTTAAGAGCTGAGAATAAGAGCCTTCAGAATGAGATTAATGAAGCATTTATTCAGGAGAATATACCTCGTATTGTTAATAATTCATTTTTTATGGCATTATATATTTCAAGAAAAGTCAGAGATGTATTAGTGTATACTTTATTTCTGCTCATAGTATTTGCATTAATACCTGCGGCATTATATTTATTACCAGTCATACCAGCATATGTACCGGTTATATATGCTGGCGTGATGGGAATATTACTTCTTATAATTGGAAGAAGCGTATATATTAACCTTATACTTGCACATAAGGATACTATTATGGCGGCAAGGGATACCAGGTATAAGATAAGGGATAATAAAAGAATAATCAAAAAGACACAACATTCAATCAAGAAAGATAAAGACGAAGCTATGTATGGGCTTGAAAGCTTTGATAACAGAATTAATTCTATCGGTGATAATATTAAAAAGACCGAGGAAGAGAAGCAGAATGCTTTAAGGGAATTTGAAGAAACTGTAAAGCCGGACCTTGTTAAAGAGGTAGAGGGCAGATACTTAGATAAGCTTAATCTTATGAGAGAAGAACTTGCCAAGAAGAAAGATGAATATATGAAGTTAGATGACCTCATCAAACAGCAGAGAATATATATATCATCTAATTATGAAGCTTATCTTGGTAAAGAATTTGTTAATGTCCAGCGCTTAACAGAACTTGATAATATTATCAGTTCAGGAGAAGCACAGACTATTTCGCAGGCAATGGCTGTATACAAGAATAGGAAATAACCATCAGGCTATAGTTTTTGGGGTAATAATTAATATATTGCCCGATATAAGCAGTGCATTGAGTGCGTTAAATATTACATCAGCAAGCTGGATTATAAGGTAAAGACGGGTTGTCTGAAGTATGGAGTGATTAGAATTACTGGAAGAATTAACGATTCCGGTAATGTGAACAGCTCCGACTTCAGGCAGCTTTTTTTTGACCCCGAGTCCAGGTTTTAAAGGACCTTCTCCTAAAGTGATAAGTCCGATATGTTCTTCACGTCCAAGAGAAGCATCAATCGCAATAATAAAAGGATCAACAAAGGTTTCATTGATTTTGTCTATATATAGTTGAAGATTGCCTGCGTGTACAGGGTGCATTAAATCTCCATATATGTAGAATCCACATTGAGGTGCTTTCTTTAGCTTGTACCCAATAAGAGGTCCAAGACTGTCGCCGGTTGAGCGGTCACTGCCAATACATAGAATTATGATTTCCTGATTAGGCTTCTTCTTAGTGTTTATTATTGACTTAAGTCGTATGCTTAATAATAAAGCAGCTTTTTCGCTGGAAGAATCAAAATAATAATTCATAAGACCTCACTTCTTCGCACAATTTGCAATATATTTTTAAGATAATATATTTAGTGGCATCAAAAAATATTACAAAAAATAAAATTAAATTATCCAGCCGACATATTATGATAAAATTCTTAAGTTTATGGTGCTATTATGCAAATATCAAAAGTGGACATACCTAATGCGGCAATACATATGTGCGCTGTCAGAATGTATTGTTGTGTGTCTATTGCTTAATATCAGCGCAGGAATGAGGAGGGTATGATTGAGATTATATGTAATAAAGATGAGTCGGATAAGAATTCACACCATGTAAAAGAAGGTGTGACAGGCATAAGAAGACCAAAGAATATAAAGCAGATAGGTGATGTAAGCTCTGATAAGAAAATATACATAGAAGATTATGCGTTTACATACATCAATTCTATTGCATATAATAATCCAATGATAGAGCAGGCTGGCGTGTTATTAGGCGAGCTGCAGAAGGACAGTGAGGAAAAATGCGTATTTGTAAAGGGGGTAATTAAATCTGTTGTAGAGGATAAGGGGGAGAGAATACGTTTTGATGAAAATGTATGGAACAGAATATATTCAGATACAGAGAAATATTTTCCAAATCTGTCGGTTGTGGGCTGGTTTGCAGTTGTGCCAGATTTAACAAGTGAGAGAATGGCAAGGCTTAAGAAAATCCATCTTGATAATTTTGCGGGTATGATGAAGACATTATATCTTGTGGATACGGCCTGTAAAGAGGAGCATTTTTACCTGTATGAAAATGGAAGTCTTAGAAAACAGAAAGGATATGTGTGTTTCTATGAGCGGAATTATGAAATGCAGGAATATATGCTTGAACGCAATGGAAAGAAATCCTGTGAGGATTCCAGGACTGATAAGGTTATGCAGACAATAAGAAATGTAATCAAAGAAAAAGATGAGCTGCACGAACAGAAGAAAAGTAATTCATTTATGTATGTTATGAGTACATTTCTTGTTGTGGTCATAATTGTTATTGGAATTAATCTTATGAACAGCTATGAGAAGATGAAGCAGTTCGACAAGTCGATTAATACTCTTATGAATCAGATGTCGGGAAATGATACAGACCAGTCAGACAATCAGGATGACACGGTTACAGTGAACAAGTTGTCAGGAGATGTGTATCCAACTAAAGGCGATACAGACACATCACAGAACGAAGATAATATGAAAAATGCGGATAACTACAGTAACACAGGAAGCAATTCCGGCGGCACAGAAAGAAACTCCGGCAGTGTGAACAGTTCGGAAAGTTTGAATAACTCAGACGATGCGAATGGCGTGGGCGATGAGAACAGCTCTGACAGCAGCACGGATACTAAGACAGCACAGGGTGTTTCGTCTGGTGATGATACGGCGGCTTATGCAGCTTATGTATATACGGTAAAGACAGGGGATACGCTTATGAGCATATGCAAGAAGCATTATGGAACTACAACTAAATATACAGAGGTTCTTAAGTATAATGAATTAGATGATGCCAATGTTCTATATGTCGGACAAGAAATAAAACTTCCTTGAATATTTATGGGGATAATGTATAATAAAATCAGCTTTTAAGCCTTGATTATAATAAAGGGGACAACAGATGGCTGATATAATTTCAGGAAGTTCAAGATTTAATGGAGATAAGAACGCTCCGGCAAGAAAAGTAATACAGATGAATAATGTTTCGGAGGCGGCGACGCACGAAACGGAAGATGATGAGATTGTCAAACACAGAATAAAGAAGCATAGAAGACATATGCTAATAATAGCTGCTATTGGCGTGATTGTAATCGCAATTGCGGTAGTGCTTGTTATGAGGCTTATTGATGGATATGTATTTACCTCGTATTCAGTTACAGGTTCTCTTAACAGGGAAGATATTGAGTCTTCTGGCTATATAGCATATGGTGATGGTTATATAAGATACAGTAATGATGGTGCAGCATATTATACGGCCAAGGGCAAGGCACTGTGGAACCAGACATATTCTATGCAGAAGCCGCAGGTTAAGATATGTGAGGACTGTGTTGCAATAGGAGATATTAACGGCAATACGATATATATTTTTAATAAAAATGGCAATATAGGAAAAGTAGATACTTCACTTGTCATATCGCAGATTGAGGTTGCAGCTAATGGAGCAGTTGCGGCAGTGCTTGAAGATAATGAAGCTAACTACATCAATATGTATGACAAGGAAGGCAATAAAATCTACAGTGTAAAGACAACACTTGCAGGAGATGGATATCCGCTTGATATAAGTATTTCCAACGACTCAGCCAAGCTTATCGCCTCATATGTATATGTAAGCGGTGAAGAGATTAAGACTAATGTGGTGTTCTACAACTTTTCGGAGGTGGGACAGAATGAAACTGAGCGAGTTGTTGGTGGTTTCAATCATTATAATGACGTGCTTGTTGGAGATGTCCAGTTCTTAAGCAATAATATAGCGGTAGCAGTTGGAGAAAATGTAATAAGCATATATAAGATAAAGGAATATCCAAGTCTTGAAAAGGAAATACAGATAGATAATACAATAGACAGGGTATTCTTTGGCACAGATTATATTGGCCTTGTGCTGGATAACTCAGACTCAGGAGAATTATACAAAATGGTTGTATACAATTTTTCTGGTTCAAAGGTGTGTGAAGCTGAATTTGGAACACAGGTTGATAATATACAGTTTGATGGTTCAAGTGTAGTTATGAATAATTCGACTTCATTTTCTGTATTCAATCTTAAAGGAAAGAATGTTGCTAATATGAGCTTTGATATGCCGGCTAGTAAGGTACTTCCAACAGGTACAAGAGGTGAATATATATTAATTAACACCAAGTATATCCAGAATATTAAACTCAAGTAACTACAATTTAGATAATAAATAATGTCTGGAATGACTCAATGACGGATAATGAATTATATGAAATATAATGGTAATTTTATAATATTTAACAGGAGATGATATGGTACTAATATGCGTTGCGGCTATTTTATGTATAGCGGCTTTTAATGGAATGAAAAAAGGTGCAATAAGAATGGCGGCATCACTCGTTGCTATGATTATAACAATAGCTGTCACAACATTTGCATCACCAATAGTAAGTGAAAAAGTAAAGAATGATACGGATATGGACGAGCGTATTACACAGAGTATATATGAAAATATCATAAAAGACGGCAGGAAATATGGAGAAGATGATTCACAGGTTATAGACAGCAGTACTGTTGTATACAAGGATGCGATACAGTCAAAGGTTGATGCCATAAGTGAATATATGAAGCTTCCACAGAGCCTTTCTGACAATATAACAGAGTCAGCAGCTATGAAAATACTAGACTCAGCTGGAACATCGGCTGAGGTTACAATAAAAGAGATGGCGGCACAGATATTTGCGGCACAGCTTAGTACTATCATAATTAATGCAATATGCTACTGCATAGTATTTGTTATATTATACATAATTCTTAAGGTGTTTATTGGAGTGACAGGCGTAATAAGCAGGCTTCCGGTTATTCATCAGGCTGACAAATTGTGCGGAACAATAGCAGGTATAGTTGAAGGACTTATTATAGTGTGGGTAGTATTTGCAATAGTTACAGCATTTGGCAATAATGTATGGGCTTCGGATATACTTGCACAGATTCATAGCAGCAGCTTTTTGGAATTTATATACGATAATAATATTATAATGAAGATGATAATATCATAGACAGAGGAATAATATGCGTATAGCTATATGTGAAGATGATAAGATACAGGCGGGAACATTGGAACATCTTCTTGATGACAGATTGAGGGAAACAGAATGTGAAGCAGAAGTAGATGTATATTTTGGTGTAGATGACATAAAACGAGAACTTAACAATAAGCATTATGATGCTTATTTTCTTGATATTGAACTTGGGGCGGATAATGGTGTAGAGCTGGCAAAGAATATTAAACAGTCAGATATTAATTCAATAGTAGTGTTCACGACAAGCCATACAGATTATATGGCGGAAGCATTTGATGTACACGCTTTTAATTATATTGTGAAGCCTGTTACAATGCAGAAGGTGGACAAGATTGTAACACAGCTTGAAGAGGTTATTAATTCAAGAGATGACAAGCTTATATTCAGATGTAACAGAGAGTTAGTCAGCACATACTATGACGATATCGTGTATATGGAGTCGTCCAAAAGAATAATTAACCTTATAACCACTAATATGGAATATCAGTTCTATGGAAAGATTAATGATGTATATAATAAACTTCCAGAGCTGATATTTGGAAAGACAAGAAGTGGCTGTATTGTTAATTACAGATATGTAAGCAGGGTTGATAAATCCAATGTCTGGTGCAGGAGAGGCGTAGATGGCAAAGAGATAAGACTGGACTTGGGACGTGGAAGATATAACGATTTTATGACAGATTATACGAGCTATATAACATCAGAGAGAGGCAAAAGCAGAAGGCTCTGGTAGTTTAATATTAAGAGGTGCACTTAAGATATGTTAGATAATCATATGTTTTTATTGTGTATGCTGGCAGGTATAATAGACTATATTATATATATTGGGTATCAGAAGAATTATATATATGTGGAACATTTGAAACCAGCAGATAGTTCATATGGGCTTAATGTACGGCTGTTAAGTTATTTTAAAATAGCTGTTTATTATGTATATAATATTCTTCTGGCGGCAGTTGATATATTATGTATGTACAGTTTTCTGATTAACAACAGCTATACGATGTATATACTTCTTCTTGTTATTATGCTTGCAGGTTTTAAGTATAGTGCTTTTGATGTATACACGGTAACAGCCAGTACGGCATATCATATAAGTATGTCGGTTACTGTTAATATTCTGGTTCGTCTGATATTGGAGAACTGTTCTCTTACGAGAATTGAAAAGTACAGTTCAGACATTAGTAGAGAAATTAGCTGTATTATTATGGTAAGAATACTGATTGTAATACTTGTTGATGTATATGATAAATATATAGGCATAAAGCTTGGAAGGCTTGCAGGGACAGCTATAGCTGTGACGTCACTTGGCATAACTGTGGCAGGTATTATGGTAAGCAAAATGGCATATAAATATGTTGACACAAGACCAATTGTGCTGGCAGTTCTTATTATTCTATGGTGCATAACTAACATAATAGCGATGCTTATTAATATGATTGAACAGAACAGCCGTCATAGTTATGAGATTATTATGCTTGAACGTGAGCGGCAGACTAACAGGGAAATATACGATAATATCAAATCAGGACAGGAAGAATTAAGGGATATAAGGCACGATATCAAGAACAGGCTTAGTTCCTTAAGGAGTGTTATAGTACAGAATGACAGCAGTGCGGCACTTGATTATTTAGACGGAATGATAGGAAGTGTCGATATGGTTAAGGGGAAAATATACTGTAATAATCTTGTCATCAATAACATTCTGACATACAAGCTCAGTGGTGTTGCTGATAACATTTCGGTGGAATGTGAGGCGGAAGTTCCAGAGCAGATTAGTGTGGATATGGGAGATTTAGGAGTTATAATAGGTAATCTGTTAGACAACAGCATTAAAGCTGTGAATAATATTAATACAGGTGGTTATATACATATAATTATAACAGAGAGCATAGGAAAGCTTATAATAATAATAGAGAATAATTACCTGAAAGATACAGAAAAGAAGCCAGCCATATATTACATAGATCACGGCAGGGGCATTAATAATGTGCGCCGTATTGTTAAGAAATATGGAGGAAGTTATAAGGAAAATGTGTCTGAAAATGTGTATCAGACCAAGATAAGCATTTGATGTGCAAAAAGTTACATTAATGAATACAACTTTTTACATTAACCGAATATCGCAAAATGCGTATGATATAATCCAGTGCATAGAGATTAGAATCTATGTGCTGGATTTTTTTATGCGGCTGGGCTTAACACAGGAATGGAGGATATTATGAAGCAGATGTTAAAAATAGAGCTGGAGAGGGCGTTTAAAAGTGCAGGTTTAAAAGTGTCGCTCCTGATAGGTATAGTTATAAGTACATTACATTTTTTTCAGAAGGTATTACCAACGGCACTCGATCCATTACATTTTTATAAAACAGGTAATCTTGAAACAGTAGCCAATGTTAATAATATGTGGATGGCAATGGGCGAAGGCTGGCATTACACATTGTATGTCAGGCTTATTCCGTTACTTGCTGTTGTGCCTTATGCCGTTACATATTATACAGATTATAAAAAGGGGATTGTAAAGAATTATTATACAAGAACCAAAAAGATTAATTACATATCAGCCAAATATATTGCAGTGTTTCTTACAGGTGGAACGGCGGTAGTTGCTCCGTTAGTACTGGATCTGATTGCTACATCAGCAGTGATGCCATCTTTTATAGCAATTAGTCATACTGTTCCCTGTAATGGCAATGGAATATGGTCATATATATTATTCTCACATCCGTATATATATTATTTGTTATATTTTATTCTCCAGTTTATATGTGCAGGACTGATGGCAACAATGTCTCTCGTTGTATCGCTGTATGTTAATAATGCATTTATTGTACTGTTGTTTCCAAGTGTATTATGTGAATTCATTAATGCAGTTTCAACATGGATTCCTGTTAAATATAGATATATAAAAGGGGCGGCTCCATGGAGATTGTTCAGGATTGATCAGGTGGCAATAAATTACTGGCAGAGTTATGTGATATTTATATGCGTGGTTTTGTTGTTTGATCTTGTTATATATGTGTGGAGAGGGGTGAAGAATGATGCACTCTAAAAAGAGAATTATAAAGCGTGTTGTTATAGCCTGCCTGATATTAGTAGTATCTGGTGTGTGGCTTGTAGGTTACATAGATGTCAATAAAAGATTTCCAAAGCCAGAGCAGCAGGTGCATTCAATTGGAGAATGGGTAAGGACGGGCGATACGAGCATAAAAGTTAATTCTGTAGAATATATGCCGCAGAAAGAAGCAAACAGCCAATATGGATCAGAACTTCTCCCTGATAACGGGAATAATAGTAATACTTATTATTTTATAGCGAAGATTGATGTCAAGAATGAAACAGATAAGGAAATCAAATTATCAAAAACACTTTTAGAGCATCTTGGATTGGAGATATATCCTGTTGGCGTATTAATATATGGAGAAGTGATGGAAAATGGAGAATTGACAAGCATAAAGCTTAAAGCACAAGAACAAAGGGAAATTGTATTGCATTTTATAATGTCACAAGGAGTGTTGCGGGATGATAGAAGATGGATGTTGAAAAAGTCACAGATTCGTATTGTACTGTCTAATTATCCTGTACACGAAATTATAGTTCTTGATGATATTAAGGGATTGTAAAGAGGAGTTTATTTATGAAAAGAAAAAGTATAATATTTGCTATTTTATGTGTATTAATGCTGGTATCAGGCTGTAGCAGCCAAAGTACTGATGATATATATCAGATGATGGAAAATGCATCATCAAAATCAAATGGCAGTGAATCATCTGGACAATCAGATATGGTTTCTGACAATTCACCACGCGTATATACAGAAGATTATAAGGAGTGCAATAAAAATTATATGCCGGAACTGGTACAGACTGGGGAGACGGCTAAGGTTACAATTGGTAGTAGAAATGATACGTTATCATTTACAGTTACAGATGCCCTTATTACAGATGATTTTAGTGATTTAAGACAGCTTACATCACAGGCGGCATATGATAATATAAGAAATTTCCTGCTTTATGTAGAAACAGATGATTATATAGATGAACAGGGGAATATATTAGACAGTGAACGTGGGGTTGAGAGGAAAGCGCTTTTTGTAAAGCTTAGTATAAAAAATGAGAATAATAGTGAATACACATTGCCTATACACAGCCTGAGTCTGTATAGCATAAAAAAGGAGAATTCTGTGATGAAATACAGACGCTTGAAAGGGACAAATGATGGAGGACCTATTTGTGCAAATGCACCAGATGCATTTACTTTGAAATCGGCTTCTAAAATTACATTACAGCCGGGCGAGGAAAAAGAAGAAGTGTTAATATATTTTGAAGAAGATAAGTGGGTTGAACAGTATACATATCGTTATGATAAGGATATAGGAAAGGGTGTATATGGAGATCTGGTGTATGGAGATGATATTTCATATGACAATATATATTTTTCAACTTCATTTATGTACGAAAGTAATAATCAAAACAAGGACAGAGGCTACTTTGAGAAGATTAAGAGTCTTATTAAACTGGATATAAGACAGGAATAATGGAACGTGAAGAATTGCAATAACAGGTGGTATGATGAAAAGATTAGTTGATTTATTGCGGGTAAATGAGTCAAGGTTTACAGCTATTATATTAGGTGCAATGACAATTGCTGCTGTTATTAATTTTAATGGGCAGCTTGGGAGCGGCGGAGGAGTGCCGTGCTTATATGATGTCTATATAATAGGTATTTTGCATGTGGTGGATACATTTGGTGTTCCATTGCTGCTGTTTTATACATTATTTGTCGAAAGGCATAACCAGAGAATAATGCAGGTTGTCAGGGAACGCACAGTTAATGATGTATGGAAAAGATGCGTGATAGATTTACTAATTTTGTGTACGTTTTTTACGGTATATGTCTTTGCTTTAACCACGATTGTAGGTTTATTGCGGACAAATACATTTTATAATTGGGGAGAACAATATAGTCGCTGTGCAAAATGGCTTGGAAAAGTATGTGAAGAACAGCCATCATTTGTTATGCTGCTGGTGGCATATGTAATAGAGACATTTCAGTGCTTTTTAATAACGGGAATTGTAATGATCGGAGTATGGTGGTGCACCAATAAAGAATGGGCAGGATATATATCTGCAATAATATTAATTACTATAGACAGAAGCTTTGAAAGCCATGGCTTAATATTTGGCAGTTATCAGGTATCAAGCTATACATACAAGGTTGGCTTAAACTTAGGTGTAAATATAATATATCCGCTGATAGTTATGGTAATAATATTTGTCCTTGTGAACGTGGCAGTAAGATTTAAGAAAAAGGAATTCTTAGGGACATAGATTGTGCAGAAAACTTATAACTTTGCAGAAAAGATAAGGGAGAGAGTGTGGATGTTGTGGTGGCAGATAAAAAGCGACATAAGAGAGGGCATTGTACAGCAATGGAAAAGATTTGCAATGCTTGGAATAATATATGCAGTATGTGTAATATATTTTATTATGATATGCAGCTTTAGCAGACATATTGACTCGTATACGTGTGGAGATATGATTTTATGGGTGTTAAGGGGTGTTAAGAAATATGATAGTGGTGTGATTAAAACCGTAGACATATCCTCTGTGTATATGCTTCCTAATATATTTGTAGCTTATATTGTCGGCAATTATGTCATCAAAGACCTGTATGGCTTTGGAAAGAATATTATCGTCAGAACAGGAAGTAGGTTTAACTGGTGGATAAGCAAATGTATATGGGGCATATTAACAGCAGTGCTAAGTTATGCAATATTGTATGCTGTAATAATAGTGGCTGGAATATGCACAGGAGGCGTTAAGCTTGCACCGACACCAGAAGTATGCTATTCGGCTATTTCTATGGATAAACAGATTATTATACAGAACACTAATCTGACAGGTCTGGTGATAAGTCTTATGGCTATGAGCCTGCTTATGACAATAACCTTCTGCATTATCCAGATTACAGTCGGACTTATTATATCACCAGTCATTGGATATGTTATTGTGATGTCATATCTTATTATAGGTGCATTTTCAGATAATCCATTCATTATATCCATATATTGTATGGCTTTAAGAAATGGAATATACAGCCCAGAAGGATATAACATATTATTGGGAGTAATTATTATGGCGGCAATAACAATCTTCTGCATAGTAGCAGGCTCATTATATATAAGAAAAATGGATATAATTAACCAGAAACAGGAGTGACAGGGACACGAATAATGCTTAAATGCATTATAAATTGGGAAAGATTTCAATTTATTGCAAAAAAGAAAAGGATATTTTAAGCCATAAATATAAGAAAAACAGATTAAATTGAGGTAAAAAATAAAAAAATCTCCAAAATCAAGGAAAATATTAAAATGCTGCAAAGCTAGTAAATACGCGGCTTTGCAAAGAATTAGCTTTGCCAAATCAACAAAAATCTCAAAAAAATTAAAAAAAATTGAAAAAAGTTGTTGACATATGTGATGGGTGGTGCTATTATAATCAAGTCGCCGCGATACGACAGCGACACAAAAGCTTCTCAAACACAGATAAATACTGGATTTGAGAGCGATGAACTTTGATAACTGAACAGAAAGACAACCTTGAAAATTCTTTTTAGAATTTCGAGATGAGTACAGAATTCAATAGAATTAAGTATACATCTTTTGTGAACATCATTCAAGCAATTGAATGAATCCTTAAACACAGTATAAGGAAACTATTATTAAGCTAGTTAGTTTGTAACTGACAAGGCAAACTTTTTATGAGAGTTTGATCCTGGCTCAGGATGAACGCTGGCGGCGTGCTTAACACATGCAAGTCGAACGAAGCATTTAAGACAGATTACTTCGGTT
>NZ_QEOA01000007.1:0-324164 GCF_003096855.1 Bacteroides galacturonicus | reverse complement strand
TGGAAGTGTGGTGACATATGGAGCTGATCTGTACTAATAGGTCGAGGGCTTAACCGAAAGAGGTTAAGGTTTGGATAGAACAAAGAGAGTTATTCTTAAGGAAAGTACGAAAGTGCTTGACAGGATACGGATGTATAAGATATATTTAATGTGCAGTTTTGAAGGAGCAATCCTTTACTTATAGTAATCTATAAGAATGGCCTGGTGGCTCAGCTGGTTAGAGCGCCGCCCTGTCACGGCGGAGGTCGTGGGTTCGAACCCCATCCGGGTCGTTTACAATTATATATTGTAGGTATTTGATATGGGATCTTAGCTCAGCTGGGAGAGCATCTGCCTTACAAGCAGAGGGTCACAGGTTCGAGCCCTGTAGGTCCCATTTATATGCCGACATGGCTCAATGGCAGAGCAGCTGATTTGTAATCAGCAGGTTGTTGGTTCGACTCCGACTGTCGGCTTTTTATTAACAATAATATCTTGGTTGGAAGGCTAGGGTTATTGTTAATTTAATTTTATATGGGTGGATTCCCGAGTGGCCAAAGGGGACAGACTGTAAATCTGCTGGCACTGCCTTCGAAGGTTCGAATCCTTCTCCGCCCATTTGATGAATAATCTTCATCATATATGAATACAATAGTTATAGATGACGCGGGGTAGAGCAGCTCGGAAGCTCGTCGGGCTCATAACCCGAAGGTCACAGGTTCAAATCCTGTCCCCGCTACTTTGCCTAGATAGCTCAGTCGGTAGAGCAGAGGACTGAAAATCCTCGTGTCACTGGTTCGATTCCGGTTCTAGGCACTTATTTATACCATAGGTATTACGTTATGTAGTATCTATGGTTTTTTTGTATCCCAATAATAAATAACAGTAAATAAAAGATGAGAGTGTAACAATGAATTGGAATGGAGATAAGAGTATAAAGATGAATTTAGATAAAACGGGAAAATCGGATAAAACAGGAACTACAAATAAAAATTCAGGCATTAAACCGAATGTTAAATATAATGATATATTGTCTAAGTTAGATAAATATAAAGATGAAAATATAGTACCTATGCATATGCCGGGGGCTAAGAGAAATAAAGAATTAATTGAGTTATATATGGGTGATATGGGAAATCCATATGAGAAAGATATAACGGAGATTAATGGTTTTGATAATATGCACAATGCCGAAACTATTATTAAAGATGCGTTTGATGAGGCGGCGGAGCTTTATGGAGCTGATGAGAGCTGGTATCTGGTAAATGGAAGCACTGCAGGTAATATGTCGGCAATATGCGGAGTTACCCATAAAAATGATGTTGTTATAATGGCAAGAAACTGTCATATATCAGTTTATAATGCAGTTATCCTCAATGAACTGAATCCTGTGTATATTTATCCAGAATATGATGAGGAATATGGGTATTATAAGGGGATAACATTAAAAGAAATTAAGGACATTGTGGATAAATACAGCTCAGACCATGACAGAAATGATATTAAAGCCGTGATACTTACATCACCAACTTATGAGGGAAATGTATCTGATATTAAATCAATAGCAGAGTATCTTCATCAATATAATATTCCATTGATTGTTGATGAGGCTCATGGTGCACATTTTAATTTCTCGGAAAGCTTTCCACAGTCAGCAGTTAAGTGTGGAGCTGATATAGTAATTAACAGTGTGCATAAGACACTTCCATCGCTTACACAGACAGCGATTATGCATATTAATTATGGAATAGTTGATGTAGAACGCATAAGAAGGTATTGGAATATATACCAGTCGACAAGCCCATCGTATATATTAATGTCTTCCATAGCAAGAAGCTTAAGCATTGTTAAGAATGACGGTGATAAATTATTTGCTGAATATGTTGATAAGCTCACTATTTTAAGAAATGGATTGTCAGAATTAAAGCACATCAGGTTAATAAATACAGACGACATATCAAAGCTTGTATTAGGATATAAAGATGCAAAATGGTTATATGACACTTTATTTTATAAATATAAAATCCAGCTTGAAATGTCATCTATAAAGTATGTGATAGCGATGACATCAATATTTGACTCGCAGGAGTATTATGATAGATTTCTTGCGGCATTAAAAGAGATAGACGAAGAATTAGATAATAGAGTTCTTGCGGCATTAAAGGAGATAGACGAAGAAATAGATGAGAGTAGGAGTAAATATAATAATAGAAGTAAAGATGAGATTTTAATTAATGATGAGGATAATGGTAATAAGATAAATGTTGCTGATTTCAGGGATGAGCAGGCGTTGACAATTGCACAAGCATTTAACAGGCGTGATTTATCAGGTTGTGATGAAATTCAGATGAATAATGAGAAGATATATGGTAAGATAAGTGGAGAGTCAGTGTATGTATATCCACCGGGAATACCGATATTATGTCCGGGAGAGGTTATTACACGAAAGATTATTGCAATACTTCAGGCGGCCGGTGAGGCAGGTCTGGAGGTTGTAGGTGTAAAAGAAGGAGCTTTGTTATGCCTGAGATAGCATTTTTAATGGGAAAAAGTTCAAGTGGTAAAGATAATATATTTAAGGCTTTAGTTGGTGATAAGGAGCTAAATCTTAAGACTGTTATTATGTATACAACAAGACCTATGAGAGCTGGAGAAAAAGAAGGTGTAGAGTATTATTATGTAGATAATGAGAAGGCATTGGAGCTTGAAGCGGCGGATAAAGTAATAGAGATGCGGATATATAACACAGTGTATGGAGAGTGGAAGTATTTTACAGTTGATGATGGGCAGATCAGGCTTGGAAGCGGTGACAAGTACATTGTTATAGGTACTATTGAGGCTTACAATAAATTTTGTGCATACTTTGGAAAAGATGCAATATTACCGATATATATAGAAGTCGATGATGGAATAAGGCTTATGAGAGCTATCAACAGGGAACAGAAGCAGGAAGTACCACAGTATGAGGAAATGTGCAGGCGTTTTCTTGCAGACAGTAAAGATTTTTCGGAGGAAAAGATTAAGGAAGCCGGAATTAATCAGAGATTTAGCAACGATGGAACAATAGAGGATTGTATAAGGGACATCAAAGAGGCAATTAAACAGCAGCTTTTATAAATGCAGTAAGAGTGAGTTGGCTTGAATTGTATTAATGATATTTATATGATACAATTATATGATGGTGGACACGAAAGAGAGTAAAGTTATGGATATAAAGATTAATGATATACAGACATCATCTTCAGTTCAGCAGGTGAAGAATACAGAGAGTACGGACAGTAGTTTTAAGTTTACTCTTATTAGTAATATAGAAGAAAAGGATCTTCAGGAAAAGCTTGGCAGTATGATGGAACAGATTACTGAGCAGGGTGAGAAGATTGCAAAGCATATGGATATTAAGGATATGCGAAAGTACAGGGAGCTTGTTAAGGGGTTTCTTAATGAGGTTGTTAACCGTTCCCATAAGTTCTCAAGAGAGAACTTTCTTGATAGACGAGGCAGACACAGAGTATATGGTATTGTTAAACTTGTGGATAAGAATCTTGATGAGCTGGCAGGAGAACTTGTTAAAGAAGAGAAAAATCATCTTGAGATTGTAGGAAGAATTGATGATATCAGGGGTTTATTGCTTGATATATCAGCATAAGATTGGAGTATATAATGAGCACATTTTCAGATATTTATGGATACGATACAATTAAAGAGCATTTACAGAACGCAATTAAATTAGATAAGGTATCACACGCTTACATTATCAATGGAGGGCTTGGTGCTGGAAAGAAGATGATTGCCAAGATATTTGCAAAAGCATTACAGTGTGAGGCAGAAGGCAATAATAAGCCTTGTAATAAATGTCATTCCTGTATACAGACAGAGTCAGGCAATCAGCCTGATATAATATGGGTACGACACGAGAAGCCTGCAAGTATAGGTGTAGATGATGTAAGAGATCAGATAATATCAGATATGCTTATTAAACCATACTCAAGCCGTTATAAGATATACATTATAGATGAGGCTGAGAAGCTTACAGTGCAGGCACAGAATGCACTTCTTAAGACTATAGAAGAGCCACCAGCGTATGGTATTGTTATATTTCTTACGACTAACGCAGACATTTTCTTACAGACTATTATATCAAGATGTGTGCTTCTTGATTTAAAGCCATTAAAGGAAAGCGTAGTTATGGATTATCTTAAGGATAACTATGACGTGTCAGAATATGAACGTAAGTTTGCGGCTGATTTTGCACAGGGTAAGATTGGACGTGCTAAGACTATTATAGAAGGTACGGAATTCGCACATTTAAAGAATAATGTTATGCACGTTATCAAGAATGTGAAGGATATGACGGCGGCAGACATAATGGCAGTTGTTAAAGATGTGACTAATTACAAGCTTACAATAGACGATTATCTTGATCTTATGGCTATGTGGTTCAGGGACGTGCTTATGTTTAAGAGTACCAATGATACGAATTATCTAATATTTAGTGATGAGATTTCGCTTATCAAATCGCAGGCTGAGGTTATGTCATACGAAGGAATTCAGGATATACTTAATTCTATAGATAAAGTAAAGGTAAGACTTAAGGCCAATGTTAATTTTGACTTATGCATAGAACTTCTTATTATGGCTATGAAAGAGGATATGTAGGCAGTTAGTGAATAATTGGCTGATGTTAGGAATTAATATTTGGCAGGATTGGAGATTAAAAATAGATGACTAAAGTTGTTGGTGTTAGATTCAGGCAGGTGGGCAAAATATATTTCTTTGCACCGGGACAGTATAATGTTGAGGTTGGTCAGCACGTTATTGTTGAAACAGCAAGAGGAATTGAGTATGGCCACGTTGTTCTTGGTGAAAGAGAGGTTGAGGATTCAGCAGTTGTACAGCCGCTTAAGGCTATTATCAGAATATCGACACCTGATGATGATGAAAGGGAAGCTAAGAACAGGGAAAAGGAAAAAGAAGCGTATAAGATATGTCTTGAGAAGATTAAGAAGCATAATCTTGAAATGAAGCTTATAAAGGTTGAGTATACATTTGACAATAATAAAGTATTGTTCTACTTTACAGCGGATGGAAGAATTGATTTCAGAGAGCTTGTAAAGGATCTGGCAGCAGTATTTAAGACAAGAATTGAACTTCGTCAGATTGGTGTAAGAGATGAAACTAAGATATTAGGCGGAATTGGTTCTTGTGGAAGACCATTGTGCTGTGCAACATATATGCCAGAGTTCATACCAGTGTCAATTAAGATGGCAAAGGAACAGAATTTATCGCTTAATCCATCAAAGATATCGGGTGTGTGTGGAAGACTTATGTGCTGTCTTAAGAATGAGCAGGAAACTTACGAGGAGCTTAACAGCAACCTTCCTAATGTGGGAGATTATGTTACTACACCTGAGAAGTTAAAGGGTGAGGTATCAAGCGTTAATGTGTTAAGACAGCTTGTTAAGGTAATTGTCACACTTGATGGAGATGAGAAAGAGATAAGAGAGTATCCTGTTGCTGAGCTTAGATTTAAGCCTAAGAGAAGAAACGACAGAATGAATATAGATGATAAAGAGTTAAAAGAACTCGAAGAGCTTGAGAAAAAGGAAGGAAAAGCCCATATTAATGATGACTGATGCTAAGATTAATGCAGGTATTAATGCCAATGAGAGAATTGATGACTTATGCAGGGATAATCTCAGACTAATCCAGAATACAGATGTGTTCTGTTTTGGAATGGATGCTGTGTTGTTGTCTACATTTGCGAAGGCCGGAAAGAACCAGAAGGTGCTTGATATGGGTACTGGAAATGGTGTAATACCAATTCTTATGCAGGCGAAAAATCCAGGCAGTATGTATACAGGCTTGGAAATTCAGGATATCAGTTATGACCTTGCTGTCAGAAATGTTGAACTTAATAGTCTGTCAGACAAGGTTAATATTGTAAAAGGTGATATTAAAGAAGCTTCACATATTTTAGGTGGGGCTTCTTTTAATGTGGTTACAAGCAATCCACCATATATGAATGAAAATCACGGAATTGTTAATCCTGAGAGTGCCAAGGCAATCGCAAGACACGAGCTTCTATGCAGTCTTGAGGACGTTGTAAGGGAAGCTTCAAAGTGCCTTAAGGTTAAGGGACATATGTATATGGTTCACAGACCATCAAGACTTGTAGATATATTTACTTCTATGAAGAATAACCACCTTGAGCCAAAGCGTATAAGGCTTGTGTATCCGCATATAGATAAGCCAGCTAATATGGTGCTTATAGAGGCGGTAAAGGGCGGACGTTCACAGCTTATAGTGGAAGAACCACTTATTGTATACAATAGCGATGGAAGTTACACGGAAGAACTTTTAAAAATGTACAATTAGTATGAATTTAAGAGAGGAGCAGTATGGAAGATAATATTACAGATATTGATTATGATAGTGTGCAGGCACATGAAGAATTTAATGGCTCTCATAATAATAGCGGAGTTGGGCAGTTATATTTGTGTGCAACTCCGATTGGTAATCTTGAGGATATTACGTTCAGGGTGTTAAGGATATTAAAGGAAGTTGATATTATTGCGGCGGAGGATACGAGAAACAGCATAAAGCTGCTTAATCATTTTGAGATTAATACGCCGATGACAAGCTATCATGAATATAACAAGTATGATAAGGCAAAGGTGCTTGTTGAGAAGATGCTTAAAGGAATGTCAGTCGCTGTAATAACTGATGCTGGAACACCTGGAATATCTGACCCGGGAGAGGAGCTTGTAAGGCAGGCACTTGCATCAGGAATTAAGGTATCATCAGTTCCTGGTGCGGCAGCGTGTATAACGGCACTTACAATGTCGGGACAGGCAACAAGACGTTTTGCATTTGAAGCATTTCTTCCGGCGGACAAGAATGAGCGTAAAGACATATTAAAAGAACTTGAAGATGAAACAAGAACAATGATTATATACGAAGCTCCACACAGGCTTTTAAAGACACTTAAAGAGCTTTCTGAGGTGTTAGGAGGAAGCAGGGCAGTTACTATATGCAAGGAACTTACCAAACGCTATGAGAATAGTATGGTTACAACGCTTGCAGAGGCGTGCAGTTATTATGAGAATAACCAGCCAAGGGGCGAGTATGTTCTTGTAATTGCTGGAAAAGACAGAAATGAGCTTAAAGAGGAAGCACAGGCACAGTGGCTTACTATGTCTGAGCAGGAACACGTTGATATGTATATAGCACAGGGACTTGATAAAAAAGAGGCTATGAAGGCAGCAGCCAGGGACAGGGGCGTATCTAAGAGGGATATATATAATAAGCTTCTGGGAAATTAGTTCTTAAAAGAAAAAATGTTACACAAATGTTAAAAACTTATATAAAAGAGTGATTAAAAGAGAGTCTTAGCTAAAATAAATTTAAGAGTAAATTTTAAAATTATAGGTGGAGTGGTACAAATCCCCTTCTTTGTCAGATAATATTTCTGGTAAGGAAGGGGATTTCTTATCTTCTAATCTTCTATTGTATGTTCATTGATAATTGCCTTAATGGCCTTATAAAGGTAAGGCTTGAGCCTGTCAATATCAGCTGGTTCTTTGTAAAGGATTGAGCTGTAGCATGTTGAGCTTATAAGCTCGACAATCATAAACAGCATAATCTCGGGCTCGTTGAGGTTAAGACCAGAGTCTTCAAGCATTTCATAGTAGATATCTTTAAAATTAATGTCGTCATCAGCGACATTGGTTGTAAGAGCCTCTTTAAATATTCCCCACGACAGGTTCTTTGATATAAATGTAAGAAGTGTCTGGTTGGTGTTAAGCACATTAATTATGTGGTCAGCAATAAATATAATCTCCTCAGTAAATGTAATTGTAAACGAATGGTCATTAATCTGCTGTTCTTTTATATGAAGCTCTAATGCACTCACTGCATTTTTAAAGAGCTTGCTTGCCTCGTGAGAAACGAGCTTATTTCTTATATCATATTTATCTTTGAAATACAGATAAAAAGTTCCCTTGGCAATTCCAGCTTTCTGTGAAATCTCGGCAATTGATGTCTTGGAAACACCCTGCGTTGTAAAGAGCTTAAAAGCTGTATCTAAGAGGGAAGTCCTTTTCTGTTGTTTGTTGTTCTCAAGTTTTCCCATAAAATCTCCAATCTAATGCAGGCATAATATTAGTTGTTCTGTCAATTAATATTCTACCATGTTGAAAATAAAAAATCTATAAAAAAATGACTTTTAGTCATTTTGTGCTAGAATAACACTTGCAAAGAAAATGACCAAAAGTCATATTTGAGAGATCACGGTCATATGTATTGAATTGATAATAAATGTAATTAATTAAGAGAGTTATTAATTATTGAGAGGTTATCAGTCCAATCAAAGTAAAATTACGTCGCAGACGTAGAAATGAGGCGAGTTATGGAAAAGTTTGGAAAAGTAATTGTTAAACTCAGAATTCCAATTCTTATTCTGAGTTTCCTGCTTCTTATTCCATCTGCAATCGGATACTTTAATACAAGAGTTAATTACGATATTCTGTATTATCTTCCGAATGAGATAGAGACTATGCAGGGTCAGGACATTCTTATGGATGACTTCAATAAGGGTGCATACGCGATGGTCGTTGTCCAGAATATGGATACGAAGTCTACTGACAGACTTATTAAGAAGGTAGAGAATGTAGACCACGTTGCACAGGTTATTTCTTACACAGGAATAGTTGGTGAAGATGTTCCATCTGAGATTGTTCCATCAAAATTCAGAAAGTATTTCGAGAATGACAGCACAGATACAACTTTATTTGCAATATTCTTCGATAATACAACTTCAAGTGATGATACTATGAATGCTATCATACAGATAAGAGAGCAGACAGAGGGTCAGGCCTTTATAAGTGGTATGTCAGCAGTAGTTACGGATACTAAGAATCTTTCGGAGAAAGAGACACCACTTTATGTACTTATAGCAGTAGTTCTTGTATGTATCGTGCTTGCTATATTTATGGATTCATTTCTTGTACCAGTATTCTTTATGATAAGTATAGGAATGGCAATTGTATACAACTTGGGTTCTAACATTTTATTAGGTGAGGTTTCATATATAACTAAAGCTCTTGCGGCTGTACTTCAGTTAGGTGTTACACTGGATTATTCAATCTTCTTATGGCACAGCTACAAGGAAATGAAGGAAATATATCCGGATGACCACAAGGAAGCGATGGCAGTTGCCATTAGTAATACACTTACATCCGTAGTTGGTTCTTCTATAACAACAGTTGCAGGTTTCATTGCACTTTGCTTTATGAGCTTCACACTTGGTCTTGACCTTGGTATCGTTATGGCAAAGGGTGTTGTATTCGGTGTTATCGGTTGTGTAACAATCCTTCCATCATTGATACTTACATTTGACAGGGCATTAGAGAAGACAATGCATCGTGAGATTATGCCAAACTTCGATAAGCTTGCTACATTTATAGTAAACCACTCATGGATATTTGTAATTGTCTTTGTTGTATTATTAGGACCTGCTATATATGGACAGAATCATACATCAGTATATTATGATTTGTCTGATACACTTCCAGATGACCTTGCCTGCTCACAGGCTAATAAGAAGCTGGAAGAAAACTTTGATATGAATTCAATCTATATGATACTTGCTGACTCTAGTATGTCTACAGATACAGCTAACGAAATGCTTGATAAGTTAGGTGATGTAGACGGTGTACAGTTCGCACTCGGACTTGACACAGCACTTAAGTCTGGTATTCCACAGGAATTCTTACCGGCTAAGACAGTATCAGAGCTTAAGGGTGAAGATTATCAGATAATGATGATTGCTACAGATTACAAAATAGCATCAGATGAAATTAACAATCAGATTAGTAAGGTGAATGATATTGTAAAGTCTTACGATTCTAAGGCAATGGTAGTTGGTGAAGCTCCTTGTACCAAGGATCTTATCACTATAACAGATAAGGACTTTAAGACAGTCAGTGCGGTATCAATAGTAGCTATATTTGTTATTATCCTGTTCGTACTTAAATCAATATCGCTTCCAATTATACTTGTTTCAGCAATCGAATTTGCTATCTTTGTTAATATGGGTATTCCATATTTTACGCATACACAGATACCATTTATTGCATCAGTAGTTATCGGTACTATCCAGCTTGGTGCAACAGTCGATTATGCTATTCTTATGACAACAAGATATAAGAAGGAAAGAAGCCAGGGATACGCTAAGAAGGAAGCAATCCAGATAGCTCTTTCAACATCAATACCATCAATTATTGTTAGTGCGCTTGGTTTCTTTGCCGCAACATTTGGTGTTGGATGTATAGCTTCAGTTGATATGATTGGTTCGCTTTGTACACTTATGGCGCGTGGTGCAATTATAAGTATGTTCGTAGTTATCTTCATACTTCCATCATTGTTTGTATTATGTGATAAGCTCATTATCAATACAAGTATAGGATTTAAGCCTAAGAAGAATCAGGATATGTAATCAGAAAGATGTATGAACGGGTCAAAGGTGTATATGCCGTAACAGATATAAGAATATATCAGGAAGTAAGAAAATGGAGGAATAGTTATGGTTAAGAAGACTTTATTTAAATATAGTTCAGTATTATTAAGTGTTGTTCTTATTGCTTCAACACTTACAGGCTGTGGCACTAGCACAGCATATAATCAGACAGGCAGTGAGGTTGCAATAAGCAGTGAGGCTGCTTCTAATACAGAGAATATTATAACAAATGCTATTAAGAACGAGCTTTCAATATCAAATACAAGTACATTAAAGACAAATACAAGAGACGAGATGGTATATGTATTTGATAAGGCAGACGGAACTCAGGATCACGTTCTTGTAACAGAAAAGGTTACTGATTCTAAGGGCGAAACAACAACTAACCAGAGCACATCTGATAAGACTGCTCCTGTTTCAATAAAGGTTACTTACAAGTTAAATGGTGTTGAAACTAAGCCAGAAGATATGATTGGCAAGAGTGGTAAGGTTACTATCAGATATGACTATACTAACAATGAGAAGAAGAATATAACAGTTAATGGAAAGTCACAGATAGCTTATGTTCCATTTACTATGATTACAGGAACACTTCTTCCAACAGATAAGTTCAGTAATGTAGAAGTTACTAACGGCAAGGTAAGCAAGGTTGGCGATAATATCATTGCACTTGGTATGGCTATGCCAGGCTTAAAGAATACTTTAAACCTTAAGTTTGATGGTGAAAGCCTTGATATGGATATTCCAGAATACTTTGAAATATCAGCAGATGTAGAGGATTTCGAGCTTGATATGTCTATGTCAGTTGCTACAACAAGCACACTTAATGATATAGATACAGATGATTTCTCACTTGCTAAGCTTGAAGATAAGATGAATGAGCTTCAGTCAGCAGCTGACCAGCTTACAGATGGAACAGTTACTCTCCAGAATGGTACACAGACACTTTCTGACAGTATTCCAGCACTTACAGATGGCGTGAACCAGTTAAATGATGGTGCAAGCCAGCTTAAAGATGGTATCTATGCTTATACAGATGGTGCTACAGCTCTGGCAGCAGGTGCAGGACAGCTTAAGGATGGTATCAGTGCATACACAGCAGGAGCTAACCAGCTTGGTGCAGGTGCAGGACAGTTACAGTCAGGTTTAAAGACTTATACTGATGGTGTAGGAGCACTTAATGCAGGTTCAGGCACATTACAGAGTGGTCTTTCAACATATACAGGCGGTGTTGCCAGTGCGGCAGCAGGTGCAGTTTCATTACAGACAGGTTTAAAGGCTTATACAGATGGTGTTGCTAGTGCAGAGGCAGGAGCTTCACAATTAAATGAAGGAATAAAGAGCATTAAGACAGCACTTATTGGAAATGTTGTTAAGGAACTTGCAGCTAATTCAACAGCTTATAAGATGAATTCTGTAGCAGACTCAACAGGAAAGACTGTTATGGAGCAGGCAGCTGATTTACAGAAATTAGGAACAGCATTAGGTCTTAGTGATGTAACTATAGCAACAGACCTTAGTGATCTGGGTAAGAAGAGCAGTAGTGAGGCAGCAACAGATATATCAGCTTATTTTGTAAAGTATCTTACAGCTTATACAACTAATATAATAACAGAGACATATACAGAAGCTATGACAAGCGGTAAGCCATATTCTCCACAGGTATCACAGGCTGGTTCAAAGGATTATGTATATGTTAACCAGTTAGGACTACTTATTAAGGCTGCTGGTAATATAGGGGCTTCAAGTGCATTAGATGCAGTTGTTAGCAATCTTAGCAATAATGAAACTATTAATGCAGCATTAAAGCAGCTTACAGAAGGAAGCCAGTCATTAACAGACGGACTTGGTGAACTTGTTAAGAATAACGATACACTTAACGCAGGTGCATCACAGCTTAATGCAGGACTTGCACAGCTTAGTGGTAACAATGATACACTTAATGGTGGTATAGCACAGATAAGCGCAGGACTTGCACAGCTTAGCGATAACAATGATACACTTAATGGTGGTATAGCACAGATAAGTGCAGGACTTGCACAGCTTAACGACAATAATGATGCACTTAACGGTGGTATTGAACAGATAGCTGGTGGTTTCAGCACACTTAATTCTAACAATGAAGCTTTAAGAAGTGGTTCTACACAGCTTGCTGATGGAACATCAACACTTAAGTCATCTTCTGTAACTTTAGCAGATGGCGTAACACAGCTTAATGATGGTGCTATAACACTTAAAGATGGTATGGCAGAATTCAATGAGACAGGTATTAAGGCTATTACAAGTCTTGTTGGAGATGATGCTGATACAGCAGTAGATACAATCAAGGAAGTAATCAAGCTTGGTCAGAATTACAACACATTCCTTGGTAAATCAGATGGTAAGGACAATTCAGTAACATTTATATATAAGACAGCTGAATTAACTAAATAAGCTTACTTTTCCAAAACTCTCATATATAAATTATGCCGGCCAGGTCGGCGGAAAGATTAATAATCTTTCAAAAAATCCCCACAGAAGTTCATATCTGTGGGGATTTTACTATGCAGTCAGTGTGTTATAGGTTACGCTGTTAGACAGCATAGCTATATGTTAATATAATTACATAGACATTATAAATGCTATGATATGCTTTTAAAATAATCTTCAAGCCTTGTAAATGTCTTAATAAGTACGGCGGCTTCATCTTCGCTTAAATCGTCAGTTATATGTTTAATCATATCCCGATGAAATCTCATATGGTGAGTGTATGCCGCATTACCCTTTGGTGTGAGGGAAGCATATACGACACGGCGGTCTTCTTCACTTCTTGTCCTTATTACATATCCCTTTTTAACAAGTCCGTTAATGCCGACTGTAAGAGTTCCCATAGTCACGCCTAAGGCCTTGGATATTGTTCCCATAGTGCGTGGCTCTTTAATTCCGATAGCTTCAATTATGTGCATATCAGTAACTGTGATGTCAGAAAATTCATCTGTAATTAAAGCCTTTTCTTCAATGTTCATTATATCATTGAATAAAGTTACTAAAATAGAGTTCAATGATTCGTAAATGTCCATAGGTATTACTTTCCTCGCTTCAAAATATTTTTAATTATACAATGAAATGGTGTGTTAATGCAACAAAATACTGCGGTATTTATGAGTTAATGCGTTAAATACAATTTGCAATTTTATAGGATAAGTAGTATCATTAAATGGAGTATTATTTTGACAATATAGAGCAATAAAAGTACAGATTATTGCCATAAAATATTACTTAATATCAGGTTTAAAGTTTAATGATAGATGGAGGCACGTATGAAGTTCATAGCAATTGGCGAATTGATGTTAAGATTGTCACCACCTAACTATGAGAAGATAGTTACAACCCACAATTTCATAGTTAACTATGGTGGAGCAGAAGCCAACGTAGCAGTTTCACTCGCTAACCTTGGTGTAGATTCAACATTTTTTACAGTATTACCTAACACAGACCTTGGTAAGTCTTGTATCAACTACCTTAAGGCTAATGATGTACACACTAAGCACATTATCAAGTCTGACGGAAGAATGGGACTTTATTACCTTGAAGAAGGTGTTTCAGTAAGACCTTCACAGGTAATATATGATAGAGGAAGCTCAGCATTTGCTGAATATGATTATAAGGATGTAGATTTTGAGAACATCTTAAAGGATTATGACTGGTTACATTTAAGTGGCATCACACCAGCTCTTTCATATAACTGCCGTTGTCTTATAGATAAGGCTATCAAGGCAGCTAAGAAGCTTGGACTTACGGTAAGCTTTGATCCTAATTTCAGAAGTACATTATGGTCTTTTGAAACAGCAAGGGATGTACTCAGCAGATATCTTCCATATGTAGATGTACTTATAGGTATTGAGCCTATCCATGTATACAATGCAGATGGTACAGATGTTAAGGACGGCCTTACTATGGATCCATCATTTGAGGATATGGACAGAGTATTCAAGGCTATTGATGAGCAGTACCATATGAAAGCAATTGCAAGAACAGTACGTTATGTTCATTCAGGAAGTAATAACTCTCTTAAGGCTTTCTACTATGCTGACGGAAAGACTTACGAAAGCAAGACACTCAATTTTGAGATTGTTGACCGTGTTGGTGGTGGAGATGCATTCTCTTCTGGTCTTATCTATGCTCTTATGCAGAATGACTGGAAGCACGAAGATATCGTCAATTTCGCAGTAGCTTCTTCAGTAATGAAGCACGCTATCCGCGGCGATACTAACATCACAAGCGTTGACCAGATTAAACGACTTATGAATAATGCTTCATTTGATGTGCAGAGATAATAAGCGTAGGTCATACAGAAGGAAGGTCTAAGGAAAATCAGTACTTGAATAATGATTTTCCCTAGACCTTCTTCATATGAGATTAATAACAGATAGATTATGGTTAATATACCGGAGGATATATGAAAAAAATAAAAGAACTTATGCCGGAGGCATATGATTTTAATGGAAAGCTTTCATTAAAACAGGCGATACCACTTGGACTTCAGCACGTTATGGCGATGTTTGTAGGAAATCTTACACCGTTGCTTATTATTACAGGAGCCTGTGGTATTGGAGCAGGAAGTGAGTATGCATCTATTCAGGTTGCACTTTTACAGAATGCTATGATTATAGCTGGTATTGTAACACTTATACAGTTGTTTTCAATTGGACCTGTTGGAGGCAAGGTGCCTATTATTATGGGTACAAGCTCTGGATTTATCGGAGTATTCAGCAGTATAACAAAGGTTATGGGAGGCGGAGTATTAGCCTATGGTGCAATTATGGGAGCATCCATTATAGGTGGTCTTTTTGAAACTGTGCTTGGTGCATTTATTAAGCCTTTAAGAAGATTTTTCCCATCAGTTGTAACAGGAACTGTTGTGCTTTCTATTGGACTGTCACTTATTTCTGTTGGTATCAATTCATTCGGTGGTGGAAACGGGGCTAAAGACTTTGGCTCATTAGAGAATCTGTTTCTGGCGTTTGTTGTGCTTATTGTTATATTATTCGTTAAGCACTGGACAAAGGGATATCTTAGTTCATCATCTATACTGATTGGAATTATAGTTGGTTATATTGTAGCAGCTATTATGGGCTGTGTGCTTCCACATACAGCAGTTAATGCTGAGGGAGTTGAATATACTAAGTCATGGGTACTTAACTGGAATAAGGTTGCAGAAGCTAAGTGGATTGCGATTCCTAAGTTCATGCCAGTTAAGCCAGTGTTTGACTTAAGAGCAATACTTCCTGTGCTTGTTATGTTTGTTGTAACAGCAGTAGAAACTGTTGGAGATATATCAGGTGTTATGGTCGGTGGAGTAGGAAGAGAAGCGACAGATAAAGAACTTTCAGGCGGAGTTATGTGTGATGGTTTAGGTTCATCGCTTGCAGCACTTTTCGGTGTGCTTCCTAATACATCATTCAGCCAGAATGTTGGCCTTGTTGCAATGACTAAGGTTGTTAACAGAATTGCACTTGCATCTGGTGCTGTATTCCTTATATTATGTGGTCTTATTCCTAAGCTTGGAGCATTAATATCAATCATGCCACAGTCAGTACTTGGTGGTGCGGCAGTTATGATGTTCTCATCAATTATTGTAAGTGGTATCCAGCTTATCACTAAGGAGCCGCTTGATGCAAGAAGGCTTTCTATTGTATCGGTTGCACTTGGTGTAGGCTATGGTATGGGTGTAAGCCCTGCAATCCTTGCACATACACCACAGGCAGTACAGCTTATGTTTGGTGAGTCTGGTATTGTTCCAGCAGCATTTGTAGCAATATTACTTAACATAATTCTTCCTAAGGATAAAGCTGAGGAAACGGTTAAAGAAGTTGTTTCAGAAGAAGCAGCAACAATAAAGGAAAAGGCTGTAACTAAATAAGGTACAGCAATTAGCGAAGATACCGGGAAAGACGAATAAGGTCATCAGGAGTATCAATATCATATAATTCATATTCATCCTGTGCAGGAACTAAAACAACCTGTGCAGGATGTTTTTTTGCAATAAAGCCGCCACCCTTGCCCTGTGGAAGTGTAAGGAGCTCATTATAATAGCACTCAGGAAATATTACTGGTGCGCCTGCGTTTTCGTTGAAGGCAAGCCGGCATATCTTATTATTATTATTAATATTATTATTATTGAAATAATTATTATTGGCATTGCTGGATTTATCTGTGCTGTTACAAGCAAAATAACTGCTGTTGTAGTAAATAAATAAAAGGCACAGCAGCTGAAGGCTTGTCTTAGTGATAAGCGGCTGGTCTGATGGAAGAAATAATATCCCTTGGGTGCAGCAGCTTTTGTGTCTGTTAGTTTCCTTTAGAATACGTGAAACACCAAGACGTACCATATCATTTCTGTAAGGCATATTGTGTTTAATGCAATGTATATGTTCCCGTTCACATATCTGTACAAGCTCATCATGACGGGTTACGGCAAGAGTTTTACCAAAGCTTACAAAGTGGCTTATATTTATCGCATTTTCAAAGAGAGTGTTGTTGTTGAAGGAGGCTAAAAGCTTGTTGGTACCGAATCTTTTTGACATACCGGATGCCATAATAATGCACGAAATAGAGCTGAAGGTATTATCAATATCGATTAAAAGTACATCAGATCTGCTTTTAATACTGTCAAGAAATTCTGTGGATTGTTTTCTGATGACCGCTAATACGCGTGAGTTATCAAGAAGACTTTTAATGTTCTCCTGAAAAGGGATACAGGAGCTTTCCAGATAACCAAGCTCGTCAATAACAAATACACTATCAGCAGAGGTCATAAGATGCTTCATAATGGCAGGACAGGCGCAGTTAATAAAGCCATCCTCTACGGAGGTCATGTTGTTGCCTTTTTTAGGGGAAACAGGAGTGAGTGTACGTGGTCTGCCAATCACATATTCTTTTCCATCATCTATAAGATTGGATTTAATAACAACTTCTGGTGTGTCTGTTCTGCGGCTTATCAGATAATTGAAATTGAAAAAATCAGACATATCCATAGTTTCTTCAAGCTGGTTTAAAATGTTGTTTAACAGATATGATTTGCCACTTCCCCGGTCTCCCGTAATAAAAAGATGTTTTTTATCTGACATCTTAAAAAATGTAATTACAGCCAAAGCATCTAAATAACAATTATCCATAGAATAAATAAGTCACCTCGTTTCACTAAATGATTTTATAACGTATGTGTGTCTGGTGAGAATAGACATTTATACGCAGTATAGGTATAGGTCTATAATGCCACAACTACGCGGTGGGTTTTATGGTTAATGTCAGTACATTCAATGACATTAATATTATCATATATAAGAGACATCTTTTCATTAATAATATCAAGAGAGTCTGTATGTGTATTAATGGTGCTAAGGATTGTCCCAGACTTCATAAGAAGTATATTATCGCAGTATTCTAAAGCAAGCTCAGGGCTGTGAATACACATTAGGGCGCATCTGCCATCGGATACAATACTTCTTATGTGCTGCATAAGAAGATGACGGTTAGAAAAATCAAGTGCACTATCCGGTTCATCGAGAAGAAGCAGTGGGGAAGCCTCTATTATGGTGCGTGCCAGAATACATAACTGCTTCTGCCCTTCGCTTAAAGCTAAGAAGTCTGATTCGTATAAACCCTTAAGTCCAACCATATCAATAGCTTTATCCACACGCCTGAGCATATCTGTGGTGTAGCCTCCAAGTATGTGCATATGAGGATTGAAGCCAAGCAGACATACATCCCTGACGGTCATGCTTATAGTAAGATTGTTTCTTTGGGGAATGTAGCTTATGAGCTGTGCCTTTTTTTTAACAGAGAGGTTTTCAAGTAAGTGTTCATTAAGCTGACATTTTCCGTTGTGTTTTATAAGTCCCATGATGGCCTTAATAAGAGAGGTTTTACCACAGCCGTTATTGCCAATAACAGCATTAAGCTGTCCAGGCATAAGGTCAAAGCTTACGTTATCAACCGCACAGGTGCTGCCGTAATATACTGATATTCCGTCTGCGGAAAATGTATTATTGAATAAATCGGACATCATAACGCCTCCTTTTTATTAGCTCTGATAAGCAGAATGATAAGCAGTGGAGCACCAAGAAGTGAGGTAAATATACTGACTGGCAGCTCTGATGGGGATACACTTCTTGCCAGTATATCAGCAAGTGTCAGTAAAATAGCTCCTGTGAAGCCACTTGTTATGTATGTAAATATGTCATTACGCTTTGTAAGAAGTCTGGCAATATGAGGTGCGATAAGTCCGATAAAGCTTATAAGCCCCGTAACACATATTATTGATGATACTACTAATGTAGCAAGCATTAATATGATAAAACGCAGACTTGTTACATGTACACCTAGTGATACAGCTTCCTCTTCACTTGTAGAGAGAATGAGAATCTGTCTGTATAACAAAGCCATTATAATAAAGCCGGTAAGTGTCGTGAGAAATGGAATAGCAAGGCTGTCTCTTGAAATACCATTAAGGCTTCCCATAATCCAGTATTCGATTGAAGCAAGTTGTTTTTCAGGATCTGCAGCAAGCTTTAGAAACATAAGTATAGTCTGTGCCACAGAATGAATAGCTATACCGGCAAGCACGATAGTATAACTGTTTCTGCCAGGGACAAGATAAGCCGTAAGCAGAGTTATTATGAGTGCTGTAACAGCTCCGATAAAAGCAGATATGGAGATGACTGGAACAGAAGCAGAAACTGCGACTATTGCAAGAGCAGCACCGGCACTTGCACCGGAGGAAACGCCAACGATATCGGGAGATGCCAGAGGGTTTTTAAATATAAGCTGATATATATAACCTGATATTGAAAGCCCAAAACCACCTATAACACCCATAAGGGCGCGGGGAAGCCTGAGCCTTTTAAAGACCATAATAGACATAGTATCACCAGACAGTAAGCTCTTTAATGTGAGTGGATACTGTCCGGTAATGACAGACCATACAAGTACTACTATAAGAAGCAGTACCTGTATGACTGATAAAAGTATAATTTTGTTCCGGTAATTAGAAGTATTTTTGAACATAAATCATCCTTATTTAGCAGGTGTGAATCCATAAAAGCTTTCATAGAATTTAGTTACACATTCTTCATAGAAATCCTTAGTAACCTTTTCTGGATGAAGAACAGAGGCAATATATATGCTTCCTAAGAAGCTTGCTGGTACAGGTGAATCCCATGCTTCTATATCACCAGGAAGTTTTACAACCTTTTTATTCTTAACAGCATTGCAGTCTGCAAGATTAGCATCATTTATAACGTCATCTACTGAGTAAGTTGCATCGGCAGCTATTATAATGTAATCAGGGTTCCAGGCAAGAAGCTGTTCATATGAAACATTTGCCCAGTAAGTATCTGTAAGCTCAGAGGCTGCATTCTTTCCGCCTGCATTGCTAAGTAATGTGTTCTGATACATCTTGCTTCCGGCTGTTGAAAGAACAGAGCTGTTGCCCGCAAGATATACTAAAGGAGTGCTCTCACCTGCAAGCTTGGCTTTATTATCAGCTAAAAATGTATCGATAGAATTGTTAAGTGCATCAGAGCGTCCGATTGTGTTAGTTATTTTACCAACAAGTGTTATACATTCCTTAAGGAGCGTTGCATCCTCAGGATTAACAACAACAGCCTTGATACCAAGACCTTCAAGTGTATCTGCAGCTTTTTTTAACTTCATAGGAAGGAATACAACATCAGGTGCTGCTGCAACACAGGCTTCTGTGTTGAATTCCTTAGCTGTTCCCATATTAGGGAGACTTACAATGGATGGAGCTGCAAGCTTATAGATGTTTCGTGTATTAGCCTTAGCTTCGATTCCCACAAGCTTATCCTTTAATCCAAGTGCAAGGAGAAGACTTGTAGAGATATAGTAAGATGAAGCAATCTTTTCAGGTGCTTTTTCAAAAGTTACTGTTCGTCCTGCCTGGTCGGTAACAGTAAGAGGGTAGCTTGTGCTTACCTCGTTGAATTGTGACATGACATCAAAGGCTGATGTTGAAGCAGCCTGTGTAGTACTGTCGTTTGCAGCAGAACTGCCACATGCTACAGTTGATATAAGCATGAGCACTGCAAGAACTAAAGCGGTTAATCTTTTAAATTTCTTCATAAATATCCTCATTTCTACTTTTTTGGCACACTAATTTATGTTGATCAGAATATATCTGATAGTAATGGTTAAAAGATATGTGCGAATGAATTTTATCAGATTGACAAGGCTTTTACAAGTCAGTATAGTTATATTATGATGTAATTAAGAAACGGTCAGGAAAGAGGTTAAATGTTGTTTGAGCTGCACAGCATGACTTTTATTTCTGGCATAAGTATGATCAAAATGAGGAGTTTTTATGCTTAATATACAGAATTATAAGAAAGTAGAAAGTATTGAAGAGGCCTACGAGCTTAACCAGAAGAAGGCTAACAGAATTGTCGGCGGCATGATGTGGATGCGTATGGGTGATAACAGAATCAATACCGCGATTGACATGTCAGGACTGGGACTTGATAAGATTGAAGAGACAGATGAAGAATTTAAGATTGGATGTATGACATCACTAAGACAGTTGGAAAACCATAAGGGGTTTAATGAGTATACGAATGGCTGCGCTAAGGAAGCACTAAGGCATATAGTTGGCGTGCAGTTTAGAAATCTTGCAACAGTTGGTGGAAGCATATATGGAAGATATGGATTTTCTGATGTTCTTACATTATTAATTGGACTTGATTCATACGTTGAATTATATAAGGGTGGAATAGTTTCCCTAAAGGAGTATGCGGCAAAAAGCTATGACAGGGATATTATTGTAAGCATTATAGTTAAGAAAAAGCCAGTCAAGATGTTTTATGAGGCAGTAAGAATAACAGAAACAGACCTTCCGGTTCTTACCTGTGCTGGCGTGGGCTTTAGCGGTTCGGGTGAATATAATATATGCATAGGTGCAAGACCGGGAAGAGCTGTTATTGTTGAAGATAAGGAAGGTATTCTTAAGGGCGGAGTAAATGATGAGACTATAGAGAGCTTCGCCAGATATGTAAGGGAAAATGTTTCTACAGAGAGTAATATGCGTGGAAGTGCTGAATACAGAAGTCATCTGGCAGAAGAGCTTACCAAGAGAGCATTAAGGGTTGTAAATAATTAATAATTAGTTATTGATTATTAATAGCTGAGGTATTATTTATATAGATTTGTTTATATATCGATTTATTAGTGTATGGATTGGAGAATATATGTTAGTAGATATTAAGTTAAATGGAAAGTCAGTCAAGGCAGATGTTGCCTGCGATATGACTCTTTATGATTTCGTGAGGGAGCATGGCTGTTATAGTGTAAAATGTGGCTGTGAGACTTCTAACTGCGGACTGTGTACGGTATTTCTTAACGATAAACCAGTGCTTTCATGTTCGGTTCTTGCTGTAAGAGCAGATAAATGCAGCGTTACAACGCTTGAAGGTTTACAGGAGGAGGCCGCAGAATTCGTTACATTTATAGCTGACCAGGGGGCAGAGCAGTGTGGCTTCTGTAATCCGGGCTTTGTTATGAATGCTATTGCACTCTTTAGGGAGAATCCTTATCCTGATGAAGATGAGATAAAGGAATTCCTTTCTGGAAATCTGTGCAGATGTTCAGGGTATGAAGGCCAGTTAAGAGGAATTCTGGATTACCTCAGGGTAAAAAAGGCTAAGGAAGCCAGTATGGAAAATAAAGAAAATATAGCAGAGGAGGTGAAGTAATGAAGTCAGTTAATAAAGCAGTAAGAAAAAAGGATGCAATGGAGTTGCTTCTTGGAAAACCGGTATATACAGATGATATTGCACCAAAGGATTGTCTTGTTGTAAAGCTTCTGCGTTCACCATATGCCAACGCATATGTTAAGAGCATTAATACAGATATTGCAATGAAGGTACCTGGAATAGAGGCAATATATACATATAAGGATGTTGACCAGAATATGAAGCGTTTCACCTGTGCTGGTCAGACGTATCCTGAGCCAAGTCCTTATGACAGGCTTCTTCTTGATAAACATGTAAGATTCATAGGTGATCCGGTTGCGATTGTTGCGGGAGTGGATGAGCGTTGTGTTGATAAGGCAATGAAGCTTATTAAGGCAGAGTATGAGGTACTTGAGCCAGTGCTTGACTTTACAAAGGCAAAGGACAATGAGATACTTGTCCATCCGGAGGATAACTGGGAAGCATTGTGTCCTGTCGGAGCTGATAATAAAAGAAACCTATGCGCACATGATGAGTGCAGTAATGGTGATATAGATAAGGTGCTTGAGAGCTGTGATATTGTAATTGACAGGACATATCATACAAAGGCATGCCAGCAGAGTATGATGGAGACCTTCAGGACATTCTGTACAATCGATACTTATGGAAGACTTCATGTTGTAAGCTCTACACAGATAGTATTTCATTGCAGAAGAATCATATCACACGCACTTGGAATATCTCCATCAAAGATACGTGTTACAAAGCCTAGAATAGGTGGTGGTTTTGGCGCAAAGCAGACCTCAGTTTCAGAAATATATCCGGCATTTGTCACATGGAAGACTAAGAAGCCAGCTATGATTATATTCTCAAGGGAAGAGTCATTATCAGCTTCATCTCCAAGACATGAGATGCAGATGCATGTAAGGCTCGGTGCAACTAAGGATGGTATCGTAAAAGGAATAGATTTATATACTCTGTCTAACACAGGAGCTTATGGGGAGCATGGACCAACGACAGTAGGTCTTTCAGGACACAAGTCAATACCGTTATATGGAAAGGCGGAGGCATTCCGCTTTGTAAGTGATGTTGTATACACGAATGTTATGTCAGCAGGGGCATACAGAGGCTATGGTGCCACACAGGGACTTTTTGCGGTTGAATCTGCTGTAAATGAGCTTGCTGATAAGCTGCATATGGATCCTTTTGAAATAAGATTTAAAAACATAGTTAAGGAGGGCGATGTAATGCCTGCTTACTATGGTCAGGTAAATACAAGCTGTGCGCTTGACAGATGCTTAGCAAAGGTTAAAGAGATGATTAAATGGGATGAGAAGTATCCTATGAGAAAGATATCTGATACGAAGGCACGTTTTGTCGGAATGGGTATGGCTATGCAGGGCTCTGGTATATCAGGTGTGGATGTGGGAAGTGCCACACTTAAGCTTAATGATGAGGGTGTGTATACAATGAATATCGGTGCTGCTGATATGGGAACAGGCTGTGATACAATACTTGCACAGATTGCTGCGGAGGTGCTTGAGTGCAGTACTGATGACATAAGTGTATTCGGTGCTGATACTGATATATCACCTTATGATTCAGGATCATATGCATCAAGTACAACATATGTTACCGGAAAGGCTGTTGAGAACTGTGCCTTAGAGCTAAGAAACAGAATCGAAAGTCTTGGAGCAAAGCTTATAGGCTGTGATAAGAGTGAGGTTACATTTGACGGAAGCTGTGTAAGCTGTGAGGCTGGAGAGCACAAGGGTGCATCAGTAAGTCTTTGTGATATAGCAACAGCTTCTATGTGTGGCAATGATATGGCACTTTCTGTTACTAATACACATACATCACCTATTTCACCACCACCATTTATGGTAGGTGCAGCTGAGGTTGAAGTTGACCTTGTTACAGGCGAAAGCAGGGTTGTAGAATATGATGCATGCGTTGACTGTGGAACACCGGTTAATCCTAATCTTGCAAGAGTACAGGCAGAAGGCGGAATCCTTCAGGGAATTGGTATGGCAATGTCTGAAAATATCACATATTCTGATAAGGGAAAGCTTTATGAGAACTCATTCCTGCAATATAAGATACCATCAAGGATGGATATTGGACATATTAATGTTGAGTTTGAAAGCAGCTTTGAGAATGCTGGGCCATTTGGTGCTAAGTCAATAGGAGAGGTTGTAATAAATACACCACTTCCGGCTGTGACAGATGCACTAAGCCACGCAGCAGGAAAGAGGTTCTATGAGCTGCCTATAACACCGGAGCAGATTGCGATGGCGAGGGCAGAGAATAATTAGGATTATAACAAAGATAAGATAAAAGATAAGATGGCACGATTTATTTCTGGATAAAGGGAATGGTCGTGCTGTTTTTTATGTTTATAAATAAAGTAAAAGCTTGAAGAAATGGACAAAATGAGTGAAAATAGTTTTGAAGAAACAGTCATAATAAGCAAAAATAATCTTGAAGAAACGGACAAAATACGCCAAAACAACTTTGAAGAAATGGGCAAAATGAGTGAAAATAATCTTGAAGAAACGGTCAAAATAAGAGATAATAATATTGAAGAAAGTTATATTATAATATGTATTATATAAAGAAATCAGGGGTGCTTTTAGCACGGTAAAGAATAATGACAATGATATAGTATAGTTCTGAAAGGGGAAGACTATGAATTTTAAAAGAAAAGTATATAGTAGATTGTTAGAATGGAAGGAAAAGTATTCGGATAAATATGCGGTGTTGTTAGAGGGGGCGAGACGAGTTGGTAAGTCTACAATCGCCCAAAGCTTTGGAGAAAATGAATATGACTCGTGTATTCTTATTGATTTTTCAAAAGCAACAGCTAATATATTGGAGTGTTTTGATGATATAGCAAATCTAAATATATTTTTTTTAAGATTGCAGGCGGAAACAGGTATAACATTATATGAGCATAAATCGCTGATTATATTTGATGAAGTCCAGCTATTCCCGAAAGCAAGACAGGCAATAAAACATCTTGTTGCAGATGGAAGATACAGTTATCTGGAAACTGGTTCACTAATATCCATAAAGAAAAATGTAAAGGATATTTTAATTCCATCGGAGGAAATGAAAATACAGGTGTATCCAATGGATTATCAGGAGTTCTGTGATGCAACGGGGGGAAACTATGAACTTCTTTGTCAGATATACAATACAGGTAAGGCTATTGGACAGCCAACTAATCGTAAACTGATGAGAGATTTAAGAATATATATGGCAGTAGGTGGTATGCCTCAGGCAGTTGAAGCTTATATAGAGGGTAAGAATTTCTCGGAAATTGATATGGTCAAAAGACAGATTATATCATTGTATGAAGAAGATTTTAAAAAGATTGATGGTTCTGGAAGAATCTCTGCGTTATATCACTCAATTCCGGCACAACTTGCAAAGGATTCAAAAAAATACAGGATTACTGCGGCAATAGGAAAGAAGAATAATTCAAAAACAGAAGAATTATTGTATGAGCTGATTGATTCAAAGACTGTCTTACCTTGTTATAATTCAACTGATCCAAGGGTAAGCCTGACAGATACAAAGGACTTTGACAGTTATAAATTGTATCTGTCGGATACTGGATTATTTATTACATTAATGTTTATAGACCGTCCAGTCACAGAAAATAATGTATATGCGAAGCTGCTTTCTGATAAGCTGCCAGCTAATCTTGGCTATTTATATGAGAATCTTATTGCACAGATGATTACAGCAGCGGGAAGGGAACTTTATTATCACACTTGGGAAAAAGACAAAAGCACACATTATTATGAGGTTGACTTTCTGATTTCTGAGGGAAGTAAAGTAAATGCCTTTGAAATTAAGTCATCAGGGGCAGGAAAGCACGAATCTATAAAACAGTTTTATAAAAAATTTTCAAAGAATGTAAGTAAGATATATTTAATATCACAAAAAGATGTTGGAAAAGAAGAAAATTTAATGCTGAAACCATTTTATTTAATGCCATTTCTCATAAAGTAGATGACTATTTTACATTATAAAATACAGGAGTAAAAATTATGCCTAATATATTAATTGTAGAAGATGATATAAATATTAATAACCTTCTTTGTGAGGTGCTTATGAAGGCTGGTTATACGTGTGAACAGGCATTTTCAGGAACAGAAGCAAAGCTGCTTCTTAATATAAAAGAAAAGGCTTATACGCTTGTACTGCTTGACTTAATGCTGCCTGGTGCAAGTGGTGAAGAGGTTTTAAAAGAAATAAGAAAACATGGAAGGCTTCCGGTGATTGTGCTGACTGCAAAGGATAGTATAGATGATAAAATCGGAGTGCTGACGGACGGAGCAGATGATTATATAACAAAGCCCTTTGAGATTAGAGAGGTACTGGCACGTATTCAGGTGCAGCTTCGTCATATAGAGGTGGAAACAAAAGGTGAAGCAGAGGCGGAAACGAAGGTAGAAGCAGAGGCAGAAACAGAAGTAAAAACAAAGGCTGGTATACAAAAAGGACAAGGCAGCGGAAGGCTTGAGTTCAGAGATATGGTGCTTACACGCTCTACCTTTGAGGTAAGTATCGGTGGCAGGGTGCTTCCTAAGATTACAAAACAGGAATTCGCAATACTGGAATTATTGCTTAAAAACCCGAAGCAGGTGTTTAGCAAGGAGGATATATTCGAATATGCGTGGGATGAGCCATATATGGGTGAAACAAAGACTCTTGATGTGCATATAAGCAATATCAGGAAGAAAATAAAGACCGTTACATCTGATGAATATATAGAAACAATCTGGGGGATTGGATATCGCCTGCATGAATAATTTACTCTTTTTTTACTATTTATTTGCGATTGATTAGGATTTATTTTTTATGATAAGAGCAATTAGGAAAAGGAGGAAAAAGCTTTGAGCGAATTATTATTGCAGACAAGGAATCTGACTAAGCAGTATGGCAGACACAGGGCAGTTGATGATGTAAATATGCACATTAAAAAGGGTGCGATATATGGCTTTATTGGAAGAAACGGAGCCGGTAAAACGACCTGTCTTAAGATGATTAGCGGACTGTCAACACCGTCTTATGGCGAAATAGAAATGTTTGGGTATAAAGGAAAGGACTTACAAAAGGTACGTTCAAGAGTAGGGTGTCTTATAGAAGCTCCCGGACTTTATGGCAATATGTCGGCATATGACAATCTGAACATTAAATGTAAGCTTACAGGGATTAAGAAAAAAGGATATATAGAAGAACTGTTAAAAACAGTGGGTCTTGATACTGTTGGAGAAAAGAAAACAAAGCATTATTCGCTTGGAATGAAGCAGCGCTTAGGAATTGCTCTTGCACTTGTAGGTGAGCCTGACCTGCTTATTCTTGATGAGCCGATTAACGGACTTGATCCACAGGGAATTGTGGAGGTGCGTGAAACCATCCAGAAGCTTGCAAAGGAGCGTGGCATGACAATATGTATTTCAAGTCATATTCTGGAGGAATTATCAAAGATTGCTACAGATTATGGCATTATTCATAATGGATGCCTTGTGCAGGAGCTTACAAGAGAAGAACTTATGAAAAAATGCAGTGAGCGCATAGAGCTTACGCTTGATAATCCTAAGCAGGCTGTTCCTGTGCTTGATGATATGGGCTTTAGCAGCTATCAGGTTATAGATAAAGAACATATTCATATATTTGAAAGACTGGGAGAAAGTGCCAGCCTGAATATGGAGCTTGCAAAGGCAGGGATTCCAGTTAAGGGAATATCTATTACAAGTGAAGAGCTTGAGAATTATTTCTTAAGGCTTACAGGGGGTGACAATCGTGCTTAATATGATAAAGATGGATGTATACAGAATGTTTCGTACAAAGAGTATGTATGTAATATGGATTATATTGCTGGCATCAGCACTGCTTACCTCATTTCTTTCAAAAATAGATTATGATGCAGTTAATAAAGAGTGGGAGAGGCAGCAGGCAGTGGAAAGTCAGGCAGATACTGATGGTCAGACAGTTGATGTGGTAAATGCACAAGACATAGAGGAACAACAGGCAGATAACAGCAACAAGGAACAGCTTTCGCAGCAGAATACAGATAATGTCAATATTGGTATGAGTGTGGAATTACCTACGGAGCCAGGGAAGAAGGTTACGGTAATGGATGTTTTCTTTTCTAATGCACAGGGAAAGTTTTATGCACTTTTTCTTGTAATATTTGCGGTTATGTTTGCAACAGCAGATATTAAGAGCGGTTATATTAAGAATATTGGTGGACAGGTTTCACAAAGGGGGATGCTTATTGTTTCAAGGGCAGTTGCGCTTGCTTTATTTACAGCAATTACATTTGCAGGGATATTTGTATTCCAGGCAGCAGCGAATATGCTTGCGTTTAAATGTGTGGTGTGGGGTAACTGGAAAGAGATTATACCTTATTTCTTAACAGAACTTATGCTTCATTATGCGTTTGTGTTAATATGTATGGCGATAGCAGTTATAATTAAGAATAATGTTATAAGCATGACCTTATCGGTATGTCTTACCATGAATATAATGAGCATTGTGTATGCCCTTATAGATTATGTGGGCAATAGAGTGGGACTTCATAACTTCAATATATATAAGTATACAGTAACTGGAAGGATGGCAATGCTTCCTATGAATGCAGGCAGGGACGATGTTATTAGTTCAATGTGTGTGGCAGCCACATTTATTGTTATAATGCTGTCATTAAGCAGTTATATTTTTCAGAAAAGGGATATTTAGAGAATGAGGATTATTATTGGAATATTAGCAGTAATAATTATTATACAGGCATTTATTATGTGGAAATACCAGCGGCAGATTAAGGACATCTGCCGCCAGTTGTCGTTTCTTATGGAACACGATAGTAACAAGCTGATTCAACGCGAAATAGATATGGGGGGAATAGGTGAGCTTTCAGATAAATTGAATGAACTGCTTGACCTGCGTAAAAAAGAAAGAAACGAGTACAGAAAAAAAGAAGAGCTGATTGCAGATACATATACTAATCTTTCACACGATATAAGGACACCGCTTACATCGCTGGATGGGTATTTCCAGCTTATAGAGGAATGTGACAATATAGATGACCAGAGGAGATATCTTGATATAATCAGAGAAAGGCTTAACAGCCTCAATGAAATGCTGGAGGAACTTTTTACATTCACTAAGCTGAAAAATGATTCGTATAAGCTGGAGCTTACGGATTGTTGTATGAACAGAATATTAAAAGAAACTGTCTTTTCTTATTATGATGAATGGAAGAAGCAGGGCATCTGCCCGGATATTAGTATTACTGAGGAAATGCTGTATATATCAGGTAATAAGCAGGGCTTAAGGAGAGTTATACAGAATGTCATAAAAAATGGTC
The DNA here is from genome assembly GCF_003096855.1 of Bacteroides galacturonicus. Taxonomy (NCBI): domain Bacteria; kingdom Pseudomonadati; phylum Bacteroidota; class Bacteroidia; order Bacteroidales; family Bacteroidaceae; genus Bacteroides; species Bacteroides galacturonicus. Next base: position 294,559 of record NZ_QEOA01000007.1, on the reverse strand, counting down.
TTGATCATGGGGAAAAGAATATAAGTATCAAGCTTACCCGTGAGGATAATCACGCCTTGCTTAAAATCAGCAATTATACAGAACATCCTGAAAATATTGACTTAAGCCATGTGTTTGAGCGTTTTTATAAAGCGGATGTTGCAAGAGGCAGAGCCTCAACCGGACTGGGTTTATCTATTGCAAAAGAGCTTGTGGAGCGTATGAATGGAGATATAAGTGCAAGAATACAGGGAAATGATTTTATTATTGAGATAAAAGTTCCGCTTGTGGTATAACGAACACAATAGTGCTCATCTTAAAAGTTCCTTACGGAACTTTGTATGTGCGCTGAAAAGCTGTGCAAATATTGTGGTATAATATGCATGAAAAAATAATAAAAATATTATACTACGCATTGATAAAAAAATAACAAAGTGATATAAATGTAAAAGAAACAGGGGCTGTTACGGAGAAATTATATATAGAATATGCTGATTCGTTTAATGAATGGGGAATACTACAAGTTCAATAATAAAGGGAGACATGCGCATGAAAAATATAAAAGAAATAGGGGATTTTTTTATAAATCTGAATGAATATGTATATGCAACAGATATAGAAACCAATGAGATTGTATATATGAATCATAAAGCATTGGAAGCGTATGGCTTGGAATCAATAGAGGATATAAAAGGCCTGAAGTGCTATGAGGTATTACAAAAAGCTTCTGTTAAATGTGGAATGTGCAACAACAGCAGGCTTCTGCCTGGAGCCTTTGATGAATGGCGTTATTATAATCCTGTATTAGATAAGTATATGATAATAAAGGATACACTGATAGAGGGCGAAGGGAACAGAAAGTACAGGCTGGAAATAGGCATAGATATAAGTGAAGAGCTTGCACAGGATAAGCTTATCCAAAAGTACAGAGAAACTGAGGCACTTGTCAATGAGGGCTTAAGAGAGGCACTTGCAGCAGATACACCTGATGAAACGATTAACACACTTCTTGGGTATATAGGTAAAGCACTTAATGGAGAAAGAACTTATATATTTGAAAAAAATATATATGGCAGAGATGATAATACATATGAGTGGACGGCAGATGGAATAAGGTCAGAGAAGGATAATCTTCAGAATCTGCCTCCAGAGGTATGTGCTAACTGGTATAAGTGTTTTGAAAAAGGCGGAAACATCGTAATTCAGGATATTGAAGAAATAAAGGATAGTGATTCCCTGCAATATGATAATTTAAAAAGACAGGGTATTCATTCAATAATTGCAATTCCTATATATAACGAAGGAAATGTTGTTGCATTTATGGGAATAGGCAATCCGCCACTGCTTACACTTAAATATGCCTTAAGTATACTTGAGATTATGAGTGCTTTTATTATATCGTGTATAAAGCGCAGGAATATGATGAGAAAGCTTGAGGATATGAGCTATAAGGACGCACTGACCAATATAGGAAACCGCTTTGCAATGAGTGCATGTGTAGAGAGTATAGATGAAAAACAGAGCATAGGTGTTGTTTACTGTGATGTTACAGGACTGAAATATGTGAACGATACAATGGGACATGATGCAGGCGACAGACTTATTCTTAACGCCTGTGGATGTCTTACGGATGTGTTTGGAGAAGATAAGGTGTTCCGTATAGGTGGAGATGAGTTCCTTGTAATCTGTACACAGATAGATGAGAATACATTAATAAAGCGTATAACAGAGTTAAAAGAACTAATGAAAGAGCGTTCTGTGAATATGGCAGCCGGTGTTATCTGGAGTGAGAATGTAATAACAAGCTTTGATGAAATGCTGCGTGAATCTGAGGAACGGATGTATGCTGATAAAGCACAATATTATAAGGAAAAAGGAATTGAACGCAGAAAAGGACGTGTATAGCAGGGCTAAAGGAATGCATCATATAATACAATAACAGGCAATTTTGTGATAAATTATAATAAATAATACAGCTTAATTATTGACATTTTAAGATCAATTATATACAATCACATTATCTGCGATGACGAAGACAGTAGATTATGAAAGAAAGCGATAGCGAGCCGGGATGGTGGAAGCCGGTGTGAGTAGAGCATAGTTGAATATCACTTCCAAGCATCCTTGCAGAACTTTGTAGTATGATATTATTGGTAAAATTATGGATGGTATTATATTACGAAAAGTAAGTAAGGACGGTAATCCTACCGTTACAAGGGACGCATATGATGGTATGTCGTAATTGATATAGGTTAAGTTGATTCAGCCCCTGTCGTATTACGGCAGGGGCTTTTTTGCATATGTAACGACATTTGTTACAGCACCAATAAAGCAAGCTGATATCGTTACGATTAAGTAAATGATTTGAAAGGAGTAACACAATGGTATACGAGAAAGTTTCATCAGATATGAATTTCGTAGACAGAGAAAAACAGGTCGAAAAGTTCTGGAAGGATAATGATATATTCCAGAAGAGTATTGATAACCGCAAGAAGGGGGAGACATATACATTTTATGATGGACCTCCTACAGCTAATGGTAAGCCACATATCGGACATGTTCTTACAAGAGTTATAAAGGATATGATTCCAAGATATAGAACAATGAAGGGTTATATGGTTCCACGTAAGGCCGGATGGGATACACACGGACTTCCAGTTGAGCTTGAGCTTGAGAAGGAATTAGGTCTTGACGGCAAGGAACAGATTGAAGAGTATGGTCTTGAGCCATTCATCAAGAAATGTAAGGAAAGCGTATGGAAATACAAGGGTATGTGGGAGGATTTCTCATCTACCGTTGGTTTCTGGGCTGATATGGATAACCCATACATCACATATGATGATAACTTCATCGAGTCTGAATGGTGGGCTTTAAAGCAGATATGGGATAAGGGTCTTTTATACAAGGGCTTTAAGATTGTTCCTTACTGCCCACGTTGTGGAACACCACTTTCATCACACGAAGTAGCACAGGGCTATAAGGCTGTTAAAGAGCGTTCAGCAGTAGTACGTTTTAAGTGTGTAGGTGAAGATGCATATTTCCTTGCATGGACAACAACACCTTGGACACTTCCATCTAACGTGGCACTCTGCGTGAACCCAGAAGAAACATACGTTAAAGTTAAGGCAGCAGATGGCTATACTTACTATATGGCAGAAGCACTTCTTGATAAGGTACTTGGTGGACTTGCAGTTAAGGCAGGTCAGACAGTTAATGGTACAGCAGTAGAAGAAGGCACAGAAGTAGGTAGCGGTGCAGGCGTTGATTACGAAGTATTAGAAACTTACAAGGGTAAAGACCTTGAATATAAAGAATATGAGCCATTATATCAGTGTGCGGCAGATGTTGCAGCTAAGCAGCACAAGAAGGGACATTTTGTTACATGTGATGACTATGTAACTATGTCAGATGGTACTGGTATCGTTCATATTGCACCAGCATTTGGTGAAGATGATGCTAAGGTTGGACGTAAGTATGACCTTCCATTCGTACAGTTTGTTGACGGAAAGGGTGAACTTACAAAGGAAACACCATATGCAGGACTTTTCGTTAAGAAGGCAGACCCAGAAGTACTTAAAGACCTTGATAAAGAGGGCAAGTTATTTGATGCTCCTAAGTTTGAGCATGATTATCCATACTGCTGGAGATGTGATACACCACTCATCTACTATGCAAGAGAATCATGGTTTATTAAGATGAGTGACCCAGAAGTTAAGGCTAACTTAATAGCTAACAACAAGACAATCAACTGGATTCCGGAAACTATCGGAACTGGACGTTTTGGTGCTTGGCTTGAAAATGTTCAGGACTGGGGAATTTCACGTAACAGATACTGGGGTACTCCTCTTAATATCTGGGTATGTGATGATTGTGGAGAAATGTTATCTATCGGAAGCAAGGCAGAATTAAAGGAACATTCTGATAACTGTCCAGATGATATCGAGCTTCACAGACCATATATTGATGCTGTTACTTGCACTTGTCCTAAGTGTAAGGGCAAGATGAAGAGAGTTCCAGAAGTTATCGACTGCTGGTTCGACTCAGGTTCAATGCCATTTGCACAGCACCACTATCCATTTGAGAATAAGGAAGTGTTTGAACAACAGTTCCCTGCTAAGTTCATTTCAGAAGCCGTTGACCAGACAAGAGGATGGTTCTACTCACTTCTTGCAATATCAACACTTCTTTTCAATAAAGCACCTTATGAAAATGTTATCGTACTTGGTCACGTTCAGGATGCAGATGGACAGAAGATGAGTAAGTCAAAGGGTAACGCTGTAGATCCATTTGACGCATTACAAAAGCACGGTGCAGATGCTATCCGCTGGTATTTCTACGAGAATTCAGCACCTTGGCTTCCTAACAGATTCCATGACAAGGCTGTTACAGAAGGTCAGAGAAAGTTTATGGGAACTATCTGGAACACATATGCATTCTTTGTACTTTATGCTAACATAGATGATTTTGATGCTACTAAGTACACACTTGAGTATGATAAGCTTCCTGTTATGGATAAATGGATTCTTTCAAAGCTTAATACTCTTGTTAAGACTGTTGATAATAATCTTGCCAACTACAAGATTACAGAAACAGCAAGAGCACTTGAGGACTTTGTAGATGAGCTTTCTAACTGGTATGTAAGAAGATGCCGTGAAAGATTCTGGGCAAAGGGTATGGAGCAGGATAAGATTAATGCTTATATGACTCTTTACACAACACTTGTAACACTTTGCAAGACAGCAGCACCTATGATTCCTTTTATGACAGAAAGCATTTACAGAAACCTTGTATGCAGTATAGACAAGACAGCTCCTATCAGTATCCACCTCTGCGACTTCCCAGAAGTCAAGGAAGAATGGATTGACAAGGAACTTGAAGATAACATGGAAGATGTATTAAATGCTGTTGTTATCGGAAGAGCATGCCGTAACTCAACTAATATCAAGAACAGACAGCCAATCGGCAAGCTGTACATCAAGGCTGACTGGAAGTTAAACGAATACTTTACAGCTATCATAGCAGATGAGCTTAATGTTAAGGAAGTTGAGTATACAGATGATGTAAGAGCATTTACTTCGTACTCATTCAAGCCACAGTTAAAGACACTTGGACCAAAGTATGGCAAGCATCTTAATGCTATAAGAACTGCGCTTTCAACACTTGATGGCAATGCAACTATGGATGAGCTTAATACTAAGGGTTCATTTACAATCAATGCTGATGGTGAAGATATCGTTCTTGAGAAGGATGATGTTCTTATAGAGATGACTCAGAAGGAAGGTTTTGTAGCAAGTTCTGACAAGGGTATTACAGTTGTTATGGATACTAACCTTACACCAGAGCTTATCGAGGAAGGCTTCGTAAGAGAAATCGTAAGCAAGATTCAGACTATGCGTAAGGATGCTGGATTTGAGGTTATGGACAAGATTACTGTATATGTAGATGGTAATGACAAGTTAGCAGACCTTATGAAGAAGAATGAAGAACAGATCAAGAGCGTTGTTCTTGCAAATACTATAGAAACAGGTAAGACAGCAGGCTTCACTAAGGATTGGGATATCAATGGTGAGAAGGTTGTACTTGCAGTTGAGAAGAACTAATATAGAACTTTAATATATCAGGAGAAAATTACAGTTGTGCGAATTTTCTCCTGATTTTTTAATATTTACAGTTTTTGGGTTGACGTATAAATATTTGTGAAAATATATATTGACAAATAAGGTTTAGTGACTTAGACTAAGGCTATAAATATCAGATAAGAGAGGTGCAGATTAATATGCAGCCAGTAATATATGAAAGTGAGTATAACTTCTGTAAGATATTGTGGGAGAATGAACCGGTTAAGAGCACAGAGCTGGTGAGATTATGCAGGGAAAAGCTTGACTGGAAGAAGTCAACCACATATACAGTTATAAAAAGACTGAGTGACCGCGGAATAATAAAGTCCGAGAATGCAATAGTCACATCTATAATTAAGAAAGAAGATGCACAGTCAATAGAGAGCGTGAATATCATAGATTCAAGATTTGACGGTTCGCTGCCGGAATTTGTGGCGGCTTTTGTTCGTGCAAGGGGGATAACGGACGAGGAAAGACAGGAGATAGTAAGGCAATTTGGGTTAGATAAATAACACAATGGGGATTGTGTAAAGTGGAAGGCTTAGGGCAATCCGTATACATCAGTGAGTGGGGGTATACATATGATGGGGTTAAAGTTATATACAGACATTTTGGAGAATAATATCAGAGTAATGGCAGCTATATTAATATGCCTGCTGATATGCGGATTAATGCGTATAAAGTCAGCGAAGCTTAAGCTGCTGTTAATGTCTTTAGTGTGGGTCAGAATTCTGATACCACTGTCAATCAGGTTCAATATAAAAAGAGTATCAACAGACATATTGTCAGAAGTGAGTTACACAGACAGTGTGACGGGAATAACAATAAATATGTATGAAATATTAGCGGTCATATGGCTGCTTGGAATTGTTGTGATATTTCTGCGTAATATGTTAGCTGATATGAAATTCAGGAACGGATTATCTACAAGTATTCCACAGGAGATACTAGCTGGCGGTAAAAGAGTGAAAGTATACAGAAGTGATTATATATCTTCTGGATTGGTATATGGTGTTGTCAGACCTAAGGTTTATATATCATATGCAGTCAATGATGAAGACGTACCATATCTTTATGAGCACGAGTATACGCACATACGCCACAGACATCATATTATCAAGATAATAACAGGCATAGCAGCGGTTATATATTGGTACAATCCGCTGGTATGGATGTTTTATAAGTATTATGCAGAATATATAGAGTTAAGCTGTGATTATGACTGCTGTAACAGACATAGGGACGATGAGGACTGGAGTAAGAAATATGCCAATATATTGTTAAATAGTGCTTATAAAGGCAATGTGACAAAAGTAAGGGTGCTGGGATTTAATAATGATTACAGAATTACGATTAATAGAATAGGTAATATAATGAAGCCTCAAAGTGCCAGTACCAGCAAGGTGGCAGTATCATTACTGATATTGACGGTTGTTATGGCTGCATTATTCATAAAGCCTACGGTGCAGTATGTAGAAGCCGGCGGTAATGAAGTTAATAGAAGTACAGATGTTATTGAAAAGATAGAGCATACAGATGAGAGCGTACAGATAGAAGATGAAGAACAGGCAGAAGATGAGGTAATTAAGACAGAGCAGAAGGAAGTCGATGGGAAAGTATTAGGAACGGGTGGACAATATGTCCAGTCATATCAGGAGTTTGACCCAGCTAATGCAAGAGATAGCGGGGTTACGATATGGATTGTTTTTCCAAGTGAATAACATTTAGATAGGTAATTTAAGGTGAATAGGAGTCTAGAGAGGAGTTAAGTATGAAAAAAAGAGTACAATTTTTATTAGGGTTAGTTTTATTTATAATAATTTCGGTTAATTCTATGATTTGTAATGTAAAAGCAGGAGAAAGTGAATTTATGAATTCATATATTGAAGAGATTGATTTGGATAGGAGACTGTATGAGGATAATGTTACTTATCATATAGAGTTAATAGATAATACAGGAGAAGTATGTGCTTATGTAAAAGTTATTATTTCATATGAATATGCTGATGGAGTTTGGGTAAGTATGGACTGGATATATTTAAATGTGGAATGTTGTGACGGTTATTCAGCTGTAATAGATGAGAATGCTCAAATATATCAAGATTACGGAGTAAGATATTGCACGATAAGCAACTCTGACGGCTTAAATATAAAATATAAGATAAAAGCGTACGCAGATTGTTATGGTGAAACAAGTGTAGATTATGAAATAATAGATAGATATTATGATTAATGACATAATGGGAATGAACATTGTGGTAGCTAATATGTAATAAATAAAAGTAAAATTAATTGACAGAATAGGTCTAATGAGTTAGACTTGTGGTATAAATACTTTGTGCATTAATTATAAAGAACCAAGAGCTCAGTTCTTAATATTTAGTATTAGTGCAACAAAGAGTTAAATTTAATTAAGAAGGGAGGAGGTATAGATAATATTTAGTTAGTAACCGAGTAACTAAAGATATTTGCCGAAAGGAGAAAATATTATGAATTTTATGAGAATAAAGAAAATAGGTAAAATGGCAACAGCGGCTATCATAGCATTTATTGCTGTTGTAGTATTTATTAATCCACAGAAAGCACAGGCATCACAGGGAGGTGCAGTAACGGTAACAGCTACTTCCAATTATGTACTTGACAATTCACATAGTGTGGATATTTCTATAACGGCTGATGTTGAATATGCATATGATGAGGGTTCTTATGGCTGGGTTATAAATATAACTCCACGAGGATGGAGTGATTATGGTGATGTTATTATAGGTAATATGGATTACGTAGATGAATATGGATATACAACATCAATGGCAACATATGTATTCCATTATACAGGTTATTTAGGAGATAGTGATTATGAGGGATATGTATATTTCAATTTTAGTGTTGATGAATGGGGGAATATTGATTACTGGTTAGAATAATAAAATATCTAAAATGTTGATTATGGAAAGGGGCGTATCGGCTATGAAAAAGATATTATTAATTATGATGACAGTTACAACAGCATTAGTTATGACAGCGTGTTCTGGAAAGACGAACAGTCAGACATCATCTGAGGATTATAAGTATTCCTCATATGTATATGATGACAATGCACCACAGTATTATATGTCGGATAATGCAGCGGCATCAGAGACAGGATATTATTATATAGCCGGTGCGCCTGTTAATAATAATAGAAATTCGTATATATATTATTATGATATGGTGAAAGATATGACCATACCATTATGTTCTAAGATGGACTGTGACCATAGGACAGAAGAGTGTGAGGCATATATGTCTAAGGATGCCTGTCTGGGAAATAAGATATGGTATCATAACCAAAGATTATATATGATTGAGAGGACTACAGAAAAAGATATACTTGTTTCCTATGATAAGACAATGAGAGATAAGAAAGAAGAGAAGACGCTATCAATAAATGGGCTGTCAGTTAATAAAAATTATAACAGTGCCTGTTTAACTAATGGTAAATTATATTATGAAATATCTGGAGATAATCAGATATATCTGTGTGCAGTGCCTATAGATACAGATGGGCAGGCTTATATTGTAAAACAGTATGCGAGTGGGTATTATTATCACGAAGTGATTTCATTATATCCAATAGAAGATAAGCTATATGTTAACTGGCTGAGTGGAATATCAGCTGATGAGTATAGATATTATACAGAGCAGATTGATGTGTCAACAGATGGAGTTGTTATTCAGTGTAATATGAATGAGAAGTATCCAGAAATAGCATCAACTATTATATATACAGAATGGTGTAGACAGTCGCGTTTTGATAGTGATGGAAATATATATTTTGCCTGCGTAGGTGATAATAAATATATAGTAAGAAAGCTTAATATAAGTACAGGGGATATCAAAGATATATATTTGCAGGAAATGCAGCACGAAAAAGACTACATGTATGTGAGTTTGAAAAATTATGATGGTAAGTATTTATATATTTATAAAAATGTCAATGGAGAAGCACTTGATGAAAAGAGCATCGAAGAAAAATTAAAAAAATACGACAATAATATATATATATTAGATACAGATGGTAATGTAAAAGATACAGTAACATTGAATGGAACAGATGATACAGCAAGTGGAAATATTTCAGGTGAATTTTATGGAGGAGATGACAGATGTCTTCTTATTGTATTTAGCACATATGGTATAAAAGGTCTGGAGTTATCTGAAGAAAAAACAGCTCTTAGGGCGGAACTTATAGAAGAAAGTAGAAAAAATAAAAAGGGAAGTCCAGTTGTCAGTGTTTCAGCCATTTTGGATAAATCTCAGATTGGCAGTGGTGCTATAACTTTGGAGCAGATTACACCTGAATAAGTTATGGGTGAGGTGAAGGCGTATGGAACTTGTAAGAATTGTAAGAAAAAGTCTACTTTGCATAGTGTGTCTGTTTATAGCAATGATATGTATAAGCCTTTATCAGATTAATTATAATCAGGATAGTAAAGTGTATAAGTATTACAAGGAGATTATCGCAGATTATAATAATATTAAAAATGATAACGTAGCATTTACAGCAGAAAAACTTACTAAAACGTATGAACAATATAAGGAAGAAGACAGCGAATATATAGAGGAAGCTGCTGGACTGATTAAGGAAAAAGAAAAATATATCGAAAGTTATAATGCAGATAACCAGTCAAAGAATTATAACAGAATATTGCAGAGTACACTTTTTGGTAATGACAATAGTTTTTATATACTTAATGCGAATAAACAGATTAAGGATAAGGAAAATCGCCCATCTGTTGATGTAGAAATGGTTAATACAACGGCTGTTGAAAAGCTGGTAACCAACAGAACGATGCCTCTTTTGTATATAATTATATTCACAGTTATTATTATCTATTTTACAGAAGAAACAGATAATGGTGTATTGGTACTTGTAAGAACAAGCAGGCGTGGGCGCATATTACTTCCGATAGTAAGATGTGGCATTATAATTATATATAATATTGTACTTTCATTTCTGTACAACGGAATATTGTATGCTATATATGCTCGTGTATATGGAATTTCTGGCGGTGCATATATACAGAATTCCAAGTTGTTTAATATGTTTCCATATGCTATAAGCATTAACCAGTTCTTTGTTCTATATTGTCTGGTATATGCACTGGCAATGTTTACTATAGGGTTATTTATATATTTTGTAATTAATCTTATAAGTAATTATAAAGTTGCTGTTACATTGGTTATAGTAATATTTTTGTGTGAATATCTGCTATATAATAAAATTCAGTATAATAGCCAGTTTAATGCTTTGAAGTACATAAACATAATAAATATATTGTTTTCTGGAACATCTTATCTTGTGTATGAGAACTGGGGAACCAATGGCTTTATAGCAGATATAAGTACTACTACATTTGTTATGACTGCGGTTATATTCCTTATAGGTCTTGTTGGAAATATAGTTGTGTATTCATCAAAGCATACTATCAGAAAGAAGAATATTATTGATATTATGCTTGATAAAATACATATATTGATACAGAAACTGATGTATAAAATGTCGCTTCTTTTAATGGAAATATATAAGACGCTTATAATACAGAAGGGAATTCTGTTTATAATTGTATTGGTGTATGTGCTTATGACATTTAAAATTCAACGAGGCGTGGATTACACTAATAACAATTATATGGTTAATAAATTCTATAAGGAATTTGATGGACGTGCGCCAGATGAAGATGTGGAAGCCTATATAACAGATTTAAGAGATGAGTTAGAAGAAGCAAAGCAGGATGAAGCTGCAATGTTATATAAAAAGGAGGAATTGTTAAAAGAGCAGCGTAACATAGATGCAATGCAGGCGGCAGTTGATTATGTCAATGAAATTAATGATAACAGGTCAGCATCAGCAGTTATAGTTAATCCAGCCAATTATAATGATATACTTGGAGAAAGAATGTATTCTAGTAATGAGAGCGTGAATTTTATAAGTATTATTATAGTTATATTATTATTTGCAGGGGACTATGCTTTTGAAAGGCAGAATAAAATGACAGCCCATATACGTTCATCTAAAGGAAGAGTAAGGTTATGGAATAATAAAATGTTAAAGGTCTTCATAATAACCACATTATTGTGGCTGATATCAACTATAATTAATGTACATAATATATCTGACCGTTATGTATATAACCAGCTTACACAAAGTATATGGTGTTTACAGATGTTTAAGGATTTTCCAGTTAATATAAGTATTCTGGCATATATTATCTGGTGTAGTGTATACAGGCTTATATGGATGCTTGTTGTTGCATTTACAGCTTATATTATATCTTATAGATTTAGCTATAAAGTATCGTTAATGGTTTCATTTGTTATGTTAATACCACACGTTATATATATATTAGGTGTAAACTGGGCGCAAAAGTTTTCAATAGTTGTAGGTATGGATATTAACAGACTGTTTAATACATATGGCTATAACGTAAAAAGCATAATTCTGCTTATTGTAGTATTTGTAATAATGCTTGTGATAGCCTGTGCAACATATCGTAAAAATATAAAATAATATTTTTAAATATTATATAGACAGAATATCCATTAAATAAAAGCTATTTGGTATGAGAAGTATGGAGGGTTATTATGGAACTTAAGATTACAGATTTAAAGAAAACATATGGAAATGTCAAAGCTTTGAAAGGGATAAATTATACATTTACGCCGGGAGTATATGGAATACTTGGTGCTAACGGTGCAGGCAAAAGTACGATGATTAATCTGATAACAGATAATGTCAGCCGTGATAAGAATGGCGGAAGCATAATGTATAGTGATGGTGAAGATAATACAGTATCTAAGGAGCTTGTTGATATATTAAAGCTTGGGGCAAAGTTTCGTGGGGTTGTAGGATATATGCCACAGCAACAGGGCTTTTATGAGGAGTTTTCGCCTAAGGCATTTCTTAAGTATATGGCAGAGATAAAAGGTGTTAAGAGTGTAAAGTCTGTTGATGAAGCTGGAAATGTGACCATTAAAAAAGTTAATCAGCAGATAGATGAATTGCTTGAAGTGGTCAATCTTACATCAGTTGCGTATAAGAAGATAGGTGGTTTCTCTGGTGGTATGAAACAGCGTGTACTTCTTGCACAGGCATTGCTGGGTGACCCAAAGATACTTATACTTGATGAACCGACAGCAGGTCTTGACCCTAAGGAAAGAATAGGTATCCGTAATTATATTGCTGAATTATCCAGAGATAAGATTATATTATTCGCAACTCACGTTGTAAGTGATATTGAGTGTATAGCGGATAAAGTGCTTTTGTTAAAGGATGGTGAGATAATTGCAACAGGAACACCTTCACAGCTTATAGAGAATATGCAGGGCAAGGTTGGTGAAGTTGTCTGCACTCTTTCAGATGTAGCTGATTTGCAGGGAAAGTACCATATAGGAAATATCAGGCAGAGAAAGAACGGTATGGTATTAAGGCTTGTCGGAGATGAGCTTCCAGAGGAGGCTGTAAGGGTGGACAATGATATAGATTTAGAGGATGTATATCTTTATTATTTTGAATGATAAATAGAAAATATAATCAATAGTAATAAGCGTGGAAGAAGGTTGTATGATTACAATTTTTTTCCACGTTTTTATATAAATAGGTGAGATGAGGTACAATTCACGCCAAAAAATGACAGTTCACGCCAATGGTATTGAAATGTTCGCTTGGATAGATATACTGAAATTAGTAAAAACAGTTGGAAGAAATGTTGTAGAAATTTAAAAGGCAGAAAATATGAAAATGCTGACAAAGAAAATAGTGGATTGTATATATGTTAACAAGATAATAGAACAGGATATGATAGCTGTATGTGAATATGGTGTTGAACTTGTATTGGCAGGAATAGTTAATATAATTGTAATATTATTCGTAAGTGTTTTGCTACATAGTATGTTATATGGAATTATATTTCTGTTAATATTGATATCAACGAGGGCGTTTATGGGCGGATATCACGCAACTACCCATATTAGATGCAATATTTCAATGGTTTGTATATATATAATATCATTACTAATGTTAAATATTAAATACGATGGTTATGTAATGCTTGTGCATATTCTTACACTTACAGGATATATAGTTATAAGCAGATACGCACCATTAGAAAACTCAAATAAAAGCTTATCGGAACAGCAAAAGAAGAAATATAACAAAATAAGTCAGATTGCATATATTGTGTTACTTGTAATAGCAATGGTGGTTAATTATAAAGACCAGGAGCTCAGTCTTTATATTAATATAATAATGGTTATCGTAGTTGTTTTATTGATAATAGGAAAGGAGAAGAACATATATGATGAAGAAAAAGGTATTAAAAGCAGTTGCTAATATATCAATGTACACAGCAAAAGCGGCTTCTAATTCAGCATCATTTTGGGGATTATATCAGCCTAAGGAACCAAAGAAAGTAGAAAAAGATAAAAAATAAGAAAGGGGTAATTTTTATGAAAGTTAAGAAGATTATAAAGACAGTTATAACAGTATTAGCAGTATTTATAGCGGTGATTATTATTAAGAATCCAGATAAGGCATTAGCAACGCAGACTGGTGAAGATGATGTTTATGCAGAGTTAACGGATGTCCAATTAGATGATTCACATTCTATAAATATATATGCACATACACACGTTTCATATGCATATGATGAAGGTGCATATGGTTGGATAGTGGATGGATATGTAGTTGGTAATGATGGTGTTGGAAGTGATAATGTAAACGTAGAGGTGCTTCAATTAGATGAACAATATGGATATGGAACATCACAATTATGTTTTAAATATTATTTTTATGGACATTCATTTATAAATGATTACCGAGGATATATTTATATATATGTATCTATTGATGAATGGGGCAATCTGGATAGTTGTATAGAGTACAAACCGATATAATGAATAGATATATAAATATAACGTGACAAATATTACATTGATTTAGCATATTAGAAAGAGGTGTATCGGCTATGAAAAAAATAATATTAATAATAATGGCAGTAGTTACAATGCTGGGAATATCTGCCTGTGGTGATAAGCAATCTAATCAATCAACTGTAACTGATGATTACAGGTATTCTTCATATACTTATGACGATAATGCACCGCAGTATTATATGGCGGGTTCCGCAGCTGCATCGGAGACAGGATATTATTACATAGACGGTGCACCAGTTATTAATAATAGTAATATGTATATATATTATTATGATATGATTAAAGATATGACGATACCATTATGTTCTAAGGTTGATTGCGACCATAGAACAGATGAATGTGAGGCATATATATCACAGAATATCTGTGTAGGAAGCAAGATATGGTATCATAATCAAAGATTATATATGATTGAGAAAACTGAGGAAAAAGATATACTTGTTTCTTATGATAAGACGATGAGAGATAAGAAGGAAGAGAAGACTTTATCAATAAATGGATTGTCAGTTAATAAAAATAGTAAGAACGCCTGTATAACTAATGGTAAGCTGTATTATGAATTATCAGGAGATAATTCACTGTTTATATGTGCGGTTTCTTTGAATTCAGATGAACAGGCATATGTTGTTAAAGAGTATGTGAGTGAATATAATTATTATGAAAGAGTATCGTTATATCCAATAGAGGATAAGATATATGTGAATTGGTTAAGTGGAGTATCTGCCGATAAAAGCTTATATTATATAGAACAGATAGATATCTCTACAGACAATGTGAGTAGACTGTGTGATATGAATGAAAAGTACCCTGAAATATCATCAACGATTATAAATTGGAATAGTGAAACGTATTTTGATAAGGATGGCAACTTATATTTTACTTGTGTTGATAAAGATAATTATATGGTTAAAAAGCTTAATGTAAGTACAGGAGATATCAAAGATTTATATGTACAGGAATTACAGCACGAAAAAGACTATGGTTATGTACATTTAAAGAATTATGATGGAAACTATATCTATATATATAAGGGTGTTAATCTGATGGCTTTGAGTGGAAAGCCTCTTGATGAGCAATTTAAAAAATATGATAATTATATTTATATATTAGATACTGATGGTAATATAAAGGATACAGTAATATTAAATAATACGGATGAAAAGGTATCAGGAAATATTAGTGCTGAATTTTATGGAGGAGACGAGCGGTGTCTGCTGATAGGATTTTCCACACACGATATAAAAGGCTTGGAATTATCAGAAGAAGAACAAAATCTTAGAATAAAATTAGAAGACGAAGTATTTAAAAATAAAAAAGGTTTCGTGGATGTTAATGTTTCAGCGATTTTGGATAAATCGCAGATTGGTAGTGGAAATATAACGCTGGAACCAGTTACACCAGAATAAGTTATATAAAAGGGGAATATAGTATTATATTGAATAATAGCAAAGAAATATAGTCAAAGGTAATCAACAAGTGCGGATGAAAGAATTTCTATGGAAGATTTTATGAATATAATGTGTAGATAATAGATAGAATAGGTAAATAACGATATAGATTTGGAATACGCATATCTTTATTATCTTGAATAATAATGATAAAATATTACTGTTTGAAGCAATTCATATTGAGGGGTGATTGTTTTAAACAGTAATATTTTTATATGGAGAGATAAGCATATGATAAGATTAGCAATATGTGATGACGATAATGAAAATATGAGTTATATGAAAGAAAAAATAAATGAAGCATTTATTAAAAGTGGTTATAACGATGAGATAATATATAATCTTTTTAATACAGGAGAAGAACTTGTAAATGCTCATATTGCTAATGAATTAGATATAGTATTTATGGACATTGAACTTGAAAATAAAAGTATTGGGTTTGATGTAGCAAGGATATTGTGCAGACAAAATAAAAACATTGCAATTATATATATGTCCAATCACGACCATTATGTCACTAAGAGTTTTGTATGCAGACCTTTGGGGTTTATAAGAAAAAAATATGCCAGTGAAGACCTTAAAATGGTTATGGATGAGATTAAATTATATCTTGGTGAAGAGTACAGAACAATAACATTTAACAACAATACTAAGAGAGTGGAATTAAATGCTAATGATATATATTCGGTTGAGGTATTTAATCATCAGCTTCGTATTGTTCTTAAAAATAATAAGGATATTACAATTAGAGATCAGATGGTAAAGCATATAGAGGAACTTGAAGAGAATGGCTTTATTCAGGTGAGAAGGGGAATAGTAGTAAATTCAAGGTATATAAAAAACATAAAAGAAGCGAATTTGATTATGGACAATGGAGAAATGTATCCTATTGGGAGGGAAAATGTTACTAAGGTAAAACAACAATGGCTTAATAAAAGATTATTGTAAGGGATTATTACGATATTATGTAAAGTTATATGGAGCAAAGATATAGGAGTGAGAGAATATGTCTGGTTGGGGAGTATACGATGTAATTATAGAGATTATTTTAAATATATTTCAGGGATTTATGGTTACCTGGTATTTGCAAAAATGTCTTGGAACTGATAGAGAAAAAAAGGATGTATACATAACGGGAACAGTGTATACATTTTTATATCTTATGTTACAGGGATATTTTACAGATTTTGAAGGTGTCGGAATTTTAATATATCTGGGGTTATCATTGTTTTTTAGTTATATGATGCTTGGAGGTACTTTTATAAAGAAACTTGTATATAATATTATGCTTGTATTTGTTCTGGCTTTCTCATCAGTTATTGCGGGGAATATTGTGGGACTGGTTTTATCCAAGGATTTTATGGAGCTTATAAAGACTAGAAATATAGATTATTATATTGCGGCATTTGTCAATCAGATTGTATTAATGTCATTTTTATTGATTATAGTTAAAATGGAAGAAAGAACAAGAAGCTTTTTGAAAGACCGGTACATTATACTTACATTGTCTATACCTATTATTACTATTATGGTATGTGCGGGAGTTTTAAGCATTGATGCTGATAATGGTAATAATATTGTATATACATCGGTTGTTATAATAGGACTTGTGGCTATAAATATTATAACAATTATATTGTTAATGATGGAACAAAATATATGTCAGAAACAGGCGGAAAATGCTATTCAGATGGAGATGTTGGAGCATCAGAAGCAAAATGTTGATGAGATTAATAAAGTGTATCTTGAAACTAAAAAAGTGCGCCATGAAATTACAAAAGTTATAGATATGACACAATATCTTATAGAAAATGGGCAACAAGAGAGAGCGGTCAATTATCTGAGTGAATTTCAGAAAGAAGGAAAGCTGTATAGGCAGGATAATATATATTCAGAAAATGCAATTATCAATCATATTCTCAACAGAAAGATAGAGTATTGCAACAATAATGGATTATCAATAAAGTGTATGGTATGTGGAGAACTTAAAGGTGTATCCGACTATGATATACATATTATTCTGGAGAATTTGCTGGATAATGCAATAGAGGCAGCATTAAAAGCAGTCAATAAAAGAATAAGTGTGGACATATATTCAGATGAACAGGCTATGGTAATAAAAATAAGTAATACTACAGAAGAAAATGTGTTAAAAAACAATCCGGAAATGAACACAACCAAAAAAGATAACAGCTATCACGGATATGGTATTAAGAATGTAAGTGAGCTTGTTAAGAAGAATAACGGAACAATAGAATATATACAGTTGGGAGTTGATATAGTTCAGTGCAGGGTATTGCTTATGTTGTAATAAAGATGATTTTCGTGAAAAGTATGTTGTTTTTTTAACAATTTTATGTTGTATTTACACTAAAATAAGTTTATTAAATTGCAATAGGTGTGGTAATCGTGTATAATTTACTTATATAGTATTTCTGGCTGGAGATACAGTTGGAAAGCGGAGTTGATGATTAATTAACTCTTAATTTGGTAATAAAAGGTATACAGATTGGGTATATCTATATATAAGGAGGAGAATACAGTATGACAGACACAGCAGTATCTTTTAGCAAAGAAGAATTTAAGAAGAAGGTCGTAAGCAATTGTAAGTCTTTGTATAGAAAGAACATAGATGAAGCTGACAAACAGCAGGTGTTCCAATCAGTGGCATATGCAGTTAAAGATCTTATAATAGATAAGTGGATAGCAACTCATAAGACATATGATAAGGAAGATCCTAAGGTTGTATATTATATGTCAATGGAATTCCTTATGGGTCGTGCACTTGGCAATAATATGATTAATCTTACTAAGTACAATGAGATAAAAGAAGCTCTTGAAGAATTAGGTCTTGATATCAATGTTATCGAAGATCAGGAACCTGATGCGGCACTTGGTAATGGTGGTCTTGGAAGACTTGCAGCATGTTTTCTTGATTCTTTAGCTACACTTGAATATCCAGCATACGGCTGTGGTATAAGATATAAGTACGGAATGTTTAAGCAGGAGATTAAGGACGGATATCAGGTAGAAGTTCCAGATAACTGGTTAAAGGATGGCAATCCATTTGAGATTAAGCGTTCTGAATACAAGTATGAAGTAAAGTTTGGTGGATATGTACGTTCTTACAGAGATGAAGCATCAGGACGTGATATATTCGTTCAGGAAGATTACCGTTCGGTTATAGCTGTTCCATACGACCTTCCTGTTATTGGATATGGCAATAACACAGTTAATTCACTTAGAATATGGGATGCAGAGCCAGTTAATACATTTAACTTAAGCTCATTTGATAAAGGTGATTACCAGAAGGCTATTGAGGAGGAGAACCTTGCTAAGAATATCGTAGAAGTTCTTTACCCTAATGATAACCACTATGCTGGTAAGGAATTAAGACTTAAGCAGCAGTATTTCTTCGTATCAGCATCAGTACAGAGAGCTGTTGACAGATATAAGAGTATGCACAACGGTGATGTAAGAAAGCTCTATGAGAAAGTTACATTCCAGCTTAATGATACACATCCAACAGTTGCAGTTGCAGAGCTTATGAGAATTCTTATGGATGAAAATGGTCTTGAATGGGATGAGGCATGGGATATCACAACTAAGACAGTTGCATATACTAACCATACTATTATGGCAGAAGCACTTGAAAAATGGCCTATCGAATTATTCTCAAGACTTCTTCCTAGAATTTATCAGATAGTAGAAGAGATTAATAGAAGATTTGTAGAAGAGATTAAAGCTAAATATCCTGGAGATCAGGAAAAGGTTAGAAAGATGGCTGTTATCTATGACGGGCAGGTTAAGATGGCACATCTTGCTATATGTGCAGGCTACTCTGTTAACGGTGTTGCAAAGCTTCACACAGAAATATTAGAGAAGCAGGAGCTTAAGGACTTTTATGAGATGATGCCAGAGAAGTTCAACAACAAGACTAATGGTATTACACAGAGAAGATTCCTTCTTCACGCTAATCCACTTCTTGCAGACTGGATTACAGACAAGATTGGTGACGGCTGGATAACAGACCTTAAGCAGTTAGAGAAGCTTTTAGTATATGTTAATGATGAAAAAGCAAGACAGGAATTTATGCAGATTAAGCATAAGAATAAAGTAAGACTTGCTAAGTACATTAAGGAGCATAATGGAATAGATGTTAATCCGGATTCAATATTTGATGTTCAGGTAAAGAGACTTCACGAATATAAGAGACAGCTTCTTAATATTCTTCACATAATGTATCTTTACAATGAGATTAAGAAGAATCCAGATATGGATATTGTGCCAAGAACATTTATATTTGGTGCAAAGGCAGCAGCAGGTTACAAGATTGCGAAGCAGACAATCAAGCTTATCAATAATGTAGCAGAAGTAATCAATAATGATGAGTCTATCAATGGTAAGATTAAGGTTGTATTCATAGAGAACTACAGAGTATCTAATGCTGAGATTATATTTGCAGCAGCAGATGTATCAGAGCAGATTTCAACAGCTTCTAAGGAAGCTTCTGGTACAGGTAATATGAAGTTTATGCTTAACGGTGCTATGACACTTGGAACAATGGACGGTGCTAACGTAGAGATAGTACAGGAAGTTGGAGCAGACAATGCAGTTATATTCGGACTTAGCTCAGACGAAGTTATACGTTATGAGAATGAGGGCGGATATGACCCAATGGAAATCTTCAACAATGATCAGGATATAAGAGAAGTTCTTATGGAACTTATCAATGGTAAGTATTCTAAGGAAGACCCAGAGATGTTCAGAGATATTTACAATTCACTTCTTAATACACAGGAAGGCAGAAGGGCAGATACTTACTTTATCCTTAAAGATTTCTGTTCTTATGCAGATGCACAGAAGAAGATTGATGAAAGATATAGAGATGAGAAGAGCTGGGCTAAGACAGTTATGATTAATTCGTTCAAGGCTGGTAAGTTCTCATCGGACAGAACTATAGAAGAGTACGCTACAGAAATCTGGAAGCTTACTAAGACACCGGTTAAAGTACAGTAATAACAAGAATAAATTCTATCCATAATTCATACTCTTTAATATGCGCCATATAAGTGCAGACATAAAGGAGTGCTGAATGTTGGATAGAATTTTTTTAAGCAATTCATATAGTTATAGAAATAAAAAATGCGTGGCGGTAATTGTATTTATCGCCATATATCTGCTTATACCGACTATTGTTACACTGAATGTTACAGGAGTTGTGTACACGCCTGTGAATGAAGATTACAGCGATGGAAGAAAAGTGATTGTAAAATACAGAAATGCCACGCAGGAGGTAAGCGTTGACAGATTCGTAGCAATGGTGCTTGCCAAAAGGCTTTATATGAGCAGTGAAGTAGAAGTTCTTAAAGCAGAAAGCATTATGATAAGGACAGATGTATACAGGCTTATGGGTGAGCAAATGATTATAGACAGCAGTGAGCTTGGAATGGAATATATGACGACACAGCAGATGAAAAGCAAATGGGGGAAGGATTACGAGGATAATTATAATCTTGTTAAGGACTGCACGGCTGCGACAAGTGGACTTGCAATCAGGTATAACGATAAGTATATTGAGGCAAGATATACATATATAACATCTGGAAGCACGCTTTCAGGGGCTTCAATACTAGGTGATGAGTATGCTTATCTTTCAGCAGTGGAGTGTAATAATGATAAAAATGCACAGGACTATCTTGTTGTTAAGACTATAAGCAATAAAGATTTTGTTAATTCATTTGAGAAAAAATACGACAGCATTAATCTTGATAAAAATAATCTGGCACAGCAAATTCAGATTGTATCCAAGAATGAAGCTGGTTATGTGTTAAAGCTTCAGATAGGGAATGTTGTTATGTCGGGAAGTGAATTTGCATATGTACTTGGTATTAATTCGCCCAATTTTAGTATTGAATATATGCAGACTGGCGTTAAGATAATGACAATCGGTGTTGGAGAAGGCTTTGGTGTCAGCGTATATACGGCAGATTGTATGGCAAAGGCTGGCTCATCTTATGAAGATATTATAGAAACATTTTATAATAAAATAAATATAATAAGTGAATAATACGCAGGATTATGGAAAGCATATTAACATAGAAAGGTTTTGATAACTGTAGGTTTTACCTACAGCACCGGACTTTATGCCCTTTATGGGCAGGAATGGAGGTTAATATGGATAAGAACACAGCCAGTAAGACAAAGATAGTTTCAATCGTTATATCATTAGGAATTATTGCAACACTTATTATAGGAGTAATTTCGGTGGTAAGAAGCGTTAATTCCAATAGAAATAATGAGAATAACATTGTTAATCTTAATGAAACTCAGGAAAATGTTGCAATAAAGACAGAAGATGTGACGGACGATGTGCTGGGGAATATCGATGATGAATTACAGGAAGCTAATGCTGGTGCAAGTATGGCGGTGGATACAGATAATATCAGTAATAAAGCAGATAATACTTATAACACACATAAAGCTGGCACTGACGATGCAGATAAGGAAACTGAGCCGACAGTTCCACCGACTTTATCATCAGAAGAAGTTATGGCTGAGGCAATGAAGAATTTTGCATTTGATGAGAGCAACAAGCTTGCGTGGCCAGTGCTTGGCCAGATTGTACTCGACTATAATATGGACGAGACCATTTTCTTTAAGAGTCTTGGAATGTACAAATGTAATCCAGCAATAATTATACAATCCGAGGTAGGAACTAATGTTGCAGCGGCGGCATCGGGAATTGTAACAGATGTGGCTAATCTTTCAGAAACAGGAACAACAGTTACAGTATCAATTGGAAATGGTTATGAAACAACAACTGGTCTTATAGAAAATGTTAATTTGAAAAAAGGGGATAAGGTTGTAGCCGGACAGCTGATTGGTACAGTGGCAAGCCCAAGTGCATACTATATAGAAGAGGGTCCTGGAGTGTATTTCAAACTTACACAATATGGAGAACCAATAAACCCAGACACATATTTTGTGGAATAGATAAAATAAGCACCCACTTAATTTCTTACAATAGTTTCAAATCATATATTATTTATATACGGCTTACAGTGGGTGCTTTATATATATTTTATGTAATAGAAAAATCCGATATAATTCCCTATTACATAAAAGGGACTAGTGCTAGTGATTAGCACTTGCGTGAAAATGTAGTTTGTCGCAAACGACCGAGCTTAGTGCAGGAATGTGCTTTGCACATTCTTTTTATTTAGCAGTAGAATTAATTAAGTTCATTATTATAGGAATAGCGTGGCTTTCCTTGCTTTCTGACATAGCGTTGATATATGTCTGTCTGTTAGTATAGAGTTCATTAACAGCTTTTAATAAGCTTTCTGGTGTAAGGTCTTCCTCAAATAATACACTTGAATAACCGTGCTCCTGAAATGATTTTGCATTAAGAATCTGGTCGCCACGGCTTGCGTTAGCTGAAAGTGGAATTAAGAGGTTAGGCTTTTTAAGGGCTAATAATTCACATATAGCGTTAGCACCAGCTCTTGATATTACGATATCGCTTATTGCAAATAAATCGCGCATTTCCTCACTTATATATTCAAATTGTACATAGCCTTCAATGTTGTTAAGTGAGTTATCAGTCTTGCCTTTTCCACAAAGGTGAACAACCTGATAATCTTTAAGAAGTTCAGGAAGAACTTTTCTTACCGCTTCATTAACGTGAACAGCACCAGTACTTCCGCCGACAACCATAATTATTGGTTTGCCACTTGTGAAATTGCAAAGCTTAAGTCCGGCAAGCTTATTACCCTGTAAAAGCTCCTGACGGATAGGAGAGCCTGTAAGAACAGCCTTGTCAGCAGGAAGGTACTTGATAGTTTCAGGAAAATTACAGCATACCTTTGTAGCCTTTTTAATAGCTATTCTGTTGGCAAGTCCTGGTGTCATATCTGATTCGTGTATGATAACAGGAATGTGCTTGTGTCCAGCTGCAAGTACAACTGGAACAGATACGAAGCCGCCCTTTGAGAATATGATATCAGGCTTAATTCTTCTCATAAGCCTGCGTGCCTGAAAATATCCCTTTATAACCCTGAATGGGTCAGTAAGATTTTTAAAGCTCTTATAACGTCTTAATTTACCTGAAGATATTCCATAGTAGGGAATGTCCAGATTTTCTATTAATGTCTTTTCGATTCCAGTGTATGAACCAATATAGAATACTTCGTAGCCAGCTTCCTTAAGGCTGGGAAGTAATGCTATATTAGGTGTTACGTGGCCGGCTGTACCACCACCTGTTAATATAATCTTTTTCATAGCCAATCCTCATTTTCTTAATTATAATTATTGTTTATGGTAAATTTTAATATTTTATAGCAGTAATTTACTGTTGCATTAGTGAGTGTCAGAATTCACGCGGTGTTATTATATTTTGTGTGAAAACCTTTCCTTGAAACTGCAATGCCTGCATAGCGGTTCAACTGCATATTTGTCATTGAAGCCCTGAACAAATGCCTTGCTTTTATCGCTTTTAAGTATATCAGAAAGCGGAGTATCAAGTATATTGCCAAGAGCCATAACGCCGTTGCCGTCAAGACAGCAGGGTACAACTGTTCCGTCACTTAATATGGCAATATGTGTGCGTATTCCCTGACAGAAGCCGCGTTCGTTATAATAACTTCCGTTAAGTTCAGGCCATTCAAATGGACTTTGCACATTGACATAAAGATGACGTTTGATAGTGCAGTTTCGCTCACCAAATAAAAATGGCTCATTTTTCGTGTTCCATAATCTTAACGAAATCTCTGTATCAGTCTTATCAAGAAGTGTCTCACAGGAATAGAACAAATCATTAATATAAGTATCCATATCTATGCAGTCGTTGTCATCGGCACTGTGCATAGATACATTAATCTGGTGTACTGGATATTTAATCAAAGTATCAAGTCTTTGTCTTATAAGAGTTCCATTGGTAGTGAGGTTGACCGTTATGCCACAATCCCTGCACAGGGAAAGTATGTCGGCAAGCTGTGGGTGAAGCAGTGGCTCACCCTTGACGTGAAGATATATATAATTCGTATACGGACGTATTTCATCAAGTATATGTCCGAAATCTTCAATCGGCATAAAATGTGCCGGGCGTTTGGTTTCCTGACAGAAAGAGCATTTCAGATTACAGGAACTTGTTATTTCTATATATATTCGTTTGAAGCGTTTAATATTTCCCATAAATTACTTATTGGCAATATATTGCTTGAGTGCAGTTGCAAGCTGGTCAGGACAGGATGTTGGCTTAAAGCCGCATTTAATTCCTTCCATACGTTTGATAGCTTCATTAACGTCCATACCCTCAACGAGTGCGGCAACACCCTGAGTATTACCAGAACAGCCACCCTCAAACTTAACGCCAGTAACCTTATTATCGACTACATCGAATTCAATAGAACGTGAACATACGCCTCTTGTAGTATATTTCATAATTATCCTCATTTCTACGCACAGTCAGTTAGTACAAAAATGTTATATAGACGGAAATGCATTGTGTGCGTTCAACGCATCCGAAGTTTCGAAGAAACATCTAAGTGACTACGAAGTAGTCATATTATATCATAGTTTCTGCGTTGCTTTTCCACGCATCTGAAGTTTCGAAGAAACATCTAAGTGACTACGAAGTAGTCATATTATATCATAGTTTTTGCGCAGTTTTTCAGCGCATCTGAAGTTTCGAAGAAACTTCTAAGTGACTACGAAGTAGTCATATTATATCATAATTTTTAAAGAGTTGTATTATGTAAGATGTAATTAATTCAATATTCAGGTGAAAATCAGAGTAAATCAAATGATTTTCGTTTATGATGTTATAGAGACTAATATTTAAAAATAAAGGTTGACACAAACATTGTGATATTGCCGATTAATTGGTACAATAAGTAAAACGCATTTTAACTGTGAATAATTAACTAATAAAGTAATAACAGGAGATTAGTGTGGAAAACAGATTTTCACACAGTGGATTTGTGACTGTGCGTACCATACACAAACCAGTATGCGAAAAATGTGCGCAGAAATGAGGATTATTATGATAGGTATTATTGGAGCTATGGACGAAGAAGTAGCTAAGATTGTTGAAGCTATGGAAATTGAAAGACAGGAAGATAAGGCTTGTATGTCATTTAAGGCTGGAAAGCTTAATGGCAAAGATGTTGTTGTTGTAAGAAGCGGAATCGGCAAGGTAAATGCGGCAGTATGCACACAGATACTTGTAGATGATTTCGGTGTTGATTATGTTATTAATACAGGAATTGCAGGTTCACTTAAGGCAGAGATTAATATTGCAGATATTGTTATATCAAGTGATGTATTACATCACGATATGGATGCTTCAGGATTTGGATATCCTTTAGGACAGATTCCAAGAATGGACGTATTGTCTTTTGAAGCAGACAAGCACCTTATAGATGTTGCCAAAGAGGCTTGTGATAAGGTTCTTCCAGAGATAGGAACACATATTGGCAGGGTTGTAAGTGGTGATCAGTTCATATCAGACAAGGCTGTTAAAGAAAGAATATCAGCTAATTTTGATGGATACTGCACAGAGATGGAAGGTGCAGCAATTGCACAGGCAGCATATCTTAATAAAGTTCCATTTGTTATATTAAGAGCAATCTCAGATAAGGCTGATGACAGTGCAACTATGGATTACCCTACATTCGAGAAGCAGGCGATTGAGAATTCGGTTAAGCTGCTTAAGGAATTGGTGGGACAGATATAGATATAGACAGATATAATTTCTGCTGATTTATTATGTCGGACGCGGAGTGCGGTTGTGGCAAATGGTTGTGACAAACGGACGGGCTGTGGCTAGGGGCTGTGGTGGTGCGTGTGAGACTGCTATAAGATAATTGGATATTACTAAGTCATTCCCGGTGGAGTTATGGTGCCGGACGCACCGCTCCAAATTCGCCATCGTGGCTCAGTTGTCGCTTGCCCAGACCTCGTGTCTGGGCATTGCTGTATGGTGGAGGGAATGACTAAGGAATATCAGCAATTATCTTATAATGTCAGTCCCCACACGCACCACCACAGCCCCTACCCGCACCCCTGTCGGGTTGCGATGGCAGGGGCACACACTACCGGGGTTGCGGATAATAGGGCAGAAATATGGCTGGGAAGGGGGATAGGAGTGTGGCGGGCAAGATGTAGTAGTTGGAAAGCTGTAGAAGTCAGTGGAACCTGTAGTTCGTGAAGTTAGCTGTAGAGGTGTATTGTATATTCCTTCACAATGCAGGAATTAAGGCGGACGGCTGGACGGTTGTGTCAGCGTGGGCTGGCGGGGGCTTGTTACGCAAGTATTATAAGCACAATTGAGATACAACTTAGCCTTTCCCCTCACCAAACAGCAATGCCCAGACACGAGGTCTGGGCAAGCGACAACTGAGCCACGATGGCGAATTTGGAGCGGTGTGTCCGTTCTCTCTGCCTATCGGGAAAGGCTTAGTAGTATCCAATTGTCTTATAACTTAAGTAACGAGCCCCCGCCAGTCCAGCCACACAACCACCCAGCCGTCTGCCTTAATTCCGTCCGTTATAAGCCGTAATTATATAACCTAATAAATCTAATATTACAGAATAATTTACAGCATATCATCTTATAATGCCTTAATAGCGCACAACCGCCTAAATCCCAAGCATCTGACTATAAACCTTCAATGCCCCATCAGTATCGTGTGCCAGCACTCTCTTAGCAAGCACCTTTCCAAGCTGTACGCCTTCCTGATCGAAGCTGTTGATATTCCATAAAAATCCCTGGAACATAACCTTATTTTCAAAATGAGAAAGCAAAGCACCTAAAGACTTAGGAGTAAGCTTATCTCCAGTTATAATGCTTGAAGGTCTTCCACCCTTGAAAGTCTTGTTAGGGTTCTCATCATCTTTTCCACATGCAAATGCAACAATCTGAGCCGCTACATTAGCACATAACTTCTGCTGGCTTGTGCTGTCCTGAATAGTAACATCATTTTCAAGCTGGCTGTTCTTAAATCCAATGAACTGTAAAGGAACGATATTAGTTCCCTGATGAAGAAGCTGATAAAAAGAATGTTGTCCATTAGTTCCCGGTTCACCAAATATTACTGGACCTGTAGGGTAATTAACCGGTTCATTAAATCTGTTGACGGACTTACCATTAGACTCCATATCAAGCTGCTGTAAATGTGCAGGGAAACGGCTTAAGCCCTGTGAGTATGGAAGTACAGCAGTACATTCATATCCAAGTACATTGCGTTCATATACGCCAATAAGTGCATCAAGCATTGCTGGGTTCTTAAGAATGTCTTTGTTTAATGCAAGCTTGTCCTCAGCAGAGGCACCTTCAAGAAAATCTGCGAATACATCAGGACCAAATGCCAATGATAATACAGCACCGCCTACAGAAGATGTTGAAGAGAAACGTCCTCCGATGTAATCGTCCATATAAAATGCATCTAAATAATCATCACTTTTGGCAAGAGGTGAGGTCTCGCTTGTTACTGCAATCATATGCTTTGCAGGGTCAAGACCAGCTTCCTTAAGAGCATTTTTAACAAATGATTCATTAGTTAACGTCTCAAGAGTTGTTCCAGACTTAGATACAAGAATGAATAATGAGTGTGCAACATCAATAGAAGCAAGTACAGCAGATGCATCATCTGGATCTACATTACTTATAAAATGAGCTTCCATTTTAAATGAATTATTCTTTTTAGCCCAGTTCTCAAGAGCAATATACATAGCACGAGGACCTAAATCACTTCCACCGATACCAATCTGAACAACAGTTGTGAACTTCTCGCCAGCACCATTAGTAATAGCACCATTATGTACCTTGTCAGCAAATTCAGCGATACGCTTCTGTTGTGTTGTATAGAATGTACGCTTGTCTACGCCGTCAGCATTAACAGCTTCACCGAGCTGTCCGCGTGTCATATGGTGGAGTACAAGTCTGTTCTCGCCGGTATTAACAACTTCGCCATTGTAAAGAGCAGCAAATTTGTTTGAAAGTTCAGCTTCTGTAGCAAGCTTTTCAAGTGCCTTAAGAGTTGTATCATCTACTTTCTTAGCTGCGAAGTTGTAGTTAAGTCCCTCAGCCATAGGAATATTATATGTCTTAACACGTTCAGCACCAGCTTCGCCCGACATAACCTTATTAAGGTCAACAAGCGGAGTTTCCTTTAATTCCTTAAAAGCTTCAAGTGTGTCAAGATTGTTCCAATTAATCATAAAATATCTCCTCCTAGTATAATTGAGTTGTAGGTAATTGCGAAAACTGCTAAGACCATTCGCAATTACCTATAATAAGTTGCAACATTAAAAGATATAATGCCAGAATATATCGAAATAACATTTAAAATGTTATCCATTAAGGCATTATATTGATATATTGTCGCACAAAATATCTTAATTGAATTATACTATCAATGTCTGTCGAATACAAGGAGAAAAGTCGTTATTATCTATCATTTTCCATCTGTTTAAGTTCGGGGAGAATGGTACACAGCATAGTTATAAAACATATGCTTCCGCCGATTATATTAGATACAGGTTCGGCTGCAAATACACCATTTGTTCCCATATTAAGAGCGTAAGGCATAATATATGTAAGAGGTATTACAATAAATACTTTTCTTAATAAAGAGAAGAATATAGCCTGTTTTTTCTTATTAAGGGATTTGAAAATGGTCTGTCCGATATATTGCAGGTCCATAAATATAAAGGCGGCAAAATATATCTTCAATGCTGATACTGCATTTTCCATAAGTGAAGTATCAGAGCTGAAAATATTAATAAGCATATGAGGGGCAAGAAGTATTATGCTCCACATAACTGCGGTATATCCTAATATTAATGCCCCCATAGTAAGTCCGGCTTTACGCACCCTTCCTGGCCTTTTGGCACCATAATTATAGCTGATAATTGGTGAAGAACCTTCGTTGATTGCGTATATAGGTGTCTCAACCATTTGCCGTATGCTAGAAACAATAGTCATTACAGAAATGTAAATATCGCCGCCGGTAACTGAGAGAACATTGTTACAGCATATTGATACTAGGCTGTTAGTAAGCTGCATTACAAAGCCGGAAGTACCAAGGCTGATTATATCTTTTGCAAAATTCAGACAATGTGGCAGTTCATTTTTTCTTATAAAGCTTATCTTTAATTCAGCTTTAAATCTTAAGAAATATATTACAAATGAAGCTGACATAAGCTGTGAAATAACAGTTGCCACAGCCGCACCTTTTATTCCAAGATTAAGGATAAATATAAATACCGGGTCTAATATAAGATTGGCAATAGCACCGATTGCAACAGAGAGCATACCGATTGTTGAGTAGCCCTGTGCATTGATAAATGGGTTCATTCCTGTTGCTATCATTGAAGGAAGGGTTCCGATAAGGTAAATGCACAGATAAGGATATGCGTACTTAAGTGCTGTGTCAGAAGCTCCAAAGAGTGTGAGCAGAGGGGCTGCAAATAAGAGGCATATGCACATAAGAATAATTGCGGAGCCGCAAAGCATTGTAAAAGAAGTGTTCATAATGGTGTTAGCACTTTTTTCATCACCCATTCCTCTCTTAATTGAGAATAAAGGTGCACCTCCGCTTCCAAAGAGATTGCTGAAAGCGGTCATAATCATAATTATTGGAAAGCATAGTCCAACTGCACCAAGGGCATTTGTTCCGACATCGGGAATTCTTGCAATGTACACTCTGTCTACAATATTGTATAACAGACTTAAAATCTGTGCCACAAGCATAGGTATAGCCGCATTTAAAATATTATTGGTTATAGTTCCATTTTCAAAATCAATACGTTTCATATATTTCACTTTCTCCATTTGTGATTAAAAAGTTATTAATAAAGATTATATATTTAATATTACATGTATAAAATGTTATTCCTTAAAACGATTGCAAGTATATCACTTTGATATTGTAAACACAAATTAAAACTTATGTAAAATTAAACGATAACATTTACAATTGAATTATAAATTACAGAGAAGTATAATTGAAATGTCAGAAAATGAAGCCGTGAAAAGTTATGTTTTAAAGGCATACAAAGGCAGAATGGAGGTATTATTATGAAAATTCTTATGCTTGATTCGTCTACATACGGAGAAGATGTTAATGTAGACAAGTTCTATGGTCTTGGTGAGGTTAAGAGCTACCAGACAAGTACAAGGCAGGAGGCACTTGAAAGAACTGCAGGGTTTAATCCGGACGTTGTTATTATCAATAAGATTGTTGCAGACAAGGAATTTATAGATTGTGCACCAGCATTAAAGATGATAGCAGAAACAGCAACGGGTTATAATAATATTGATATTAATTATGCTAAGGAAAAGAATATAAGAGTAGCCAATGTTGCGGGATATTCAACAGACTCAGTTGTACAGCATACATTTGCATTGGGACTGTATCTTATAGAGAAGATGAACTATTATGACAACTATGTTAAATCAGGTGAGTATGCAGAATGTCCGATTTTTTCACATTTTTCCAATGTATTCCACGAACTTTCAGGAAAGACATGGGGCATAGTTGGTCTTGGAACTATAGGAAAAGGTGTTGCAAAGATAGCCTCAGATTTCGGATGTAAGGTTATATATTATTCAGCAAGTGGAAAGACACAGGATGTGCCTTATGAGAGAGAAGAGTTTGACGAATTCTTGAAAAAATCAGACATAATATCTATTCACGCACCACTTAATGATAAGACCAATAATCTTTTTAATAAAGAAGCATTTGATAAGATGAAGGCAAGTGCAGTGCTTTTAAATCTTGGACGAGGTCCTATCGTTAATGATGCAGATTTAACAGAGGCACTTGAACAGGGAAAGATTGCTGCGGCAGGACTTGATGTACTTGGAAAAGAGCCTATAGAAAAGGATAACCCGCTTCTTAGGATTAAGGATAGCACAAAGCTTGTGATTACACCACATGTAGCGTGGGGTACAGTAGAAGCAAGAACAAGACTTATGGACGAAGTATATGAGAATATTGCAGCTTTCACTAAGGGTGAAGCAAGAAATGCGGTAGTGTAAGTGTAGAAGAAATGGCAGTATAATAAGCGGAATGGAGAAGAGTATGCAGATTTTATCAGTTAATGATGATGAATTTAAGAAATATGGACGTGTAGTTGATAATGTGGATTTTACAGAGCTTATACAGGAATTAAAAAGAACTCCAATACCATCAGGTGTTGTATATGAACCAGCAGTAAAGGAGCTTGAAGCACTTCCTATAAGGCTTGACATTTCCTCAGTTGTATATGGTGAAATGCCAATTCAGATAGGTTACTGTAATGGACATAATTCAAAGCTTAATGCACTTGAGTATCACAGGGATTCAGAGATTAATATTGCGGCTACGGATATGATTCTTATGCTGGGACTGCTGACAGATGTTAACGATGATTATATATATGACACAGCTAATGTAAAAGCTTTCAGGGTTCCAGCAGGAACGGCTGTTGAAGTGTATTCTACAACACTTCATTATGCGCCTTGCGGCATAGATGGTAAGGGATTTCAGGTTGCAGTCGTGCTTCCAAAGGGAACTAACTATCCATTAAAGTCAAAGCATATAAGAATAGATAATAAAACAGCCAGCACCTCAAATGAGAATACTGGCAGTAGTAATATCAATGAAGATGCACTTCTTGCGGCTACTAATAAGTGGCTTATAGGCCACGCCGAAGGCGGTCTTGATGATAGTGCATATATTGGACTTAAGGGTGAGAATATTGAGATTTAATCTTCTTCAATAACCTGAACTTCCATATAAGCAAAGTCAATTGAATCAATAAAATTATCTTTAGTAAATCTTACTTTAGAGTGGCGCTGGAAGTCTGCTATATTAGAGTCAAGCCATATAGGCTCGCTCAGATCGAATGTATAGCAGGCTTCTTTTATGCCATCAAATATCTTTTTGGTTCTGTTAATATCTATATCAGAATTAGCATAGACCATATCTTTCATAAGATGATTGGACTCATCGAAAAGTTTACACCATAATCGAAACATATATTTTCTCCGTTCTTACATTAATATAGGCTGGTAATCTGTGGCTGTATTATATGTCTGTGTCGCAGCTGAATTTTAGCTGCGAGTCGTAACTTGTTGTATTACTCACTAGCACGCTCTGAGAATATTATGTTATATTCATTTGAAGGGTATACCTGACTAATAAATGAAGTAAGAATAGTCTTAGCGTTATCAAGTGCCCTGTCGTACAAGCCGCTGTTTATTGCGTCTGATAAAGCATTTTCTCTTAGCTGGATTAAAGAGTCGTTATGCTCAGTAAGTGTTATAGGAGAGAAAATGTTGTTCTCCTCGTGTAGTACTTTGAAGGAGTCAAGGTCAATGTCAGCCGATAAAGTCTTAACTTCAGGAATGTCTACATATATGTTATGGCTTGTATCGTCAGTGTCGCCGAGCTGCCATTTGACATCGCTGAAATTAATTCCAGCCTTGATAGTTGTATTATATGTATATATGTATTTGGATTGTGTCAAAGGTATGCTTACATTAAACAGCTTAAGGTCTTTGGTTTCAACCCTTACAGTAGTGGTTGTTACTGACTGGGTTGCAAGCTCACCGATATTTTCAAAGCCGATTTCTGTAATCTTTTCATCAGAAACGTAATTGCTTTTAGCTTCTTTTCTTGTGTATACAAGCACAGCACATAATAATATGATGATTATTACAGCGATTATAAATTTAATATCGAGTACCTTTTGTAACTTATTGCGGGACATAGTAATCCTCCATAGTAGTAGTTTTATAATAGCGTTGTTGCATATATATTAATCATATTAATGCGATTTTATCATAATGTAATAAACAGGTCAAAAATATTTTTGTCTTATAGGTTAATAAAGTGCTGGAATTTTAAAAATGGAATTCTGTTATGTGCAATTTGATATATAATAAAGAAACCTGATGCTTACGCACCAGGCTTCTAATATGTGATACATATAATAAAGATTAGCAGAAGACCGGCATATAAAAGAGGGAAGCCAGTCTGTTTGGACTACTAGTCCATATTAACATTAAGATGTCTAGGAAGACCATCAACCATAATTGGTGAAAGTTCAGCCTGAATTAATGGTCTGATATAGTGAATAAGGTCTTCTGTGACAAAATCATCTTCAGTAATCCACTCAAGTGGAACTTTCTTCTCGATGTTGGCAATCTGGTGTACATCGTGTGTTTCTGTAATGCACATATATGGATCATCAGAAACTCTCTTAAGTACAACAACTTTACCAGTCTCGCCTTCAAATGCAGCCTTAACAGCAGCACCACCAACGTTGAATGCTTCTGTGATATCTGTACGAGATGTCATATGAGCTGCACAACGCTGTAATGTTGATAATTCAATAGCTCTTGTCTTGATACCAAGTTCAGAACCGACTTTGTTAGCAAGGAACTTAGCAGAACCAGCTAACTGCTTGTGACCGAAAGCATCAACGAATTCAACGTGGTCAGAAAGTTCAAATACATATCTTCCGTCCATAACTTTAATACCTTCAGAAACGGCGATTACCATTGAACGTCCCTTAGAAGCGATTTCTTTAACTCTTTCAAGGAAGTGGTCAATATCAAATACCTTTTCTGGAAGATAAATGAGGTCTACGCCTTCACAATCCTCGCCTCTTGCAAGAGCAGAAGCGGCTGTAAGCCAACCGGCATTACGTCCCATAATCTCAACGATAGTTACTGTTGGATAGTCATATACAAGACCATCGCGGATAATCTCTTTCATAGTAGCGGCTATGAATTTAGCAGCACTACCAAATCCAGGAGTGTGGTCAGTAACTGCAAGGTCATTATCGATTGTCTTAGGAACACCCATAAACTTGATATCACTGCCTACAAGAAGAGCGTAGTCAGAAAGCTTCTTGATAGTGTCCATTGAATCGTTACCACCTATGTAGAAGAAGTATGAAATGTTGAGTTCTTTAAGTATTTCAAAAATCTTCTCGTAAGTATCTCTGTCATCAGATATTTCTGGGAGCTTATAACGACATGAACCTAAATAAGAAGAAGGTGTTCTCTTTAAAAGGTCGATATCGATATCAGTCTTAATCTTCTCTGAGAGATCTACATACTGCTTGTCAAGCAGACCCTTGATGCCGTGAAGCATACCATATACTTTGTTAGCTCCTCTATCTTTTGCTGTCTTGAATACACCTGCAAGACTTGAATTGATTACGGAAGTTGGTCCACCAGACTGTCCTACGATAACATTACCTAACATAAATGTCCTCCGAAAATTATTATAATAATAAAGATGTAAACAGACCTAAATTCCCTCTAGACTTAAATCTGTCATAAATATTTTATTAAATTAATATTAACATAATTAAAGCAATCATACAACTTAAAAAAGATAATTAATTTAATAAATTCTTCCCACCAAAACAGGAAACTTTCAAAATATTTATAATATGATATAATATGACTACTTCGTAGTCACTTAGAAGTTTCTTCGAAACTTCGGATGCGTGGAAAAGCAACGCAGGGCATATGATATAATGTGCGTAAGCAATGAGCCGTGCTGGACAAAAAAATAAAAAAGAACTGTGCTTGCACGAAGTTCTTTTTTAACTTTTTGTCCAATAGGGCGAACGCCCGACAGTCAAGGGAAGCAAAGCTTTCCTTGACGTGCACGGCGGGGTAAATTGGCAAAACAAGAAGAAAAATAAAAAAGAACCCAACAACCAGAAGAAACGAAAGGACAATTGAAAGATGAGCAAACAGACATGGAAACCCGGCAATATGTTATACCCAGTACCAGCAGTAATGGTTAGCTGTCGAAGAGAGGGTGAGAAGCCTAACATAATTACTGTTGCGTGGGCAGGAACAATATGTTCTGACCCTGCTATGGTGTCAATATCAGTGAGAAAGGAAAGATACAGCCATGATATTATAAAAGATTCAGGCGAATTTGTGGTCAATCTCACAACAAGAAAGTTATGCTATGCAACTGATTACTGCGGTGTTAAATCTGGAAGAAATACGGATAAATTCGCAGATATGCACCTTACACCACAGCAATCGGTTAAGATAGCTGCACCGGCAATAAAGGAAAGCCCTGTTAATATTGAATGTAAGGTTAAGGATATTATAGAACTTGGAAGCCACGATATGTTTATAGCGGAAGTTGTAGCTGTAAATGTAGATGAGAAGCTTCTTGACAGCAAGGGTGCATTAAGGCTTCAGGATGCTGACCTTATAGCATATTCACACGGACAGTATTACACACTGGGAGATAATATAGGCAAGTTTGGATACTCAGTTAAGAAGTAAAGGGTTTATTGCGTAGCACGGAACAATTTGTAGGTATCAAAGTCTGGGGCTTTTGACCCCGGCATCATAATAATGAACAGTTCATTATTATTTCATTATTTATAAGAAGTGTAAGACTTTACAAATAAGCATATGCGTGGTAGTATAAAATTTGTTACGAAAATGTTACAGAAATATTACGTCATCATATTATACGAATAATGGCATTAAATATACTATTTGTTGGAGGAATGTATGACACGCATAACGAGATATGGTAGGGAGATGAGAACTACCTTTATCGCGACAATGTTTATTGCATGCCTTGTAATAGTGATAGGTATTCCATTTGTATCAAAGCAGATGTTTGATAATGAGGTGGGATATTACAGTATTTCTATTCAGGGTAATTATATTGGCGCTGCTAATACAGAAGACGAAGTCAATGTTGCACTGGCTGATGCAAGATTACAGCTCTGCAAAGAATTTGCAGATTATATATATATGGACTGCGATGTTAAGATAACAAAGCAGAGAAGAGCGATAGCGAAACGTATGACTACCAAGCAGTTACAGAATGCAATATACAGTTCATTATTTGACTGTATCGTTGATGTTGAAACACAGCTTGCTTATACTGTAAGGGTTGATGATAATATGGTAACTCTTGCTACTAAAGAAGAAGTTGAGGAGTTATTCAGAAAGATTATACAGCCATACAATGTAGCTGATGAGTTTGAACCTGTCATAAAGGCTGGAACATCGATTGATGAACAGTACACAATTGCTATCAATAAGAATGAGGAAGAGTCAGTTCAGGATACACAGATAGTTGCTTCATTCTTTGAAGATAATAATTCGGAAAATGGAACTAACAAGAAATCGCCTGACCAGCTTATGGGAATTGATTTTGCGGAAAATGTATCTGTTAACGCAGTAAGCGGGGATAAGGCAGATGTAGTGTCTGTACAGGAAGCTTATGACATTTTAACAAGAGAGAATAAATCCCAGGTATCTTATATAATAAAGGAAGGCGATACTCTTGAACAGATTGCCAAAGATTATCAGATGACTTTGGATGATCTGCTTAAGCTTAATGACATAGCTTCACAAAATGTGGTTGTTGTACCAGGCGATGAGCTTGTGGTAACAGTACCGGATACGCAGATAACAGTGCTTACAACCAAGCAGCTCTCGTATGATGAGGACTACAAGGCGGAAGTGAGTTATATTGACGATAATAATAATTCAAGAGGGACTAATACAATTCTTGATGAGGGAACGTCAGGAAAAAGAACGGTGGTTGCTAATGTCACATATGCTAATGGCAGGGAAGTGGCAAGAGATATTGTAAAAGAGAATATAACAGAGGAGTCAAAGCCTGGGAAGATTGCAGTGGGAACCCTTACACAGACTGATTATATTAAGCCGGTGGCAGGAACTTTTGTTTCGGGTTATGGAACTGGAGAAGATACAGTTAATTACGGCGTTGACTGGACGTGTAGTGAAGGCATAACAGTTGTTGCAGCAAGAGCTGGTAAAGTTACAAGAGCAGGCTGGTATGGTGGATATGGTTACTGTGTTGATATACAGCATGAAGATGGAAGCCTGACAAGGTATGCTAATAACAGCAGACTTACTGTCAGTGTTGGAGAGCAGGTAAGTCAGGGTCAGCAGATAGCGTTAAGTGGAAGCACAGGCGATGTGACAAGTCCACGTCTGCATTTTGAAATATGGATTGATGGCACAAGGGTTAATCCTCTTAATTATGTTAATAAGAACTAGAATAAAACGTACAAAGGGTGTGGATATTTTCCATACCCTTTTTAAATCATAATAAAATGCGGATAAGACAGATTGACATAATGATATGGTGTGATATAATCATAAGGATATTGAAATATTTGAACATATGCCTTAATATATTTAAGGATAACGATAGAGTAATACCATAATTGTAACGGTATAGAATATGAGATTATGGTTAGGATATTTAGAGATTAGTAACTTTTTATGAATTAGTAAGTAGTGACAGAGGTGCGAATTATGGAACAGTATGTTGTCAAGGGAGGAGTGCCACTTCGTGGAGAGGTGTCCATAGGTGGAGCAAAGAATGCCGCACTTGGTATTCTGGCAGCAGCAATTATGACGGATGAGACCGTAACAATAGAGAATGTGCCTAATGTAAGAGACACAAGAGTGCTATTACAGGCAATAGAGGGCATAGGTGCAAAGGTTAAATATATATATAACAACACAGTTCAGATTAACGGGGGTTCAATAAGCGATCTTAATGTTGAATACGAATATATCAGAAAGATAAGAGCTTCTTATTATTTACTTGGGGCACTTCTTGGAAAGTATAAGGAGTCCAATGTGGCACTTCCGGGTGGCTGTAATATAGGAAGCAGACCAATAGACCAGCATTTAAAGGGCTTTAAGGCTCTTGGAGCAAAGGTAAATATTGACCACGGAGTTGTAAGTGCGAAGGCAGAAAATCTGGTTGGAGGTCATATTTATTTTGATGTTGTAACAGTTGGAGCAACAATTAATCTTATGATGGCATCGTGTATGGCTGAGGGAGAGACAATTCTGGAGAATGCGGCAAAAGAGCCACATATTGTAGATGTAGCGAACTTTCTTAATGCTATGGGTGCTAATATTAAAGGTGCAGGAACAGATGTTATAAGAATTAAGGGTGTGAACAGGCTTCACGGTTGCACATATTCAATAATACCTGACCAGATTGAAGCTGGTACATTTATGATGGCAGCAGCAGCCACAAGAGGAGATATTGTTATTAAAGATGTAATTCCAAAGCATCTTGAGTCAATAACAGCAAAGCTTCTTGAGATGGGCTGTAAGCTTGTTGAGGGCGATGACTGGATAAGAGTTATAGCTGAGGGTGAAGTGGGAAGCACTAATGTAAAGACGCTTCCGTATCCTGGTTTTCCTACAGATATGCAGCCTCAGATAGCGGTAGCACTTGCGCTTGCCAAGGGTTCTAGTATGGTTACGGAAAGCATATTTGAGAACAGATTCAAGTATGTTGATGAACTTAACAGAATGGGTGCTAAGATAAAGGTTGAAGGTAATACAGCATATATAGAAGGTGTGGAGAAGTTCACATCGGCTCAGTTATCTGCACCTGATTTAAGAGCCGGAGCGGCTCTTGTTATTGCTGCACTTGCGGCTG
This sequence comes from Bacteroides galacturonicus, assembly GCF_003096855.1. Classification (NCBI taxonomy): domain Bacteria; kingdom Pseudomonadati; phylum Bacteroidota; class Bacteroidia; order Bacteroidales; family Bacteroidaceae; genus Bacteroides; species Bacteroides galacturonicus. The sequence goes on along the minus strand of NZ_QEOA01000007.1, from coordinate 255,046 downwards.
ACGGAATTTCACAGATAGATGATATTGAATATATTCAGAGAGGTTATGAGGATTTTGAAGGTAAGCTCTCAGCACTTGGTGCAATTATTGCTAAAGTGGATTCAGAAAGAGAACTTCAGAAGTTCAAATTAAAGATTGGCTGATAATAATGGACTGCGGATATTTTTATGATATCTGTAGTTCATTTTATTTTTATATTTTTAATACTTTGTTATAATAATAGTGTGCTAATTTGTGGTATTATTATAAAGTGATTAATATATTTATATAATGATGTCCGATTTATAATAATAATGTTAAGATGTTATAACATTTGGATATTTAATATATAATATTTTATGTGCCGATGATGCACATTCTTTTTTATACACGATATTTAGAGAGAATACATATTTATAGCAAGAGGAATATATGAAATTAAGAGATAAGTTAAAGATTTCATTCTGTGTAATGATAGTACTTCCGGTTATTATGCTGTGTGTGTTTGTCGTAGGAATTTTCAAAATGCAGTCAGACAGCATATGCAAGACATATAATGTTGAAGGTGATACGGTGTTATTATATTTTTATTCGCCTATGACGTTGTTTGGAAGCATAACCGATGATGTGTATGAGCAGGTAAGAGAACAGGCAGAGACCGAACCAGAGAAGTTTAATAACAGAATATATCTAGAGGAGCTTAATGATACATTAAAAGAAAAGTTATCAAAGCTTGTTGTAAGAAAGAATAATAATGTTATATACAATTCGACAGGGTTAAGTTCAACAGAGCTTATTAATATACTTCCAGAGTATGAGATAGATGGAAGTAATATTGTAGATGTTGCAACATATAAAGGTGGAAGCTATCACAGCCTTATAAAGCAGGTTGATTTTACAGATGATTTCGGGAATACATATAGTGTATCAATACTCACTTCTGTTAAACAGAGTGTTCCACAGATAAGACATATGATTGTTGAGCTTATAGTAGTTATAATACTTATTCTTGCAATTACGAGCCTTATTCTTAATCTGTGGATATATAGTTCGATTATTAAGCCGGTTAATAAGCTTAAGCTTGCGACAGATAATATTAAAGAAGGCAATTTTGATTTTGAGATGCCAAAAGTACCTGATAATGAGATTGGAGATGTGTGTAAGGATTTTGAGGAAATGCGTCTTATATTAAAGAAGTCGTCAGAGGACAAGCTCCAGTCGGATAAAGAAGAGAAGGAACTTATAAGAAACATTTCCCACGACCTAAAGACACCTCTTACAGCAATCAAAGGATATGTAGAGGGCTTAAGGGATGGAATTGCAGATACACCTGAGAAGCAGGCAAAGTATGTTAAGACAATTGCTAATAAGGTTAATGATATGGATAAGCTAATAGATGAGCTTACTATATATTCAAGGCTTGATGCTAACAGGGTATTGTATACATTTGTTAAATTTGATGTGTCAGAATATTTTGATGACTGCTGTGATGAGATAGGAACAGAGCTTGATGCGGCAGGCATAGAGCTTAATTACAGAAATCATATTAAAGAGCCGGTCATAATTGCCGCTGACCCAGAGCAGTTAAAGAGAGTTATCAATAATATTATCAGCAACTCAGTTAAGTATATGGCTGAGGGGCGCAAGGGAAAGATAGATATAGATTTGTATGATGAGAGTGATTATGTACACATCATCATTGCAGATAATGGCAAGGGAATAGCTGGAAAAGATGTTTCGCATATATTTGAAAGGTTCTATAGAACTGATGAGTCGCGTAACTCGAAACAAGGAGGAAGCGGCATAGGTCTTGCGATTGTAAAGAAGATTGTCGAGGACCACAAAGGAAAGATATGGGCAGAGAGTGTTGAAGGAGAAGGCACTACAATGCATTTGAATTTACTCAAATATAATGTGCAGAACCCACAGCCTAAAGAATAACAGATTATAGAAAGATGAGGAATGAGATTATGAGCAAAGTATTAATAGTAGAAGACGAGGAAGCAATTGCAGATATTGAAAAGGATTATCTTGAATTAAGTGGATTTGAAGTAACAATATGCAAAGATGGTACAAGCGGACTTGCAGAAGCACTTGACGGAGAATATGACATCTGCATACTTGATGTTATGCTTCCGGGAATTGACGGATTTGAGATATGCAAGAAGGTAAGAGAGACTAAGAATATACCTATTATAATGGTATCAGCCAAGAAAGAAGATATTGATAAGATAAGAGGTCTTGGTGTAGGTGCTGATGATTATATGACTAAGCCATTTAGTCCAAGTGAACTTGTGGCAAGAGTTAAGGCTCACCTTTCAAGATATGAAAGACTTATTAACAGCTCGCAGCCAGAGAATGATATAATTGAAATACGTGGTATCAAGATTGATAAGACTGCAAGAAGAGTATTTGTTAATGGTGAGGAGAAGATATTTACAACAAAGGAATTCGATCTTCTTACATTCCTTGCTGAGCATCCTAATCATGTATATACTAAAGAAGAATTATTTAAGGAAATATGGGATATGGATTCTATCGGTGATATAGCTACAGTTACAGTTCATATTAAGAAGATAAGAGAAAAGATTGAGCTTGATACAAGCAAGCCACAGTATATTGAAACAATATGGGGTGTTGGCTACAGATTTAAGTTATAATCAGTTAATGGGAGCCGTCAGGATGGATAACTCCCTGCGTTATGTAAGGAGTATTAACCATAAATTATCACATAAGTATATCATAATATAGAAAGAAGTGTTGAATATGATTATTGAGAAAGATTATTTTGATGCTGAGGAAGTTGATATTGCTAATGCAATGAATGATAAGTCAAGAGCACCTATAAGAAAGATACGTCTTGCAACAACTGATAGTAATAAGTATTATGCAAAGGCGATTCTTGTTGGAGATCAGGAAAATATTCTGTCAGGTGAAATAGTATTCAGACCGGATTCACAGGTTTCCAAGGAAGGTCTTGCTTTCAGTAAAGTCATTATAAAGGAAACAGCTGACGTTGAGGAATATTTTAAAAATCTTATCAGATTTGAAGGCTATAGAATTATAAGTGAGAAAGCTGACAGTGAGAATTTCAGGGCTGGATATGATGAATTATGTATGCAGGCTAATAAACTGTTATTTATGAAAAGTGAATAAACGGAAAGAGAATAGTTAAGATGTTAAATGTCATATATGAGGATAAAGATAAAATAATAGTTAATAAACCGGCAGGGCAGCTTTCGCAGAGTGCCAGAGGCTTTGATATGGATCTGGTAAGCGAAGTGCTTACATATAGAAAGAATAAGGGTGAGGAAGCCTATGCGGCAATTATTAACAGGCTTGACAGACCAGTATCAGGTCTTGTGCTTATAGCAAAGAACAAGAAAGAAGCGGCAAGGCTTTCAGCACTTATGCAAAGGGAATCTTTATGCAAGCAGTATCTGGTACTTGTATGCGGCAGACCTCATAGTGATACAGGCACATTTACAGATTATCTTTTAAAAAATAGCAAAGATAACACATCAAAGGTGGTATCAAAGGAACAGGCAGGAGCAAAAAAGGCTGTGCTTGAGTATAGCCTTATTGACTATGACGAGGAAAGAAATGTTTCACGCCTTTTGATTAATCTTATAACAGGACGACATCATCAGATACGTGTCCAGTTATCATCAAGGAATCTGCCCGTTGTTGGCGATGGCAAATATGGTGGAAACCCAGCGGTTAAGAAAGCAGAGGAGTACCATATTAAAAGGGGCTGTATAGCATTATGTGCTAAGAGCCTTACAGTTGATGGAAAGGTGTATGAAATTGAGCCTGAATTTTCAGGAGGAAAATAGAAAGACTAAAAACAGAGATTGGACAGCTCAGGAAAACAAGCAATCAATATAGAATTTTTTCAAGTATAATTTGTCGGTAATGTGGAATTATTTCATATATAGATGATGAATTATTACGGAGGAGATTGTATATTTTGCGTGATGAAAAGAGTGGTAAGACCAGAATAAAATTTCTTTTTGGAATAGCTGTTATAGTGGCGGCTGTATATATAAGCTTTAAGTATCTGATTGTGTATGTATGGCCATTTGTTATAGGTGTGTTTATAGCAGTTATACTTGAGAAGAAGGTAATATATCTGTCAGATAAGCTATACATAGGACTAGATAAGATTTTAGGATGGAACAAAAGAATAACAATTAAGAAAAAGAAGTGTCAGGGGATTGCTGCAACGATTATTGTATCATTGATATTTGTTGTACTGCTGGCACTTTTTAGTTTTATAATTTTTAAGGGTGTAGATGAGTTCAGCAGGCTGTTAAGAAACCTTGATTATAACCTGATTGCGGTAAAGCAGCTCACAGCCAGAATGTGTTTTGATGCAGATGCATTTCTGGGACTGGAAGGAGGCTGTTGTCTTGAGTCACTTATTGCGTGTGGACATAAACTTATGAGCATAATGCCTGAGAAGATAATATTGATATCTGCTCCAGTTGTAAAAAATGCTGTTATTATTGTGGGTGGAATTGTTGTATGCTTCATAGCAGTTATATATCTTGTGTCTGATTTGCAGAAGTTCAGGGATAATATAAGACAAGTAGTATTCTATGAAGAAATCCGTATGATATGGAAAGAAGTAAGAAGGCTTATAAATATTTATTTCAAAGTACAGCTAAGAATTATGTTGATTAACTCTGGGTTATGTATGCTGGCATTTGCGATACTTAAGAATCCATACGCTATTGTGCTGGGAATTATTATAGGGATAATTGATGCACTTCCTGTATTCGGAACGGGTACTGTGCTTATTCCATGGATATTAATAAGCTTTCTTATAAGAAATTACAGATATGCGGTAATTTTGTTAATGGCATATATAATCACGTATTTTGTGCGTGAGATTATGGAGTCCAAGAGTATGGGCGACAGACTGGGAATATCACCATTTACAATGCTTGTGATAATATTCACTGGACTGCTTGTATATGGTGTGGCAGGTTTTATAACAGGACCGGTAAGTTATGTCATAATTAAGGCATTGGTTATAAGACTTAGGTGTGAAATGGGGATAGAGTAGGCATATAAAATATTTAAATAACGGATATCTGTGTTCTACTTGAAAATCCCTGCTGAAAATGTTAGACTATTACAGATTATGTGAGCTTTAATATGTGGATAACCTGTAGCATCTTTTATTGTGGGTTATCTGCTTAGATTACAGGCTTGCGGCACATTTAACAGGACGCGCAGACAGCGCAGGAAATGAGGTATATTTATGGCAGAGGATAAGAAGTTAGTAGAAGCGATTACTTCCATGGATGTAGACTTTGCACAGTGGTACACAGATGTATGTAAGAAGGCAGAGCTTATGTCATATTCAAGCGTTAAAGGATGTATGATATTTAAGCCGGCTGGATATGCAATCTGGGAGAATATAAAGAATGAAATGGATAGAAGATTCAAGGAGACAGGCGTAGAGAATGTATATCTTCCTATGTTTATTCCAGAAAGTCTTCTTGAGAAAGAAAAGGATCATGTAGAAGGATTTGCACCAGAGGTAGCCTGGGTTACTTATGGAGGACTTAATCCACTTCAGGAGAGAATGTGTGTAAGACCAACATCCGAGACACTTTTCTGTGATTTCTACAAGGATGAGATACAGTCTTACAGAGATTTACCAAAGGTATATAACCAGTGGTGTTCAGTTGTAAGATGGGAGAAAGAGACAAGACCATTCCTTCGTTCAAGAGAATTCTTATGGCAGGAAGGACATACAGCACACGCAACAGCAGAAGATGCAGAAGCACGTACACAGCAGATGCTTAATCTTTATGCTGACTTCTGTGAGGAAGTTCTTGCTATCCCGGTTATCAAGGGCCGCAAGACAGATAAAGAGAAGTTCGCTGGTGCAGAAGCTACTTATACTATCGAAGCACTTATGCACGATGGAAAGGCTTTACAGTCAGGAACAAGCCATAACTTTGGTGATGGATTTGCTAAGGCATTTGGTATACAGTATACAGATAAAGATAACAAGCTTAAGTATGTTCATCAGACATCATGGGGAACAACAACAAGACTTATCGGTGCTGTTATTATGACACACGGAGATAATTCAGGACTTGTGCTTCCACCTAAGGTTGCACCAGTTCAGGTTGATATTATTCCTATTATGCAGAAGAAGGAAGGTGTGCTTGATAAGGCATACGAAGTAAGAGATGCTATCAAGGCAGCAGGTCTTAGAGTTAAGGTTGATGATTCTGATAAGAATCCAGGCTGGAAGTTCTCAGAGCAGGAAATGCGTGGTATTCCAGTAAGAGTTGAGATGGGACCAAGAGATATTGAAGCTAATCAGGCTATCGTTGTACGCCGTGATACAAGAGAGAAGATTACAGTTGCAATTGATGAACTTGCAGTTAAGCTTCCGGAAATTCTTGACACTATCCAGAAAGATATGCTTGAGAGAGCAAGAGCACATAGGGATGCACATACATATGTAGCAGTTAACTATGATGAGTTCAAGGAAACAGCAGCTAATAAGCCAGGCTTTATCAAGGCTATGTGGTGCGGCGAGCAGGCTTGTGAAGATAAGATTAAAGAAGAGACAACTTGTACATCAAGATGTATGCCATTTGCACAGGAGCAGTTAAGCGATGTGTGCGTATGCTGTGGCAAGCCAGCTAAGAAGATGGTTTATTGGGGTAAGGCATACTAATTAAATGCAGCAATTCTGACATATCAGTGAACTGCATAGTAATGGGAGCAATCCGAGGGCATAAGTCAAGGGCAGAGTACCTTTTGCCTCTGACATTAATATATAAGATTATATAGAATACTGATAAGAATGGCAGACAATCCGTAAATACGGCTGGTTACCAGACTTGTCAGTATTTTTTACATTTATTTTATAAATATTAACACTGGATTTACGATTGCATACAAGCAGATTTTATAAACTCCCCATATATTATATATAGTCTTTAATTAAGCTGTTATCTGCAAAATACGTAGGGCAGACAGATTGATAAAGACCAGGCTGAAAATGCAGAACACATAATTACCAGAAGCTTTAACGGGCAGGAATATAATTCCATAAATTGAATACAATATAAATACAGCATAAAATTAAAACAATATATGAATTGCTTAGAACTCGTTGATGTATTAATAAAAGTATGTTATACTTTTAACAATAAATTAACGGACGTAATAACTAAATACGTTATAGGAATAATGGAGGGAAGCTTATGGCGAAATGGGTTTACAGATTTTCAGAAGGCAACGCTTCAATGCGGCCATTACTTGGTGGAAAAGGAGCTAATCTTGCAGAGATGACAGGGCTTGGTATGCCAATTCCACAAGGTTTCACAGTTACAACAGAGGCCTGCACTGAATATTACAGACACGGAAAGCAGATTACAGATGAGATACAAGCTCAGATATTTGAAGCTATTGGCTGGCTTGAGGAGTATAACGGAAAGAAGTTCGGGGATACACAGGATCCTCTCTTAGTTTCTGTAAGATCAGGTGCAAGGGCATCTATGCCGGGTATGATGGATACAATACTTAATCTTGGACTTAATGATGTGGCAGTTGAGGGCTTTGCGGTTAAGACAGGTAACCCAAGATTTGCGTATGATTCATATAGAAGATTTATACAGATGTTCTCAGATGTTGTTATGGAAGTTCCTAAGTCATATTTTGAGAAGATTATAGATGAAGTTAAGGCTGATAAGGGTGTTGTATATGATACAGAGCTTACAGCAGATGATTTAAAAGAACTTATTGTAAGATTTAAGGCTGTATACAAGGAAGCTATGAAGGGTGAAGAGTTCCCACAGGATCCTAAGGTTCAGCTTATGGAAGCAGTTAAGGCAGTATTCCGTTCATGGGACAACCCTAGGGCAATTGTATACAGAAGAATGAATGATATTCCGGGCGACTGGGGAACAGCGGTTAATGTACAGACTATGGTATTTGGTAATAAGGGTGATACATCAGGAACTGGTGTAGCATTTACAAGAAATCCATCTACAGGTGCTAAGGGAATATACGGAGAATATCTTATCAATGCACAGGGCGAGGACGTAGTTGCTGGTGTCAGAACACCTCAGCCAATAACACAGCTTGAGAAAGACCTTCCAGAGTGTTATTCACAGTTTATGGAACTTGCAATGAAGCTTGAGAACCACTACAAAGATATGCAGGATATGGAATTTACTATAGAAGAAGGCAAATTGTATTTCTTGCAGACACGTAACGGCAAGAGAACTGCACAGGCGGCTATCCAGATTGCGTGTGATCTTGTAGATGAGGGAATGATAACACCTAAAGAAGCAGTAATGAGAATAGAAGCTAAGTCTTTAGACCAGTTATTACACCCAATGTTTGATACTGATGCACTTAAGGCAGGGGAAGTTATTGGAGAAGCACTTCCAGCATCTCCTGGAGCTGCCGCAGGTAAAGTAGTATTTACAGCCGAAGAAGCCAAGGAACTTGGAAAAGGCGGCAAGGGAGAAAGAGTTATCCTTGTAAGACTTGAGACATCTCCAGAGGATATAGAAGGTATGCACGCTTCACAGGGCATACTTACAGTAAGGGGAGGTATGACATCACACGCTGCTGTAGTTGCAAGAGGTATGGGTACTTGTTGTGTTTCAGGCTGTGGAGCAATATCTATAGACGAGGAAGCTAAGCAGTTTACACTTGGTGGATATACATTTACAGAGGGGGATTATATATCACTTGATGGTTCAACAGGTAAGATATACAAAGGCGATATTAAGACAGTGGAAGCTACTGTAAGTGGTAATTTTGGAAGAATTATGGCTTGGGCTGATGAATATAGAAAGCTTGGTGTAAGAACTAACGCAGATACACCAGCAGATACTAAGAATGCTGTAAGGCTTGGTGCTGAGGGAATAGGACTTTGCCGTACAGAGCATATGTTCTTTGGTGAAGACAGAATTCCTAAGTTCAGAAGAATGATTCTTTCTGATACAGTGGAGAAGAGAGTAGAAGCATTAAAGCCAATTGGTGAGTTCCAGAAGACAGATTTCAAGGCTATGTATGAAGCACTTGAAGGCAGGCCAATGACTGTAAGATACCTTGATCCACCTCTTCACGAATTCGTGCCAACAGAGGAAGAAGATATTAAGGCACTTGCAGATGATATGGGACTTACAGTAGAAGAAGTTAAAGCAAAATGTGAGGCACTTCACGAGTTCAATCCAATGATGGGACATAGAGGCTGCCGTCTTGCAGTAACATATCCAGAGATTGCAAGAATGCAGACAAGAGCAGTAATGGAAGCTGCGATTGAAGTTTCAGAAGAAAAAGGCTATGAGATTACACCAGAGATAATGATACCTCTTGTGGGCGAGAAGAAAGAATTAAAGTTCGTTAAAGATGTTGTAATAGAAGAAGCGGAAGCTGTTAAGAAAGAAAAGAATTCAGATATCAAGTATAAGATTGGTACAATGATAGAAATTCCAAGAGCGGCACTTCTTGCTGATGAGATTGCAGAAGAAGCAGAGTTCTTCTCATTTGGTACTAATGATCTTACACAGATGACTTTTGGATTTTCAAGAGATGATGCAGGAAAGTTCCTTGACTCATATTATAAGAGCAAGATATATGAGTCAGATCCATTTGCAAGATTAGACCAGAATGGTGTAGGACAGCTTGTTAAAATGGCAGTTGCCAACGGAAGAAAGACAAGACCAGCACTTAAGTGCGGAATATGCGGAGAGCACGGTGGAGATCCATCAAGCATAGAATTCTGTCATAAGGCAGGACTTGATTATGTAAGCTGTTCACCATTCAGAGTACCTATTGCAAGACTTGCAGCAGCACAGGCAGCAATCGCCAGCGAATTGCAGAATGACAGTGAAGGTGACACTAATGCCGCGGCTAAGGAAGGCATAGATACAGATGAGCTTAAGGAGAAAGCTAAGAAAGCTGCTAACGAAGCCGCCAAGGTAGGCAGGGAAGTAGCTAAAGAGGCTGTCAAGGTGGGTAAGGAAGCCGCCAAGGCCGGTAAAGAGGTAGCATTTGCAGGGGTGGCTGGACTTAAAGCAGGAATAGCAGAAGCGAAGAAGGCTTATAAAGAGAATAAGAATAAAGATAACTAGGTCGGATTATTTACACAGGTATTGGTGTGATTGTGTTATCATAATAGTAAAAGAGCTAATCATTAATATGCAGGCATAGCTTTGTGGCATATAATGGTTAGCTCTTTACATTTTAAAAGATATGGCTGAATTTATATTTGAAATAATAATATGGTATAAAAATTAAATTAAAGTTGGATTTTTAAGGTAGGCGAAAAGCCAAACCTGTGTTATATTATAGAACATATAAGCTGAATATATATTTAGAATGTGAGGATAGATATTACTATGGCTAAATTTACAAAAAGAGCTATAATGTTAAGCCTTTTAAAATTACTAAAGCAGAAATCAGTTGATAAAGTTACGGTTAAAGATATATGTGATGAGTGTGAAATTAACAGAAACACATTTTATTATTATTTTAAGGATATATACGATGTTCTCAATAACATATTTATGGAAGAGATTGAGAAGAATTTAAGAGAAGCTGGAAGTAATGGTTCATTTTATGAGGAGTACAGCAGGGCTGCGGCGATACTTGTGGAGTATAAGGACGTTGTGATACACGTCTATAATTCCAGGAACCGCGATATTATTACCAATTATCTTGAAAAGATGACCGCTGAGGTAGTAAGAAGTTATATTGCGGCTAAGAGTGAGGGCGAGAATATCTCAGAAAAGGATCTGGAATTCATGTCGTATTTTTATGGCTATGCGATAATCGGAAGTACATATAAATGGATAGAAAGTGGTATGCAGGCTGATTTTGAGCATTTTATAGCAAGAATTTCTGAGTCAATAGATGCAACACTTCCAGTTATGATTTCAAAAGCTAAAGCAAATAGTAACTAACATTTATAATAATTTCATTTTCAGACAGATTGAGGGAAGTGTACGAATTTAGGTACACTTCCCTCAATCTGTCTGTATTAATTGATATGAAAATGAGTTATCCTAACTTTAGGTTAAAGAATTCACAAAGATATTTAAGAAAGGAGGCAGCATTATGAATGGCATAAAGAACTTTAAGAATATGTACAGTATTCTTACAATATGTCTTATTCTTGTTGGGGCTGTACTTCTTATAGCACCGGGAATTGCGTTAGATGTTGTGTGTATAATATTCGGGATATATATGATAATATACGGCGCAGTCAAGATTATGGGATATTTTGCAAAAGATGCTTACCAGCTTGCATTCCAGTTCGATCTGGCACTTGGTATAGTTATTGCAATTGTGGGAATTGTATTTGTGTGCAGGACAGCAAGAGTGGTGCAGTTGTTATCAACATGTATAGGAATTGTAATGCTTGTAGATGCGACATTTAAAATACAGACATCTATAGATTCCAAAAGATTTGGAATAAGCCGCTGGTGGCTGATGCTTATACTGGCAGTTATTGTAGCTGCGATTGGCATATTGCTTATATTAATGCCGGGTGAGACAACAAGGCTTATGGTAAGGCTTATAGGGCTTAATCTGTGTATGGATGGAATTCTTAATCTTGTTATCGTGATAGATACGGTTAAGACAGACAAAGCATTAAGGCAGTGATTATATAGATAATTAACGCAGTAGTTAACAATTGGAATATTAATAAATAATTAATGCAGTAATAAATAATTAATACAGATCATAAGAGTTTATACAATAAAGAAGAAATTAAAAGCGACAGGAGTTGAAAAAAATGGGAACAATTACACATAAAGCAGGAAGAGTAGCCGTAGGAAAAGCGGCAGATGTGGTTATTAAAAATCTTGATAAAGATAGAGAAAAAGAGATATTAAAGCTTGTCGATTTTATGGAAAAATATATGGACGGTGAGAAGCTTGATGTTGATTTTGACAGCGTGAGAAAGAAAATCAAAGATAAGGATAGTGCACTTAATAAGTATATTAATAAGGCATTAGATGAGATAGACCCTGGCGTATTAAAGACTATGGTGCTTAATCTTGGATTTGAGGCATTCTTAAATGGAACTAAGACAATAAGAAAGATGAGAGAAAAGTATAACTGTAATGTTCCTTGGCTCATTCTTATGGATCCTACAAGTGCCTGCAACCTTCATTGTACAGGTTGCTGGGCGGCAGAATATGGCAACAGGCTTAATCTTACATTTGACGAAATGGACAGTGTTGTAACACAGGGCAAGGAGTTAGGAATATATCTTTATATGTTTACAGGCGGTGAACCACTTGTAAGAAAGAGCGACATAATAAAGTTATGTGAGAAGCATAATGACTGTGCATTTCTTTCATTTACTAATGGAACACTTGTTGATGAAGCATTTTGTCAGGAGATGAAAAGAGTAGGCAATCTTTATCTTGCAATAAGTCTTGAGGGATTTGAAGCGGTCAATGACTTAAGACGTGGCGATGGTGTATATGGCAAGGTTATGAATGCAATGGATCTTTTAAAGAAAAATGGTCTTGTATTCGGTACTTCAATATGCTACACATCTAAGAATACAGAAACAGTAACAAGTGATGAATTCATACAGCTTATGGTAGATAAGGGCTGCCGTTATGCAATGTATTTCCATTATATGCCAGTTGGAAATGATGCTTCAGTTGAATTGCTTCCAACACCAGAGCAGAGAATATATATGAAAGACCGCATAAGACAGATAAGAAGTCTTACAACAGGACAGGGCTTATTTACATTTGATTTCCAGAATGATGGTGAGTTCGTTGGTGGCTGTATAGCAGGCGGAAGAAACTATTTCCACATTAATGCAAATGGTGATGCAGAGCCTTGTGTATTTATTCATTATTCAGGTGCGAATATAAGAACTAATACATTACTTGAGATACTTAACCAGCCATTATTTATGGCATATAGAAAGAACCAGCCATTTAATAAGAACCATTTAAGACCTTGTCCTATGCTTGAAAATCCTGAGATTTTACAGAAAATGGTCAAGGAAACAGGTGCTAAATCAACAGATTTACAGTCGCCAGAGACAGCAGAGCATCTTTGCAGCAAATGTGTTCCATATGCCAATGCGTGGAAGCCATATGCTGATAAGATATGGAGTGAAACTCCTGTAAAGAAGAGTAGCTATGAGAATTATGGACATTGTTGATTGCAGGTCAGCAGATATGTGAAAGGAGAAGCTTATGAGTAAGAAGTCAATCGGAAGCAGGACATTAAAGGCGGGAGCAGCACTCCTTGCAGTAGGAGCAGGAGTTGCGGCTATTAATGCAAAGAATAAGAACGGTACAGAGAAGAAAGAGATAAAAGAAATACAGAAGAAAGAATACGAGCAGTACAGAAATACTGAGCGTGGTAAATATGATAAGAACAGCAAGGGTATATATTACTCAAATGGTAATTATGAAGCATTTGCAAGACCAGAAAAGCCAGAGGGCGTTGATGCTAAGTCAGCATATATTGTAGGTAGCGGACTTGCCTCACTTGCAGCGGCTTGTTTCCTTGTAAGAGATGGACAGATGAAGGGAAGCCATATTCACATTCTTGAAGCTATGGATATAGCTGGTGGTGCGTGCGATGGCATTAATGATCCAACAAGAGGGTATGTAATGCGTGGCGGTAGAGAGATGGAGAATCATTTTGAGTGCCTTTGGGATTTGTTCAGAAGTATTCCATCATTAGAGAAGCCGGGTGCATCAGTGCTTGATGAGTATTATTGGCTTAATAAGCACGACCCTAACTATTCACTTTGCAGGGCAACAGTTAATCAGGGTGAAGATGCACATACAGATGGCAAATTCAATTTAAGCCAGAAGGGCTGTATGGAGATAATGAAATTGTTCTTCACTAAAGATGAAGATTTGTATGACAAGAAGATTGAGGATTTCTTTGATGAAGAAGTGTTTGACTCGGATTTCTGGCTCTACTGGAGAACAATGTTTGCATTTGAGAACTGGCACAGTGCGTTAGAGATGAAGCTTTATATCCAGAGATTTATTCATCATATAGGCGGACTTCCAGATTTCTCAGCACTCAAATTCACTAAGTATAACCAGTATGAATCACTTATCCTGCCTATGCAGAAGTATCTTGAGGCAGCAGGTGTTAAGTTCCAGTTCAATACAAGGGTGGAAAATGTTATATTTGAGTTCAAGGATGGCAAGAAGATTGCCAGGACAATAGAGTGCAATGTCAAGGGTAAGGAAGAAACAATTGAGCTTACAGAGAATGACCTTGTGTTTGTAACTAACGGAAGCTGTACAGAGAGTACAATCTATGGTGACCATACTCACGCACCTGTAGGAGATGCAGAGGTAAGAACAAGCGGCTGCTGGAGTCTTTGGAAGAATATTGCAAAGCAGGATCCATCATTTGGACACCCAGAAAAGTTCTGTGGCAATGTATCTAAGTCTAACTGGGAGTCAGCTACAGTTACAACAAGTGATGAAAAGATTATCGATCATATTAAGAAGATATGTAAAAGAGACCCTAGAACAGGAAATGTTGTTACAGGCGGTATCGTAAGCTGTAAGGATTCAAGCTGGCTTCTTAGCTGGACAATTAACAGACAGGGACAGTTCAAGGAACAGAAGAAAGATGAAGTATGCGTATGGGTATACAGCTTATTTACAGATGTAGCTGGTGATTATGTCAAGAAGCCTATGAAAGAGTGTACTGGTCAAGAGATTACAGCAGAGTGGTTATACCATATTGGAATACCAGTAGATGAAATAGATGAACTTGCTAAGAACCACTGCAATACAACACCTACGATGATGCCTTATATCACAGCATTCTTTATGCCAAGAAGAAAAGGTGACAGACCAGACGTTATACCAGATGGCTGTGTGAACTTTGCATTCCTTGGACAGTTTGCTGAGACACCAAGAGATACTATATTCACAACAGAATATTCAGTAAGAACAGCTATGGAGGCTGTATACGGACTTCTTGGCGTAGACAGGGGCGTTCCAGAAGTATGGGGAAGCGTATATGATGTAAGAGATCTCTTAGATGCTTCTGTTAAGCTTATGGACGGCAAGTCACCTCTTGAAATAGAACTTCCTGGCGTGCTTGATAACATTAAGAAACCACTCCTTAGAAGGATAAAGGGAACTGTAATTGAAAAGGTTCTTAAAGACCATAATGTTATTAAGGATTATATGAAGTATTAATATAAGCGATAGTTGTCTGATAAATACGATGTTTTAAGATAACATAGTGTTTAAAAATGCAGCATTTTAAAATAGTGCAGGAAACTGTTGTGCTATATACAGAATATCAAAAATATTTGTCATATAAAAAGCTCAGCCTCAAGCTGATGGATAATTCCAGCAGCCAGGGCTGAGCCTTTTTATGTATTAGGAAAGCACCTGTGATTGGTGCACATATGACTACTTTAAATTATCAAGAAGTGCAATTAAAGTAGCCTTATCATTAAGCTTAGGGTTCTCAATTACAATATCAAGCAGTGTATTAAGTGTATTGCCGATTTCTGCACCCTTAAGACCATATTCGATAAGGTCAACTCCTGTTATATCAAGGTCTTTTATTGTAAAGCAGTCACCTCTTTCAAGTATATCATCTGCCATACGCTGTAATTTATTCAGGTGGTTATACTTGGCAGGGTTACTTATAAATGTAATCTCTTCACTTGCTTTAATAGAAGCACGCTGTAATCTTATTACTAACATAAAAATGTCACGTCCACACTGATGAAGTGCTTCCCTTACAGCAGGTTCAGTTTCATCAATGTGAAGCGGGGTGTATGTTAATATCTTTACAACAGTATCAATAGTCTTGTTATCCATTCTAAGATTTCTTAAAGCTGTTCTTGCCTCATCAGGTGAGCATACAAAAAGAATTGCGGCTAATCTAAGTGGAAGCTCATTATCAGTATATTTGCAGGTAAGAAGCAGCTTCTTGGCATATCTGCCGGTAAGATTATCTGCTATTACAGGCAGAATATTATTAAAAAGACCTGTTGTTGCATAAAGACTGCAATAATCAGGGTTATCTGATAAAAGAGTCTTTTTAAGTTCTACGCATACACGTTCCATACTGACTTTATCTATATTGCGGTTAAGCTTTTCAATAGCCTTAAATGTATCCGGTTCAATGGTAAAGCCAAGCTGTGCAGAAAATCTTATGGCTCTCATCATTCTTAAAGCATCTTCTGTAAAACGCTCAATTGGGTTGCCAACGCATTTTATTATGCGGTTATTAATATCGTCTATTCCGCCATATTCATCGACAAGCCCAGTTATATTATTGTAAGCCATAGCATTTATTGTAAAATCACGTCTGCATAAATCGTCTGTCAGCCTGTCGGAGAATTCAACAGAAGATGGGTGTCTGCCGTCTTTGTACTCGCCGTCAATTCTGTAGGTTGTAACCTCATATCCAACATTGTGCAACATAACTGTTACTGTGCCGTGTTCAATTCCGGTATCAATTGTCTTGTTGAAATATTCTTTGATATCGGAAGGGAGTGCAGAGGTTGTTATATCCCAGTCATTAGGAGTGAGTCCCATAATAGAATCGCGGACACAGCCACCTACAGCATAAGCCTGATGGCCGTGGCTTTTAATTGTGTTGATTATAAATTCAACGTCATTAGGCATATCAATTTTAAAATTACTATAATCCATACTTAATTACCAATCTTTAAATTATTATTTTGATTTCATTTTTAAATCTTTAAATCTGTTATTTGGCTATATAAAATTTGCAATAGTTCGCATTATTACTGCCCATAATTTTAACAAAAAAAACTATGTTTGTCACTGAATGGCAACGCATTTTTTATTGAACACATGCATATGATAAGTAGGCCTAGTTGGATTGGAGGGTATATTCGTGAATGAGAAATCAGAAAAGGTGTTAGAACAATATAATATCAGCATTAACCGTATGATAAGAGGCAGGGGCGGTATTATTATTGCAACTGGACAGGGGTATAAGCTTTTTACCCAGTGTGAGAAGCCTGACAAGTATTATGAGAGGGAGAATAATATTACACAGATATTAAAATCAGCGGGATTTGGCAATACAGATACATATGTAAGAAATAATGAGGGACAGCTTGTGTCGCAGGATGAGGACGGCAGAAGATATATTTTAAAAGACTGGTTTGATGCGAAGGAAAGTGATGTAAAGGATATGGGGGATATGTGCAGAGCGGTGAGTATGATGGCGTATCTTCATATCGCGTTAAGGGAGGCTGGAAGCGAGCTTAAGATTAATCCATGTGGTGAGACAGAGTACAAGGAGTATGCACAGGCAGAGCTTAAGGCATGCCAGAACAGGAAGGAAACAGCACTAAGAAAGACATATGTGAAGCACACAAGGGAATTAAAGAAAGCATACAATTATCTTAAGCAGAAAAAAGGCAGACAGACATTTGAGCAGCTGGCATTTAAGCATATCGGTGACTATTATGAGGAGGCGTGCAATGCAAGCGAGAGGCTTATGGACGAAAGATTTGATGAGAGGCTTCTAGATGCGGCGGTTAATGGAGAGATTTCGCATGGAAGCTATACTTACCATAATGTGCTTATCGGTGGAAAGGATACTTATGTTGTTAATTTTGACAGATATAAGAATGAGTGCCAGATTAGTGATTTGTACCAGTTCATAAGAAAAGTTATGGAGAAGTATAACTGGGAAAATAGTGTGTTCTACAGGCTTCTTGATGAATATGACAGAATATGTCCTCTTGATGATAATGAGCTTGAACTTCTTATGACACTTTTGTCATATCCGGAGAAATTCTGGAAGATAATTAACCAGTATATTAATAGTAATAAATCGTGGATTCCAGATAAAAATGTAGATAAACTAAGGAAGGTTATTGAGCAGAATGAAAGAAGAAGAGAATTAATTGATAAAATATGCTGTGTGTGGTAAAATTCCCATAGGTATAGCCAATAAACGATTATAATCAGGATACAGGGAATGAAACATACATTTATATATAATAAAGCTAATAGAACAAAGAACGAAAGTGGTATTACAAGAAGCAGGACACATCTGTTTAACATAATTAAGCCATATTCGGTTGTAAAGAGAATGGCAGTTATTATAATGACTGCCATTATGATAATATGCCAGACAGGTTGTGGAACATCGGGAAGTAACGGAGCGATTGTACCGGGCAGTTCAATTACACCAGCGAAGAAAAAGGGCAATGTAACAGACATAGCCAAGAACAGTGACAATGCAACACTAGTGGGGATAGTATCGTCAATAGATACCACGCTTAAGAATATACATTTTATTGATGTTGAAACTGGAACGGAATATTCAGTAATGTATACAGGTGGTACTGATATACAGGATGCTTATGGAAAGCTTAAGGCGGCGACATTGATACAGCCCGGAGAGATATATGATGTATACTGCAACAAATATGGCAAGGCAACCAAGATATATGGTTCAAAGAATGCGTGGAGCAGGACATCAGTTACGGATATAGAGCTTGATGAAAGCTCTAAGAGTGTGGTGATTGGACAGACTACGCTTAATTACAGGGATTATACGGTAGTAACCTCTGGAGGTAATCTTATAAGCATTGCACAGATTGTAAAGGAAGATGAACTTACGTTAAGAGGAATTGATGATAAGCTGTACTCAATATCGGTTGATAATGGGCACGGATATCTGGAACTGACAGGAATAGATGCATTTGTAGGTGGTTATGTGACATTAGGAAGCAGTCTTTTGTATGGTGTTACACAGGATATGATGCTTACTGTCGGAGTTGGTACTTATGATGTTGAGCTTCAGAGTGCAGATATGACAGCAACCAAGAAAGTAACTATTAAGAAAGATGCGACTTCAACGCTTGATTTCTCAGAATATAAGCAGCTTTCAGCTAAAAAGGGTGCAATCAACTTCTCAGTTACACCAGAGAATGCAATTATGGCAATAGATGGAAGTGAAGTTGATTACTCAAAGCCTGTGTCATTAACATATGGTTCTCATACACTTACATTACAGGCTAACCATTATGAAACTTATACAGAGACATTTACGGTTAATTCAGATTACAAGACTAAGGTTATTGATATGACAAGTACAAGCTCGTCAACAACAGCAAAGACGACATCAGCGAGCCTTACTAATGGTTATAGTGTTAATATAACAGCACCATCAGGAGCTGCTTTGTATGTAGATAGTGTATACATAGGTGTTGTTCCCTGCTCATTTAGCAAATCAAGTGGCAACAAGACTATAACATTGTCACAATCTGGGTATAATACAGTAAGCTATACTATATCAATACCTAATACAGCAGGTGATATGACATATGCGTTCCCGGATATGACAAAGACAAGTGAGACTGCGACTGTACAGACGCCAACGGTAACAACGCCTACAGCCACATCTTCTAATTAGATTATGCAGAATGTATAGAAAAGAGGCAGAAGGATAATAATGACAAAAAAGATGAATATACCATTTTCACCACCAGATATATCAGAAAAGGAAATTGAAGCAGTAAGCGAAGCATTAAGGTCGGGCTGGATTACAACAGGTCCAAGAACCAAGGAATTAGAAAGACAGATGGCAGAGTTCACTGGCACTAAGAGAGGTGCGTGTCTTAATTCAGCTACAGCGTGTATGGAGACGGCTCTTAGATTATTCGGAATTGGAGCGGGAGATGAGGTGATAGTTCCGGCATACACATATACAGCATCAGCAAGTGTTGTATGCCACGTTGGTGCAACTTTAAAGCTTATTGATGTGCAGGAGGGAACTTATCATCTTGATTATGATGAGCTTGAAGCAGCCATAACAGAGAAGACCAAGGCGGTTATTCCAGTGGATATAGCTGGTGTAATGGTCGATTATGATAAGATAAGGGCAATACTTGAGAGCAAGAAGGCTTTATTTAAGCCGGCTAATGCTTATCAGGAGGCACTTGGAAGAGTTCTTATACTTGCTGATTCGGCACACGGATATGGTGCGTCAAGAAATGGACATAAGAGCGGACAATGTGCGGACTTTACATCATTTTCTTTCCATGCTGTTAAGAACTTTACAACAGGTGAAGGTGGAGGCCTTGTATGGAGAGAACTTGACGGAATAGACGATGAAGAAATATACAAAAAGATTATGCTTATGAGCCTTCACGGACAGTCAAAGGATGCACTTGCAAAGACTAAGCTTGGTGCGTGGGAATATGACATTATTGCACCACTTTATAAGTGTAATATGACAGATATAACAGCCGCCATAGGTCTTGCTCAGATGACAAGATATGAGGGGATGCTTGCAAGAAGAAAGCAGATGATTAATATGTATACAGATGGTATTAAGGCAGATGATGTTGAGTGCCTGTGCCATTATACAGATGAATATTCATCAAGTGGACATCTGTTTCTTACAAGACTCCTTGGAAGAGATGTAGAAGACAGAAACCAGTTTATAATAAGAATGGCAGAAGCAGGAATTGCAACGAATGTACATTTCAAGCCGCTTCCTATGCACACAGCATATAAGCAGCTTGGCTTTGATATAAAAGATTTCCCAAAATCTTTTGAAATGTATCACAATGAAGTCACACTTCCACTTCATACTAATCTTACAGATGAACAGATAGAATATGTTATAGAGAATTTTAACAGCCTTAAATAACAGGTTTAACAGACTGGCAGAAAAGAGGTTGGTATGCAGCTTAGAAAATGGAATGAGCTTCCAAAGTTTATGAGAACAAGGGAAGTAAGAAAATATTACAATATAGTTAATAAACGTAGAGCTTCTTTAATGGTGAAGAGATTATTTGATATCGTAGTTGCATCAATAATGCTTGCTGTGCTTGCATTGCCGATGTTAATAATTGCAATACTTATAAAATGTGATTCAAGAGGACCTGTATTTTTCAGACAGGAAAGAGTTACACAGTATGGAAGAATATTTAAGATATACAAGTTCAGGACAATGGTTGTTAATGCTAATGAGCTTGGTGCTTCTGTGACTGTGGATAATGACAGAAGAATAACAAGAATGGGAAAGCTTTTAAGAAAGATAAGAGCTGATGAATTCCCACAGTTATTTAACATTCTTGCAGGAGATATGACACTTGTCGGCACAAGACCGGAAGTGCCTGAGTATGTAAAGCAGTATTCTAAAGAAATGTATGCAACACTGCTTTTGCCGGCTGGGCTTACATCAAGAACAAGCATAGCTTATAAAGATGAAGATAAAATATTAGGCAATGCCGCCAATCCGGATAAAGCGTATGTTGAGGAAGTACTTCCTGCGAAGATGAAGTATAATCTTGAGGCATTAAGAAAGTTTGGTTTTGCAGAGGATTGCAGGGTGCTTTGGGATACATTTGAATCTGTTGTTGGAAGCGAGAGGCTTTCAGTGACAAAGAGTAGAAGGAGATAATAAATGTCTGATATGCTTATTACTATGTGTGTTATTGCATATAACGAGGAACAGAATATTAATGGAATATTAGAATGTATTAAAAATCAGGATTATGACCATAACAATATGGAGGTTGTGCTTGTAGACGGAGCATCAACTGATAATACAAGAGCACTTATGTGTGAATTTGCACTTGATAATAAAGATGAATTCAGAAGGGTTGTAGTGCTTGACAATCCTAAAAAGACACTTCCATCAGGCTGGAACGTTGCATTGAGGGAATATAAGGGTGATGCGATAATAAAGGTAGATGCACACGCTGTAATTCCAGAGGATTTTGTCAGTAAGAATGTGAGGGTGCTTGAAACAGGCGAATATATATGTGGTGGACAAAGACCTAACATAATAGACAAGCCAACTCCATTTAAGGAGACACTTCTTCTTGCAGAGAGCAGTATGTTTGGTTCAAGCATTGCTTCATACAGGAATAATCCTGGAAAGACTTATGTTAAATCGTTATTTCACGCAGCATATAGAAGAGAAGTATTTGAAAAGGTTGGTTTCTTTAATGAGGAACTTGTGCGTACAGAAGATAATGAAATTCATTATAGAATGAGAAAAGCTGGATATAAGCTGTGCTTTGACCCTGATATAATATCATACCAGTATACAAGAAGCAGTCTTAAGGCAATGCTTAAGCAGAAGTATGCTAACGGCTACTGGATAGGAAAGACAAGCAAGGTATGTCCTAAGTGCCTTAGCATATATCATTTTGTGCCATTTGCATTTGTCAGTGCAATAATAGCTTCAGGTTCGGTTATTGGAGCGACAGGACTTGCAGAGTGCATTAAGAAAAGGCACAACCATACACTTGGAAAAGGTATTTCGGCATTAAGAAAAGTAACAGTAGTGCTTACAACTGTTATGTGGGTGCTCTATGCTTTAATGGCATCTGGTATGGCGGCAGTATCTGCATTTAAAGCTGAAGATAAAAGAAATATAACTAATGCCTGTCTTCCTGTATTATTCCTGCTTCTTCATTTAAGTTATGGAATAGGCACAATAGCAGGACTTATGGATAAATCAAAAAGAGGTTAATTATGGAAGAGACAAGGAAAGATAAGCTACAGTTAATAGTCAGACGCTTTTTTCTTATAATAACAGATATAATTCTTGTTAACGGCTGTGTATTTATATCGCTGGTAATGAGGTTTAACGTTGATCTGGCGGCGATAGAGTCACAATATATACAGAATTTTAAGAGTACCTGCGTACCATTTACACTTATAACACTGCTTATATTCTGGTGTTTCAGAATGTATCACAGTCTGTGGCAGTATGCGAGTATAGCCGAGCTTTATAAGATAGTTGAGGCTTGTATTGTATCGGAGGTGGCACACGTCTGTCTTACAACAGTTATGGGAACACCGCTTCCTAGAGCCTGTTATTTTATGTCAGTAGTATTTCTTATAGTTGCAATGTGTGCGAGCCGTTTTATGTACAGGCTTATAAGAACACTTTTACAGGAATACAGACATACATCAGAGCAGATTAAGATTATGATAATTGGTGCCGGTGAGGCTACCAATGTTCTTATGAGAGAGATTGCTAATTCAAGATACCTTGATAATTCCAAGGTTGTATGTATTATTGATGATGACCCTAAAAAGGTTGGAAAGTATATACGAGGCGTTAAGATTGTTGGAACAAGGGAGCGTATTAAGGAATATGCAAGATACTATGAGATAGATGAGATAATATTTGCTATTCCATCAGCATCGCAGGAAACTAAAAGACAGATACTTAATATCTGTAAAGAAACTAACTGTAATTTAAAGATTATACCTGGCGTGTATCAGATGATGGACGGCGAGATTAATGTTCAGGATATCAGAAATGTTGATGTGGACGATTTACTTGGAAGGGATCCTATCAATGTTGATGTGGAGTCAATTCTTGGATATGTATCGGGCAAGACTGTTCTTGTAACAGGCGGCGGTGGTTCAATTGGTTCTGAGCTTTGCAGGCAGTTAGTCAAGCATAACCCTAAGTGCCTTATTATATTTGATATATATGAGAACAGTGCCTATGATATACAGCAGGAATTAAAGATGAATTGTCCTTATGCCAATGTGGTGACGCTTATTGGTTCAATAAGAAATAACACAAGACTTGAGTGGATATTCTCACATTACAGACCGGATATTGTATATCACGCAGCGGCACATAAGCACGTTCCGCTTATGGAGGGAAGCCCTAATGAGGCAGTTAAGAATAATGTAGCCGGTACCTGGAATCTTGCAAGAATGGCAGACAAATATAATACAAAGAGATTTGTAATGATAAGTACAGATAAAGCCGTTAATCCGACTAATATAATGGGTGCGACAAAACGTATATGTGAGATGATAATTCAGTATTATAATGGAGTATCTAATACAGAATTCGTAGCCGTAAGATTTGGTAATGTACTTGGAAGCAATGGCTCTGTAATTCCTCTTTTTAAGAAGCAGATTGCAGCAGGGGGTCCGGTTACAGTTACACACCCTGATATAATAAGATATTTTATGACAATACCGGAGGCCGTGTCGCTTGTTATTCAGGCGGGTGCATACGCCAAGGGTGGTGAGATATTTATTCTTGATATGGGTGAGCCGGTAAAGATAGATGACCTTGCAAAGAATCTTATAAGACTATCAGGTTACACACTTGGTGTGGATATGGAGATTAAATATACTGGTTTAAGACCTGGTGAGAAGTTATATGAAGAACTTCTTATGGCAGAGGAAGGGCTTCAGGATACACAGAATAAGCTTATTCATATAGGCAAGCCTATTGAATTTGATAAAGACAATTTTGAGGACAAGCTAGAAGTCCTTAAGGAAACAGCTTACAAAGAAGATGCGATGGCAGTAAGACGGCTTGTAAAGGAATTCGTTCCAACTTATAAGCCTGACCATGTATCGGATAATGATATACAATAAGAAACTGCAAAAAGAGGTTACTATGAAATATATTATTGATGGAAGCTTTTTGTATGGACATATTAAAGGTGTCCAGAGGTACGCAAGACAAATAACAAAAGAACTTGATAAATATATGGCGGATAAGCCTTACGAGGTTGAGATAGCTGTGCCCGAGATTGATTCAGAAGGTACATCTGCGGAGATTAACAGCTATAAGACACACTATAATAACATTAAGATTGTTATATTGGCTGGAAAATCCGGAAGAATGTGGGAACAGTTCACGTTTCAGAGATATGTGGACAAGCAGAAGGCTAAGCCTGTATATTTATGTAATGAAGTATCACTGTTTATGAAAAATGGAATAGTTACGGTACACGACATAGCATTTAAGACACATAAGGAGTTCTTTAGAGAGCCGGGTGACTGGCATGAGATATTGTTCAGAAAGCTTATGTATCTTAAAGCCTTTAAGAGTGCTGATGCGATAATAACGGTCAGTGGGTTTTCCAGAAAAGAAATCATTGATAATTATAATACCCATGGTAAGGAAATAGTAGTTGCAGGCAATGGCTGGCAGCACTTTGATGTGAACAGCATAGACGAGAGTATATTTGACAAGTATGCCTCAAGAATAAAAAGACATAAATATTATCTGTATATGGCTTCATTGGCACCTAATAAGAATCTTAACTGGATTCTTAATAATGCGAAGCTTCACCCAGAAAGTACATATGTAATAGCAGGTGAAAGTCTTGGGGACAGGTCTGGAATAGAAAAGCTTGGCAATGTAGTGGCGATTGGTTATGCCAGGGATTCAGAGGCAAGAGCACTTATGAAATACTGCAAAGCATTTTTATTCCCATCAACCTATGAGGGCTTTGGAATACCACCTATGGAGGCACTCTGTATGGGAGCTGAGATTGTTCTTGGTGATATTCCGGTGCTGCACGAGATTTACAAAAATGCGGCTACATATGTCAACTGTCATAAGCCTGATGTGAATATAGATGAGCTGTTAGAAAAGAATAAGGTGAGTGACGAGGCAGTGCAGAATGTACTTTCAAGTCATTCGTGGGACAGGTCAGCCCATATAATTGCAGGAATTATGGACAAATATGCAGAATAAGGATTAAAAAGATGAAGATAGCGGTTGATGCAAGAACGCTTGGTAGCAGACCAAGCGGAGTGGGAATGTATCTTAATGACTTTCTTAAGCAGCTTATGAAATATGAGGATTTGGAATTCGTTCTTATATCAGATGTTGCAGAGAGTGAATATATTAAGTCATTTATTAAAAATGGAATAAAAGTATATACAAAGGGAAAACAGGTGTATAAGAGTGCCGGAGTTTATGCTTATTTTGCATATGTGAAAAAGCAGCTTGATATTATTAAGCCTGATATATTCTGGGAAGTTAATACGATAATTCCGATTAACCTCGGCGGTAGCTTTAAGACTATGATTACAATACACGATATGTTTCCAATAGAATATGTTGAATATTTCGGACAAGTATATAGTATGTATTTTAAGTACAATCTTAAAAAGACACTTAAGAATACAGATATGATTCTATATAATTCAGAACAGACCAAAAGTACAACGGAAGAATTTTTCCCGGAAGCTAAGAGCATAGCGAATGTTAATGCTTATATAATATCTAATCCTGTTAAGAAACAATGGGATAATAAAGATGATGATTATTTTCTTTATGTTGGCAATATGGAGAAAAGAAAGGGCGTTGACCTTCTTATAAAAGGCTATTTGCAATATAAGAACCGGGGCGGAAAGAAGAAACTTATTCTTGGTGGAAAGATGCAGGAAGAAGAGATTAACCAGATTGTAAGGTCGGCAATGATGTTAGATGAAGATATAACTTATCTTGATTATGTGACCCACGATAAAAAGCACGAGCTGTATGCCTCAATGTCAGCTTTTGTGTTTCCGTCGAAGGCCGAGGGGTTTGGTATGCCGATTATTGAGGTTATGCGTTTTAAAAAGCCAATTATAGCAAGTAATCTTCCTATATTTGATGAGATTACAGACGGCAATATTAATACATTTAATATAAGATGTAATGAATATGAGCAGATAAACAATCTTGCAGATGAATTATTGTCATATAATACAGAGGTTGATACAGAAGCATATGCAAATGTAGTTAAAAGATATGCACCTGAGAGACTTGGAAAAGTTGTGTATGATTTCATTACAAGTGATTAGATTATTTATATTGTATATAAATAATATTTGTAATAGTATTAATGCGCTGGATTATAATTAAATTGAAAGATAATAGAAGACATTAAGGAGAAAGTATGAAAGTATTAGTAACAGGAGTGTCAGGTCAGTTAGGTCATGACGTTATGAATGAACTCGATAAAAGAGGGTACACAGGAATAGGAAGTGATATAGCTGATAATTACAGTGGTATTCAGGATAATAGTGCTGTTACAACAATGGAATATGTCAAGATGGACATAACAGATGAGGCTGTTGTAGATGAGGTTATAAGCAGTGTATCACCAGATGTTATTATACACTGTGCGGCGTGGACGGCAGTAGATATGGCAGAAGATGATGACAAGGTTGAGAAGGTAAGAGCTGTCAATGCCAAAGGGACAGCTAATATTGCAAAGGCGGCTAAGAAGCTTGATTGTAAAATGGTATATATAAGCACAGATTATGTGTTTAATGGGCAGGGTGAGAAGCCTTGGGAGCCGGACTGCAAGGAATACAAGCCGCTTAATGTATATGGACAGACTAAGCTTGAGGGTGAGCTTGCGGTTGCTGATACACTTTCTAAATATTTTATAGTAAGAATAGCATGGGTATTCGGTGCTAATGGCAATAATTTTATAAAGACAATGATTAAGGTTGGAAAGAACCACGAGACTGTAAGAGTTGTTAATGACCAGATAGGAACACCAACATATACACTTGATCTGGCAGTATTATTAGTTGATATGATAGCTACAGAGAAATATGGATATTATCATGCAACTAATGAGGGTGGCTATATTTCGTGGTATGATTTTGCGTGTGAAATATACAGACAGGCCGGAATGGATATTAAGGTTATTCCGGTATCCACAGAAGAATATGGCCTTTCAAAGGCGGCAAGGCCATTTAATTCAAGATTAGATAAATCAAAGCTTAAAGAGGCAGGATTTACACCGCTTCCAACCTGGCAGAATGCTGTGGAAAGGTATATTAAATATTTAAAAGAACAGGAACAGGCTACAGGTAACGAATAGAAATGATTATAATGTCAGGGTCAGAACCCAACAACTTTAATGTTTCGTTATTGTGTATCCGTATTTACTAATTAAGAAGAAAGGTAAACGTATGAAGGAGAAGGCGGTTGGATTATGGAACAGGATTGCTACTAAAGAGAATAAGCAGATTGCGAAAAATGTTCTTTTGATTTTGCTTGTATCAAGACTATTTTATATATTTATTGGCTGTGTTACCAATTCAGCATTTGGCAATAATATTACATTTGCTAAGATGTTTCTTGGTGGCGATGCAGACTGGTATATTAAGATTGCTGAAAAAGGATATAGTCTTTCTGGAAGCATAAAGCCGGGAGATGGACAGGCTAACTGGGCATTCTTTCCTTTATTTCCAGTATCAATAAGATTGTTTAAATACATATTTTTCTTCCTTAATTATGCACAGGCAGGAATATTTCTCAGCTTAATATATGTGTATATAATGGGGATATTTCTTGTTAAGACAGTAAGGCTTTATAAGCCTGACAGATTAGGATATTTTGCAGTGGTTCTTGTCTATATGGGACCATACTCATTCTATCTTCATTGTGTATATTCAGAAACATTATTTATGATGCTTATTGCAGTGTTCTTTTACTATCTAAAAAAAGAAAAGGGCAATATTAATAATTACTGGATTTCAGCAGCTGCGGCTATGCTTGCAAGCTGTACAAGAATAGTTGGTGTTATACTTGTATTCCCGCTCGTATTGCAGATGTACCTTGATTTATATGAGGGCAGGATAACATTTGGAAAGCTTGGCAGTTTTATAGTACATATGTTTAAAAATCCAGTTAAGATATTGCAGGTATTCTTATGTCCAGCAGGCATATTTGTTAATATGATGCATCTGTATTATGTGACAGGAGATGCGTGGGCGTTCAGAAATGTGCAGGCAGCATGGAGAGAAGATGGTGCTGGCTGGATAGGTAATATGATATGGGATTTCTTTAATAATATATATGCAGAAAGATACTGGATTCCGCTGGTTATGATACTGGCAATAATCGTGTATGTATATATGCTTAAATGTAGATATTATTCAGAAGTTCTATTTGCTGTCATAACACTTATAATTCCTTTTACGGGCGGAGTTATGTCAATGTGCAGATTTATAGCTGGAAGTTATGTTGTATACATTGGTTTATATGATTATTTTGCAGATAAGAAAGACTTAAAGTGGCTGGCGGTATTTCTTGCAGTAGTTATGGAAGCATTTCTTATATGGTTATGGTTTACAGCAGGTGTCAACGCATTTACGGCGTAGAAAAGGAGAGTTGGGATGAATAATAAGAAAAAATGTATTAATATAATTGCATATATTATTGTTGTGATTCTTGCAGTGTTCTATCTTGCAACGCTTGTGCTTGGCAGTAAGCTTGATGTATCAGATGAATATAAGCTTTACTATGTGGATGGTGAATTGTCTAAGTGGCCGGGTGAAAATGGTCTTGACTATTACTTTGGTAATACAGAGATATATGATATATCAAAGCTTGAAGAATATAAAAAGTTATTAGAAGAACAGAAGCTTTATGGCGATATTATAACAGATGATGAAGAAGAGGCTGATGAGGTTAATGAGGATAGTGTGGAGTCTAACAGAGATTCTGCCATTGATAAATATTTCCAAAAAATGTTAGCAGCAGAGAATAATTATGTATCAGAAGATGCTGATGATAATTCTACAGCTGATAAAGATGAGGATAAGACAATAGCTTCTGCATTGAACATTCCTTACAGATACACAAAGGGTTTCTATTCACTTCATACAGGGATATATACTAATAAAGGTAATGAGGCAGCACTTTATTACAGATTTGTAACAAGAGTTGAGAAAGACATTGTGCTTGAAGTGTATGGTGCAAGCTATAATACAGATACTAAAGTATATGCTAATGATGAATATATTGGAACTATAACTGCATATAATGAAACAGAGGGAGCGGTTAAGTACCATAAGAATGAATATGGTGACAGGGAAAGAGAAGATAAGGTGAATGATAACCTTAATACTTTAAAGATACCAGCAGATATTGTAGGAAATGATGGTATTGTAAAGATATCTTTCGTGCCAGAAGAAACTGTTAATATATATGATTACACATCAGCTATTAGCAATGATAACTTTAAGAAATATAAGGGATTTCGTATTACTTCGGTTAATATGTTTTATTAATTAATAAATATTGTAAAAAACACTTGCCAAGATAAGATATATATGATAAAATGCAAAAAGTTTCCTGAGTTAGCAGACTGACTTAGGAATTATGGGTGGATTCCCGAGTGGCCAAAGGGGACAGACTGTAAATCTGCTGGCACTGCCTTCGAAGGTTCGAATCCTTCTCCGCCCATTCTACATAATACTGGCTTGCAGGCAGTAAAGTGCAACTTAGGCTGCACCAAGTTTGGATTATGTATTAAGATATACCAAAGAGCCGGTGTGGCGGAACTGGCAGACGCACAGGACTTAAAATCCTGCGGGACTTATACTCCCATACGGGTTCGATTCCCGTTGCCGGCATAGGACTTCCTACAAATGAGTAGGAAGTCTTTTTTGTGTAATAGGAATTCTTTATTACACAAAAGGCACTATGTGCCGATGATGCACACCCACAATAATCTGTAGTTAGACGCAGATGACCGTGCATGGTGTTGGAATGTGCTTTGCACATTTTTGTATTAATAATCAATTTGTTGTTTAGAAATGAGGGTGCAATGGTAGAATTAGATGGAATGTTATCCATAGTAATGCCAGCATACAATGAGGAAAAATTAATATATCAAAGCATAATGAAGACACTTGATATAGTATCAGGCTTTGTCAGAGAAATTGAACTTATAGCTGTTAATGACGGAAGTAAGGATAATACCAAGGCGGAGATATTAAGAGCGGTAAGAAAAGACAAAAGAGTAAGGCTTGTCACTTCTGATAAGAACAGAGGTAAAGGTAATGCCATAATATCGGGCGTGTCGCAGGCTGAAGGAAAGTATATTGCATTTGTTGATGCAGATCTGGAACTTAATCCGGCACAGCTTGAGGGTTATCTTAAGAAAATGCTTGATGATAACGCAGATGTTGTTATCGGGTGTAAATTTCATAAGGGGTCAAAGCTTAAATATCCATTTAAAAGAAAAGTAATAAGCATGTGTTACTATATAATGCTTATAATATTATTTCATCTTAATGTAAAGGATACTCAGACAGGACTTAAGGTGTTTAAGGCAGAAGCTATTAAACCGGTAGGACACCTTATAAGAACGTCAGGCTTTGCATATGATATAGAGCTGCTTGTGGCGGTGCATAGAAGGGGCTTTAAAATAGCAGAAATGCCAGTTGAGGTTGTATTTGTAAGGGATAAAGGCGTTAACAGAATTGGAATAAAAGACTGTGTAAGAGCATTCGCTGATACCTGGGCAATATTTGCAAGAGTGTATTTTAAGCATTATTATGATTAATAGTCAGTATAATATTACAATAAATAAATTCAGGCATTTATGTGTGAATTGGTGGACTTAAGAAAAGAGGAATACAGTTGAATAAGTTTAAAGAATTATTAGAAAAAGCAGGAGATTTGCAATTTATAAAAAAAGCAAAAGATTACATTGCAATTCATAAGATAGCGGCAGTAACAACGGCAACAACTGCTGCGGCAGGAGAGAATATAAAGAGTGGTCTGTAATGGTCAGACAGTGAAATTACAATTAAATAAACTATAAGTATGCTTTAGTGATTTCTGCATAAAATAATTCTGACAGATAAAATGTTACATTTTTTGGTGAATGGAGGAATTATGACAGGAAATATTAAAGTGAATTGGAAAAGGCTGATTTTAGCGATGGTGATAAGTATAGGAGCAGGAGTAATATCGTGGCTTCTTACAGGTAATTCAATGGAAATCTACAGAGATTTGAATAAACCTGTACTATCACCTCCTGGTCAGCTTTTTCCTATTGTATGGACAATTCTTTTTATACTTATGGGACTGGCATCTTATATTGTATGTGAGACAAGGGATGATGACAGAACAGAAGCACTGATATTATATGGAGTACAGCTTGTAATCAATATAGGCTGGTCAGTTATATTCTTCAACTTTGGTGCTTTCTGGCTGGCGTTTGTATGGCTTATGATATTGTGGATTTTAATAATATTTACAATATGGAGATTTTTTAATGTTAATACAGTGGCAGCGTGGCTTATGGTTCCATATCTTTTATGGGTAACCTTTGCAGCATATCTTAATATTGCGGTTGCGATTATGAACTAATCAGATGCTTTTGGTATTAGGTGTTAATTAATGTAGTCATTGCGTAATTTTAATGTAATAATTTCGCAATAAATTCAAAAATAGTTAACATATTGTTAACAATTTAAAG
The DNA here is from genome assembly GCF_003096855.1 of Bacteroides galacturonicus. Taxonomy (NCBI): domain Bacteria; kingdom Pseudomonadati; phylum Bacteroidota; class Bacteroidia; order Bacteroidales; family Bacteroidaceae; genus Bacteroides; species Bacteroides galacturonicus. The sequence continues at coordinate 223,023 of NZ_QEOA01000007.1, read as the reverse complement.
CTGTATAAGTGGTATAATTACAAAAATCTGCACAGTAGTAAGCATTAATGGAAAGAATTACCGGATTGTAAGAGTAGTGCAGATAATAGATGAAATATACAAAAAGTACAGTTTTACTGTATTTATTCGTTGGAAATGAGGAACGGAATGAAAAAGGCATGGCCACACATAAAATGTGTATTATTTATCGTTGTTCTGGCAGTGGTTATACTTGTGTGCGATTATCTGTTTGCTGAGAGCGGATATATACGTTTTGTGTTAAATGATGTGAACGGTTCAAATGAGAGCTACGACACAATAGTGCTTGGAGCTTCACATACAAGATGTAGTATAGATACAGAATATCTTGATAAATATATGAATGTTAATTCGTTTAATATGGGAATACCAGGAGAGACGGTTGATGATTTCTATTATGTATTGAAATCAGTTGTCGATTCAGGTAATAATGTTAAACAGGTAATTGTGGATGTAGACTATTACTATTGGATGAATGGGCAGTCCCAGAATCATTTTTCCAAGTCATTTATATACCAGCAGATGAAAGATACTTGGGTTAAGGCAGAATATCTGTGGAATAACAGGGCTGAACTTGATATAAGAAATGTATTTTCAAGAAGGCTGACCTGGAAATGCACGATAAAGAAGGCAAAGACTAATATTGCACTTAAAAAGACAAAAGAATATAAGAATTATGATATGTCAGCAGGACTTGATACAGATGGATATTTTGCAACCGCAGGTGGTCCATATCTTGGAAAAGGATTCTGCTACAGATATAGAATCAATGAAGTGCCGGGTAATCCATCATATGTTAATACAATGAAAGGAAATGCTGCTAAAAGCCTTGATAAAACAGTTATATCACAGTTTGAGCGTTTTCTTGATTATTGTAATGATAATGATATAAAGGTTGTATGTGTGTCAACACCTATAACACCAGATGCATTTAAGGAAGCACAGGTGGACAGGGCGTCCGAAAAGCTTAAAGAATTATTTGATAGCTACAATATTAAATATTATGATTTTAATAAGACGCTTATGTCTGTGCTTCCAAGAGATGATTCGGGTTATGTGGATACAGAAGGACATATGTATGGAGAACTTGCTGTTAAATATTCAGATGTATTAGCAAAAGTACTTGCAGATGATGCAGAGGGAAATGTTAATGAGGAAGAATATTTCTACAAGTCATATGAAGATATGTATGAGACAATGAAAGACGATTATGAGGCGGCTACAGGACTTGAGTGGAAGTCTTATTAACTGCCATATATATTATATGAAAATACATAGGAATGGAGAAAGATATGTCATTTACGACTTTTGAGTTCTTTCTGTTTATAGCAGCGGCAGTTATTATATATTATGTGATACCTAAAAAGCTGCAATGGATATGGCTTCTTATAATAAGTTATGTATATTATGCTTCTTATGATATCTCGACAGTGTGGATGTTATTACTGACAACATATGTTACATACAGGGGCGGAATTCTTCTGGACAGATTGAATGAGCAGAAACCGCAGGACGGAATAAGCAGGGAAGAAAAGAAAGATTTCAAGAAAAATATTGTCCGTAAAAAGAAAAAAATAGTACTGGCTATGGTACTTATAGCGTTTGGAATGCTTGGGATTATGAAGTATACCAATTTTATGCTTGGAAATATAGATGCAGTTTTAAGACTTTTTGGGAGTGGAAAGCAGATAGGAGTTCTTAATCTGACACTGCCGCTTGGCATATCGTTTTATACATTCCAGTCAATAAGTTATGTTGTTGATGTATACAGAGGCAAGCATAAGGCTCAGGGCAATTTCTTTAAGCACGCATTATTTGTTTCATTTTTTCCGCAGCTTTTACAAGGACCGATTGGAAGATATGAAAGACTTGGAAGCCAGTTGTATGAAGGACACAGCTACAATTTAAAAGAATTGCAGTTTGGTGTCCAGAGAATACTATGGGGCTTTTTTAAGAAAATGGTACTTGCTGACAGGGTAAATGCGGCAGTCCTTCTCATATTCCATAATTACTGGAATTATGGCGGATGGTACAATGTGTTAGGAGTGCTTCTTTATAGCATACAGCTTTATGCAGATTTCTCCGGTGGAATTGATATTGTCATAGGAATTGCACAGATGTTTGGAATTACGATGGATGAGAATTTCAGACAGCCATATTTCTCACGCTCAATAAGTGAGTTCTGGAGAAGATGGCACATAACGCTTGGTACATGGATGAAGGACTACATATTCTATCCATTTTCTTTATCTAAGAGTATGGCTAAATTCGGCAAGTGGAGCAAGAAGAAATTTGGTAACAATGTTGGAAAGCTTCTTCCTGTAGGACTTGCTGACATTTTGGTGTTCTTTGTTGTAGGTGTATGGCATGGAGCAGCGTGGAAGTACATAATGTATGGTATATATAATGGCGTAATCGTTGCAGGAAGTGGAATGTTAGCACCTGTATATGCAAAGATACAGGAAAAGCTTCATATCAATCCTAAGAAATGGTGGTATCAGGGCTTCTGCATTATAAGGACATTTATTCTTGTCAATATAGGCTTTTATTTTGATATGGCAAATGATTTAAGAGCTGCTAATGCTATGTTGGTACAGACAGTTACAAAGGCACATATATCACAGCTTTCAATGGCGGCTGTTAAAGCTGTAGGGCTTACAAGTCAGGATTTGCTAATTGTTATAGCAGGCTGTATTATTATATTTGTTGTCAGTCTGTTAAAAGAAAAGGGGATTAACATAAGAGAAACAATAGCATCATATAATATTGTAATAAGATGGATTATATATATAGGATTTATAATGTTTATACTTATATATGGAAGTACAAGCACAACATCAGATTTTATATATGCTAATTTTTAATAATTACAGTAAATGAGTGGCGAAAATCAGGTTATAGCCGCTTATTTGCTGTTTTTTTGTTGTAGTGACAATTATTGTGGGAGGTGGTATAATAATATGTGAATGCCTAAGTGGAGCATTTTCACATTTATTCTGTTCATAACGGAGTAGATAGTGAAGGCACACATAAAGTGTTCTTATTTTAAGGTTTGGTACGTTAGTAAGAATATTATATCAGGAGATGAATATGAGTAATAAAGATGACGGGCTTTCACAGTTAGTACAGGATGTGATTGACGGAAAAGCTGAGAAAAAGGAACTATGCAATAAGATTTACAAAGAGGTATACGCTTTAGCATACCCTGTATATCAGAACGAAGAAAAGAGTATGACCCAGGCAAAGAAGGCACTTATTGAGATATGTAAGAGAATAGGTGATTTTAACCTTGAAAGAAATATTCATAAGCAGGTTGCAACAATTGCATCTGCGTTCTTCTTTACAAGTGTGGTAAGTGAGAATGCAGAAGAATTAAGGAATAATGCACCAACAGGAGAATATGAATATACTCATATTAAGGATGATGAAGAATTCGTTACATATATGAAGCAGAAGGCAATAGCCTTCAGAAGCCCTAAGTCATTTGACCAGCAGGAGGAGAGCTTTAGAAATTTATCAGAGATAGAAATGTCGCTTACAGAATTATACGCTTATGAGATGCTTTCTGTTGATGCGATTGAGAGCGTAACCGATGTTGACAGTTCTTATATAAGCGGCTGGTTAGCAGGCATAAGAAGTTATGTATTAGGTTATGAAACGGCTGGTAATGCCGATAATAATGATATGGCAGCAGTCGCTGATAATGATTACAATTCATTGGATGAAAGTGATTATTCTGATGAAGAGTATGATGACAGTGATTATGGTTATGATGAGAATAATAATAATGATGATTATAGAGAAAGAGAAGCTGTAAGTTCTGTATACAGAAAAACAGGAAAAAGATTAAGGGAAAATGCTGTTACATTATTCATTAAAAGACTTTTTCCAGCACTCACACTTCCGGCAAGAATGATGGTTTCATGGATTGCAGGTGGTGTAATAGTTATTATTCTTATTATTATTCTTGTTGTATCAGTTAAGGCTGGCAAGAGCAATAAGAAGAGTGCTTCTTATGAATACCAGAATATGCAGTATACAACAGAACAGGCTGCAACGAAGAATAATAAGAAGAATGAGGCGGCAACAGCTTCAACTGAGGCAGGCACAGAAGAACAGACTACACAGAAGCAGACTGAGAATGTAACACAAAGTACTACTGGCAGCAGTTCTAATAATACAACCAATAGGACAACAGCTAATACATCTGATGATGATAGCATCACAGGAAATACTAGTTCAGATAATAGTGGAAGCACAGACAATGATACCAATGGAAGTGGTGACACAGGAAGTACAGATAACGGAGCAAGTGGAAGCGGCACTACAGGCGGAAGCACAGATAACGGAACAGGTGGAAGTGGTGACACAGGAAGTACGGATAACGGAACAAGCGGAAGCGGTACTACAGGCGGAAGCACAGATAACGGAACAAGTGGAAGCGGTACTACAGGCGGAAGCACAGACAGCGGAACAAGCGGAAGCGGCACTACAGGCGGAAGCACAGACAGCGGAGCAAGCGGAAGCGGTACTACAGGCGGAAGCACAGACAGCGGAGCAAGTGGAAGCGGCACTACAGGCGGAAGCACAGACAGCGGAGCAAGCGGAAGCGGCACTACAGGCGGAAGCACAGATAACGGAGCAAGTGGAAGCAGCACAGGAAGCGGCAGTTCAAGCAGTTCAGGTTCATCAGACACAGTTAAATCAGCAGCTTCTGGTGTATCAGCTAATTAAAATGATGGGCAAAAATAACAATTATGGAGGAACATTTGCATGAAGTGTGTAATTCTTGCAGGTGGAAGTGGCGATAGTTTATGGCCATTGTCCAGAAAAAATTATCCTAAACAGTTTATGAAATTTAAGGAAGGCCGTTCACTTTTACAGGAAACGGTTGTCAGAAATCTGCCTTATTGTGATGAATTTATTATAGTAACTAATGAGGCATATAAGAATATTGTAAACGGACAGATGAAGGCGTTCCAGAGCCTGAAATACAGAGTTATTCTTGAGGGCACAGCTAAGGGCACAGCAGCGGCAATTATGCTTGGAACAATGTTTGCCAATCCAACTGAATTTGTATTAGTTGTTAATTCAGACAATTTTATTGATGGTGATGGATACAAGGATGCCATCATAGGAGCTAAAGAGATAGCAAAGAAAGGCGTAATTGCGGCAGTTGGAGTTAAGCCTGAATATCAGGCGAAGAATCTTGGATATATCAAGAGAGATGGAAATGATGTAATTAAGATATTATCAAATGTTGATTTTGATGATGCAACATCTGAGATTGCAGACTGCTATTCATATGAGGAGGGGTATCTATGGAATAGTGGAATACTTGTGTTCAGGGCAGGTGATATGGTTAATATCACAAGAAAGAAATGTCCGGAATTGTATACAGCCTGCCGTACAGCTAAGAGAAAAGTTCCAGCTATAAGAAGGGCTATACGTTTCTCAGAAAATGTAATGAAGGACATAGTTACAGGAAGCATAGAAACACTTGTTCTTGAACACTGTGACAATCTCAAAGTAGTAGAGGCTGACATTTTATGGAAAGATATCGATAATGTATGTGATATTGAAATGCACCATAGTGATGATAAGCCTGACAATATAATTAAGAATGACTGTAGTAATATATCAGTAATTAACAACGCGCAAAGACAGCTTGTAGTTGCTAATGACTTAAGAGATATGGTAGTTGTCAATACAGAAGATGCTGTATACATTTCATCAAAGAAATCTGCTGATAATATCAAAGAGATTATTAAAGACAATCTTGACCAATATGAAACATACTTTGATTATAATCGTATCTCCTATAGGGAATGGGGTATACACGAGCTTCTTAATTATTCTAATGGTTATAAGGTTAAGAAGGTTACAGTATTTCCAGGAATGATGATGAATCTTCACCAGCATGAATTAAGGGCAGAATACTGGTCAGTTGTTGAAGGTACAGCTACTATTACAATAGGTACAGAAACTAAAGATTACCATAAGTATGATAGCGTATTCGTGCCAATCGGTGTTAAGCATAAGGTTGCTAACAAGACAGACTCTAATGTTGTCATTATAGAGGTTGGAATTGGTGATTCAATCCTTGATAATGATATGGTTAAGATATATGGACAGGATTCATCAGATAATGGCGGCAATTATGTAAGAAAAGATAATTGTCCGATTGTCAAGCTTGACCCGGCATTTAAGGATAACCTCTGGGGCGGTACTAAGATAAGAGATGTATATGGCAAGAAATGTGATTATGATGTCATAGGAGAAAGCTGGGAGCTTTCTGCACACCCAGACGGACAGAGCCGTATTGCAGAAGGATATTATAAGGGTATGCTCTTTAATGATTATCTTTCAATAATTGGCAAGGAAGCATTAGGCTGGAAATGTCAGGCACAGGACAGATTCCCAGTACTTATAAAGTTTATTGATGCCAAGCAGGCATTATCAATACAGATACATCCGGATGATGAGTATGCACTGGAGAACGAGAATGAATATGGAAAGAACGAAATGTGGTATGTGCTTGATGCAGAACCTGGTGCATATCTGTATTGCGGACTTTCAAGAGCTTCTTCTAAAGAAGAGATAGAAGAACGTATAAAGAACAATACAATAACAGAAATTCTTAACAAGATAGAGGTTAAAAAGGGTGATGTTGTTATGGTAAAGGCTGGCACCATCCACGCGATAGGTGCAGGTATATTTATATGTGAAATACAGCAGAATTCTAACTGCACATACCGTATGTATGATTATGACAGACGTGACAAATTCGGTAATCCGCGTGAGCTTCACATTGCCAAGTCATTAGATGTCGTTAATCCGGTTAAGTATGAGAAGGATAACAAATGTAATGTTATGCTTGCACATAATGAGCATTATATGTCAAAGCGACTTGTACAGTGCAAGTATTTTGAAGTTATCAAGTATGAAATAGAAGATGAAGCTAAGATACCAGTTGATGAAGCTTCATTCCTGTCAGTAATTGTAATTGACGGTGAAGGAACAATTATGACAGATGACAATGACAAGGAACTTAAGTTTAAGGCTGGAGAAAGCTTCTTTATTAATGCAGGCAAGAGAAATGTTGTCGTAAATGGCAGATCAACCTGTATAATTACACATGTATAATCAGATGGGAACGGAGGATTTGAATGAATAACAGTTTTGATAAAAAGGGAAGAAAGATAGCTTCATATCTTATTCCTGGAATTATAACACTACTTGTTATGATATTTGTTCTTATTGTAAAGGGAATATGGCCTTTTGGAAGTAACAGAATAGATTTATTTGATAATATGCAGCAGGTTGCTCCACTGTATGCACATTTGTGGGATGCTATGCATGGTGATGCAAGTGTGTGGTTTGACTGGTATACAGGACTCGGAACTAATGTGAGTATGAGTATATCAGCGTTCTCAATGTTCAGTCCATTTAACCTGCTTTTATATCTATGTCCAAGAGATTATATATTGGAATTCATATCAATTCTTACACTTGTTAAGATGTTTGTTATGTCAGTTACAATGTATGCATTTCTTAATAGAAGATATAAGAAATTAACATATAAGACTAAAGTTATATTTGCACTTGCATACACATTTTGTGGTTATGTGCTTTTATACGCTTCATGTTTTACACCTTGGATGGATATAGTTGCTTTATTTCCACTTCTTATGATGTCTTTAGATGTTATGGAAAAGACAGGAAAGAAGTTTTTCTATATTCTTATGCTGGCATTGTTATTTGTTATTAACTATTATATCAGTGCAATGTCAGTTGTATACATACTCCTTGCCGGTGGAATGTATATTATATTCAGATGTGACAAAGAAGAGAGAAGAAAATGTGCGTGGAACTTAGGGATAGGTACATTTACGGGAATTGGACTTTCAGCCTTTGTGCTTCTTCCGGTATTCTCGCAGCTTTCACAGTCACAGAGAACCGGTAACTCATTAAGCCTTGTACAGCAGTATATGTCATGGATTTCTAATCCGACATTCAGAAGCTTCAGTCTTGGCGAATTTGAAAGAATAATGATGTTCTATGGTATGGGAATATTCCTTGTGCTTATATTTACAGGCGTACATAGAAGCAGAAAGTTACCGCGGTATAAGATGGATATAGATTTAAGAAAGCGTAACTGGTATGCAGTATCACTCTTTGCAATAATGGTTATTCAGGCAGTTGCAGAGGGTACTAACATTATGTGGCATTTTGGTTCATATAATGGATATACATTAAGAAATGGATTTATTATAGCATTTACATTCATATGTCTTGCAGCAATGTATGCAGATACTATAGTTGCAGATAGCAAAGAAGATAAAAAGAAGAATATAATATTAAGTGCAGTGTGTGTGGTAGTATGCGTTGCATTTGCACTTGGATATAAGTATATTCCAGTTAATTCCTACGAGAGGGCATTTGTATTTTTTATAGCAGTATTCGCAATTATGCTTGTTGTGCATATAATTAATGTAATAGTTAGAAAAGACGGATATGGAATTAACAGTATTATAAGATTAATGGCTGTTGAGATAATTATAGGTGCCATCGCTATGACAGGTCCACCTAAGTTCTATACTTATACGCCATATCAGTATGGAGATTATGTACAGCTTGCAGTGGAAGCGGCTAATAATCTTGAAATAGCCTCATCACCGGTAGACAGAATAACTAATCCGGATTTAAGCTTTAATGCCAACTACCCTCTTGTTATGAAGAGAGGTGCAATGTCAAGCTTTACGGCAGCTCTTCAGAAGGACAGCCAGAAGCAGACAGTAAGATGGGGACATTCAAAGTATTTCCTCTGGATGCTTGATTCAGGTAATACGGTATTCAGCGATGCTCTTATACACATTACGGAGGCTGTTAATGTCAACAGATTAGACAGTTCATTGTATACACTTAAGAAGGTTGGAACTGATGGCTGTCAGTATAAGCTTTATACAGCTAATTACCAGCTGCCATTTGCAATGGTTACTGACTCATCTGTAAAAAATGTAGATTTTAATAAAGATTTTACTAAGAATGAAGCAACAATGTCTGTAGAGTCAGAAGATTATAATGATAATAACTGCTCAAAGGACTGGATATATATGCACAATATTATGTATAGTGCATTAAGCCATGATTCAAGTGGTATTGTTACGGAATATGGTACTCTGACAGATACTAAAGAGATTACTGTAAATAATAATCATGTTGCAGAAGATAATATAGCTTCTGATAATCTGGAAGATTACAGAACAACACAGAATAAGCATATCATACAGACTTATAAGGATTCTGTAACAGGAACAAAGGCTGTATATATGAGTGTTACTGACCGTAATATAGGCGACTCGGATGCCAATGTATCTAATCTTTTCAGAAGTGTAAAGATAACTGTTAATGGTAAAGAGATTGCAATACCGACAATAGGGAATGTAAAAAATAAGTATTACACAACGGATTATAATAACGGACTTATATATCTTGGAACATTTTATGATGAAGATATTGAGGTTCAGGTAGAATATACAAGACCATATGATTCAGCAGGTAATGCAATCACGGATAAGTCGATTGTCACAATCGCAGGAATTGACCTTAATAAAATGCAGTCACTGTGCGATAAATACGCTGATAAGCAGAGTGATGTAACATATACTAATAACTCAGTTACTATAAAGGTTGACGGAAGCGGTAATGATAATTATGCAATAATTCCAATCATTAAGAGTGATAACTGGACAGTTACAGTTAATGGAGTAAAGTGTGATACAGACGAGATTGCTGGAATATTTACAGGAGTTAATATTAATGATGGAAGTAATGAGATTGTATTTACATTTAAACCATCAGGAAGAAACGCAGGAATAATTATATCTTTGATTATTCTTATTGTTATGATAGTTCTTATGGTTATTGACCATAAGAGAGGGATAAATGTTCCTCAGTGGTTAGGAATGTGTGCAAGTGGTGTATATCTTGCAATAATTGCAGTGCTTGCAGTTGTTATGTTTGCAATTCCACTTGTTGCCAGCGTGATTGCGAATATACAGTATATATTGTAATAACAGATATTGGGGTTGTGAATGTTTAAAGCAGTAGCAGGATACTATAAAGATAATGAACGGTTAAGGCTTTTGGTGAAGATAATAGCAGTATGGCTTATTTCAAGGGCAGTTATGCTTCTAATGGTTCCGGTGATGAATCTTATTGCTGATGAGCCGCACCAATGGCTGTATTATATGAATCCGTGGGATGCAGAGTGGTATAAAGGGATTGTGGAGAATGGTTACCAGCCTCCTAAGTCATCAGGTATGGCAAGCTGGGCTTTTTTCCCGCTATACCCTCTTGTGTGTATGGCAGTAAGACTTGTCACAATGGGAAGTATAGATACATATGCCGTTGGAATGACAGTTTCCAACATATGTATAATTATAGCAGTGTATTATGCGGTTAAGTATGCAGATATAGAGCTTGATATGAAGAAATATAATAAAAAGACAGTTGAGGATATTATTATATTTCTTATGCTTGCAGGACCATTTGCCGTGTACTATGGTGCTATGTATACAGAAGCACTATTCATATTGTGTGTTATACTGTGCTTCTATAACTCTGCCAGACATAATTATATGGCGGCAGGAATAGCGGCGGCGATGGCAAGTGCAACACGAATTGTTGGCTGTATGCTTGTGTTTGTGCTTATAACATATATGTTTATGGAGACCTGTGCAGAGTGCAGGGCTAAGCATAATTCAGAAATGAAAGATAATAAAGAAGCTGGTATAATAGATAAGTGTATGCTTACAGAAGAAGCTGGTATTCTGATAGCTGGAAATATAAGCTTAGCCAGTGTTATAAGAACTTTTATTAAAAATGTCATAAAAGAACCAAAGAAGCTTGTGGCTATTATGATAAGCCCTCTTGGCATATTCATATATATGAATTATCTGAGATACTTTTGTGGTGATTCGTGGGCATTTTACCACGTCCAGAGAGCGTGGAGGACACAGAAAATGTTTCCGGTAATCGGAGTGTTGTTTAAGTCGTGTACAGGGCAGCTCTCAGCGGCATCAGGAGTTAAGACACTCAATGGAATAATACTTGGCTGGCTCTGCGTTATAACACTTATGCTTTATGCAGCGATGATAAGAAAGAAGCATTATGCACTTGGAATATTTGGAATAATAGTACTTCTTATTCCGCTTACATCAAGCGTTATGAGTACATTGAGATTTATAATGGGTTCATTTGTAATATATATAGGAGTGGCAGAGATAATCGCAGGCTGTAACAGGTATGTACGGTATGGAATAATTACGTTGTTGTCTATAGTTGAGATTGTTGTAATATCGGCATGGTACTTCTGGGATGGTCTGCTTATGTGAAAAGACTTGCTATCTTTATATATTGGTATTATAATTAACACGCTTTTTAAATTACAATTATATATACTGGAGTTAATCTGGTATAAGAATATTAAAAGGAGAAAATATATGTTATCAGTAGTTGTACCTACATTTAATGAGGGAAAGAATATTAGAAATCTGGTGACACAGATAGATGATGCACTTAAGGGAATTGATTATGAAATATTATTCGTAGATGATAGTAAAGATAATACACCTGATGTAATCAGGGAAGTAGCTAAGGATTTTCCACAGATAAGACTTGAACACAGAACAGGTGAAACAGGTCTTGCAACAGCAGTTCTTAAGGGATTTGAACTTGCCAAGGGTGAGTATATGGCTTGTATGGATGCTGATTTACAGCACCCACCAATTGTACTTAAATATATGTATAAGGCTATGGAAAGCGGTGCTGATTTCTGTATACCAAGCCGTCTTATACCTGGTGGAGATGACGGTGGACTTAACTGGTACAGAAAGTTCGTATCTGGTACAGCAAGAAAGATAGGACAGTGGATGCTTCCTTGTCTTAGAAAGATATCTGACCCAACAAGTGGTCTTTTTATGTTCAGACGTGAAGTGATTGAAGGAGCAGATCTTCAGCCAATAGGCTGGAAGATTATGGTCGAAGTTCTTGCAATGGGTTCATATAAGAAGGTAGTTGAAATCCCATATAAGTTCCAGCAGAGAACAGAGGGCGAATCTAAGCTTTCAGGTAAGGTTACAATGGAATATTTAAAGCAGCTTAAGGATCTTAGAAAGAGATACAACAAGGCTAATAAATATGAAGTAGAAATCTGGTCAACAGAAAAGATGATGGCAGAATAAGCTTTTGTAACTGGAAGGAGTAATAATGGGTAAGTATTTTGGTACAGATGGATTTCGTGGTGAAGCTAATGTAAACCTTACGGTTGATCACGCATTTAAAGTAGGAAGATTTCTTGGCTGGTATTATGGCAGGGATAAAGAGGATGGCAAGGCTAAGATTGTAATAGGCAAGGATACAAGAAGAAGCAGCTATATGTTTGAGTATTCATTAGTTGCAGGTCTTACAGCCTCAGGAGCTGATGTTTATCTTTTGCACGTTACAACAACACCAAGCGTATCTTATATAGCAAGAACAGAAGATTTTGACTGCGGAATTATGATATCTGCAAGCCACAATCCATTTTATGATAACGGAATAAAACTCATCAACAGCAAGGGTGAGAAGATGAGAGAAGATGTCATAAGTGAGATTGAGAAGTATCTTGATGGCGAACCGGAGAACATACCTTATGCCACTAAAGAAAATATAGGCTGTACAGTAGACCATACTGCTGGACGTAACAGGTATATGGGTTATCTTATGAGCCTTGCAATATATTCATTTAAGGGTATGAGAATAGGTCTTGATGCGGCTAACGGAAGTGCCTGGACACTTGCAAAAGCAGTATTTGACGCACTTGGGGCTAAGACTTATGTGATTAATGCCAGTCCAGATGGTACTAATATTAATACTAACTGTGGTTCTACACATATAGAAGGCTTACAGGATCTTGTTAAGAGGGAACATCTTGATGCAGGCTTTGCATTTGACGGCGATGCCGACAGATGTCTTTGTGTAGATGAGAATGGCAATGTTATAACAGGAGACCATATATTATATATTTATGGATGTTATATGAAAGAAAGAGGAAAGCTTATAGACAATACAGTTGTTACAACAGTAATGTCTAATTTCGGACTTTACAAGGCATTTGATGCGGCTGGAATAGACTATGCGAAGACTAAAGTTGGCGATAAGTATGTATATGAATGTATGGTTAATAACGGATATCGTCTTGGCGGTGAGCAGTCAGGACACATCATATTCAGCAAATATGCAACTACAGGTGATGGCATAATAACAGCACTTAAGATGATGGAGGTTATGATAGCCAAGAAGATGACGCTTTCACAGCTTGCAGCTTCACTTCAGATATATCCACAGGTGCTTAAGAATATCCGTGTATATGACAAGACAGCAGCACAGGACGATACAGATGTTAAGGCGGCAGTTGACAAGGTAGCAGAAAGTCTTGGCAATGATGGACGAATTCTTGTAAGAGAAAGCGGAACAGAGCCGGTTGTAAGAGTTATGGTTGAGGCTGGCACTCACGAAGAATGTGAGAAATATGTTGATGATGTAATAGCAGTAATCAAAGAAAAAGGTTATGCGGTAGAATAAATTAACGACCCTGTTAATAAGATGATAACAAGTCTTATTAACAGGGATTTTTTATGGGAAGTTATCAGCAGTTTAAGTATAAGAAGCATTTTATTAGGAAAAATGTCTTTATGAGAAAGCATATGTTTCTTAATATCACGGTTGTAGTGGCACTTATGCTTGCAATAAGCTTTTGTATGGCGTGTTCAGGTGGTCAGGCAGATAATCACGAGAAGATTGACTATACAGTTGTTGAGAACGAAGATTTACCAATAGAATTAAAGAAGCTAATAGACAATAAGAAGCAGTCCACCTTAAGACTGACTTATACAACAAAGGACTATACCTATATTGTTGCAGGATATGGAACGAAGGAGACGTCTGGATACAGCATAAGAGTAGATGATGTATATGTGAGTGGTAATGCGGTATATGCAGATTTTAAGCTTATAGGACCAGCAGAGGGCGAGCAGGTAAATGAAGTAAGCACAACTCCATATATTGTGTTGAAATATGAAAAACGTGACGAGTCAGTAGTGTTCAAGATGTAGATTATAATATGCAGATGAAATATTATAGATTAAACGATATATAAACACTTTGCAGTCAGATTATTAATAAAAGAGAATAACAGCAGATTAAGTAATATGCTTAGGAAAGAGTGCATATATTGAATAAGAAATGTATATTGGGAGGTCTGTTGTGAATCTTAAACACGAAAATATTCACGAATATGTTATAAAATGTACTAATACAACCCAGATTACTCTTGATGATGATTTTAATGTTATGGATAGCAAACCGGATATTGATTTAATTGTCAAAGAATGGGGAATGGCAGTAGTTAACGGTGTGAGGGTTAATCAGGATAAAGCCCAGATTGACGGAACACTTGTATTTGCGATTATGTATACAGGAAGCAGTGAGAACGATAAAAGATTTATACCGGTAAGAATGGATGGTTCACTTAATTTTCTTGAAAATGTCAATCTGTCGTGTGATGCTACAGGGCTTGATGTAAATTGCAAGGCACAGCTTGAGGATCTGACGATTAAATCCATTAATTCAAGAAAGATAAGTGTAAAGGCAATTGTGGCTTTGACGGTAACATGTGAGGAGATTAAGAACATTTCCATATCAACAGGAATTGAGGACGGTGACTGTAACGCAGAACTTTTGTTAAAGGATTTTGAATATGTGCAGGCTGACGTTAATATGAAAGATAACTTAAGAATTAAGGAAACTGTGTCAGTTCCTAATGGAAAGGCAGATATAGGAAGTCTTGTATGGGACGATGTAGATGTAAGAAATGTCAACACAAGAATGACAGAGGACGGACTAAGTGTAAGCGGTGAGCTGAATGTATTTATTATGTATATTGCTGATGATGAGGCAGGACAGGTGCAATGGTATGAAACAAGCACACCATTTACTGGAATAATAGATGTGAGCGGTGCAAATCCTGATGGAATATCGTATGTTGGTTACAATGTAATAAGTAAAAATGTAGAGGTAAGACCGGATTATGACGGCAATAACAGGGATGTTGCTGTTGAGCTGGTACTTGATATGGATATTAAATCTTATGAGGAGTGCAGTCGCAATGCTATGTGGGATATGTATATTCCGGGCTTTGATGTTGATATTAAGCAGGAAACACAGCAGTTAAAGAAGCTTATTATAAGAAACAATAATAAATGCAGGGTTTCAGGTAATGTCAAGGTAGAAGATTACATTAATCTTATGCAGATAGTCAATGCAACGGCTAATGTACAGATTGACAGTTACGAATGTATTCCTGAGGGAATAGAGATAATGGGTGCTGTGATAGTTAATATATTCTACATAACTTCTGATGATAATTCTCCAATGGGAAGCATTAATTCAGTAATTCCATTCACAACGGTAGTTGAATTAAAGGAATATAATAAGAATCTGATAGAATATACGATAAGACCGTCAATAGAACAGCTTCAGGCATCAATGAACAGCAGTGCACAGATTGAGGTTAAAGCAGTAATCGCATTGGATACGATTTGCTTTGAGCCATTTAATATTAATGTCATTGACGAGTGTGAGTGCAATAAGAGAGAAAATGTTGATTATTCGGCACTCCCTTCAATGGTGGGTTATATATCTGACGGTAAATGCACAGTATGGGATATAGCCAAGAAATATGACACAACAGGGGATTTGATGAGGGAGGAAAACAGCACTATACAAAGACTTGTTGATTCGGATATAATTCCAGCAGGAACAAAGCTTTTACTTGTGAGAAAAGCAATGGTATAATATGACTACTTCGTAGTCACTTAGAAGTTTCTTCGAAACTTCGGATGTGCTGAAAAGCTGCACGAAAATTATGGTATAATATGACTACTTTGTAGTCACTTAGAAGTTTCTTCGAAACTTCGGATGTGCTGAAAGGCTGCACGAAAATATGGTATAATATGACTACTTCGTAGTCACTTAGAAGTTTCTTCGAAACTTCGGATGTGTGGAAAAGCAACGCAGGACATATGGTATAATGAGCACAAAAGTGCTCATCTTAAAAGTTCCTTGCGGAACTTTGTATGTATTCATAAGGATTGCGTGAATTAGAAATGGAGATTAATATGAAGAATAAAGTACCAATGATTAACATTATCATTATTGCATTATTTAATTATGTATTCCTTGGTACAGAATATATGTATGATAATATGATGTTATATGTTATAAATTCAAATGGAGTAGTAAATGCACAGAATTATATTCTGGGTGTAAGTGTTGCCGGATTTCTTATGTATCCGTTGTTAAAGCGTGTATACAGAAAGAATAATAATATGCTGTTACTGCACATATTTAAAGTATGTGTAGTAATAACTGGCATAATATGTATAGCAGTTATGGGTACACACAGCTCTTATGTCTCAATATTCATAAGCGGTTGTGTATTCTTTGCGATAATGGGAATTGTAGGAAGTGCTGTGCACTATTCACTTGCAGTTAATATAAGCAACTATTCTATGCCGGTATCCTATGCGATAGGAATTGCATATGCACTTGGAGTGCTTATACAGTTTATTGCTAATAATATCGTTAATAATAACTTAGCTGAAAGTATAATGCTGTGCGTGGGGCTTATAGTGCTTGTGTATTACGGCTTTGGAACTGACAGCATGGCTGCTAATAGTGCCAGAGCGGCTGATGGAAGAGCTTCGTATATTGTCTATAAGAATGAGAAAACGGCAGGGATAACGCTTATTATTATAGTTGCACTTATGACTTGTATATTTTCAACACTTGATAATGCCGTAACACTTGTACACGCGGAAGGAAGTGTCGATATTGGACAAACACCAAGAGTTATCCTTGCTGTAAGCGGTCTTGTTGCAGGATATGTGTTTGGAATTAATAAAGGAGCGTTTATTAATATTATTATGTACTGTGTAACACTTCTTTCAGTTATGTGTGTGGCAGTAATAGAACTTGGTGGTCCGTTTATGATAGGACTTGTTGCATTTTATATGTCGGCTGGATTTTTCGTTGTATACTTTACAACAATGTTTATTCAGTTCTCATACAATACAGATATTCCAGAATTATGGGCTGGAATGGGCAGGGCAGTCAATAATGCAGGAGCAGTTATAACAAGCTTTACATCAGTACTGCTTTTATCAAGTGCAAATACAATGATAATAAGCGTTGTCGCACTTGTTTTATTTGCATTAATAAGCGTTGCTATTTATGCTTATTCTACACAGCTTGTAATTAGTGTTAAAGAGCCGGTTAGTACTGAACCTGCTGTAAATTATAAATTAGAAAGATTTGTTCAGGCATATTCACTTACAGAGCGGGAAAAAGAGGTTCTTCAGGTATTAACAGAGTCGGACGGAAATGTATCCGAACTTGCCAGCACGCTGTGTATGTCAAGGTCTGCATTGTACAGGCACATTTCAGCTATCAATGAAAAGACCGATACAAGTTCAAGAATAGGACTTATACAGTTCTACTATTCGTGGAGTGAGAATTAGATTATCAATTAAAGAAAATAAAAAGGCAGGAATATGAGAAACTTTAAGTTATTGCTTAAGAGGTTCTTACTTTCCTGCCTTTGTTATTATAATATTATTCTGTGTTGGTTATGATTTATTCTGTGTCAGTGGATGTCTTCTTGGAAGCAAAATAATCATCGAACTTGTCCATAACAGCACTGTATGTATTCTTGCTTATGTCTGGAAGTTCTTTGCCCCATGATTTGGTTGCAAGCTTAAAGCCTTTTTCTACAGCGGCTTTCATCTTTTGCATCTTTTCTTCATCATCACCAGCAAGAGCCATTGCAAAATCAAAGATTCTTGATGATGTCTGTTTAACTCCCCAATATCCGTCCTCTGAAATATCTTCTTTAGCCTTGGCAATTGTATCAGCATCTGCTGTGAAGTTGCCGCTGGCAAGTACTTTCCACATATCATCAGCAGTTCCGATTGTAATTCCCTGCTTTTCAAACATCTTGCTTACGAGTGACTGTAACTGCTGCATACGATTGTCAGAGTCAGCTTTTAACTGTGCTACTAAAGAAGGATTGGTTGATTTTGATGTAGCAGATGAAACAGTCTGGCCTTTAGAAGATTCATAAGTGGCAGCAGTATCTGAATAATTATTAGCAGAAGCTGTTCCTGATGTCTTGTTGTCTTTATTAGTCTGGCTGGCTGTTGAAGCATAGCCTGTGTAATAAGAATTAACTCCGTTTAATTCCATATTATTCCTCCGTTTCTGTGCATACGCACAATTTGTAATAATTAATAGTTAAATGCTTATAAAAGCAATCTGATAAAACCATCCGTGGCTTTATATATATAATCGGCTGTTTGTAAGGCTTTATTTACATATGTTCTTTATTTTTTCTGTATTTATTAGGTGAAATACCCTTGGTACGCCTGAAAGCATCGCCGAAATAATTACTGTCATTAAAACCACACTCAAATGCAATATCAGTTATTGATTTGTTAGTGTTAAGAAGAAGTTCGCAGGCGTGTTGTATGCGGACATTTATTATATATTCTTTAAAACCAAAGCCGGTAACGCTCTTGAATTTCTTTGAAAGATACGAACGGCTGAGATTGAATTTTTTCGCCACATCTTCAAGTATAAGCCTTTCGCTGTAATGGTTGTAAATGTAAGTTGCAACCTCCTGCATAATTCTGTTATTAACGTCAATCTCTTTTATTACATTTTCTTCATAATTCTTACAACGGGTTATAAAAAGCATAAGCTCGGCGAGTGCAACGCTTACAAAGCCGGGAGATAAAGGATCCTGTCCTTCATTTTCAAAGAGGAGCTTTTCAAGAAGGCTTTCTATATAATCTCTTCGTTTTTCGGGTATTGAGATAACACCTGCCTGCATAACATCAGATACGATATCCGTGCCGACAACATTGTTGAGCCATTCTGTGACGGTTGGCTTAAAGCTTATTACAATTCGCTCGTGCATACCTTTTCCTGTATAATCAGTCTTGTGGATTGTTCCGGCAGGGACGATTACAATATCTCCGTGGTGGAATTTGTATATATTGTGGCTGATAAATGCCGTACATTCACCGCGGGCAAGATAAAAAAGTTCGTGAAAAGGGTGTGAGTGAACCTTTTTAGCTTTAAATGCCGAGCGTTTAATTTTTTTGATTTCAAAATTCTTCTGCATATCCTGTATCATATTAAGCCTCCAGTGTAAAAAAAGTATTTATAAAAATACTTATGTAAGAAATTAGGATACATTTTCTGTAAAGTTAATTAAATAATAGTATTTATAAGTGGAAATCACTGTTTTTTATGCTAATATATTATATAAAAAAGAGAAAAAATGCAATAGATTATTGGGAAAGAAGGGATTAAATATGGCACGACCAATAAGTGCTGGCAAGAGAGATATGATTCTTAACGGGAATCTTATCAGGGCAATTCTTACATTGGCAATACCAGTTATGATTAACAGCTTTATACAGTCAATGTATAATCTTACAGATACGTTCTGGCTTGGAAAGATAGGAACAGCTAATCAGGCAGCTATAACGCTTGTGTCACCATTCCAGAATATTCTTATTAACTTTGGAGCAGGCATAACGACAGCGGGTGCTATCCTTATATCGCAGTACCTTGGTGCGAAAGAAGACAAACAGGCGAACTCTATGGCTAATCATATATGTATAACATCGCTTGGATTTTCAGTCGTATGTGCATTTATATGCTGGCTTGTGTCACCAGGACTTGTAAAATGGCTTGGTGCTGAGGGTGAAATATATAGATATGGACTTACATATATAAGAATTGTAGTATTAGACCTTCCATTTCTTTTTATGATTAATCTGTTTACTTCGGTCAAGCAGGCACAGGGCGACACAGTAAGACCTCTGCTTCTTAATATACTTGGGGTATCTATCAATCTGATACTTGACCCATTATTCCTTGTTATATTCAACTGGGGAATAGGTGGTGCGGCACTTGCTACACTGCTTGCTAAGATACCGAGTGCGATTATTGGAGTTCTTGTACTTAGGGGAAATAACCAGCTTGTCAGAATTAACTTTAAGAACTTCAAATTTGATAAAAATAAAGTGCTTGCTATATTAAAAATTGGTCTGCCAACTGCAATAGGTGGAAGTACAATGCAGTTCGGATTTCTTCTTATGACTAAAAATGTTAATGCCTATGGTCCGACAGCTACAACAGCTTATGGTATCGGTAATAAGATTAACAGTATTATTACAATGCCGGCAAGCGGAATAGGCTCTGCAATATCTACAATAGTCGGTCAGAATATGGGTGCAGGCAATATTAAAAGAACTGACAAGTCATACCATATTGCACTGAGAATAGGAGCTGTATTCTTATTCATATGTGGAATGATACTTTCAAGAAGATTTATAGCAGAACCAATGGTAAGATTTTTCACATCAGATGAACAGGTAGTGCCTCTTGCGACACAGTTCCTGTCAATTATGGCAATATGCTGCTGGACGAATGCATTTTATAATGTAACGCAGGGGTTATTTCAGGGCTGTGGACATACCATGATAACAATGGCAGTTGATGCGACAAGAATATGGATATTCAGGTTCCTGACATTGTGGGTATGTGCTAATGTGCTTGGAATGGGCGTTGAGAGTGTGTGGTATGCGGTAGTTGTAAGTAATGCCACATCAGCATTGATACTCTACATACTCTATTGGACAGGAATATGGAAGAAATCAACTATTAAAATAGAAAAGACACAGGATGAAGGCAATAATTCAGACGAAAAGGTAAAGTCTCTTAATGAGGCTGATTCAGATATAAAAGTTTCTTCAAATATACAGACAGTTAATTAATCAGATTACAAGTAAATATTGTGCTCCCTATAAATGTTCCCGAAGCCAGCCGGATTGTTCTGGTTTCGGGAATTTTTTGTTAATAAAAATGGCAGCATAGTTATATATAATTCATTCTGCAGGATATATTTTCTGGTGATTAGTAATAATCATATGAAAATGCAAGTATGTACTTGATTTTGTACAATCTGTTTTATATAATAGATGTATGTATACAATATTGGAGATATGAATATGGACTCAATTAGATTAAAGGCACGTGCCAAGATTAATCTTGGACTTGATGTGTTAGGAAAGAGAGATAATGGATATCACGATGTAAGAATGGTTATGCAGACAGTAGGTATATATGACCGTCTTATAATTAATAAGATACCAGAAGACGATATAAGGATTGATATTAATCTTAAGTTTCTTCCGGTTAATGAGAATAATCTCATATATAAAGCATACAAGCTTATGAAAGATGAGTATGGCTTTTCGGGTGGAATAGAGGTAGACCTTAATAAGTTCATACCGATAGCAGCAGGTATGGCTGGAGGAAGTACAGATGCAGCTTCTGCTATGTTTGCTATCAATAAGCTGTTCAATCTTGGACTTTCTAACAGGGAGCTTATGGAGCAGGGAGTTAAGATTGGAGCTGATGTTCCATACTGTATTATGAGAGGAACTGCACTTGCAGAAGGGATAGGAGAGAAGCTTACAAGACTTGCACCTATGCCATTTTGTCATATGGTTGTAGCAAAGCCACCTATTAATGTATCGACTAAGATGGTGTATGATAGTCTGGATTCAGGTGCAATCACAAAGCATCCTGATATAGACGGAATTATAGAGGCAATTAATGAGGGCAGTGTAATAAAGATTGCCGAGCGTATGGGCAATGTGTTAGAAGATGTGACTATTCCGTTGTATCCGGTTATAGATAAGATAAAGAAGGATATGATAAGTCAGGGTGCATACAATGCTATGATGAGTGGAAGTGGTCCTACAGTATTTGGAATATTTCCTGATGAGCAGACAGCACTTAATTGTAAAGAATATTTAAAGCGTCAGGGAGATGCAAGACAGGTATATATAACAGAGACATTTAATTAAATTACTACACGGAGGATTAGACAATGAAAGGCGAATTAAAAATGGATGTGAACGAATACCTTCCATTAAGAGATGTTGTATTCAATACATTAAGACAGGCTATTCTTACAGGAGAGATGGAACCTGGCGAAAGACTTATGGAGATACAGCTTGCTAACAAGCTTGGAGTAAGCCGTACACCTATACGAGAAGCAATCAGAAAGTTAGAGCTTGAAGGCCTTGTTATTATGATTCCAAGAAAAGGTGCTGAGGTTGCACATATAACTGTAAAGGATATGAGAGATGTCCTTGAGGTGCGTTCGGCGTTAGAAGAACTTGCTGCAACACTTGCCTGCAAGAATGTAACACCTGAACATATAGAGGAGTTAAAGACGGCTAACAGGGTATTTGAAGCCGCTATTGTATCTAAAGATGTAGTTGCTATAGTTAATGCAGATGTGGCATTCCACAATATTATATATTCAATGACAGACAACCAGAGACTTATCCAGCTTGTCAACAGTCTTAGTGAGCAGATGTACAGATATCGTCTTGAATATGTTAAAGATGCAAGAACACATTCTATACTTATAAGTGAGCATAACGATATAATCAGGCAGCTTGCCGATAAGGATGTCGAAAAAGCCAAGGTTATAGTAAGACAGCATATTACTAATCAGGAAAGGGGAATTATAAGACTTCTTAACATATAATTAAATAAAATTGTGATTTATTGAAAACTGAAAGCTGTATTCACCATACTATGAAAATGATAGGGGTGGGTATAGCTTTTTATTTTTTGGGGATAATTTCCATATAAATTATCTGGTACATCTTAAAGGTTGTGGCGGGGATGTTAAAAAGCAGCAAAAGCAACGGCGACCCGCTTTCGTTTAAGTGTCGCACGCAGCGGTGAAAGCCTTTAGGTGAGTGGATAATTTAATGGAAAGTTATTTCTGGTGGTGGCAGGTTGTCGGAAGTGTGGATTGCAGGACAGCTGTTAGGTGGAGGTGGGAAGCGACGATTGTAGAATAGTCGCTACACGGCAGTGGCAATGATATTGTATATTATCTGCCATACATCCGAAGAAAGTTGCAGTTCAGTCGCTGCCCAGTTGTGAGAACTTACTATATTGCAAGCTGGGTACTGTTGAAACCGTCGGCACTTAGCGGCTGTTCCTTAGCCGCTTACGTGTCCGCTACGGTTTCAAGTAGCGGGGGCGTGCCCAGCGGTAATATAGTAAGTCCTCACAACGTCCGTATGTAACAACGTCCGTCCGTCACACTAACACTATCCGTCCGTCACACTATCCGAGCATAAGCATTTCCGCTTCCCAGAACCATCCAGAAACTACCAGCAAACAAGGGGGTATATATGTTAAAATTAAATGAAAAAAGTGCAAAATCAACTTATATTATACTGGCATTAAGCATTATTATGCTTGTAATTGTAGGAATACGATTGTATAGTGATACTTATGCAGCATTTATGCAAAAAGATATAGCTTCGCAGATTATAAGATTTCATATAAGGGCGAATGACGACTCTGAGGAGGCACAGAATAATAAAATGCTTGTTAAGGCAGCGGTGCTTGATTATATAAGTCCGAAGCTTTCACAATCCGTATCATTAGAGGAGTCAAGACAGATTTTAAGTGATGAGAGTGATAATATAAAGAATGTTGCTGTTGATAAGCTTAGGAGCCTTGGAAGTAAGGAAGATGTAAGCGTTTATTTTGAAAATTGCTATTTTCCGATGAAAAGCTACGGGGATATGACATTTCCGCCAGGGGAATATGAGGCATTTAGAATAGATATAGGAGAGGCTTCAGGCAGGAACTGGTGGTGCGTATTATATCCACCATTATGTTTTGTGGATGCAGTATATGGTGTTGTGCCGGATGAGTCAAAGGATGAGCTTAAAAATGTACTGACAGAAGATGAGTACAGGGTAGTGTCTGGAGAAAAGGTACAGTACAGATTCAAGTATCTTAAATTTTTAAATAAGAAATAAGCTGTAAATGTAAAATAACCTGTAAAATTAATTATAAACATAAAATAATTGTAAGTATCAGAAGATTATGGATATAAGGCGATTGTTGACATTCAGTAATTATAAGCATAAAAAGATTGTAAGTATCAGGAAATTACTGATATAGGGTGATTATATTTATCAATAATCAGAGAATAAGAAAGGGAGTACACACGAGAATATGAATGATAAGGTATATGTTAAGATAAGAGGACTGTCGGCACAAGAGGCGGGCGATGCTTATAAAGAGGCAGAAGATATTGAGATAATAAGCGTTGGAAGATACACTAGGAGGGCAGGCAAGGAATATATACGCTATGAAGAAGTGTATGATGGAGAAAGTGCAAAATCTGACACGCTTATTAAAATATCAGAGGACAGAGTTGAGATAAGTAAAAAAGGTGCAATAACAACAATTATGGAGTTCATACAGGATAAAAAGACTGTAAGCTGTTATAACACACCTTATGGAGGCCTTGCGATGTCTATATATACAAGCATGCTGGATATAGAAAGGGATGAAGATAAGATTAATATAGCACTCGAATACACCATGGATGTTAATGGGCAGCAGATGAGTGAATGTAAGGTAAGAATTGAAATATGTAATCAGGGAAAGCTTGAATTGTAGAGATACATTTATAAAATTATATTTAAAGAGCTGTATTTTATAAATTATATTTTGCAAATTGTATTTTAATTCAGGTATTGCCTTAAATAAAGTGTCGTGGTACAATGACAGACAGATTGAATAAATAAAAGCAATGACGGAAAAAGTAGTATATGCGGAGCATACAGAGAGAGCTGTGGTGGTGAAATCAGCTTATGTGACTATTATATGAAGACCATTCCTGAGCTGTGCGTAGAAGAGATTATAATATATAATCTTGAAGCGTTACCGTGTGGCATACGTTACAGGCTGTAAGAGTGAAATAATAAGGTGGAACCGTGCAAATGCACCCTTAGGTATATGGCAGAGTGTACCTTGTGGGTGCTTTTTATATGTCAGGTAAAAAGCACATTTAACAGGTAACTAAGTCCGGACTAATACGCAAAGGAGATTAATAATAATGGTTAATTTTAAAGAAGATGAACAGTTAAGCACATTAAACCATTCTTGTGCACATTTAATGGCACAGGCAATTAAGCATCTTTATCCACAGGCTAAATTCTGGGTAGGACCAGTTGTAGCAGAAGGTTTTTATTATGATGTGGATCTTGGAGATGATGTTATCAGAGATGAAGATATTCCTAAGATTGAAAAGGAAATGAAGAAGGTAGCTAAGTCAGGAAAGAAGATTATCCGCAAGGAAATCTCTAAAGAAGAAGCTATGGAAATGTTCAAGGATGATGAATATAAGTTAGACCTTATCTCTAACCTTGAAGATGGAACAATAACTTGCTACGAGCAGGGAGATTTTACAGATCTCTGTCGTGGACCACACGTTGATAATGTTAAGTTATGCCGTAATTTTAAGTTGCTCAGACATTCAGGCGCTTACTGGAAGGGCGACAGCAATAATAAGGTTCTCCAGAGAATATATGGTGTATGTTTCCCAACACCAGAAGAACTTGAAGCACACCTTCAGGAACTTGAGGAAGCTAAGGAAAGAGATCACAGAAAGATAGGTAAGGATATGGAACTCTTTATGGTTGATGACCTTATCGGACGTGGTCTTCCAATGTTCTTACCAAAGGGTTATATAATATGGCAGGAACTTGAGAACTATATTAAAGATAAAGAAAGAAAGCTTGGATATCAGCACGTTATGACACCTTGTGTTGGTACAGTTAATCTTTATAAGACATCAGGACACTGGGATCATTATAAGGAAAATATGTTCCCGGCAATGGAAGTTGATGATGAAGCATTTGTATTAAGACCAATGAACTGCCCTCATCATATGATGATATATGCTAACAGACTTCACTCATATAAGGATCTTCCTATAAGAATTGGTGAGATAGCACATGATTTCAGATATGAGTCAAGTGGAACATTAAAGGGTATTGAAAGAGGAAGACATTTCTGCCAGAATGATGCCCACCTTTTTGTAACACCAGAGCAGATTAAAGATGAAATATCTAAGGTAGTTGACCTTATATTCTCAACATACAAGGATTTTGGAATTACAGATTATCGTTGTGTTCTTTCACTTAGAGATCCAGAAAATAAGACTAAGTACCACGATGATGATGAAATGTGGAATAAGGCTGAAAATGCTTTAAGAGATGTTATGAACAGTCTTGGTATTGAATATACAGAAGAAATCGGTGAAGCTGCATTCTACGGTCCTAAGCTTGATGTTAATGTTAAGCCGGCTGTTGGTAATGAAATCACATTATCTACATGCCAGTTAGACTTCTGTCTTCCAGCTAAGTTCAACCTTTCATATGTTGACAAGGATGGCGAGAAGAAGACACCAGTTGTACTTCACAGAGCTATACTTGGTTCTCTTGACAGATTTATGGCATATATACTTGAAGAAACAAAGGGTAACCTTCCAACATGGTTAGCACCAGTTCAGGTAAGAGTAATGCCAGTTAAGACAGATAATGATGAGATTATGAATTATGCACACGAAATCGTTGATGCTCTTGAAGCTAAAAATGTAAGAGTAGAACTTGATGACAGAGCAGAAAAGCTTGGTTATCGTATGCGTGAGGGACAGATCCAGAAAGTTCCATATCTTCTTGTTATTGGATTTAACGAGCAGGAGAACAAGACAGTATCATACAGACTTCACGGACAGCAGGATACAACAACACTTGGACTTGATGAGTTCGTAGAAAAGATTGATACAGAGATAAAGAATAAGGCAAGATAATGACAGAAATGCATAATGTGCATGCTAAGAGATTTACTAATGTGTAGATATTGGCTGTAGCTATAATACTTGGATCTTAGAAACATATAATAAATAATAGGTGAAAACCAGCAGTGGCTTTCGCTGGCATTGAAGGTTGGCTTATGAAGGGCTTGTTTTGGTGCTGGGGAGGTGCTGCTGGTTTTCTTATTTAATAGATATATAATATGTTGGTTATAGACTTTTGGCATTGTGCTTTATATAATTGTATTAAAATATTGATGTAACTTATATATTTGTACATAGGGATGGAGGAGAAAGAAAATGACTAAAACAGAACTTTTTCTTAAGCTTGCCGCTCCAGATAAGAATGGTGTAAGCAGATGGGTGTATGTGTCTGAATTTGTGGGTGAGTATGCAGATTTAACATTTGGAAATGGAGCTTCATGGGCAAGAAAAGAATCAACATTGGCAAAAAAATATAATGTTGAATTTTATAAGAAAGATACACCGGGGAATAGCATCGACAGAATAAGACTTAATGGATTTAATAATGGAGATTATTCACAGCACATTAATGCGTCTATAAAAAGAGAGATAAAATCAAGAAGATGTGTGGTGCTTGGAACGTCAAATCCAGAGGTTGATCATAAAAATGGAATGAAAAATGAAGCAAGGGTTATGAAAAATGAAGCTCAGAGATTATCAGATTTTCAGGCGTTGAGTAAAGCAGCTAATGATGCCAAAAGACAGTTCTGTAAAGAGTGTATGAGAACGGGTATAAGATACGATGCTAAACAACTTGGTTATCCAATGTCATACTATAAGGGAGGAGCGAAGCATAATAATGAGGAGAATGCATGTATAGGCTGTTATTGGTATGATCCTATAGAATTTAGGAGACATCTTCAGGAGAAAAAATAAAATACACAGAGTTATTAATGGGGTGATATTATGAATATTCATGTATTTGTTGTTAATCAGATAACATTTAAGCAGCATTTAGAGTATATGTTTGCAGGTACAGGGGCAAAAAATAGAATGAGCCTGTTTTTAGAAAAATCAGACATTAAATTTCAGCCAACTACAGAAAGAAATTTAGTTGGAATGATAGCAGATATTTCGCGGATAAGACCAGATGATAAGATTATTTTTTATTTACAGGCAACGGTTAATAATCCGGGGATGTTCTTTGGCATATTTAAAGCAAAATCAGCAGCTTTTTTTGATGAAAATGATAATAAGAATTATTTATCGGATGAATTGGGGAAGGGCTTATCATATCGAATTGAAATAGAGGCAGATACAGTTTATTCTTATGGTATAACCGAACATGAGTATCTTGATGATCTTACAGGAAAAGAAGCACCATATGAATTATGTTGGAGCTTGATTTATCGTAAGCTTAAAGGTAATAGGGGCTGTACTATGATTACGCCATATGAATTTGAAGATCTATTATGTAAAATTAAGAAAAAGAACCAGGATAATCAACTAAAAGGAGCTGGATTTACTTTTGATGAAGGAGAGGTAAGAATTATTACTGCCAAGGAAACAAAACAGTATACTGGCAGAAAAGGAAGTTTGGATATTAAACCGAGGTTATTATATAAAGCTGGTAAGAAAAATGCATTTGAAACACATTTGCAGGCTTATATTATGCAAAAATATGATGATGGCATACTAAAGAATATTCTCCTGCCATTGGGAAATGGAAGTGCCTGGGTGGGAAATGAAGTGGCTTGTGGTGTCGGGATGCAGAAGATTGATACTTTGATTATTGAGCAGAATGATGAAGAAATACATGTTAAAGTTGTAGAGCTTAAAGATGAAGAACCATATGAATATATATTGAGTCATCAGTTACGATGGTATTTGCAATGGGTATCTCAATATATAGTACCTAATTTGTTAAAATATAAAAAGCCTGTGGTTATTCACCCTTGTATATTAGCAAGAAAAACAGACAATATAGATATTATTGAAAAAATTAGAAGTGTAGATCTTATAAATTCTAGTATTCAAAATGTAAGTATTGCGGCAACTGAATACATAGCATTTGACATTGTAAATAATGATATAACATTTGAAAAAGTTGTATAGAAAAAATATATAATGAAAAGGTGAGGTGGTCAGAGTGATATGTACTTTCTTTACTGAACAAACCAGTAAGAACAGTACATATCAGTGATTATTTTACTTTTTTAAATATAAAAATATATTCGTGTTTAAATATATAGAAATCATTAGTGATAGCACGGTAACGCCATATGCCCTGTTGGTTAGATTTACCTTTTGTTTCACCAAAATTCTTAACAAGAATAGCCTTTAATAAAAATCCTCTTTCAAGGAATTGGTTCATACAATAAAATCCTAGAGGAATAACCTGGCTATTGGCATATTTGTCACCAATAACACATGCACAGTATCTGTTCTTTTCAAGATATTTAGTTGTATTATCTATAACCATTCCAAATGAATCAAGAAATTCATTAAGCGTGTGAGAATTTGAAAGGTCATTGATGTTATCAGAGAATTTGATAATATCCCAATAAGGAGGGTGCATAATAACAAATTGAAATGCGGGAATGTTAAATTGTTCCATTAGGCTGTTGATATTATAGCAACGACTGTCGCCGGTTATCACTTTGGTTATGCAGTTGTCATTATGTTCAATATTAATTAGTGTTTCGCTATTTCTTGCGATATCTGGCTGAAGTTCTATCCCAATCGAATTACGTCCCATGCGTTGGGCTTCTATAAGTGAAGTGCCTCCACCCATAAATGGATCAAGTATCCAGTCCCCCTTTTTGGTATATCTTGTAAACAACTGGTGGGGGATCTGTGGAACAAAGTTGCCATGATAGTCGGGTGAATGAACACCAGAGTTGTCACGTTTGTCTATTATCCATAGAGAATCAGTATTAATATCAGTATATTCTTTCCAATATTTTGGATCTAAATCGTTATATCGAGCCATTAAAATCTCCTATTGTTTAATTAAGCAATGTAAATATTCTGTTGTGGAGGAAGCAGCAATATTTCTGTTGGTTTCCTTGTCTGCTTTAAACCTTTTATATTCCTTGGTGTAAAAGGAATATTTGCCGTATTGAGACATTATATCTTTAATAGTGTCTAAAGACATAAGACCTTCGTTATTGTAACTTAAGAAAATGTATTTAAAATCGGAATGTCTTATTAAGTCATCAAATGCGTTACATACAGTACGTTTAGAACAAAAAAGGCTTTTCTGGTCACTAGAATCACGAAGTCCGGTCTTTCCGCTTAGTACAGGATTGTCATATCGTGCAATAGTTTCTAAAACGTGATAATTAGAACAATATTGTCTTGAATTGTATGGCGGGTCAAGATACAAAACATCGCCTTTAATGTCGCGTATTAATCGGTTGATGTCCTGATTGTATGCTTTACCAGCAGTTCCGTTAATAACAGGAAGCAATTCTAATTTAAAATCCTTTTGAGCTGATTTTTTAATCTTTTTAAGGAAAGCACCGTAAACAGATGCAGTGTTGGCGTATTTGTCTATTGAATTAATAAGACTGGCAAGATAATAATAATATGTATGCGAATCAATTTTATTATTATCCTTAAGGCACTCTAATTCTATTCTTATGGCATCACATTTTTTACCATTATAATTAGTGAAGTAATTGCGGCCAGAGCCAGATCCTTCACAGTAGTTATTATATATAAATCCTTCGACTGGTTCTAGATTATTAAAATATGACAAAAGCTCTGAATTCAATTCGGGAGTGTTCTCAATATAATGCTTGCTTAGAACATAGCTGTAATACTGAATATCATTGGAAATGACTGAGCACCCCTTAGCTTTATATGTCTGTCCTACGATTCCTGTTCCGGAAAATAAATCAGCAAAAATGTAATTATCGCCATTATGATATCCGGTTACATCTGCAATAGTTGTTTCTAAAAAGTCTAAAAGAGAATATTTAGAACCTATATAATTCATGACTTTGCTCCTTTGTTATTGTTGGAGTTATTATCTGGATTATCAGGTAAAAATACTAATATATCGTTAGGTGTGCAATTCAAAGCGTTACATATACTTTCGACTTTATCAAGCGCAATATATTGTCCAGTCTTAATCTTACTAATAATATTCGCAGATATATGAGCTTCACGCATTAACTGAGAGTGAGAAATCTCCCGTTCTATTAACATATGTTGTAGTTTTTTGTAACATACTGACATTAGAAATACTCCTTAAATTAATATTATACAGTATATCATAGAAGTATGAAAAACACAACTAATATATGAAAAAAATTATGGAAATGTGAATAATGTGAAGCAATTTTAAATGGTGTTGTATGTGGAGATATGATAAAATGTTAAGAGTGATTAGTGAGGAATGATTTATGGAAAATGGTCGGCAGACTAAAAAAGCACGCAAATGCTTGAAAAATAAGGAAAAACCGAGATAAGATAGGAGTTAAAAATATATGATACGAGTACTTTTCATCTGCCACGGCAACATCTGCCGCAGCACTATGGCAGAAAGCATTATGACATATTTAGTTAAACAGGCAGGAGTTGAAGATCAATTTTACATCAACTCGGCGGCAACAAGCTGTGAAGAAATAGGCAATCCGCCACATAGCGGAACCGTGGCGAAGCTTAAAGCGGAGGGAATACCTGTAATTCCTCATAGAGCAGTGCAGATGACACTTAATGATTATGAGGAGTATGATTACCTGATTGGCATGGATACAGAGAATATCCGCAATATGCAGAGACTATCTGGTGGAGATCCTGACGAAAAGGTATACAAGCTTATGACATTTGCAGGTTCAGGTTCGGATGTGGCAGACCCTTGGTATACAGGAGATTTTGAGGCGACATATAAAGATGTAAGAAAAGGCTGTGAAGGATTGCTAAAAGTTCTTATGAATCTTTAATTAAATAGTATATTTTCCCCACCCCTGCATAAACTGTACAAACAGATATGCAGGGGTTTTTATTTGAAAACTTATATTGAAGAAAGGGTTATAGATATAGCTGATTATATAATCGACAATAATGCAACAGTGCGCAAGGCGGCTAAGCAGTTTGGGGTGAGCAAAAGCACAGCACATAAAGATGTTACGACAAGACTTTTGGAGATAGACCCACAGCTTGCAGCGAAGGTCAGGAAAATACTGGATATTAATAAGCAGGAACGCCACATAAGGGGTGGACTTGCAACCAAAGAAAAATATTCACATATGACAAGATAAAATAATTTTTATATTTTACATTTTATATTTCGCACTTTATATTGTATATTTTGCACTTTGTATTTTACAATTTGCACTTTGTACGTTATACATAAAAAGAAAATTGAATAAATCAGACATAACTACCAATAATATAACTGGAATTATAAATGTGACAGACACACATTTTATTAGTAAATATTAGTTGTTGTATTAATGGAGGTTGTAGAATGAATTATGATTCGTCTGACTTTGCAGGTGGTGTACCAATGAATGAGCCGGATGCAGTAAGGTGCTGTGCACCAGCGGCAAGTGCTTATAGTGATGGAATTCCGGCAGGATATCTTGATAATCCGTGTATTCCAGCAGGAAGCCATAACAGGTCACATAAGGTTATGGAACATAGAAAGCTTGAGATAAGAAAGGTTATAGGCAGGGAAATTCTTGACTCAAGGGGCAATCCGACAGTTGAGGCACAGGTTATGCTAAAAGACGGAACAGTTGGAATGGGAAAGTCACCAAGCGGTGCGTCAACAGGTGCGTTTGAGGCGGTAGAACTCAGGGATATGAATCTTAAACGATATGGTGGTAAAGGTACGCTTAAAGCAGTTAATCACATAAATGTCGAGCTTAATAACAGCGTTCTTGCGATGGATTCGTCAGAAACATATTCAGTTGATAAAGCGATGATTGACGAAGACAAAACGCATGATAAGGCACGGCTTGGAGCTAATTCGATACTTGCAGTTTCAATTGCGGCAGCAAGAGCTGCAGCACAGTCGCTGCATATGCCGCTGTATCGTTTCCTTGGAGGAGTGGCTGGTACTACATTGCCGGTTCCACTTATGAATATAATTAATGGTGGAAGACATGCTGTTGGAAGCGATTTTCAGGAGTATATGATAGTTCCAGCAGGAGCACCTTGTTTCAGGGAAGCTTTAAGGATGGGAACAGAAGTGTTTCATTCATTAAGGGACATACTTTCACAGAGGGGATATGTTACAACTGTTGGTGACGAGGGCGGATTTGCACCTGCCATAACAAAGGCAGATGAAGTGTTTGCTGTGTTGCAGGAAGCAGTTATGGCAGCAGGATATGAACCGGGTAAGGATGTGTATTTTGCTATGGATGCTGCGGCATCAGAACTTTACAATACAGAGAGCGGATTATATGAATTTGCAAGAGAATACGCAGCTCTTGGAAACTCAGCCGATGGCGGAATAAAAAGGAGTACTGAAGAATTAATTAATTATTATGAAATGCTGGTTAATAAATTTCCAATTATTTCAATTGAAGACCCTCTTAATGAGGAAGATTGGAGTGGCTGGAAAAGCATTACAGAAAGACTTGGGGAAAAAGTACAGATTGTGGGAGATGATTTATTCGTAACTAATACAGTAAGATTAAAGAAAGGAATTGAGATGGGTTGTGCGAATTCAATTCTTATAAAGCCTAACCAGATTGGAACATTATCAGAGACATTAGAAGCAGTAAAAATGGCACATAGATACGGTTACACAGCAATTGCCAGCCATCGCTCAGGTGAAACAGATGATACAACAATAGCAGATCTGGCAGTTGCTCTTAATATGGGTCAGATAAAGACAGGTGCACCATCAAGAGCCGAGCGTATCGCCAAATACAACCGCCTCCTACAAATAGAAGACGAACTAGGCGAGTCCGCCACATACGCCGGCATAGAAGCTTTTGGAAAATAGTCAAACAAGACATAAAGAGATTAAATAAAAAACTGTATACAATATTAGCATATTGTATACAGAAAATCCAAAGTCTGGTTATTATGCAGACTGTAAAAATGTCCGATATATTCAATTAACAGATAGTAAATAAAGAATAAAAACAGCAGCAAGGACTGCTATATTACAAGCTGGGTGCTTTTGCAGCCGTCGGCACTTAGCGGCTGTATTTTAACCGCTTATGTGTCCGCTATGGCTGCAAGCAG
The DNA here is from genome assembly GCF_003096855.1 of Bacteroides galacturonicus. Lineage (NCBI taxonomy): Bacteria > Pseudomonadati > Bacteroidota > Bacteroidia > Bacteroidales > Bacteroidaceae > Bacteroides > Bacteroides galacturonicus. Next base: position 188,939 of record NZ_QEOA01000007.1, on the reverse strand, counting down.
TGTGAACGTGCCCGGCGGTAATATAGCAGTCCTTGCTGCGTCTGTTGTCAATCCACAAATTAGCAAAACTGTAATTGAGTTATTTCTCAATCCTTTAATTGGTTAAATCTGTAATTCGGCAATATCTTCATACTTAGATGAGACATTTTCGGAACGCTTCTATAACAGTGCCGTAATATTCAAATCCTTCTTCTTAGAAAGATCAATATATTCCCCATCAACCTGCACAACTGGCTTGTGAAGTGCACTGTCATTAATAAGTATGACCTTTCCTACACGTCCGTCAGACAGACGTACATCAGTGTGAATGTAAGATGAAGCTACATTTTTAAGGAAAGGTATTGCAAATACAGGGTCAAACTTGGTAAATGCGTCTTCATACATAAGGCGTACTACCTCAAATGGACATATAGGAGCTCTGTATATACGGCTTGAAGTCATTGCATCATATACATCAGCTATTGCAATAATCTTGGCTGTTTCAGGTATTTTATCGCTCTTGAGTCCGAAAGGATAACCAGTTCCGTCACATTTTTCGTGATGGAGAAGAATAGCTTCCTTAACAGACATAGGCATAAACTTGTTCTTAACCTGCTCGTAACCTAAGTTGACGTGCTTTTTCATGATTTCGTATTCGTTATCAGTAAGATTTCCGGGCTTGTTAAGAATCTTCTCAGGTATAAGGAGCTTACCAATATCGTGCATAAGTCCAGCGAGTGTAAGCACCTTAATCTTCTCCTGATTGTAGCCCATCCATTTGCCAATGACAGAAGCGATTAAAGCGACATTCATAGAGTGGACATATGTAAGGTCATCAACGTCACGCATAGCGTGAAGCATATCAAATAACTGTAATGAGTTGTTAGACTCAGCAACGATGTCAATAGTATTTTTGACTAAAGATTTTGTGTTAACTTCATCATCAGATGAGATTAACTTCTTTAAGTCATCTTTGAAAGTGTCAATATGTTCATTGTAATGTTCTTCAAATGTCTTGAATTCTTCTGAATTACGGACAGTTTCGTAGTATTTGGTGTTCTCATCATCAGCGGCTTTGGCAGCTTCTTTAGCTCCGTCTACAGCAGAAATGCTGCTTATAGTACGATTATCTATGGCAGAATCAGCCTCAGTCTTATCATATACAGATATTTCAAGAATATGATGTCCTGAAATTCTTGAAATGAGGTCAAGATTAAGGACAGTTCCTTTTGTCAAAAGGATAGAACCATCATTAAGTATTACGTCACGGGAAAGTTCCATTCCTTCTTCTGCATCAAATATAAATATTGTAAGTTCGTTCATTAGTTAAATCCTCTTATATGGCTTGAATATTAGTAATCATATTACGATTAAATGATAAAAATATTATAAATTTAATATATAAAAAAGTCAATTAGACTTGACGTATTAGCATCAATTGTGTAGTATCTATATGCAGTTAATTAAATAATGATTATATCCCTTATTTAGAGCGGTGGAGATACATAGGATCTATGAAGCCCGGCAACCCCTTTTTAGGAAGGTGCCAACCTGAGCGAGAGAATTCGAACAATGAGAGGATTTCGAGATAAACAATCGGGGTCCCTTAGGGGGCTCCGGTTTTTGCTATTACATTTAAAAAGTCGGAAACACCAAGGATGATAAGTGATATTAATCACAGTGACTAAAGGATTAGATATTAAGAAGGAGAAAGACAAAGAATGGAAAAAAGATTATTTACATCAGAATCAGTAACTGAAGGACATCCTGACAAAATCTGCGACCAGATTTCAGATGCAGTGCTTGATGCACTTTATGCACAGGATCCATATTCAAGAGTAGCCTGCGAGACACTTACTAACACAGGTTTCGTTATGGTTATGGGTGAGATTACAACTAAGGCAAATGTTGATATTCCTCAGATTGTACGTGATACAGTTGTAGAGATTGGTTATGATAGTTCAGAAAAAGGCTTTGATGGTAATACTTGTGCTGTTATGGTTGCACTTGATAAGCAGTCAGCAGATATAGCTATGGGTGTTGATAAGGCACTTGAAGCTAAGGAAGGTGTAGATAAGGAAGATGATGACCTTGGTGCTGGAGATCAGGGTATGATGTTTGGTTATGCTACTAACGAGACAGAAGAATATATGCCATACTCAGCAGCACTTGCACAGAAGCTTTCCAAGCAGCTTACAAAGGTTCGCAAGGATGGTACATTAAGCTACTTAAGACCAGATGGAAAGACACAGGTAACTGTTGAATATGATGAGAACAACAAGCCAATCCGTCTCGATGCAATTGTTGTTTCGTCACAGCATGCACCGGATGTAACACAGGAACAGATTCACGAAGATATCAAGAAGTATGTTATCGATGCAATCGTTGACCAGGCTATGGTAGATGCAGATACTAAGATATTCATCAATCCAACAGGACGTTTCGTTATAGGTGGTCCAAATGGGGATTCAGGCCTTACAGGTAGAAAGATTATCGTAGATACTTACGGTGGAGCTGCAAGACATGGTGGTGGAGCTTTCTCTGGTAAGGACTGCACTAAGGTTGACCGTTCGGCAGCATACGCAGCCCGTTATGTAGCTAAGAACTTAGTTGCAGCAGGTATCGCCGACAGATGTGAAATCCAGCTTTCATATGCTATAGGTGTTGCACATCCAACATCTATATGTGTTGATACATTTGGCACAGGTAAGTTAAGCGATGAGAAGATTGTAGAAATCATAAGAGAGAACTTTGATTTAAGACCAAACGGAATTATCAAGATGCTTGACTTAAGAAGACCTATCTACAAGCAGACAGCAAGCTATGGCCACTTTGGACGTACAGATCTTAACCTTCCTTGGGAGCAGTTAGATAAGGTTGATGCACTTAAGAAGTATCTTTAATAAAGATATAATTGGATGGATTAAATTAGTTAAATTATAGGAATTAATATAATTATATAATTGATATATGGCGGATACATTTTAGAATTAGTAAAATGTATCCGCCATATTTTGATTTTTTGTAAGAATGCAAATGTAAATTTTCTGCTATGTAGGTTTTGTCAATAATGTGAGTTTTTCATTATTTTGGTGTTATATCAAGAATATCGAACACAAATCTAATGCTATTTTATGCTTTTAAAAAATTTTTTCTTTTTTTAGCGTTTAGGACTTTTAAAATTCTGTATTTATGTATATAATGTTGATTAGCTATGAAAAATGTTTTTGATAGCAGGTATATTAACAAGATATAATTGTTGGAAAAGTTAAAGTGTGATGCTGGTATATAGTATTTTATACTTAATATAGTATAGCATTTTACAATGTATAGTACTTATAGTATTTAATGTATAGTGCTTTAACAGAATTATGTAATAGATTGGATAATTATAGAAGATTAGGGAGGAGAACAGTATGTTATCTACTGATATTGGTATTGATTTAGGTACTGCAAGTATTCTTGTATATATAAAAGGAAAGGGTGTTGTGTTAAAAGAGCCATCAGTTGTTGCCTTTGACAGAGATACTAATAAGATTAAAGCTATCGGAGAGGAAGCAAGACTTATGCTTGGTAGAACACCTGGTAATATTGTCGCTGTACGACCTCTTCGTCAGGGCGTTATTTCTGATTACACAGTAACAGAAAAGATGCTTAAATATTTCATTCAGAAAGCAATTGGTAGAAGAATGTTAAAGAAGCCTAGAATAAGCGTATGTGTTCCATCAGGAGTTACAGAAGTTGAGAAGAAGGCGGTTGAGGATGCAACTCTTCAGGCAGGAGCAAGAGAAGTTGCAATTATCGAAGAGCCAATTGCGGCAGCTATTGGAGCAGGTATTGATATTTCAAGACCTTGCGGTAATATGATAGTTGATATCGGTGGTGGTACTACAGATATCGCTGTTATTTCACTTGGAGGTACTGTTGTTAGTACATCTATAAAGATTGCAGGTGATGATTTCGATGAAGCACTTGTTAGATATATGAGAAAGAAGCACAACCTTCTTATCGGTGAAAGAACAGCCGAAGATATTAAGATAAAGATAGGATCAGCGTATCCAAGACCAGAAGTAGTTACAATGAATGTAAGAGGACGTAATCTTGTTACAGGTCTTCCAAAGACAGTTGAAGTTACATCTGAAGAGACAGAAGAAGCATTAAGAGAAGCTACTTCACAGATTGTTGAAGCTGTACACAGCGTATTAGAAAAGACACCTCCAGAACTTGCATCTGATATTGCAGACAGAGGTATTGTTCTTACAGGAGGCGGAAGTCTTCTTTCAGGTCTTGAAGATCTTATAGAGTCTAAGACAGGAATTAACACAATGACAGCAGAAGACCCTATGACAGCAGTTGCTATAGGAACTGGTAAGTTTATTGAATTCCTTTCAGGATACAGAGAAGAATAGATTTAAGAAAAGGGGTCAGGTATGGTAAGAGGTTTATATACTGCTTATACTGGATTGGTGAATCAGCAGAAGAGACTGGACATTGTATCTAATAATCTGGCAAATTCTACAACAACAGGTTACAAGAAAGAGGGCATGACTACCCAGAGCTTTGATTCAGTATATGGGATTAAGGTTAAAGATGAGACAGTTGGTTATATGAATCAGAATATAGGCAAGATGAGTCTTGGAGTAAAGATAGGAGAAACTTACAGAAGCTGGGATCAGGGTTCTTTAAAGAATACTGAGAGTTCTTATGATTTTGCACTTGCAGGCGATGGCTTTTTCTCTATATCATTCACTAACAAAGCAGGTGAGACATCAACACTTTATACCAGGGATGGATCGTTCCAGATGAACAGCGAAGGCTATCTGGTTACCAAGGATGGTGATTATGTGCTTGGAGAGAGTGGAGATCCAATCGTTCTTCCAACAGACATATCCAAGCTTACAGTTGATTCTACAGGAAGAATATATGCAGACGGACAGTATGTAGATACATTTGGAATTGTAGATTTTGAAGATTATAATTACATAGAAGCATATGGAGAAAATCTTTACAGAGCTGTAGACGGTGCAACATTTAAAGATTCAACAGCAAGTGTTAATCAGGGGTATCTTGAAACATCTAATATTAATGTTGTATCAGAAATGGTCGATATGATTAACATAGCAAGAGAATTTGAAAGTAATCAGAAGATTGTTAATTCGATTGATGAAATGCTTGGCAAGATGGTAAGTATTTCCGAATTGTAATCACATAGGAGGATAAGATTATGATGAGATCATTATGGACTGCTGCATCAGGAATGATGGCACAGCAGACAAGTGTAGATACAATATCTAATAATCTGGCTAATGTTAATACGGTCGGTTATAAGTCAGAATCAACAGAATTTAAATCATTATTATATCAGAATCTCCAGTCGAGAACAACATCTGCGAATGGAGAATATAAGCCGGTAGCTGCACAGGTAGGACTTGGTGCAAGAGTAGCGTCAGTTACATCACATTTTACACAGGGTGCTATGAATGCAAGTGACAGCTCAACTGATTTTGCGATTAGTGGTGACGGATTATTTGCTGTACAGAATGAAGAAGGCGAGACAGTATATACACGTAATGGTAATTTCTACTTCTCAACAGCAACAGAAGGAATGATGTTATGTACAGCAGATGGTTATCCTGTACTTAGCACAGATGGACAGCCAATCGTATTATCATCAGATTACAATGCGGCTAATATTAAGGTATCATCAGAGGGTGACCTTATGTATCCAGGTGAAGATGGTAATCTTGCTAATATAGGTGTTAAGATAGGACTTTTCCAGTTCGCTAATCCATCAGGTCTTGATAAGCTTGGTGGTAACTATCTTGCAGAGACTGAAGCATCAGGAGTTCCAATGAATGAGGAGACTGACGGAGTTGCTAAGAAGAGTCAGTTAAAGCAGAATTATCTTGAAGCGTCAAATGTACAGGTGGCAACAGAGATGGTTAACCTTATTACAGCACAGAGAGCATATGAGTTATGTTCTAAGGCAATCACAACGTCAGATACAATGATGGAACAGGCTAACTCATTAAAGAGATAAATAAAATAGATATGATTTGCAGTAATGACAAGGGAGAATAGGTATGGATTATTCAACATCAATAAGTACAAGTTATGCAGATACATATGATAAAACTTCATCACAGCTTAGTGATAAGCTTACAAGTACAGATTTCTCACAGGCATCAGACGATGAACTTATGAGCGTGTGCAAGGACTTTGAAAGCTACTTTGTTGAGCAGATGTTAAAGTCAATGCAGAAAATGGCTAAGATAGATGCAGATGATGACGACGACTCATCTTTATTCAGCAGTATGGCATCTATTTCAGGCAGTTCGGATTCGGCTATGAGTACAATGGGAAGTTACTTTGGCGATGAGATGATAAAGAACTACGCAGAAGTATTTACAGAGTCTAATAATGGGAAAGGACTTGGAATAGCCCAGACATTATATGAACAGATGAAGCGTAATTATTCTTCAGATTTATAGATTGCAGTGTGTTTTAAGTGGACGGTTTTATTAAACACAATGTGGTTTTAATATTAATATATTATTAAAGAGAGGGAAGCAGATTGGATTACGAGTCTGTTAAATACGTTGAAGGATTTATAGATAATATAATTTATCGTAATGAAGACAATGGATATACAGTATTTGAGATAATATATCAGGGTGAAGATGTCACCTGTGTTGGTACGTTAAGTTATATCAACACAGGTGAATTTATTACTGCGAATGGCGAATTTGTCAAACACGCAGTATATTATATGCAGTTTAAGATTTCTTCTTATGAATTCAAGGCGCCGGCGGACAAGGAGTCAGTGAGGCGTTATCTAAGTTCTGGTGCAGTTAAAGGAATAGGCAGCAAGATGGCTGAACGTATAGTAGATACATTTGGCGATGATACATTCCGCATTATGGAAGATGAACCAGAACGTCTTGCAGAGATTAAAGGGATAAGCATAGCTAAAGCAATGGACATTGCTAACCAGCTTGCGGATAAGCACGATATGCGTCGTGCGATGATGTTTCTGCAGAATTATGGAATCCAGATGAATTTAGCCAATAAAATATTTAAAAGATATGGCAATGATATTTACACAATCATAGAACAAAATCCGTACAGGCTGGCTGATGATATTGAGGGCGTAGGCTTTAAGACGGCTGATGAGATTGCTTCCAGAGTTGGAATTAAGGTTGATTCGGAGTTCAGAATAAGAAGTGGAATGTTCTACTGTCTTAATCAGGCGGCATTGCAGGGACACGTGTATCTTCCTTATGAAGAATTAAAGAGGCAGGTGTCATCACTTCTGCTTATTGACATTGCTGATTATGATAAGTTTCTTATGGATCTTGCTATAGATAAGAAGATTGTTGTAAGAACAGAGGGGGAATCTAAAAATGTGTATTCTGCGATGTATTTCTATATGGAACAGAATGTTGCAAGGGCATTGGCAGGACTTGATATAAAATGCGATGAAAATATCAACGAGGTCAATAACAGAATAGCAGGGATTGAACGATCAGAGGGCATTGTGCTTGATGACATACAAAAAGAAGCTGTTGTAAAAGCTGCACTTAACGGACTTGTTATAATAACAGGTGGACCGGGAACCGGTAAGACAACAACAATTAATACGATAATTAAATATTTTGAGATGGAAGGTCTTGAGATAAGGCTTGCGGCACCGACGGGAAGAGCTGCCAAGAGAATGACAGAAACGTGTGGTTTTGAGGCACAGACAATTCACAGACTTCTTGAAATAGTTGGAAGCACTATGGCTGATAAAGAAGACAAGAAAAATCAGACATCAAGCCTTGGAATGAGCTTTGACAGAAATGAAGACAACCCGTTGGAAGCAGATGTAATAATTGTAGATGAGATGTCAATGGTTGATATTAATATTATGAATTCGCTTCTTAAAGCAGTAGCAGTTGGAACAAGACTTATACTTGTAGGTGATGTTGACCAGCTTCCAAGTGTTGGACCAGGAAATGTTCTTAAAGACATAATAGCATCTGAGTGCTTTCCTGTTGTTAAGCTTGAAAAGATATTCAGGCAGGCGGCTGAGAGCGAGATTATAACTAATGCCCATAAGATTAATAAAGGCGATAAGGTGACACTTAATAAATACAGTAAGGATTTCCTGTTTATACATAGAAATGGATCAGATGCAATAATTGCGGCTATGAAGACTGTTATAAGTGAGAAGCTTCCAAAGTATGTTAATGCAGATGTGAGTGAACTTCAGATTTTGACACCATCAAGAAAATCATCTGTTGGAGTTGACAGGCTTAACACTGTAATGCAGGAATATCTTAATCCGCCGGACAGTGGCAAAATGGAGAAGAAAGTTGGCGATACAATATTCCGTGAGGGTGATAAGGTTATGCAGATTAAGAATGACTATCAGCTTGAATGGGAGAAAAAGAACCGCTATGGCATTGCGGTAGAGCAAGGCAGTGGAGTGTTTAATGGTGATACTGGAATTATTGATGATATCAACAATTATAATCAGAGTGTTACTGTCAAATTTGAAGATGGAAGATATGTTGATTATGAGTTTGCACAGCTTGACGAGCTTGAACTTGCATATGCGATAACTGTACATAAGGCACAGGGAAGTGAATATCCTGCGGTTATAATACCGATGTATCAGGGGCCAAGGATGCTTATGAACAGAAACATACTTTATACGGCTGTTACAAGGGCAAGAAAGTGTGTATGTATGATAGGTGATGAACGAATTTTTAACCAGATGGCAGAAAATGTATCTGAAACAAGAAGATATTCGTCTTTAGATGAGAGGATAAAGGAAATAAAAAATATTGAATAAATACGACATAATATATAAAAGGATAGCAGCGGGTGTGAAAGATATATTGTTTCCGCCGGCGTGTCCGATATGTTCAAATCCCAGACCTGTTATTGATAACAGGAAGATGAATATATGTCCGTGGTGTCTTAAATATATAACATATATTAAAGAACCTGCATGCCTTAAATGCGGCAAAGCATTAGAGGACGATAACAGGGAATATTGTAAGGACTGCACGGATAAACAGCATTTGTTTAATCAGGCAGTGAGTGTGTATGAGTATTCAGAGGGGATAAAACAATCTATCTATAATTTTAAATATCATAATAAGCGTGAATATGCAGAGGTATACGCAGATGAAATATCAGGCAGGTACGGTGATGTAATAAATATGTGGCAGCCTGATGTGATTATGCCGGTTCCAATTCATGTATCCAAATTAAAGTCACGAGGCTATAATCAGGCAGGACTTATAGCGGAAAGCCTTAGTAAGAAGCTTAATATAGAATACAATGAACATAGTCTGATTAGAACAAGGGCCACAAGCCCGATGAAAGATCTTAATGATATCCAGAGAACTAAAAATCTTCAAAAGGCTTTTAAAATAGCTGATAATGTTATAATATATAATAAAGTATTAATAGTAGATGACATATATACAACGGGAACAACTATTGATGCGTGTGCAGAATGTCTTAAGAGGGCAGGAGTAAAAGAAGTATATGCTGTTACACTCTGCGTTGGCAGAGGATTTTGAATACAGGTAACAAGAACGGAGGAATATTATGGAAGTAAGAAATTGCAGAGGCTGTGGCAAATTATATAATTATATAGGAGGTCCATATCGTAATCTTTGCCCTAATTGCATAGAGAAGATTGAAGAAAAGTATCTTGAAGTTAAGGAATACATACAGGATCACCATAATGCAACAATGACAGAGGTTGCAGAGGAATGTGACGTAAGCACAAGACAGATTGAACAGTGGATAAGAGACGAGAGGCTTGTAATAGCTGATGATTCTCCGATTGGAATTACATGTGAGAGATGTGGAGCATCGATAAAAAGTGGACGTTTCTGTGAAAGATGTAAGAATAAAATGGCAAATAATCTTGGCTCAATGTATGGTGAGTCTAATGCCGCTGTTGAACATATGGAAAAGAGATTATCGTCAGCTGATGCCAAGATGAGATTTCTTGATAAGAACTAATTGTATTTGTATCTAAATTAATTATAAAATGGGGTTAAGAGATAACAGATTATTACCGATAACTTAATCATAAAGCAGAGAACTGAGCTGTAATAAGGCAGTTAAGGGCTGGAATGTTTGTTACAGACACCTTTGATAATGGTTCTTACAAGACTTTGAAGATAGAAAGTGAGGCGGTAAGTATGCGTATAGATGCTTATAATGCTGTAAGTCAGATATATAAGACAAGTTCTTATTCTAAGAATAATAAGGCTGTTACTAATAAGAAAGAGAATGACAAGTATGAGATTTCAGATACAGCTAAGCTGTATCAGGTAGCGAAGTCAGCAGTGGCTTCTACATCAGATGTCAGAATGGATATGGTTAATGATGTTAAGGCACGTATTCAGGCCGGAACATATAATATAAGTTCTGAAGATGTTGCAGATAAGATACTTGACAGAATTTCAACATTAACATTTTAGTGAGGTTAAAGCATGGCAAGTTTAATAGATCTATTAATCGATGATTTGAATAATGAGGATACAGGATATAATAAGCTTCTGGACTTGTCCAATGATAAGACTTCCGCAATTGTTAAGGGAGATGTTGATGAATTACAAAAGATATTCCTACAGGAACAGAAGTTAATAGAAGAACTTGAAACCGTTGAACAGAAAAGACAGGAAGATGTGAAAGAGATATGCTCGATACTAAGGCTTCCATATGAGCAGATAAGAGTAGAACATATAGTACAGATACTTGAGAAGAAGCCTAAAGAGCACGATGCACTAGAAGAAGTATATCTCAGACTTAAAAGAACTTTGAACCAGCTTACAACAGTTAATGATAATAATAAGCTGCTTCTCAAGGAATCAATGGATATGATACAGTTTGAGCTTGATCTTGCCAAGAATTCAGTTATGGATCCACAGACTTCCAATTATGGAAGAACAGCTTATGAGGAACAGGGGATTACTGGAGCGACAGGATTTGATGCAAAACAATAAATATAATCCGGACTAATAATCAGAAGAAATGGATTGACTCTGATTATTACACAATATAGATTAAGTAATATTATTCGGAATTAAGGGTCACATTTTCAAAGGAATGAATTGGGATTTTTCTTTGAGAATGTGATTTTTTTCTGGGTTTAGGATATGGAGGAATTATGGCTAACGGAATGGCATCGCTTATGGTAGGAGCGTCAGGACTTAAAACATCACAGACAGCACTTAATACAACGGCACACAATCTGTCAAATGTTAATACAACAGGATACACAAGACAGCAGATTACATTTGCAGACAGTACGTATGTTAATGTGTTCGGAACAGGAAACAGCACAGGCAAGTGTGGACTTGGTGTTGATGTTGATGCTATAAGCAGAATAAGAAATGATTTTATAGATAAGTCATACAGAACAGAGAATGCAAGACTTGGATATTATGAAAGCCAGTATAAGGCAGTAGAAGAAGTAGAAGATTTATTTGGAGAAATGCAGGGCGTTACATACCAGACACAGATAACGAATCTGTATAACGCAATTAATGAACTTACTAAGAATCCAACAAGTACAATTGCAAGATCTTCACTTATCCAGAATGCAACAGCATTTATAGACAGGTCTGAAGCAATATATGCTGGGCTTAAGGATTATCAGGTAACTCTTAACACAGATATTAATAATATTGTAAATAAGATTAACAATCTTGGACAAAAGATATATGACCTTAATAAAGAGATAGCCAAGGTTGAATCTGGAAGTGGTGAACGTGCTAATGATTTAAGAGATACAAGAGATAATGCGTTAGATGAATTAAGTGGTTATATTGATTTTGATTATTATGAGAATGAACATGGTGAGGTGATTGTAACTGCTGAGAATGTACCATTTGTTACATCGGCACAGGTTACTGAGATGGGAACAAGACAGGTTGATAATAGTGCACTGTTAATCCCAATCTGGCCAGGTTATGACAGGGATGTATTTAATCTTTCTAATATTAATAATATGAAGGATACAGACAAGGGAGAACTCAAAGGTCTTTTAGTAGCAAGAGGTTCTATAGAAGTTAATTATACAGATGTACCTGTTATGCCGGAGAAGGAAGATTACGATCTTACAACAGCAGACGGACTTCAGGCTTATAATGATGCAATGGATGCATATAACGAGAAGCAGGAATATTACAACAAATATATTGAACCATCAGCAATACTTAGTGCGATAGCTGGATTTGATAAGCTTGTTAATGGAATAGTTACTTCCCTTAATGATATTCTTTGTCCAGAAAAGACAATAGAAACAACAACAGAGCTTACAGATAATGACGGTAATGTATTACAGGCTGATGAGTACATATATAATGCTTCGGTTAATGCAACACTTTATGACAGATATGGTAAGGAAGTTAAAGGTGTTGCCAATGGTGATGGAACTTACAGTTATTCATCAGGTGAGAAGCTTTATGTTGACCAGGCAGGAACAACAGCTGAGAATATTGATAATATGAAGTATTCTGTACTTGACACAGACAAGGCTGGTTTCGGTATGGATAAGGATATGACTATGGGTGTTGAATTGTTCAAGAGAGAGGGAACAGAAAGATACATCCAGATAACAGCGGCAGACGGAACTAAGACTTATGTCCGTAATAATCTTAACACAGCAGATTATGAGACGGACTATACACTTGGTAAGCTTTTAGTTAATCCAGAAGCTTCACAGCATGTTGACAGAATTCCATTATCAACAATACAGGGCAAGGAAGATTTTTCTAAAGCTAATGAACTTATTGATGCATTCAGCAAAAAGTTCGCATCGCTTAATCCTGATTCATATGCCAAGGCAGACTTTAATTCATTCTATAATGATTATATAGGTGAGTTTGCTACAGTTGGTAAGGTACTTTCAAGATTTGTTAATAACCAGACATCAATGGTTGATGGTTATGATAACCAGAGATTACAGACATCAGGTGTATCTTCAGATGAAGAACTTGAGAAGATGATAAAATATCAGCACGCATATAATGCGGCATCAAGATATATTAATGTTGTAAGTGAGATGATAGAACATCTTGTTACATCACTTGGTTCTTGATTATATTAATTACAGATTATATTGAATTATAATTGATGTTTAATACAACAATGTAAATAATGCACTGGTATAAAGGTGCAGAATGGAGAGTTAATATGGCATCTACATTTTTTGGATTATCAATCTCATACAAAGGACTTCAGGCGGCACAGACATCTATTACAACAACAGCACACAACCTTTCTAATATTAATACTGATGGATATACTAAGCAGAGCGTGCTTTTACAGGCATCAGATGCTTTAAGAACATATTCAACATACGGAACAATTGGTTCAGGTGTTAATGTTGTAGAGATTAAACAGACAAGAGATTCTTATTATGATGAGAAATATCGTAACAACTGTGCTAACTATGGACAGTACGAAGCTAAGAATAATTATATGACACAGGTTGAGGATTATCTTAATGAATTTCTTCTTTCAGGTTTCTCAAAGGAATACGGCAATTTCTTTGATGCAGTTAACCAGCTTACAATTACACCAGCTGACACTTCTGCAAAGAACCAGCTTATTAATAATGCCAAGAGTATGACAGATTACTTTAATACATTAGCTAATAACTTAAGAAATGTACAGGCAGATGCCAATAACGAAGTAAAGGATACTGTTGAGCATATTAATACACTTGCACAGAACATAACAGCACTTAATAAGCAGATTAACCAGATTGAGGCGTGCTATGGTGATGCTAATGATCTTCGTGACCAGAGAAATGCATTAGTTGATGAGCTTTCAAAGGCAGTTAATATAACAGTAAGCGAGACAGAAATCCAGAATGGTCTTACATCATTCCAGATAACAATTAATGGACAGTCACTTGTTAATGATTACAGTTACAGGACATTAGAGGTTGTGGCAAGAGGTGAAGTAAGAAATACAAGCGATGCAGATGGACTTTATGATATAAAGTGGAATGACGGATCTGATTTTAATATATACAGTGACTCACTTGGAGGACAGTTAAAAGCACTTATAGATATAAGAGATGGCTGTAATGGAGAGATTGAGTCTTATGCTAAGAATGATGATGGAACATACAAGACAGATATTGATGGTAATATCGTAACAGAGACTAATGCACAGGCAGGCGAGAATATTAATTATAAGGGTGTTCCATATTATCAGGTACAGCTTAATACGTTTATACAGACATTTGCACAGGCAGTTAACAGCATATTTGAAAGTGGCTATGTATCAGATGCGGATACAACTGATGCTAAGAATAAAGGTATACCACTTTTTGTTGTTCAGGATGGTTCTGGAGTTCTTACAGCAACAACAGTATCTGTTAATTCGGCTCTTTTAGAGGATGCTGATAAGCTTGCGACAAAGTCAAATGTAGGGGACGGCGAATCACAGTGCGATCTGATTGAACAGATTAATGCACTTCAGAAGAAAAAGATATTTGATGGTGGTACAGGTGCTTACTTCCTTGAAAGTATTGTCAGTGATGTATCAATTGATTCAAGTAAGGCTAAGACATTTCTTTCTAACTATAATAATATGAAGACAACAATTCAGAACCAGAGATTATCGGTTATGGGTGTTGATACTGATGAAGAAGCTATGGATCTTATGAAGTTCCAGCAGGCTTACAATCTTAACTCTAAGATGATGTCGGTTATGAACGAGATATACGACAAGCTTATTAACCAGACGGGCTTATAATTAGTTCACATAGCATATCTGTAAATGAATGGAGGAATAGTATGAGAATAACTAATCAGATGATGATAAACAGCTCTATAGCTAATATACAGACTAATAAAAGTCAGATTAATACAATGGATACACAGTTATCTACACAGAAGAAGATTAACAAGCCTTCTGATGACCCAATTATTGCAATCAGAGCATTAAGACTTCGTTCAAGTCTTGATCAGGTTACACAGTATATTAATAAGAATATACCAGATGCTTCATCATGGCTTTCGGTAACACACGATGCTCTTGACCAGAGTTACAATATAGTATCACAGCTTTACAGCTATTGTAATCAGGGTGCAACAGATTCTTATTCTCCTTCGGAACGTAATACAATTGTTGAGACACTTAATAAGCTAAAGGATTCATTCTATACACAGGGAGATGTAGATTATGCTGGAAGATATGTATTCACAGGTTATGCAACAGACAAGCCTCTGACATATCAGTCAGATGCAGATGCTAAGGATGTGGACTATACAATAACACAGAACTTTACAAGAGATGCACTTAGCAGTAAGACTGTATATACTAATGCCTATTCTAATGATGATATTATGAATCTGTCAGTTAAAAAAGATGCTAATGGCAAGATTATTACACCAAATGTGCAGACAGTACACAGATTACAGCTTGCTTATTCAGAGGTTGATGCTAATGGAACATTTAAGATTACAGACAGTCAGGGCAATACGGCTTCAATAACTAAGAACACAGACGGAACAATATCAGTAACAGATGCAGATGGTAATGCAGTTACAGGTGTTACAACTAATACAGATGCCAATGGTAATATAACAGGCGTTACAGGTAACTTCTTTAGTGATGGAAGTGGCAATGCAGTTACAGTATCATTTACATCAGATACTAATTATATACCAGGTGATGATGAGATAGTTATTAATTCACAGGTTGGTGAAGTTCTTCTTGGAGAAAATGTATATAAGGACGTATATACAAGCAATTCATTCTCAGTGCAGTATGATAAATCTAATTTTAAAAAGGGTGATGTTAATCCAACAATGTATTTTGACTGTGTTGATAATGTTACAGGCGTTACTTATGCTAAGAAGGATGAAGATATAGAGTATAATATTAATTTTACACAGAAGTTAAAGGTTAATACTCAGGCAGATGAAGCGTTTAATATATATTTTGGAAGAAATATAGATGACCTCACATCAGCAGTACAGAATGTTCTTGATATAGAGAGCCAGATGTCAAAGGTTGAAAGTATGATGAAAGAGGAAAGATATTCATCAGATGCAGACCAGAAGAGTTTAAGTGATATTCTTGAAGGACTTACAAAGCAGCAGGAATTAGCAAAGAGCCAGATGACTAAAGCGTTTGAGACAGGAATTGGACAGATGCAGGGATATCAGGAACAGATTTCTAATGCCAAGGCTGATGTAGGTAACAGGATTACAAGACTTGACCTTACCAAGTCAAGACTTACAGAACAGAAGACTAATTTTACAAGTCTTAAGTCTGAGAATGAAGATATTGATCTTGAGGAAGTTGTTATATCTTATACTTCTGCCCAGCTTGTGTATAATGCGGCACTTTCAGCAGCAAGCAAGGTGGTACAGCAGACATTACTTGATTTTATTGGATAATAAAATGATAATTAATGGAGGGTTTTAAGGTGAAGGTAGATACAAGATGGTTTGGAACGATTGATATTGATGATGAGAAGATTATAACATTTGACCTTGGGGTTATTGGCTTTGAGGACTGTAAAAAGTTTACACTTATATACGATGTGGATAAGGGAGACGAGGCATCAATAATGTGGTTACAGTCATTAGATGAGCCAGAACTTGCTCTTCCAATGTTAAAGCCGGAGCTTATTAAAGAAGACTATGATCCGATAGTTGAAGATGAGATGTTAAAGGCTCTTGGAAGTGATATTAAAGAAGCTGATCTTATAGTGTTTTGTGTACTTACTGTTCCGGCAGATATTACTAAGATGACAATTAATTTCAAAGCTCCAATCATTGTCAATGCTGATACATTAAAGGGTGTACAGCTTATAGCCGACAACAATGATTATGAAGTCAGATATCCTATTTATTCAATTCTTGAAGAAAGGAAAGGTGAGTAGAATGCTGGCATTATCAAGGAAAAAAGATGAAGCTATAATAATTAACGATGACGTAGAAGTCACAGTTATCGAGATTAAAGGAGATCAGGTTAAGCTTGGAATAACAGCACCTAAGTCTGTTCCAATCTACAGAAAAGAAGTATATGTACAGATAAAGGATGCTAATAAGGAAGCTACACAACAGGCAATTGATGTTAAGGCACTTAACCAACTCTTTAAGAAATGATAGTTACATTTGTTATAACAATTGTAATGATTTATAATGAATATAATTAATATATAATATTATATTATGGCATTAGAATGCCGATATAGGGTTTAGAAACTGAGTAAAGTGCAATAAATACGGGAAAAGGATTTCTTTACTGCACTAGGATATATATTGCAGAATTGTAATATTGGTTAATATCGGTTTGAGAACATTTTTTATAACCACACGGAGGTGAAGGATAATGGGAATTGATAAAATGAGCATAGCTGCCAATTACCATAATCAGGCAGTTCAGGCAACACAGATTAATAAGGTTAATGTTCAGACTTCTTCTGATACAGCAGCAAAGGAGATGACAGCAGATAGTAAAGTCAGTACAGCATCGACAGTGCAGATAACCAATACACAGAAGAGTGGTACTGACAATGGCGAATCTAATCTTGCACAGCAGAATGAGAAGAAAGAAGCAAGTATCAAGGAACTCAAAGATATACAGAAAGTAATTAATAGAAATACAATAGCAGAATTTGGTTATAATGAGCCAACTAACCGTATTACTATTAAGATTAAAGATAAGGACACTGATGAAGTCATCAAGGAGATACCATCAGAGAAGGCTCTTGAAATGCTTGCAAAAGCCTGGGAGCTTGCTGGTATCCTTGTTGATGAGAAGAGATAGGAGGTAATATTATGCCAATAAGATTATCAGGTATGGTTTCAGGTATGGATACAGAGTCGCTTGTAACAGCACTTGTATCAGGATATCAGTTAAAGAAAGACAATCTTGTAAAGGCTCAGACTAAGCTTTCCTGGAAACAGGAAAAGTGGAAGACTATGAATACAAGCATATATAGCTTTTATAGTGGAAAGCTTTCAGCAGCGAGGTTTGGTAAAGCATACAGCCTTAAGAAGTCAACTGTATCTAATTCAAGTGTAGCTACAGTTACAGCAAGTTCAAGTGCGGTAGCTGGAGACCAGACATTAAAGGTTAAAGAACTTGCATCATCGGGTTATCTTACAGGTGGTGAAGTTACTAATAAATCAGACAGCACATCAAAGATAACAGGTTCAAGCAAGTTATCAGCTATAACAAATAAGACGTCTGGACAGGGAAGTGTTACACTTTCTGTTGATGGTAAGTCAACTAATATAGAACTTACAGATGATATGACAGTTAATCAGTTCTTAGTAAAGCTTAAGGATGCTGGTGTACAGGCAAGCTTTGATGAGGCGAACCAGAGATTCTTTATAAGTTCCAAGACTTCTGGTAAAGATGGCGATTTTTCATTAGTAGCTAATGATACAGCTGGTAGAGACTCTTTGTATGAATTGGGACTTTATACAGATGATAAGACATCTACAGCAGAGTATACAAAATGGGCTGGCTATTATAATGCTGCGGATGGTACATATACATCAGCACTTGATGATATTATTAATAGTGCTTATGAGAGTAATAAGATAAGCTTTGATACAGTAGCACAGGAAAAGCTTGCAGCATATAGTAAAGCTTCTGCTACAGTTGATAGTTTTAATACTAAATATATGTCAGATACAGGTGTCACAGCTGAAGATAATGCTAAGGCACAGCTTACATCAAAACAGGCACAGCTTGATGCACTTATTTTAAAAGGCAAAGGCGGAGATAATGATAGTGATTTTGATGAAAGTAAACTTACAGACGAAGAAAAAGAACAATATAAAACCCTTACAAGTTCTGTAGAAACACTTAAATCAGACATAGCTAACTACGATACAGCTAAGAAATCAATGGAAGACCTTAAAAATTATGTTAATATTGAGGTGAAAGATGGCAAGACAACTGTATCAGCTCTAAAAGAGACAGATTCAGCTGCTGGAGTTGCCAATATAGCTGCTGAGACTGCTGACAGGAATACTAAGATTAAGGCAGACCTTACAACACAGTATCAGAACAAAGCAAAGAATAGCTATGATATGATTAACGCAGCACATAAGTTTTCTAAGGGCGCATCAAGAAAAGTAGGACAGGATTCAGAAATTGAGCTTAATGGTGCTACATTTACAAGTAATAGCAATAACTATTCGATTAATGGCATTACAATACAGGTAACCGCTAAGACTAAGGATGATGAGCAGGTTACAATAACTACAGATACAGATGTAGATGCAATCTATAAGTCTATTAAAGATATGTTTACAGATTATAATAAGCTGATTAAGTCAATGGATGAAGCTTATAATGCAGACAGCTCTAAGGGATATGAACCACTTACAGATGATGAAAAGTCCGCAATGACAGATGATGAAGTTGAAAAGTGGGAGACTAAGATTAAGGACTCACTGCTTAGAAAGGATGATACTTTAAGCAGTATTATCAATACTATGAAGAATGATATGGCTTCATCATTTACAATTAACGGAAAGTCGTATGCTTTATCAAGCTTTGGTATAGCAACACAGGGATATTTCTCATCAGGTGAGAATGAAAAAGGTGTATATCATATTGATGGTGATTCAGATGACTCTGTTTCATCGGGTAATGATGATAAGTTAAGGGCGGCAATAGCAAGTGATCCGGAGACTGTAGTTTCGTTCTTCTCACAGCTTGCTACAAAGCTTTATACAGATTTAGGTAATAAGATGGCTACATCTTCAGTGAGCAGTGCTTATACAGTATATAATGACAAGCAGATGACTAAGCAATATTCAGAATATACAACTAAGATAAGTGATGCAGAGACTAAGATTACAACTTGGGAAGATTACTATTATAGTAAATTCTCAGCTATGGAATCAGCTTTATCAAAGCTTAACTCGCAGACATCATCAATGTCTGGTTTATTTGGAAATTGATAATTGGGTATTGATTTAATTCTATATTAAGGATAATATGGTAATAGGAATATAAGGTGTTTATGACATCAGGAGAGAGGACAAGTTATGATATATAATCAGAATATGGCACAGCAGTATAACCGCAATAAGATATTAACAGCGACACCGGCTGAGCTTACGTTATTATTATATGAAGGTGCAATTAAGTTTTGTAATATTGCTCAGGTTGCAATAGAAAAGAATGATACAGAAAAGGCACATACTAATATAGTAAAGGCAGAGATGATTATAGAAGAGCTTCAGTCAACACTTAATCGTAAATACCCGGTAGCAGAGGATTTTGATAATGTGTACAAGTATATCTACAGCCTTTTAGTTGATGCTAATATGAAGAAAGATACACAAGTTCTTGATCAGGCATTAGTTGAATTAAGAGGAATGAGAGATACTTGGAAAGAAGTTATGGCAAAAGCCGGTAATTAATAATATAAAGGTATAGTCAAATAGTGATTTAACTATACCTTTATGATATCAAGATGGTGGTAATAGTATATGATTACAGAGAATTATCTTCAGATAATGATAGACAGTCTTCTTAAGAAGATAGAGATACTTAAGAAAGTATCTGAGCTGAATGAGCAACAGAGTGCTTTACTTGATGATGAAGAATTTGATGGAGATAAGCTTCAGAGTAATATGGAGAGTAAAGCTGCATATATAGATGAGCTTAATTCACTAGATGAGGGCTTTCAAGCTGTATTTGACAGAGTAAAAGAAGATGTAGAAGAGTATAAGGCTGATTATAAGGAATTAGTAATTAGATTACAGGAGCTTATAAGAGAAGCTACATCCTTAAGTGCTACTATACAGGCACAGGAATCAAGAAACAAAGTCAGAGTTGATATTAAGTTCAGGCAGTTAAAGGATAATGCTAAGACAGCCAAGCGAAGTGTAAGTATGGCTAATAAGTATTATCAGAATATGAGCAGGGTAAGTTCTGAACCGCAGTTTATGGATCAGAAGAAATAATACATATATTTACCAATATTTTAATGCAGCTAGGTAATAAGTATATTTCAGTATTTTGACATTTGCATTAAAAAATATTAAAATAAGTTTATATTAGGGCTAAAGTTAATAAACAACAGTCCGATATAATATATAACAGGAGCAATCCTGAACAATTTAATTATGGGTGGCAGGGACGCCACCAAGAATTCAAGGAGGAAACTATTATGGTAGTACAACACAATCTTACAGCAATGAACGCTAACAGACAGTTAAGTGGAGTTCAGAGTGCACAGCAGAAGTCAACAGAGAAGTTATCATCTGGTTACAGAATTAACAGAGCTGGTGATGATGCTGCAGGTCTTTCAATTTCAGAAAAGATGAGAAGTCAGATCAGAGGTCTTAATAAGGCTGTTTCTAATGCTCAGGATGGTATCTCATTAGTACAGGTAGCTGAAGGTGCTCTTAACGAGACACATTCAATTCTTCAGAGAATGAACGAATTAGCAACACAGGCAGCTAACGATACTAATACATCAACAGATAGAAATGCTCTTCAGAAGGAAATGGATCAGCTTACATCAGAAATCGATAGAATTCGTTCTACAACTCAGTTCAACTCAATGAACTTACTTGATGGTTCTTTCACAGGAAAGGAATTACAGGTAGGTGCATTATCAGGACAGAAGATTTCTATCTCAATTGGTAATATGAATTCTTCTAAGCTTAAGATTAGCGGACTTAAGGTTAGCTCATTCTCATCAGCAGGAAAGGCAATGGCAGCTATTCAGAAGGCTATTAATTCAGTTTCTACTCAGAGATCTAAGCTTGGTGCTCTTCAGAACAGACTTGAGCATACAATCAACAACCTTAACACAACAAGTGAGAATACATCAGCAGCTGAATCACGTATCCGTGATGTAGATATGGCTACAGAGATGGTTGAATACAGCAAGAACAATATTCTTGCTCAGGCTGGACAGTCTATGCTTGCACAGGCTAATCAGGCTAATCAGGGTGTTCTTTCACTCTTAGGCTAATTAGGTAGTTGAAGTTATAATACTATCATAGAGGCTGTGACTTTAACAAGTATTTGTTATTGTCACAGCCTTTTTTAAAATTTTTAAATTAAGGGGTTAAGTCTATATCAAAATATCCGATATATATTGCAGTTAAGTTTTGGAAGACTTATATACATTTTATTAATTACAATATATATTTAAGGATAAGTAAGACATTCAGGGAGGAATTATTAATGGTAGTACAGCATAATCTTACAGCAATGAACGCTAACAGACAGTTAAGTGGAGTAACAAGTGCACAGGCTAAGTCAACAGAGAAGTTATCATCAGGTTATAGAATTAACAGAGCCGCAGATGATGCAGCAGGTCTTTCTATTTCAGAGAAGTTAAGAAGCCAGATTAGAGGTCTTGACAAGGCTGCTTCTAACTCACAGGATGGTATTTCATTAGTACAGGTAGCTGAAGGTGCTCTTAACGAGACACATTCAATCTTACAGAGAATGAATGAATTAGCAACACAGGCAGCTAACGATACTAATACATCAACAGATAGAGCTTCTATTCAGAAGGAGATGGATCAGCTTACATCAGAGATTGATAGAATCCGTTCAACAACTCAGTTCAACTCAATGAACTTACTTGATGGTACATTCAAAAATATGAAGCTGCAGGTAGGTGCATTATCAGGACAGAGTATTGTAATTTCTATTGATAATATGAATGCATCTTCACTTAAGATTAGCGGACTTAAGGTTAGCTCATTCTCATCAGCAGGAAAAGCAATGGCAGCTATTCAGAAGGCTATTAATTCAGTATCTGTTCAGAGATCTAAGCTTGGTGCTATTCAGAACAGACTTGAGCATACAATTAACAACCTTAACACAACAAGTGAGAATACATCAGCAGCTGAATCACGTATCCGTGACGTGGATATGGCTACAGAGATGGTTGAATACAGCAAGAATAACATTCTTGCACAGGCTGGACAGTCTATGCTTGCACAGGCTAATCAGGCTACACAGGGTGTTCTTTCACTTCTTCAGTAATATTAAAAGAATATATATTAATACAAGGACTGTCATTATATCTGGCAGTCCTTTTTTATAATGAGGTTTCGATGAAGGTATTATATTGTAGCTGGTATGAGAATTCCAAGAAGGATATGGTTAAAGCACTTGATATATTAGCAGATGAAGTGTTTGTTATAGAGCATAGCGTTAAGGAGTATATTGGGGATAACAAAGAAGTTGAGTATGAAGTTATAGACATATTATCTAATGGAATAGATGTTGTTATATCGTTTGATTTTCTTCCTATGTTATCAGATACATGCAGTAATTATGGAATAACGTATATTTCGTGGATATATGATTGGCCTAATTATACGTTATATTCCAAGGCAATATATAATAAATGCAATGAAATATATTTGTTTGAGAGAGATGGGATTAAATTATTATCAAAATATGGTATGGGTAATATACAGTATGCAAGTCTTGCAGTTGATACAGACAGGCTTGACAGGCAATTAGGAAAAGATATTGATAATACAAGCTATGAGTATGATATAAGCTTTGTGGGAAATATGAATCCTGACCTGAAAAGTGTATTGATGAGCAAAGATGTATCTTCATATTATGAAGGCTACATTAATGGACTTGCTAATGCACAGCAAAAAATATATGGATACAATATAATTAATGATATTGTGGATAGTGAGTTCGTAGATAAATATTTATATGCAGCGTGTGCTGATATGGATAATATTGCTGTGCCACACGAACATGTGCTGTCTTCCCAGATTAATAAATATGTGACAGGAGTTGAGAGGGTCAATTTATTAAGAAAGATAGCTGATAAATATATGGTGGATATATTTACAGGAAGCAGGGATTTAGATATTGCTAATGCTGATATTCATAGTGGTGTAGATTATTATAGTGAAATGCCAGTAATATTCAGAAAGTCCAGAATTAATTTAAATATAACCCTTCGTTCAATTACTACAGGTATTCCGCTCAGAGTATATGATATATTAGGTGCAGGAGGATTCTGCCTTACTAATTATCAGGAAGATATTGAACAGTTATTTAAAAATGGTGAAGAACTGGTTATGTTTACTGGTGAGAATGATATGCTTAATAAGATAGATTATTATATGTGCCACGAAAAAGAAAGGATGGAAATAGCTGTTAATGGTCATAGAGCTGTTAAAAAGTTTGATTACATTTATGTATTGAAGCATATATTAGGTGTTGATTAGTATTGGAGGGATAATATTGGATATATCAGTATGTATAATTACTAAGAATGAAGCAGACAAGCTGGAAAAGTGTCTGCTTTCATTAAAAAAATATAATTTACAAATAGTTGTAGTTGATACTGGTTCAACAGATAATACATCTGTAATTATTGATAAATATGCAGATATAAGTGGCAGCTATAAGTGGTGTGATGATTTTTCAAAGGCGAGAAATTATTCAATCAGCCTTGCAGGTAATGACTGGATTCTCGTACTTGACAGCGATGAATGGATTGAAAAGATGAATATAGATGAAGTAGCTGCTATTATAAGCAATCAATCAGTGAATTGTACGGGGAAAATAGAACTAATTAATAATATTAATTATGATAATGAATTGACCAGGGGTGTAGAGAGAATAACACGCCTGTTTAACAGAAAGCGGTGTCATTATGAGGGAAGAATCCACGAGCAGGTTGTAAGTATTGATAAAAATGTAGTTACAGCCGTAGATGTTCCGATAACAGTTGGTCATTCAGGATATATGGGAAGCGTTGATAATAAGAAGAAAAAGGCAGAGCGTAACATAAGGCTGTTAGAGCTTGAATTAAAAGAAAATGGTCCGGATGCATATATATATTACCAGTTGGGTAAGAGCTATTATATGCAGGGAGATTATAAAAATGCATCTGGGAATTTTGAAAAGGGCTTATCCTTTGATTTAGATCCAAAGCTTGAGTATGTTCAGGATATGATTGAAACATATGGATATTCACTGCTTAATGAGAAGAGAATTCCTGAAATGATGTTTCTTCAGAATATATATAGTGAGTTTGCGGTAAGTGCAGATTATGTATTTTTAATGGGACTTGCATATATGAACAATGGATTGTTTGATAAGGCGATAGAGGAATTTAATAAGGCTAAGTCATATAAATTATGTAAGATTGATGGTTGTAACAGTTATAAAGCTGATTATAATATTGGCGTTATATATGAGTGTCTTGGCGATACAGCAAAGGCGGTATTAAGTTATAAGAAATGTCAAAGTTATGAACCGGCATTAAAAGGATTAAAAAGGCTTGGCTGTAATTAGCCAAGCTGTGAAATAATCTTATCAATATCAGATAATAAATGTAAATCCTGTTTATCAATTTTATTATTAATGAATTTATTGGACTTTACAGGAAGCTTAATATATTTATTTATATAATTCTTAATATCGGTAATTCTGTTCTTTAGTATGTATGCAGGAACTGAATTGCTGGAATTAAGACAGCAGTTAAGGGCTAAGGAGCATAGATTATATATTCCGTATTCAACAGCATATTGAATATCTGTATAATCAGGCAGAACAGATAACTGGCTGTAAGCTGCTTCAATAGCACTGATGACGTTATTGTAATAGTTGTTGTAGTCAATATGCTTAGAGATTGAAGCTGCACTATTCTTATAGCAATAAAGGATTTCTTTAACATTGCCTATGCTGGAAGCTGTAGCGAATAAATACATAAGTGTTTCAAAATCTTCAAGTATGCAGTGTTCCCTGAATTGAAGTCCTATGCGGTCAAGAAAAGATTTCTTAATAAGCTTTGACCAGAAATATCCACCACTTGCGATTAATTCACTTCTTTTATAGCCATTGAGTTCACCGGTTAATTCATCAGAAGCGTGGACAATGGCTGAATCTTTTGCTTCGTTATAATATCCACAATCAACAATATCATAATTGCCTGAGATTGCTTTAGCATACATTTTCTCAAACATATCAGGAACTGCGATATCATCACTATCCATAAAACCAATATAATCGCCGGAAGCATACGATAAACCGATGTTTCTTGCACCGCCAGCACCGTGGTTCTCATCAAGATTAATTAAAAGAACTTTGTCAGAAAATTGTGCTTCGCAGTCAGCAAGTATTTTCAGTGAATTGTCAGTTGAGTAATCATTTACAAGAATTAACTCAATATCCGTAAGAGTCTGGGTGACAAGACTGCTTAAGCTGTCAATAAGAGTCATTTCAGAATTGTAAACTGGCATAATAACAGATACTTTTGGCATATTAAACTTTATCCTCCCTGATATATGTGATAAAATTATTATAACATATACTTAATGATAAATGGAGATGAGTGTGGAAATAAATTTCCGTATGGGGCTTTGTGTCTGCACATATATGTAAAAATAGTTAAGAATAAAATGTGCGTAGAAATTAAGAGTGGTATGAGCACAATTAGCGACAAGATGGATGGTGCCTTGCTGGGTGTAAGGAATATTAACCATAAATATATTGTAGTAGAAATGAGGAAATATGAAAAAAGTAAGCGTGATTATTCCGTGCTATAATGCCGTAAAGTGGCTGCCTAAGTGCTTTATGTCACTTGTAGGACAGAGCATTGGAATCGATAATCTGGAATTGATATTTGTTAATGATGCCTCCACGGACGATGGACAGACGTGGAATATGCTTAATGAAATAGAAAAGGCATATCCGGAATCTATAATAATAATAGACCTTCCTCATAATAGAAGACAGGGCGGTGCAAGAAATGAAGGGTTAAAGTATGCTTCCGGTGAATATATAGCATTTGTTGATGCAGATGACTGGGTGGAAGCGGAATTATTTGAAAAGACATATTCCAGGGCGAAAGAGAAAGATGCTGATATAGTACAGTTTAATTATAATTATTATTTTGAAAATGTTGGCATTATTCCTAATAAGAATGAAGTGACTGATGAGTATTTTGAAATAAAGTCATCAGACGATAGAAAAAAGATGCTTGTTATGGAAAAATTCACATATGGATGCTGGAATAAGCTGTATAAAAGGTCAATGGTTATTGATGCCAATACAGCATTTGCAGAAAATGTTATATACGAAGAACCATTATTTGTGTATCCATTACTCTTTTATGCTAATAAATTGGTGAAAATGGCCGATAAATTATATATATATAGACAGAACAATAACGGAACTATGCGTAATGATATGAAGGAGAAAGAAACTTTATTTCAGCATAGCCAGGTTCAGTTAATGGTCTGGGAGTTTATGAAGAATACTTCATATTTTAAAGAATATTATGAGGAGATTAAGCTGTATTTTCTTCATACATATTTATATGAAATTCTTGATTTTGCAAAGCAGAGAGAAATAACAATAGATTATGAGCGATATGTTCCACTTGCTAAGAAAGCATTAAGCGAGGTTAAAGATATAACGAAGTCGCCATATAGTGCAATACTTGTTAAACAGATGGCATTATATAAGCTGATTGAGAGTGGACTTACTAGACAGCAGTATATTGGATATATTGATAAGATTTAAGAGGTAGCAAGGATGCTGGAGTTGGATGATAATTATTTCAAGGAAGAAGAAAGATGTGGGTTTAAGATTTCATCTATGATGAAGCGTGCGTGGGTTGTAGAGATGGAACTTGCCTGTGAATTATTGGATATATGTAATCAGTATGGACTTAGAATATATGCATCCTGGGGAACTCTTTTAGGAGCTGTAAGACATAAAGGGTTTATTCCCTGGGATGATGATATAGACTTTGATATGCCAAGAGAAGACTATATGAAGTTGCTGGATATATTTAAGAATAAGGATATTTATACTGATTTCTATGTAAGCAGTCTATATACAGAGGGAACGCATTGTCAGCCAAGCGCTGCGATTATGAATTATAATAAAGTGCCTCTGCCTCTGGAAATTCAAAATAAATTCTACAATTTTCCATATGTTGCAGGAATAGATATTAATCCGATGGATTATGTTCCGAGAGATAAAGAGTTTGCTGAAACACAGTTGCTTGTTTATGGAATTATATATGACGTTGCACAAAGATATGAAGAGCTGAGTAAAAATGGCGAATTAGAGTCAAGGTTAGTTAAGATAGAAGATATATGTAAAACTAAATTTATAAGAGATAATACATTAAAACAGCAGTTATGGAGAATGTCGGACAATATTGCAATGTTATCAAATAGGGAAGAGTCAGATTATTTATGTGAAATGGGTCGAAGAATTCGTGGACAGATGAATTATATTATGCCTCTTGAATGGTTTGATGAAACAGAATGGGTTCCATTTGAGTATATCAAAGTCCCAGTACCTAAAGGGTATGATGGTATATTGAGACTTAATTATGGTGAAGAATATATGAAACCAAGGAGAACGGGAGCGGCACATAGTTACCCATTTTATAAGAAACAGCAGGAATATTTGGAACAGCATACATAAATATAAGCTGTAAATTGTTGTGAGAATACATTTAGTTAATCTGAATGCATAATCATGGAGGATTATTAATGAAGAAAGTTATTACATATGGAACATATGATTTGTTCCATGAAGGACATTATAAATTGCTTGAAAGAGCTAAGGCATTAGGAGATTATCTTATAGTTGGTGTTACAACAGAACATTTTGATGAGTGGCGTGGAAAAATAAATGTAGTTGACCCTATTATGAAAAGAATAGAAAATGTCAAAAAGACTGGCTTTGCGGATATGATTATAGTTGAAGATCACGAAGGTCAGAAGATAGAGGACATTCAGAAATATGGTGTAGATATATTTACGGTTGGTTCAGACTGGGTAGGAACATTTGATTATTTAAAAGCATTCTGTGATGTTGTTTATTTGGATAGGACACCTAATATATCGTCAACAATGCTTAGAGGAAGCAATTATAAAATTACTAAAATGGGTATAGTAGGAACAGGGCGTATTGCAGAAAGATTTGTTGCCGAGGCAAGATATGCAAGTGGGCTTATTGTTACAAGTGCCTATAATCCGGATATAGAGAGCGTGAATAAATTCAAGAAAAAGTGTTCTGAATATGAAATTGCAATTGAAACAGAACAGTATGATAGATTTCTGGAAAATGTAGATGCTGTATATATAGCATCTACACACGAGACTCATTATGACTATGTAAAGAAAGCATTACTTGCACATAAACATGTTCTATGTGAAAAACCATTAGCGTTTACCAAGAAAGACAGTGAAGAGCTATATGATATTGCTTCTGATAACAATGTTGTACTTATGGAAGCTATAAAGGCGGCATATTGTCCAGGATTTCAGCAGCTGCTTAATGTTGTTCAAAGTGGAAAAATAGGAGAAATATGTGATGTGGAGGCCTGTTTTTCAAGAATTGCATCTGTTAATTCAAGAGAAAGGACAGATGCAAAGTATGGCGGAGCATTTCTTGAATATGGTGGTAATGCACTTATGCCAATAATAAAAATATTGGGCAAAGATTATAAATCAGTGTCTTTTGACAGTATTAATAATGAATTGGGTACAGATGATTATACAAAAATTCAGATAAGATATGAAAATGCTATGGCAACTGCAAAGGTTGGTATGGCGGTTAAATCAGAAGGACAGCTTATAGTTGCAGGAACAAAAGGCTATGTTATAGCACAGTCACCTTGGTGGCTTACAGAGAAATTCGATGTAAGGTATGAGGATGAAACAATAATAGACCATTATGAACCTAAATTTGTAGGCGATGGACTTAGATATGAAATAAGTGAGTTCGTTGCTAAGATAAGAGGAAATGGAGAAAAGTCATACAAGCTTACAGCTGGTGAATCTATTGCAATAACAGCAATAGTTGAAGAATTTGTTAAGAAAAAGAATATTATTTAAAGGTGGAAAAGTAAATGTATTATGTGAACCCCAATTTAGTTAATTTACATAGAATAGTTTATCAGAATAATAGAAAACAGTATTTAAGATTAGACTTAAATGAAAATCCAGGAGGACTTCCTCAGGAATTTATTGATGAAGTATTAAAAGATATTACACCAAAGTTTGTATCACAGTATCCAGAGACATTAGAGTTTGAAACATGCTTAGCTCAATTTTTAAATGTAAATAATGACAATATATGTCTTGTTAATGGCTCATCAGAAGGAATAAGACATATTATTGAAGCATTTTCAGCACCGGGAGGAAAAATAGTCGGTGTTGTTCCATCATATGCTATGTATCAGGTGTATGCACAGATGTATGGCAGAGAATTCATACAGGTTAAATATGATGATGATTTAACAATATCAGCAGACACGATAATAGATGCACTTAACGAGGATGTAGATTTATTAGTGCTGTTAAATCCTAACAATCCAGTGGGAAATGCATATAGTAATGAAGAATTTGAAAAGATACTTGAAGCAGCTAAGAAATATGAAATTACTATTTTAGTTGATGAAGCGTATATGTATTTTTATGATAACTCATTTATCCAATATGCGGTTAATAATCCACATATATTATTGACAAGAACATTTTCAAAGTTGTTCTCACTTGGAAGTTTAAGACTTGGATATGTTGTGGGCCAGCCACAGGAAGTAAAGATGATTGCTAATCTTTGCACGCCTCATAATACTAATGCATTTGCAATGAAATTTGCACAGGCAATAATAGAAAAAGATGGAATGTTAGATGATCTGATTGAGAAGCAGTTAACAGGAAAGAAATATATAATTGACCAGTTAGTGGCTAATGGATATAAGGTTAATGCTAAGGAGGGCAATTTTATATTTATAAAACCAAGAAATGTAGATGCTGATGAAATAGTGAATAAGATGAAAAATGAAAAGAAGATATTAATAAAATCTTATTCTGGTATTGGCTCACTTGGAAAATGCTTAAGAGTTACAACAGGTGAAAGACAGTATATGGAACAGTTCTTAGAAGCATTATTGGATATTGATAGATAATTTATTAGAAAAGAGAAGATTATGACTGAATTATTACTTGATGAGGCATTTTATAAAGCGGAGGTTCGAGCAGATTATTATGTGTCGGAAGAAATGAAACATATATGGGCAGTTGGACTCGATTTATGGCAGCAATTTGATTCAGTTTGCAGGAAACATAATTTAAAATATTATGCAGCATATGGAACATTACTCGGGGCTGTAAGACATAAAGGGTTTATACCTTGGGATGATGATATTGATTTATGTATGATGCGTGATGATTATGAGAAATTAAAATTAGTTGCAAAAGATGTGTTTAAAGAGCCTTATTATTTTCAGGACTGGTATAATTCCTGTGGCAGAACCTGGTGTTTTTCAAAGCTTAGGAACAGTAGTACTACAGCAATAGAATTTCCAGATAAGGGAAAAGAATTTAATCAGGGAATGTTTATAGATATTAATGCGTTAGATGAATTTGATGATGGTGTTAATACTGATAAAGTATTTAAGAAGGTTCAAAGAGAACTATTTGACTGCATAAACAATCCTATAAAAATGTTAAAAGGGGTGCTTGCTGGAGAAAAATTTACAATGGACACAGATACAGTCGTCCAATTATCAAATGATTATATAAGTGCAGAGCATATATTTGAGCAATTAACATTAGATAATTGGGGGCAGTCAGATATGGTTGGATATTATGTAGATGAAGTAAGAGACAATGACAGATATTTTTCCAAAGCAGCATTTAATGAAACAATTTATATGGATTTTGAAGGCTTTAAGATGCCAGTACCAGCAGGGTATGATGAGGTGCTAAAAAAATGGTATGGAGATTATATGACACCAAGACAGGGTGGTGGATGTCATAAAGGAGCATTGATAGATCCATTTAAACCATATACAGATTATTTAAAGAAGGAACAATAGGTATAATATGTTTAACCGGACTCAAAAAGATATTTTACAGCTGCTGAATACGCTGCTGAATTTTCAGAAAAGCATAATAAACATCAATACGAAAGAAGAATTGAATGAATGTCTTATCAAATGTCAGGAAGCAGCTATTAGTGTTGGAAATGAAATTGAAAAGAATGATTCAGATTTAAAGTATATTGTCAGTGAATTAGAGCAGTATTGTGAGATTATATATAGTATTTCACAGACAGACAGTTATGCTGAAATAGAAAAATATTTCAAGCTGATAAATGATATAGTTAATAGTGTTATTAAGCAGATTAAAGAAGTTAAGGTTAAATATAGAGTAGTGTTTCTTCCATATAAAGCAGATATGTGGGACAGCCTTGAAAGTATATGGGTTGAATTTGCAAAGGATAACAGATTCGACTGTAAGGTTGTTGCAATACCATATTTTGATGCAAATAGACAGACTGGGCAATGGGAGCCACGTTATGATGCACTTAGATTTCCAAAGAATGTACCGATAGTACCTTTTGAGGAATATAATCTTGGAGAAATGCAGCCGGATTTAGCGTTTATACATAATCCATTTGATAAATATAATCTTGTTACATCGGTTCATCCTGATTATTATACAGTGGAATTAAAGAAATATATAAAGCATTTAGTGTATGTTCCTTATTATGTTAATTCAGGTTTTATATCAGACCAATATAAGCAGCTGCCAGCATTATTAAGGTGTGACAGCATAGTTGTCCAATCAAAATCAGCTAAAAAATCGTGTGAGAAAGAAAGATTTTTTGATAAGGTAATAGCTTTAGGCTCACCCAAATTTGATAAATTAATTAATAGTAAAGATAAAGTCAGCGTGCCAGAAGAATGGATTCAAAAATCAGCAGATAAGAAAAAGATTATGTTGAATACAACTATAAGTGATTTGTTAGGATTTGAGGGCAATGATAAGTCTTTGATTAATAAATTAAGAAATTTATTTGATATAGTTTCACAAAGAAAGGATGTTGTTATTATATGGCGTCC
Source organism: Bacteroides galacturonicus (assembly GCF_003096855.1). Classification (NCBI taxonomy): domain Bacteria; kingdom Pseudomonadati; phylum Bacteroidota; class Bacteroidia; order Bacteroidales; family Bacteroidaceae; genus Bacteroides; species Bacteroides galacturonicus. The sequence goes on along the minus strand of NZ_QEOA01000007.1, from coordinate 156,052 downwards.
ACATCCATTGCTGGAAGCAACAATTAAATCACTAAGAGTAGAGCTGATAGAAGATTATAATGCATTAATAAATGAATTTATCAGTTGCGATTATGGAATATATGACAAAACAGGAGATGTATCCAATACAATAATATATTCAGATGCATATATAGGTTCTGATTACAGCTCCGTTATCAATATGTTTGAGGTATTAGGGAAACCTATTTATTTGTTAAATAGTAATATTATATATGATAATTCAAAAGGCAGTTTACCAGCAGATAAGGCATTTAGTAAGCCATCTGTATATGCGTATTTTGCAGCCAGAGAGTCAGAAGAATATGCAATTAATAATTTTTTGGATGATCTTGTAAATGATAATTTAGAAAATGTAACAGAGAAAGAAATTGTTGAGAGCAGGAACTTGGCAGAAAATTTAGATGGCACTTGTGGAGAGAAGATTTATAGATATTTTTCTGAAAAGCTCATTAAGGAGGAAATTTAGAATGGCAGTATTTCCAGATAGTTATTTTGAAACAGAAATTCGAGAAGGATTTGAAGTCCAGTCAATGATGAAGCGTGCGTGGGCAGGTCAAATAGAAGTTATGGAAGAGATACGCAAGGTTTGTGAAAGACATAATATAAAGTGGTTTGCAGATTATGGGACATTATTGGGGGCGGTAAGACATAAAGGATTTATACCCTGGGACGATGATATCGATATCGGAATGAAAAGAGATGACTTACAGAATTTTATTAAGTATGGAAAAGATGAACTGCCAGAGGAATATAAGATTTTATGTATGGATTTAGAACCAGAGTATGATTCATTAATCGTAAGGGTTGTTAATTCGACTACGATATCTGATGATGAAGCCAGAATGAAAAAATATCATGGTTGTCCATATGTATTGGGCATTGATATATTTCCACTTGATTATCTGTCAAGAGATAAGGAAGAAAGAGAACTTCATATAGAAGTTGTAAATATTATATTAGGAGCTATTGAAAATGTTGCATCTCCAGATATTTCTAAAGAAGATGTAGATGATTATATAAGACAGGTAGAGCAGTTAACAGGTACTGCAATAGATAGGACAGTTCCTCTTAAAATAGCATTACTTAGATTAGCGGAGAAATTATGCAGTATATATGGTCCGGAAGATGCAGATGAAGTTGCTGGAATATGGAGATTAATCTGGCAGAATAATTTTCATTTTCCTAAGGAATGGTTTGATGATTTGATTGAAATTCCGTTTGAAACAGTAACAGTGCCAGTACCTAGGGAATATGATAAAATTTTAAGAATTAAATTCGGAGATAATTATATGACTCCAATTAAGGAGATTACTCATAATTATCCATTTTATAAAGAACAGGATAAAATAATACAAGAAATGCGTGGTAATTAAAGTTTCCACAGATTAGAAAGAGGTAATTTATAATGAATACAATTGTAAAGTTATCAGATGAACAGCATAGAAATCTACAGTTAAATGAGCTTGAGTTAATTGTTGAAGTAGATAGAATATGTAGAAAATATAATATAAATTATTCTCTTGATGGAGGAACACTGTTAGGAGCGGTAAGACATAAAGGATTCGTTCCGTGGGATGAAGATGCAGATGTTATCTTTACAAGACATGAATACGCTAAATTTTACAGAGCTTGTAAAAAAGAATTAAAAAGGAATGAATTCTTTTTACAGGAATATAGGACAGACCCATATTATAGATGGGGCTATGCCAAATTAAGACATAAAGATACTGAATATGTAAGAAGTGGGCAGGAGCATTTAAAATATAAAACAGGAATATGCATAGATGTATTTGTTGTGGATAATGTACCTGATAATAAAATAGCTAGGAGTTTATTTTATATATACAATGTTCTGCTTAGAAAAATATTATATTCAGAAATAGGTAAGGATAAGGGGAATAATATATTACTTAGAAGTATATATAATCTTTTGTACAGAGTTCCTAGAAATGTAGTATTTAAGATGAGAAATGCAGTTGCATATAAATGTAACAAGAAAGATACAGAACTTGTAAGTCATTTACTTTATCCATATCCTAAAAAGGATTGTAAATATGGAATGCCAGCAGAATGTTTTTCAGAATATATAGAGCTGGAATTTGAAGGTATGAAGTTTAAAGCAATAAAAGATTATGATAGATATCTTACATTATTATATGGTGATTATATGACGCCACCACCTGAAGAAGACCGTAATAGTCTAAATGTTGCTGCATCAAAAATATTAACTAAAGAAATTACGTTACAGGAAATACAGGATAGATATAAAAAAGAAAATATATAACAAAAGGGGTGATAATATGGCAAATATTGCATTAATAATAGCAGGTGGTTCGGGTGTACGTATGCATCAGGACATACCTAAGCAGTTTCTTACAGTTAACGAAAAACCAGTAATAGTCTATACATTAGAAGCATTTCAAAATCACGCGGATATAGACAGTATAGCTGTAGTTTGTCTTGAAGGCTGGGAACAGGTATTAAGAGCGTATGCTAATCAGTTTAATATATCCAAGTTGGAATATATTGTAAAAGGTGGAGATAATGGACAAGGTTCTATAAGAAATGGCGTATATGAACTTGCGCAGCATTTTAATAAAGATGATATAGTGCTTATTCACGATGCAATCAGACCGATGGTATCACAGGAGATTATATCAGACTGCATAGTTAAGACAAAGCAGTATGGTTGTGCTATAGCTACAATACCTTGTGCAGAAGCTATGTTAAGTACTGAAGATGGTAAAATTTCAACAGGAAGTTATCCGAGGGATAATCTAAAGAGAACACAGACACCACAAGGATTTTATCTTGGTGATATATGTGATTTACACAAGAGGGCGCTTGAAGCAGGAATAACTAATTCAATAGCTTCGTGTACGCTTAAGATAGAAATGGGTGAGCAGGTTTATTTTTCAGCAGGTTCTGAAAAGAATATAAAGTTAACGACAGTTGATGATATAGATATATTTAAAGCATTGTTACTGGCAAAAAGATCTGACTGGTTAAAGGGATAAGATATGAATATATATAATAATGCTGTTTATATGGAAGATTTAAAAAATACCATAGATATGACAGTAGGAATAGAACAGTTAAAAAACAAAAAGATATTAGTGACAGGTGCAACAGGGACTATTGGCTCATATATAGTGGATACAATACTGGCATATAGTCATATATATAATGCTAATATATGCGTGTATGCTGCGTGCAGAAATAATGATAGATATAGTGAAAGATTTAGCCAGTGTCCATGTGAAGTACATTATGTAGAATATGATATGTTAAAAGACATAAAATTTGATATGGATATTGACTATATAATACACGCAGCAGGTAATGCATATCCTACAGCTTTTGCTAATAATCCGGTGGAAACAATAGTTGGTAATGTAAACAGTACATATAACATATTAGAGTATGCAAGAAAGCACAGCACAAGAAGGGTATTATACGTTTCTTCGGGTGAAGTATACGGGAATATAAGTGCTGATATAAATGGAGTTAAAGAAGAACAGCTTGGAAATGTAGATGTTCTTATGTCAAGATCCTGTTATCCATTGAGTAAAAGAACGACAGAAAATCTCGGCGTTTCTTATAATAAAGAATATGGAACTGATGTGGTGATAGTAAGACCCTGTCATACGTACGGTCCAACTATTACAAAGAATGATAACAGGGCTAATGCCCAGTTTATAAGAAATGCTATAGAAGGAAAAAACATAGTATTAAAAAGTTCTGGTGAGCAGATGCGTTCATATTGCTATGTTGCAGATTGTGCTGCTGGTATATTGACAGCATTAATTAATGGTAAAAGCGCAGAGGCATATAATTGTTCTAATCCTGATAGTGTGCTGACTATAGCAGATTTTGCTAAAACAATAGCTCAAATAGCCGGTACAAAGGTTATAATGGAAAATCCAACTAATCGGGATATTGCTAATAGAAGTCCAATAAGAAATCAGATATTGAATGCAGAAAAGCTATATAACCTGGGGTGGAAGCCGTTATATGGAATAGAAGAAGGAATTAGAAGTGTGCTTAATATATTAAAATAATAAACACTTAATAATATTAGGAGAAGACTATGGAAAATAATGTAAAATTAACAATTTTATGTGTAGTATATAATCATAAAGATTATATTAGAAGAACAATAGAAAGCTTTTTAAATCAAAAAACTGAATACAAATATGAAATACTTATTCACGATGATGCTTCAACAGATGGGACTATAGATATTTTAAAAGAGTACGAAAAGAACTATCCTGATATTATTAAGGTATTTTATGAACAGAAAAATAAATATAGAGAGAAAAAGCTTAAAGATGAGCTTTACAATATTGTAGAAAATTATGCAAAAGGTGATTATCTAGCCTGGTGTGAGGGTGATGATTATTGGATTGATAACTATAAGGTTCAATTGCAGCTTGATTATTTAGAAAATCACAGGGATTGCGTTATGACTGCACATAACGGAATATGTTATGATTGCAGAACAGGAGAAATGCAAGCTATAGATGGTTTTGATGAGGATAAGGATGTATCAATGCAGGAAATACTTATTCATAAGAAAAATTGTTTTCCAACAGCTTCTATGATTATGAAAAAAAATATGTTTATAATGGACAAGCCTTTTAATGAATGTAGTATAGGAGATTGGACATTAATGATATATTGTGCGACAAAAGGGAAAATACATTATTTTAACAGGATTATGTCTGTATATAGATATATGACAGCAGGATCGTGGTCAAAAAAAATTAATGAATTAGAAAATTATATAACATTTTCTTTAGATATGGCACGTTTTTTCACTGAGTTAAATATATATACCAAGAATGAATATAAAGAACAGGTAGATGGTATTATAAATGGATTCTATAAAGGGGCAGCTTTCTTTCTGCTAAATAATGAAGTTAAGGATGAAGCTTTATCAGAGTTAAAAAATATTGTAAATGATAGATTGTTATTTGATGTTGCGGTATATTGGAATGAATTAATACAGTATAAATATGAATATAAAAAAGAAATTGAAAGAATGTCACAATATGTAGAACAGCATAATAGAATATATGTGATGGGAACAGGAGATGTGTCTGGGATTATAACAGAATTTCTGCATAAAAGAGGATTGAAATTTGATGGATATGTCATTTCAAATAATCAAAGCACCAATGGAGTATTTTATGGTAAAAAGGTACTGCATTTACAAGATGTAAAAGGTAATAAGGATGATATAGGAGTGATAATTGCGATAAAGAAGAGATATCAGGAGGAAATAGAGAACTCCTTAAAAGATAATGGCTTTTCTGATTTTATATGGTCGATATTATAGAATAGGATAAGACCAGAAAGCACTTGTCAGATTTAGGTGCGAATAAGATGACGATGTTAATTAATGAAGCATTAGAGACTATGTAAATATTAGAAATGAATATTTAATAAATGGAGATGAAAATCATGGAAGATAAAATATTAGTAACCAGACCATCAATGCCACCATTTGAAGAATATGTAAATGAAATAAAATCATTATGGGATTCGCATTGGATTACAAATATGGGAACATATCATCAGCAGTTAGAAGAAAAATTAAAGAATTATCTTGAGGTACCGAGTTTATCATTAATGGTAAATGGACATATGGGTTTGGAACTTGCAATTCAAGCTTTTGATTTTCCCGAGGGTTCAGAAATTATAACAACTCCTTTTACATTTATATCTACAACACATGCAATCGTTAGGAACAGGTTAAAACCGGTATTTTGTGATATAAAACAAAGTGATGGAACAATAGATGAAACTAAAATAGAAGATTTAATTACAGAAAATACAGTGGCAATTCTTCCGGTACATGTATATGGAAATGTATGTAATGTAGATGAAATTCAAAGAATAGCAGACAAATATAATTTAAAAGTTATTTATGATGCAGCACACGCCTTTGGAATTAAGTACAATGGAAAAGGCATAGGCAATTATGGTGATGCCAGTATATTTAGCTTTCATGCAACTAAGGTTTTTAATACCATTGAAGGTGGTGCTGTTACATTTTCGGATGTAAAATTATATGATAAATTATATAATTTGAAAAATTTTGGTATACGTGGCGAGGAACTAGTAGTTTCAATAGGTGCTAATGCGAAAATGAATGAATTTTCAGCTATTATGGGGCTTTGTAATTTGAAACATATAGATGAAACGATAAAAGCCAGAGAGAAAAGATGTAGCTATTATAATGAAAAAATAAGTGAATTAAAAGATATTCACTTGTTTAATAAAATAGATAATGTAGTAACTAATTATGCTTACTATCCAATCATTGTAGATAATAAAACAGATGGTATATCAAGGGATGGGTTATACAAATATTTGCGCAGTAAAGAGATTTATTCAAGAAAATATTTTTATCCAATAACAGCTGATCAAGCTTGTTTTAAGAATAAATATAGAAATAATCAATTAGACAATGCTAGAGAACTATCTGATAAAATATTGGTTCTTCCATTTTATGAAGATATACAGAAGAGTGAAATGGATAGAGTAATTGATGGTATATATGAATATGTTAATATTGGGAGAGATTAATTTTGAATAATAATAAAAAGAAAGCTCTTGTTTTAGCCGGGGGATATGATCAAATTGCCTTAATTAATGAATTAAAACAAAAAAAATACTATATTATTCTTGCAGATTATTTGGATAATCCTCCAGCCAAAAAGGAAGCGGATTGTTTTATGCAAGTAAGTACTTTAGATGAACAAGCAATATATGATATTGCCAAGACAGAACAGGTTGATACTATTATTACTGCATGCACTGACCAGGCGTTACTAACGGTAGCCAATGTATCTGAAAAGTTGCATATGCCATTTTATTTGTCTAAAGCTTGTGCAGAAAGTGTAACTAATAAGTTTTATATGAAACAAAGGTTTGAAGAAAATAACATTCCAACAGCAATGTATAAATTATATGAAAACAAAATAGATAAAGAGGAATTTCAAAAGTTTAATGATTTTCCATATGTAGTGAAACCTTGTGATTGCAACAGCTCAAAGGGCGTTAAAAAAGTTGAGAATATAGAACAGTTAAAAGGTGCAGTCGATACAGCTTTTTCCCTAAGCAGAAGCAGCAAAATTGTAGTGGAAAAGTATTTAAGTGGGTATGAAATTTCAATAGATATATGGGTAAAAGAATATGAACCATTAATTTTAGATGTTACCAAAACTAATAAAATGAATGCAGGGACAGGGGCATTTACAATATATCAAAGCTTTTATTCAATAGATGACATTTCGTATGATTTACAACATCAGATATATGAAATATCAAAAAAAATAAGTAAAACATTTGATATAAAAGATGGACCAATGCTGGTTCAGGCTATTGTTCAGGATAATGATATATTCGTATTAGAATTCAGTGCCAGAATGGGAGGAGGTTCAAAATATAAACTTATAGAATATATTACAGATGTAGATATAATGAAATTGTATACAGATTTTGTGGTTGATAACATTAATTCGGATATTAAGTTATCAAATAAGAAAAAGTTATATGAAATGGATTATATATATGCTTATAATGGAGTGATTGAAAGAATTGATGGCTTTGAAAAAGCAAAGCAGGAAGATATTATAAAAGAGTTTTTTCAATATAAAGAAAAAAATTCTGAAATAAGACAGCGACTTATAAGCAGCGATAGAGTTATGGGAGTGTTATTAGAAGCAGAGTCTGTTGAAGAAATATTAGAGAAAAGAAAAAAATTACTGGAAATGACCCAAATCATAGCTACTAATGGGAAAGACATAATGTATAGGGAATGTTTTGATATAAGAGGATAAGTAAATGGAAGAACAACGGACATATTTTGTATGTGGTGGTGGTCATCAGGGACTTGCCATGGCAGCATACCTTTCGCTGAATGGTGAAAAAGTTACATTGTGGAATCGAACAAGAGAACATATAAAAGATGTTATAAATGATGGAACAATACATTGTTTAGGTGAAATAGAAGGAATTGCAAAAATTGAAAAGGCTTCAGATATAATAGAAGAGGTAATTTCAGATTATATATTAGTGACAGTTCCAAGTAATGCATATGCAGATATAGCCAAAAAGATTGCACCGTATATTAATAAAAAAACAATTATAGTGCTTAATCCAGGAAGAACATTTGGGGCAATACATTTTGCAGAAGAATTAAAAAAATGTGGAGTAAAAGAACTGCCACAGATAGCAGAAACGCAGACAATTGTTTATACTTGTAGAAGAAGTGAATTGAATGAGGTAACTATATTTGCAATGAAAAAAGATGTTAAGATAGCAGGATTGTCTAATTGTAATATGCATATGGTAATGGACAAAATGCCGGCTTCATTAAAGAAATATTTTCTTGTAGATGATAGTATAATGAGAATCTCATTGTCGAATGTAGGAATGATATTACATTGCGCACCTGTACTTATGAATATTGGTTGGATTGAAAATGATAAAGTTGCATTTAAATATTATTATGATGGAATATCAAAAACTGTTGCAAAATATCTTGAAAAAATGGATGGTGAAAGATTAGCAGTTGCGAATAAAATAGGGTATTCTATAGAAACAGTAGCTGATTGGCTTAGAAGAACATATGAGATAACAGGTGATAACTTATATGAGTGCATAAAAAATAATTGTGCATATAAGGAAATTGATGCACCTCCATCTTTGAATAGCAGATATATACTAGAAGATGTTCCTAATGGGTTAGTTCCAATAGAACATATTGCAAGGGAATTAAAAGTGGAAACTCCACATATTACCAATATTATTGAATTAGCTAATGCGGTATATGAAACAGATTTTAGAAAAAGTGGAAGAACATTTCCATTGTGCATTATAAAATCATATAGTGAAAAATAAGAGGTTTGAATTATGAAAGCTCAAAAGAATGAAAAATTTGGATTAATAAAAACACTGATTGATGCACATACGATGGGAGTATATGCAGCAGCAGCGCTATTAAAAGACTGTGGGTATACGGTGATTATGTCAACGGCAAGAGAAGAAAGAGCCTTGGAATCTTTGGAAAGTGAAGAAAGTAAAAAAATAATTGTAGAATGGATTAAAGAAAATGAAATAAAACATATTGGTATTTCATATCGCTTAGATCCTAATGATGCTGTAAATATAGTAGGTCGTTTTGTTACACTATTAAAAGATCAAAGATGCTATGAATGTTTAGAGGCTGTAGTCAAGAGCATATATTTTGCTGGATTAAAGCCTGCTTGTGAAATGATAGAAAAAGAGTATAACGGAAGAATTAGTACATTTAAAGGTGGAGAGTCAGCAGAAGAAACACTGGCGGTAATGGGAGTACCTGAAGAAGAAATGCCAGAAAATATTGTGTCAGGCTGTAAATATGATCGTGAAATATTGAAATTTGGAAAAAGTATTATAACAGATGGTGCTTATAAAAATGAAAAACCTTTAGATAAAAAGAAATATAGTGATTATGGAAAAACAACAGATTCATTAATCAAGCGATTAGATAATGGATTTAATTGTGGATTTGCACCATTAATAAGGGCACATTCAGGTCCATATTCACCAGATATGACAAGAGAAGATTGTTTGAAACAGTATTTAGAATGGTGCAGGATACTTGCCAATTCAGGATATTTGGATATATTATCGATAGGTTCGTCACAGTTATCACAATCTAATTTTGGTGAAAATTGGAGTGGTAAAATTAATGGAGGAGGAGTACCTGTCAATTCAGAAAAAGAATATATAGATATTTGGAATGCAGCAAAACCTATGCTTGTAAGGACATATTCAGCAACAAAAAATGTTAGAAATATGGCTGAAATGTACGAAAGAACAATACATATTGCCTGGCATGCTCTTTCATTATGGTGGTTTGATGAGTTAGATGGAAGAGGTGTTAATAACTTGTATCAAAATCTAAATGAACATATTGATACAATGAAATATGTTGCGTTTAATAATACACCGGTTGAGACAAATGTGTCACATCATTTTGCATTTCGAGGTTGTGATGACGTAACATATATACTGGCAGAAGTTTTGGCAGCGAAAATGGCAAAAAAATGTGGTGTTAAATATTTTATATTACAAAATATGTTAAATACGCCACGTAGCACCTGGGGAATACAGGATCTTGCAAAATCAAGAGTAGTGCTGAAGCTGATTAAAGAATTAGAAGATAGTAATTTTAGAGTAATATTTCAGACGAGAGCTGGATTGGATTATTTTAAACCTGATATTGAAGAGGCGAAGATTCAATTAGCAGCAGTTACTGCTATGATGGATGATATTGATCCGTATAATATATGTAATCCAGAAATAATTCATGTGGTAAGTTACAGTGAGGCTTTATATTTGGCAACACCGGATATAATAAATGATAGTATAAAAATTACTCGTAAAGCATTGCATGAATATAGGAATAAGAAAAAAGAATTAGATATTATTACAGAGGCAGAAGATAAAATTGCAGTAAGAATGATGCAGCTTGAAAATGATACAAGAAAATTATTAAAAGTAATGGAAAATAGTATTCCTAACTTATATTCTGCAAAAGGACTTTATATTGCATTTGTGGCTGGGTGGCTTCCTGTACCACAATTATGGTTAGATTCTGATGAGTTTAAAATGGCTAAACAATGGCAGATTCAAATGAGTAATGGTGGTTTAGCAATAGAAAAAGATGGTTTAATAATGTCGGTTGATTCCAGAATAAATAAGTGTATAGAAAATATTAAAAAGGCAGAATATATATTTAAAAGTAAGTATGGAGATAAAAGACTATGATAGAGAAGAATGAGGATTATTGGTCTGCTCGTGCATTAAGGGAATATCAATACAAAGGTGAAAAATTATATACGATTACAGCAGCACCTTATTATGTGAAAAGAAGAGAAATAATTATAAGAACACTAAGAAGACTAATAAAAAAATATAAAGTGAAAAAAATAGCAGATTTAGGTTGCGGAGATGGTGAATATTTACGAATATTATATAATGATAATTATAAATTCACAGGGGTTGATATTTCAAGTGAAATGTTAAAAGTAGCGAAAGAGCGATGTAAAGAGTATTCTAATGTGAATTTTGAATGTTCAGGAGATGGAATTAAAGGTGATGAGAGTTATGATATGATATATATTGTAGCCGTTTTGGCGCATATAACTGATGATACAGTAAATGAATTAATACAAAACGCATATAACAAATTAAAAGTGGGGGGGTATTGTGTATATGTGAACAAATAGCACCATATGAATTGCAAGGCAGTGGTTGGAAAAGAAGAACATTTGAAAGATATGTTGCAGAGTTAGAAAATAAAGGTTTTATATATAAAAATAACGAGTCTTTTCGAATAGATTTTAATGTTCACAGAATGTTGTTTGAAAGAAGAATAGCAAAATTATTTTATAAAAATAAGAGTAGGATAGAATGCAATAAAAGCAAGTTGTATTTATTCTTTAGTAAAATATGCGTATTGCTGTCAGTTAAGAAGATATATAAACGACAATTAAATGGCTGGGGCTATGCTTTTATTGTGGCACGTAAATAAAAGATGTGTAATGTATAATTTAAATTAAATGAAAGAGAGTGAATGATTATGAAAAAATTAATTGGTTGTCCGACAGGAGAATGGGCAAAAAAATTGTATACGTTGGATAGGTTTGAGAAACTATCATATTTTTTGGATGATGAAGAAGGAGAATTTGGTTATGACGGATTAAAAAAACAGGTATATGATTATAGTCATTTAAGAGAAGAAAATATAGACAATATAATTGTTATTATTAATGATACAAGAAGATATACAGAAATAAAAATTAAGTTAGAAGAATATGGATTGAAGGAAAATGAGCATTTTTTTAATGGTTGGAAGTTAGATAGTAATTTTTATTATAAAGTGTATGATGATAAAAATTGGATTGAATTTGAAGAAAAAGACAATAATGCATTGGCAAGACAGCGTGCAGGGTGGCAAAGGAGAGCTAGTAGTTTAGCACAATTAATACCTTGTGATGTAAAATCTGTTATGGATATAGGGTGCGGTGAGTGCTTGTTGAAGGAATTTTTATCACATAATATTAAATATTATGGTGTGGATTATCAAAAAAGAACAGATGATACAATTGTGTGTGATATAAACAAAAGCAGATTGCCACAAATAGATGTTGATCTGTATTATATTGCAGGTGTAATTGATTATGTTGAGGATGTGCCACAATTTATTAAAGAGCTTAATAAAGCTAAATATGTAATTTTAAGCAAGACGAGAAACGAGAGATTTATAAGATTAGATGATAAAGTTACAGATGCGGGATATATGAATTTTGGTATTAAACCATATTATATATCGAATTTAATAACTGATATGTTTGAGGAGGGGTTTGTATGTAAAAAAATGATATGGAACTATAAAGAGAGAGATGAATATTATTTCTTATTTATAAATTCATCTTATCAAGCGTAGATTGTTAAAAATGTTTAACTAAATATTGTTTGAGATGTGCTTTAATTGTATATTTTATGCTTTTATGAGATGCTCTATAAATATATACATTTATAAAGCAAAAATAATACAGCACTTAATAAAATAATTTTACATATAAAATGGAGATGATAAAACCTGCAATAAAATAACTAATATAATAATCAAATATAAAAAACAATAAATTTAAGATTAAAAGAATAGGAAGGTAAGAAGAATGAAATACTGTAATAGACCTTTTGAACATTGTTATGTTTTGCCAGATGGAAGAGTAAGAATATGTGGATGGACAGATGGAACTATTGGAAATTTAATTGAACAGGATCTTGATGAAATATGGAAGGGTGAAAAGGCAGAAATACAAAGAGATGCTATTAGAAATGGTTCATTTGCATTTTGCAGAAAAACTTCATGTCCTTTTTTAGAAAATGATACTTTGCCAGATTTAGATGAAGAAGAATTTGATAGAAAAACAGTTACATCTGATGCACCTGTTGATTTTAGTGTAGCGTGTGATTATGTATGTAATCATAGCTGTCCTTCGTGCAGAGAAAAAGTATTTGTGGGAGATAGTAAATATACTGAAAATGTTAATATTATGATTGATAAATTATTACCATATTTAGATAAAGCAGATTATGTTTTGACTGATGGTAATGGAGATGCGTTTGCAAGTCCATCAATTATGAGAATGATGCAGGAAATTAGGTTTGCAAGAAAAGAAAGCAGATTTGGAATTGAGACCAATGGTGTATTATTTGATGAGGAACATTGGGAAAAGATTAAGCATTTGGGAGAACATAATCTTACTGTAACAGTTACCCCAAATAGTTTTGTCCCTAGTACATATAAGTATTTAAATGGTGGACATGATACATATGACAAGATGATACACAATTTGTATTTTATTAAGCAACTTAGGGAGCAGGAATTGGTCAATGAATATAATATTTCTATTGTCGTACAGGATCGTAATTTTATGGAAGTTCCAGAGTTTGCAAAACGTTGCATAGAAGATTTTGGAGCAGATCAGGTGGTTATAAAACCATTGTATCACTGGTTTGGGCTTTCAGAAGATTTGTATTGGCAGAAAGATATTTTGAACCCAATGCATCCATATCATAAAGAGTATATGGAAGTGTTAAAGCATCCTATATTTAAGAATGAAAAGGTGTTCTTCTGGGGAGCACATAATCTTCATCCAGCCGTACCACATCCAGCATATAAGTATAAAGAGCAATTGGATATGGTAATTAAATGTATGGAGGATGAAAAGTTACCTGAAAAGATTGGAAAATATTTGAAAGATAATGATATAAACAGTATTTATATTTATGGAGATGAGCAGCTTAGTACATTCATATATAACATTTTGAAAGATATAGTAAATGTTAAGGGATTTATAGCCAGAGATATATGTCGTAAAGAAATATGTGGAATTCCAGTAATAAATATTTGCGACTATAAACCAGCTTTAGAAGATAATATTATAGTTATTAACTATAAATATATAGATATTATTAGAAAAGATTTGGAAATATTAGGCTTTAAGGGTAAGTTATTTGAAATGGATAAGTTTATTAATTCGGTCGTAATGTTAGATATTTAAATTGTTTGAAGGCACCAATGAAAATGGCGCCTGTGTTATATGTAACAACTTGCTGCAAATTTCATAAAATTATTTGTAAACTTTCAAAGGATTTTATACCTTTATTTTTAGTATGAAATTGTAATACAGGAAAGGGAATATAGATGCTGGAAGAACTCAAAGAAAAAGTATGTGCTGCTAATTTAGACCTTTGTGAAAAAGGAGTTGTAATCTATACCTGGGGAAATGTTAGTGGTATATCAGATGATAGAAAATATATGGTAATAAAACCATCAGGTGTAGATTATAAAGGAATGTCGTCTGATGATATGGTTGTTGTAGATATTGAAAGTGGATGCAAAGTAGAAGGAAAATGGAAACCATCCTCAGATACTCCAACACACTTAGAGTTATATCGTATATATAAGAATATTAATGGAATAGCACACACTCATTCAGTGAATGCAGTAGCATTTGCACAGGCCGGCATAGGTATTCCTGCATTAGGAACGACACACGCAGATTACTTTTATGGAGATATACCTTGTACACGTGAGTTAACCAGACAGGAGGTTATGAATGATTATGAAATAAATACAGGAAAGGTAATCATTGAAACTATAGAGAAAAATAAATCAGATACAATGACTATCCCTGGAGTATTAGTAAAGAATCACGGACCTTTTGCCTGGGGTAATAGTCCAGAAAATGCAGTATATAATGCTGTTGTTATGGAGAAAGTAGCAGAAATGGCATTAAAAACGTTATTAATAAATCAGGATGCATATATGAATAAATATATTCTTGATAAGCATTATCTAAGAAAGCACGGAAAAGATGCATATTACGGACAGGATTAATAAAGTACAGAATTAATTTAGAAAGTATGGTAAATCTTATGCTTAATGAAGAAAAGAACAGGTTGGTTAATTTAATCAGTATTATAAGAAAAATGAGTAATAGGTTATTGGAAGTTGGTAATAAAGAGTTACAGACTGAAATCCTTATTAAGTGTCAGGAAAGTGCATTGGTAATAGGTGATAGCCTTGAGAAATGTGTTTATGAATATGATATTGAAGCAGTGAAAAATAATAATATTGTATTAGAATTAGAAAAATTCTGTGAATCTATATATCTATGTACACAAAAAATGATAGTACAGCAGGATGTAATCAATTTAGTAAGTGATTTGGATAAAATAGAACAGCTGATTAGAGATATTCCTGTAACATACAGAATAGTATTTTTACCATATAAAGCGGCAATGTGGGACAGTTTAGAAAGTATATGGCAAGCTTTTTATAACGATAAAAGATGTGAAACAACGGTAGTTCCAATACCTTATTTTGAGGCAAATAGAAAGACTAATGAATGGGAAGCTAAATACGATGGTGGTAAATATCCGGATTATGTACCAGTAACGTATTTCCAAGATTATTTACTAGGAGATAAAAAACCAGATGTTGTATTTATGCATTATCCATTTGACAATAATAATTATGTTACTACAATGCATCCGGCTTACTTTTCAGAAGAATTAAAAAAGAATTGTAAAAAATTAGCATATGTTCCATATTACGTAAATGCAGGATTTATTTCAGATGGTTATATAGATTTGCCATTATTACATAGAGCGGACTATTTGTTTTTTCAATCGGAAAGAACTAAGGAGAGCTGTAAGGGATATGATTATTATGATCGAATATATGCTTTGGGTTCACCTAAATTTGATAAGATAATTGAACTTGTAAATAATAGACCAGCAGCTCCTGAGAGCTGGAATATTGATTTAACAGGTAAAAAAGCACTTATGCTTAATACTACACTATCGGATTTCCTTGAAAATGGAGAGCTTCTTATGAATAAACTACGTTATTTATTTGATGTTGTTGGTGATTATAATAATTTAGTTATAGTGTGGAGACCTCATCCATTATTAGAAGGAACAGTGAAGGCAATGCGTCCTCAATATATAGAAAAGTATACAGAATTAGTAAATTATTATGTGCAGAATAATATTGGTATTTTTGATGAATCAGCAGATATTTCGACAGCAATTGCTTTATGCGATGGTTATATAGGTTCAAGATATAGTTCGATTATAAATTTATTTGAAGTAAGTGGAAGACCTATATATTTATTTGATAGCAAGCATATATATAATAAGCAATTATCAAAAAATGCCATAAAAAAGAGTCCTGAAGATGTATTTCTAAAAAAGAGTGAGTTGGGATATTTTGCGTGTGAAGAGTCATATGAATATAGCATTTATGATTTTATGGAGGACATAATTAATGATAAATTAGTGTCTATAAAGAAGAAGCAGCTTGAAGCAGTTAAAGATATAGCTAGTAATCTGGATGGAACGGCAGGCGAAAACATTCATAAATTTATAATTGATGACTTAGATAAATAATAATTCAAGGAGGAAGATATGTCAGATATAAAATTGTATGATGCAATTGTAGTAGTAACGCCAAAGGATTTTAAAAGAGTTGAAAGTAATAACAAAAGAATAGTTGAATATCTTCCAGTAAGAAAAGTTTTATTTGTTGGAAGCAAAGAATTAGGTGAATTGGTGGAGCAATCATCACTTGGTGATAAAGCAGGATTTGTTGATGAAAATGATATTATATCTTTTGATGATGTATATAATTGTCTTAAAGATATAATGGCAGATATTCTATTGGGAAGAGAGCTTCCAAGAGGACTTGTTGGATGGTATTATCAACAATTTTTGAAATTGCAGTATGCTAGGATGTGTAAAGATGAATATTATATGTCGTGGGATGGGGATACGGTACCTTGTAAGAATTTTTCAATGTTTAGTGATGATGGAAGACCATATTTTGATTTAAAACACGAATTCCATCAGGAGTATTTTATAACTATGAATAAGCTTCTTCCTAATCTCGATAAAACTATTGACAAATCGTTTATATCAGAACATATGATATTCAATTGTAAGTATCTGGTTAAAATGCTGGAAGATATAGAAAGTAATGAAAATATTGAAGGTGTGACATTTTGGGAGAAGATATTACATTCAATAAGATTAGAACATATACAGGAAAATAGTTTTAGTGAATTTGAAACATTTGGTACATATATGACTATTAATTATCCAGATGTGTATAATTACCGTGATTGGCATTCATTTCGTTACGGGGGATATTTTTTCCACCCAGAGGCAATGACACAAAGAGATTATAACTGGCTCGCAAAGGATTTTTTTGCTATATCATTTGAAAAATCGCATTCAGTAAGGGAGGACCACGAAAATCTTTTTAATAATCCTGTTTATCAAAGTAAACTTACGGCTAGACAGATGGTAGAGATTGCACAGGAGGAGGCTGAAGAAGGTTATGAGGAGATATGGGATTAGCAGAATGTTATGACAAATAATTAAGTAGGACTTTTATGATGACATAGTAAATCATAAAAGTCTTTTTTTATATAAAATAATTAAAAGTAATTTTTTTTTATATTTAGATAGAACTCAGGATACTATTTGTATAGTTAATTGATAATGCATAGATATAATTGCTAATAATATAATATTATGTTGAATATTGAGTTGTTTTATCAAAAAAAATATGAAAAAATAAATAGAAAAATATCAGAAAAAATAAAAAAATAAAGACAATTGTAGAAAAATAAAAGCAAAAACGAAAAAAATATTGAAAATAGTACTTGACATTTTAAAAAATTCAGATATACTATATGCTGCATTAAGCAATAAAATTAATAACTGCAAAATGAAGGAGGTAATATAAAGCAGTTGTATCATTATCATCAAGAAAGGGTAAGTGTTGTATTATTATGAAAATGAAATTAAAGAAAAATAAGATGAAAAAATTAAAAAAACATACAATGGTAAAAATTATTATGCCTGTTAATGTAATTATATTAATGTTATTAATGTTTTTATTTACAAATTGTAATAAAACTATAGCATTCAATGATGATACTAATGCAAAAAATAACACAGTATATGAAAAAACACAGTTAATTAGCGATGAGAATTTAAATTTGTTATTTTCAAATGTTGGAGTAACAGTAGATGGAATACAAGTGAAATCAGATAATTTTATTAATTCTATGGTTAGAATTAATGATATACCATATTACTCTTTTGAGATTTTAAAAGCTATTATAGGAGAAGATTCTGATATTACTGTTGATGAAGATAATGTAATATATATTTTAAAGAATAAAATTAGTTGTGAATGATGAATGTTAATAAGATACATATATTATTTAAAGATAAATTAATAGTAGGACGAGTACGTTATTACTCGTCCGATTACAATTGTACTTGTATGATTAAATGAAAAAGTATATACTTAATAATAAATATTAAGAGTTTTACTATAAGTGATAGAATATAAAACAGTACTTTATATTGTGGAGAGGTAAAAATGTATTTAGAAAAATTAGAAATATCAAATTATAAAATGTTTGATAATATTAAATTAGAGTTCGAGCCAGGATTTAACATTATATTAGGCGATAATGGAGTAGGTAAAACGACAATTTTAGAAGCAGCTTCAGTGGCTATTTCGGGGTTTTTAACGGGAATGGAAGATGTACCGACAAGAAACATCTATAAGCAGGATGTTAGATATGAAATTGTTAAAGATAGTATGGGTATTCCTAATAAAATATATAATGATGAATCAACACAAATTCGTAGTGTTTTAAAATATAATGATAAATCTTATGAATGGGTGAGGGCGAAGAAGAATTCAAGTAGTTCAACTAAAACAACTATGAATCCTAAAGACATACAGGATGTATCGCAAAAGCTTATTAATTCAATGCAGGCAGTGCTTCCATTGATAAGTTATCAGAGTGCGGCAAGACATTGGCTAACAGCAAGGGCAGATGCAGATGTAAAAAAAATAAAGCAGCTACATGATAGGAGATGTGGATATTTAGGATGTCTTGACAGAAAACTTAATCTTAATTCTGTATATGATTGGTGTATGCAGATGGGGTGGAAAGCGAAGTCATATATGATGTAAATTCTCGTAAATTATTATATGTTGAAAAAGGCATCTGTAAAGAAATTGAAGATTTGAGTGCGGGATATCAATCAATATTGAGTCTTATAATTGATTTGGCATATCGTATATCTGTGCTTAATCCGGATATTGGGGACAATATATCAAAAGTGGAAGGAATTGTACTTATAGATGAAATCGATTCAAATTTACATCCAAAATGGCAATGGAAAATAGTTGAGGCGATTACACAAATTTTTCCAAATGTTCAATTTATTGCAGCTACGCATTCTCCAATTATTATATCATCTTGTAAGAATGCTCATATTATAAACATTAGTGATGGAGAAATTGAGTATATATCAGATAGTTATGCTTATTCGGTAAATGAAATATTAAGAGATATGTTAGGATATCATATGCAGCCAGCAATAATAGAAAATCTTATAGAAAAATTTGAAAATGAGTTGGATGAAGAAAATTTTGATGAGGCAAAATCAGCGTTAAATAGTTTAGAGAAACTGTTAGGACAGGAACATGCAAAAGTTATTGCTTTAAAATCGGAATATAAATTAGAAGTGGGAAATGATAATGATATACATTAGAAAGAGAAGAACCCCTATATCAATAAAAAAAGCATCTGATAATATAAAAAAGGATCCAGCTAGTGGCTATAGAGCAATTAGTCTTCCAGGTGACACGTCTAAGCTTAGAGAGTTATTTGAAAGAATGCCTAAAAATGAAATAAGAGAAAATTTATTTAAAGAACAGCATGGGATATGTGCTTATTGTATGAGAAGTATTAATTTTGATGCTTCAGGCAGGATAATAAGAGATACATCTACAAAAATAGTGGCAACATGTAGAAGTATGTATGATAGTGTGAGTACAGAGTTTGCAAGATTGGAGAAGAAGAAGTGTCTGACGTCAACTTTTTTGCAATCAAAGATAGATATTCTTGAAAAGGAACTGAAAAATGATAATGTTGCACAGCCATTTATAGGTGTGAAATTATATAGATATAAAAAGAAATGCGATTCACTAAAACGCCAACACAAATAAGCGTATATTTTTAAAGAGAGAAAGGATTACCTATGCGTTTCGTATTATTTTACTCCACTGTAGAATCTTTCAACTATTTTACGGATAGAATTGTGGAAGAATTAAAAAAAAGAAATCACGAGTGCTTTATATTAGATTTAACTAACAGCACGCAGGATGAGAGTCATTCCTTTAAGGCGTTTACGGAGTTCCTTTCGGTAAGAGCAGATGCGGCTATAGGATTTGATGGAATAGGCTTAAAAGACGATATGTTTATAGAGCTGTGGGATTCTATGGATACGGTAGCACTTAATATTTTGATGGATCACCCATTGAGATTTCATCCGACTATGCAGAAGCATCCAAGAAATTATGTGCAGTTCTGCTGTGATGATAATCACGTTGATTATGTTAAGAAATATTTTGGTGGTACTGTAGGCAGAGTAGAATTTATGCCACACGCGGGTACTTATAATGGAAAGTTAAATCTTGAAGGTTATGATAAACGTCCATATGATGTGTTATTTTCCGGGACATATTACAGACCACAGGGTTATCTGGAACAGATTGACAATACATTTAAAGATAATGAACTGCTTAGGATATTTTATCACAATCTTGCTGAGTATATGATTGACAATAATAGTATAACAACGGAGCAGGCGGTGCTTGATGTTATTGATATGATGGAGCTTTCATTAGCACAGGAGCAGGTTAAGCAGTTGTTTAGATTTTCTGAACCTATAGACTGGATGGCGAGAATGTATTACAGGGAGAAGATTATTTCAATAATAGCCGAAGCAGGAATTGATATATGGTTGTTAGGAAGAGGCTGGGAAAATCACCCTTCTGCTAATTTAAGTAATGTGCATATTATTAATGACCGTGTCCCATTTGCGAGGACACTTCCAGTTATGGCAGAGGCAAAGATTAATCTTAATGTTATGCCGTGGTTTAAGGCGGGTACTCACGATAGAATATTTAATATCCTGCTGTCAGGTTCTTTACCATTGACGGATTCAAGTGAATGGCTTAAGAAGCATTTCAAAGATAAACAAGATATTGTTTACTATAAGCTTGATGCGTGTGAAGAAATACCTCAGTTAATAAAGTATTATCTGGATAATTCTGATGAAGCGAAAGCAATAATTCAGAATGGTTTTGATATTGTGGCAGACAATTATGTGTGGAGTAATATTGTGGAACAGTTGATAAGAAATGTGTGAACTATATAAAGTATGTATTAAAAATTCCAATATATTAAATTGATATAAATATCAGAGCTAAAATTAAGGATTAGAAATATGGAGAAAAGAAAAGTTAGTGTAATATTACCCACATATAATCGAGCATATATTATAAAGAATTCTATAAGGAGTATATTAGATCAAACATATAAAGACTATGAATTAATTATTGTAGATGATGGTTCTATAGATGAAACTGAGAATGTCATAAATGAAATTAATGATGATAGGATTATTTATCATAAATTTGTTACAAATTCAGGGGTATGTGCGGCAAGAAATTATGGAATAAAAGTATCAAAAGGAGAATATATAGCTTTTCAGGATTCTGATGATATGTGGGTTGCTGATAAGCTGGAAAGGCAGATGAAATTGTTTGAACTTAATGAGCAATTAGATTTTGTTTACAGTAAGTTGAGATATAAGATTGATGATACACATAGTATGATTCTGCCGGATGAGAGAATATCGTATGATAATAAAATAGGAAATATATATAACCAACTATTATGGGATAATTTAATACCATTTTCAAGTTTAGTGGTTAAAAAAAATTGTCTTAATGCTGTAGGAAAGATGGATAATAGCTTTTCGGCATTAGAGGATTATGATTTTGTATTACGTATAGCAAAAAATTATAAGGCTGGCTTTGTCGATGGAGTATTAGTTGATGCAGCTATTTCTAGTGATGGAATTTCGTCGAATTCATATAACTATTTAGTATCAAGCTGTAAATTACTTGGAAAATATAAAAATGATTATATAAAAACCGGGATGTTCAATCATCGTGTAGAAATAATACTTCAGGATGCCCAGAAAGTTGGTATATATGAACAGATTTTAAAAATGTTGGAATTAGTATTAGTATAAAGATATTATAATAATAAGCTTTTAGATATTTTGCTTTAAGTAGAGATTAAAGTATACATAATATTGAAGAGTATATACTTAGTAAATTATTGCAAAATAAATTTAGGTGCTTTAGGAGGAAGCACATATGAGGAAAAGAAAATTTATAAAAATATTAATTCGAGTGTTATAGGAGATGGTAATGTAGTAAGTTTTAATAATGTAGATGAATTTATAAAAGATTATCAAAAGACGATACAAGATAATGAAAAATTGAATGATCAGAATACAGAGTATTATAAAAACTATGTTGAAATTAAAGAGCAAAATGAATTATTAAAAAATCAATTAAATGATAGAAGTTATGTTGTTTATAGGAATCTTGGATTATATGTTGATAGTAGTAATATTTCAATCGCATCGGATAAATCACAAGCAGTTATTGATGGTAAGGAATATTATGCAAAAAGTGTAATTGAAGGAATAGTTGGAAACAATAAAACTATTACGACAGACGATAATTATATGTATATTGGGAAAAAAGTATCAGACAGAACAAGCTTGTTTTCAGATAAAATATGGGTTGTAGATAAGAAGAATTGTGATGTAAATGTTTCAAAGAAGGACTCCAGAGGAAATAATAGATCAAATGCTTTGCAATTGACCTATAATAATTCATATATAATATATAATACTGATAAAAAATATAATTATATAAGTTTTATAATATCAATTGCAGATGGAAGTAGTAATACTAATAATGTGACGGTTTCTTTAAAGGATGAAAATGAAAATGTAATATATTCAACTGAAATATCAAAATTAGATGAACCAATTAAAGTAACAGATGTAGCTATTAACAGTTGTTCAACTTTAAAGGTAGAGGCAACGACTGCAAATTATAATTTATGTTATTGCTTGATTAGTGAAGCATATGTGTATAATTAATTACAAAATATTTGATACAAAGTTGAAAATTGTATTGTGAATAGTGAACTTATGATTCGTACTTAGTGGGAATATATTTGATTATACTAATATTTATCTTTGAATTTGTAAGAAGTAATTTCAATAAAGAAAATTGGTGTACCTCCAATTGATAAGACTACATATGGTCGAGCTAGTGCACGAGGAATTGGATGCTTGTATCTGGTAAATGATGCTAAATTACGATATATGAGGTGAGAGCTGGTACGTATGATTATGTAATGGTTGGAAAATTTGAATTAAAAGAAGATAGTGTTGTTGTTGATTTAAAGAAAATTAATTAAATTTGAATAATATGCAGTTGAAAAACCTCTTATACGGACGAGCGATACCGCTCGTCCGCTCATATGATATCAGCTATCCGCTATTAGGGATGCCAACTTTTTAAGATTGTGATGTGTTTCCAGCTCTTTAGCATTCAATAATTATAACCTCCCCAAAAAATTTGTACTGGTTGTACGAATTGTACAATTCGTTAAAATCGTACAACTTGTGCAACTGGATTATTATGGTTATATCAAATTTTCCGGGGCGTTTGTAGGTACATGGGTTGGAGCGTTTACCTTGAGAGTTCTGATGATGTTTTAACATTACTTGTACATCTTGGATATCTGACTTATGACTTTGATAATAAGAAGGTGGCAATACCTAATCAGGAGGTGCAGATTGGATTGCAGCAATGGTCTTCGTCCCAAGGAATAATGTTAATAAATCGGCAATAGTAGTAGAACTGAAATGGATTGTAATACTCTATGACAATTAAGACAGCGGGAAGATATGTTCCCGCTGTTATTATTGCTAAATTAATAATAAATATATTTATTTTACCATAGTTATAAGTTTTTCATTAATGGAGAGCAGAGATGATACTTTGTCTTTGAGCTCTCCATTTTCTTTAATAAGATTGTCAAAAATTGCTTCTAAAGTGTTATCTGACATAAGATTTTGTTGAAGCTGTTCAAGAAGAGAATGATAGAAAGGTGTCTTTTTAGCGTAATCCCACCATAATTGTTCAATATCATAATGACAGTTAGTATTATTCCAAGGCTTGTCACCTGCAAAATGAATAATTTTAACAGAATTTTTAACATCGTTATATGAATATTTTTGATTGTGGGCAATCCTTGCAAAAAGATTAAATTCTTTGTAATCAACATATCCAGCTTTATATCCATGTACATAGTTGAGTATATCCTGATCAGGAGCCTCCATTTCATAGTTCCATTCTTTTACAGCAGCCATATAAGTATTGAAATTATGTGTTTTTCGGATTTGAGCAACGTTAAAAAGCATAACGCCTGCGTTAAAATAGCGAAAACCTTGGGCAAGCATATCACGGAACATTTCAATTTGTTTTGAACCAAATGTATCTAATGTACGTTTTCCATTACTATCATCGGCGGCAATGACGTCATCACCAGCAAAATCAACGTGGTAAAGTTCTTCTATAGAGCCATTTATTATTAAATCGACATCAAGATACATTAGTCGGTCTACGCTTTCAGGGAGTATATCCATTAACATAAGTCTATAATAAGTTTCAATGCTCCATTGTGTATTTCTTGGAAGTCTGTCATCAAAATCAGATTTGTTTATTTCAACTGAAATTATTGTAATATTATATTTTGATAGAGAATTTTTAATAAGGTCAATATCTTGTGGTGTAAGTTCACTATGTAGAAGATAGGCATCAATATGTTCATTGTTATTTTCACATAATGAACATAGCATAACGACTGTGTATTCGAGGTATTTTCTGTTTAGTGCAGTTGCAATATTCATAATTAAATCTCCCATTAGAATTTTTATATAATATGTTTTATAATGCAGCGTATTATTTAAGCCCAAACGCAATCTCCAGCATCTGAGTAAGCCTGATATCATATGTATGGTACTTTTTAACCTTTTCAAAACCATTGTGAGCAATTTCCTGCCGGTCTTTATCGTGTGAAAGGTAGTATTCACATTTTCCCATTAAGTCATCAAGACTTGTATATGCTTCCAGATCTTCACCTATATTAAAATGTTCTGGCAGTTCTGCCTGATAGTTAGTTATAAGAAAACCTTCACAGCCAAGTACGTCAAATATGCGAAGAGACAGACCACTTCGTATTGATTTGGCTGTTAAGTTAAGGTTGATTTTACTTTGGTGGAATATAATAGGCATTTCTGTGTTTGTCTTAGCAAAACCACGATTATGAATTAGTGGCATTGAGTATGTATCACTGCCTGTATACAAGTCTACGTTGAAATGTTCAGATAAAGCTTTCAGGTAACGAAGCCGCTCCTGTTCAGCCACCTTTACACTTATAATGTGCTGTGCAATTACAGCTTTTGTATCAACCTTCATACTGTCAGGAAAGTTGATAAGCTCAGGTCTGACTTTGCAAAATGCTTCTATTAGTTCAGGGGTTACACATTCCTCGATGAAGTTATATCCATATACAAGTAGCTGCGCTTCAATAAGTCCGTCTACATAGCCACGCATTTTTTCAGGAAGAGTAATTTGGTTATATAGACATTTCTCTGAATATAAAGAGCCGATAAATGATATATCTGATGAAAATCTGGCTCTGTCAGCAGCACTTGCCATAGTTGCAGTAGCGTAATTGTCACGGACGTTGGTAGCAAGTGGAATATGAAATATTCCGTCAGGGTTGATGTGGTGGAAATCGTTGTACAACTGTCTGTCGAATAAGAATACCTTATTGCAGGGATTAGCTAATGAAGTTGAGAATAATTCAAGTACAGGGCTGTCCACGATAAGGCACAGATACGGAATACCCCATATATTACATACATCAGATACTGAAGGAAAAAAGTTAATTGAGAATATAAAAGAATAAGTGTCCTGCTTTAAAAGCTCGTTAAGCCCCTTAATGCAGTCTGATGGAAGAAGCTGTTTGTTGTATACTTCTCTTGTATCTTCTGTTATATTGAAACCTAGGTGTTTAAAGGAAGCGATAATGTCGGGTTCGCATATACTTCCATATCTATAAAAAAGTATGTTCATAATTCTCCTTTGCATATATACTATATAAGTAATTGAGAATTATATTTTATCATAAACAAAGACGTGTTGCCAGTAAGAAAGCGTAAAGCAGCTGGCGAAGTTATATACATAAATATAAGAATTCTTATAGGAAAGATAAGAAAGTGAGATGGATAATATGGAAAACAGCAGTTATCACAATGATATAATTAAAGGGTTTGATTTTAATAGAGAGGATTTTAAAAGTCCGGCTAAAAGAAATCTTATGATTGGGGCAGAAGAGGCAGATTATGTGATACTGGCTGATGAAAATGTAACAAGTGAGGAAGAGATAAGACAGATAATTACGGAAAATGATTTCCTGCTGGATTATGGTATGGCTATATTTGGAGAAAATGTGCAAGACGGAGAAATAGATTTTAATAACATAATTGATTATTTTAAAATGAATGTATATGGTGTGGTCATTAAGAAAAGCATACTCGTGTATACAGGCTGTTATAATGAAGAATTAACGGCTGGCATAGATTATGAGCTTGCGGTAAGAGTGGCATATTATGCAGAAAAGTATAATTACAATGGAATATATGGCGTGCTGTGTTCAAGCGAAGAGAACTTATTTTCACAGGAAGCAGGCTCATCAGACATACAGGAAGCAGATAATGCAGCGGGTTCATCAGACGTACAGGAAGCGTATAATGTGACAGGCATATCAGATGAACAGACAGCTGCCCAATTCCTTACATATGCTTATGTTTTAAAGCTTTATATGAAAGAATTGACACACAAAGGACTGCTTGAAAATGCAATATATGCAATGAAGGCATATGCTGACAGTAAAGGGTGTGCAGATTTATACAACGGACAGTTATTGGAAATACTTAATAATGATGAGCTGTTTGCAAAGATTAAGATTAATACAGCACCATTTTATGTAATTATGGGCGATAATACGTGCCATGGAGTATTAAGAAGATTTGCAGGTGATATAACCAGGTCTCTTATCAAAAAAGGACAGGCTGTAATAACATCTGATGGAAGTTATGGAATGACTGTAAATCTATCTGATATTGAGGATAATTCATTAAAGGGTTTTATAGGTTTTCAGTCTATTGTGTTATTTAAAGACTATTTTAGAAAGATGAAATGTCCTAAGTACATTTTCTGGTTTGATAATCCAATGTATTTTGGAAATCTGTTTGAAGGAATAGATGATAAATATTATCTTTTGTGTCAGGATAGATATTATGCTGAATTTATAGAGGAGCATTTTGGCGCGGTCAATGCTTTGCAGCTTCCGCCGGCAGGAGAAGATGCTGGATGGGCGGCGAACAAAGACAGACCATTTGATATAGTGTTTATCGGGGCGTGCAATTATGTAGATGAGAGTGTTATTAAAGATGAGTTTCAGAGGGAATATTATGAATATATGAAAGCACATCCTAATATAACATTTGAACAGGGTCTTAAAGAACTTCTTGTATACAAAGATTTTAATATTGATGAGCAAAAGTTTCTTTCACTGCTTGATTCTTTGCAGGATGTATGCCGCAATATAGTTAATTACTATAGGACGAAGGTGCTTGAGACACTTTTGGCAGCAGGTATTAAGATTGATGTATTTGGAGATACCTGGGACAGATATTCGGGACTTGGCAAAGATAATCTCATAAAGCATGATGCTGTAAATGTAGATGAGTCCCTTGAAATATGGGGCAGATCTAAGATAGGACTTAATGTGATGACCTGGCATAAGGCAGGAATGACGGAAAGAATAGCTAATATATGCCTGTCTGGTGCGGTATGCTTAAGTGAGAGAACAGAATATCTGGATAGAGAATTTAACAATTATGAGGATATTGTTACGTTTAATCTTGAACATCTTGAAAAGCTGCCAGATGTAGTAAGAGAATTACTTGCAAATGACAGCTTAAGAGAGAGTATAGCACAGAACGCATATATAAAAGCCTCTAAAGAACATATTTGGGATAATAGGGCAGAGAGTATCTTAAGAGGCTTATAAATTACAATTATGATATTAAATCAACCCAGCAATTTTGAATATATCATTTAACCTGACCTTATAATTGTGGAATTCTTTAACTTTATTGTAACCATTTAGCGCGATAGCCTTACGTTCATCTTCGTGCTTTATGTAGTAATCACATTTTCTGATAAGGTCATCAATTGATTCATAATATACAAAGTCCTTATCAGGTGTGAAGTATTCAAGGAAATCTGCCTGATAATTAGTGAGCAGAAATCCACCGGCACCCATAATATCCATACAGCGGAGCGGAATACCTGATTTAATGCTTCTCAGAGTGATATTCAGGTTGATTTTGCTGCATTTGAATACATAAGGCATATTGTCGTAGAAATCAATAGGTCCTTTGTTAATCACATCAGGAAGCTCTGGAGTTGGGTTGTGTGTATAAAGTTTGGTTGTAAAATGGTCAGATACAGCCTTTAATATCTCAAAGCGTTCATTCTGTGTGACCTTTCTTGCAAGAAAATAATTCGCATATACATAAGAAGGAGTTTCAATGCCATCTTTATTAGGTGTGTAAGGTGTTATTTCCTGTATGGCTTTAATTATGTCAGGAGAAAGTACATCTTCAAGGAAATTAGCACCATATATATGCTGTTGCGCATTTATTACAGCATCGAGGTAGCCCTTAACATATGGAGATATATTCTCTAGTCTTTCATAGAAATTGCCTTTTTCGTTGTACATAGAGCCGACAAATGATACATCACTGTCAAATACCTGATGAACCCTGGTGTTCATTGGCATACGGTCAAGACGTGCAGTGTTGACAGCAAGAGGCATATAATATACTGTATTTATTCCCCCATTCTTAAGCTGTAGATATTGTTCACTGTCGAATAAGAATATGTAATTGCAGGGGTTGGTTATAGTGTATGAATACAGTGTAAGAAGCGGGCTGTCGTATATCCATGATATGTATGGAATGTTGTGGCGGTTGCAGTTAGTAGATACGGCGGCACTGTAATTAAAGCTGAATACGGCATCGTAGTGCTGTCCTGTAATCTGTTCTTCAAAAAGCTTATCAAACTCTTCGCTTGCTCTTTCCAGAAAAAGTGGAGTTGATACAACTGTTAATTCATGCCCCATCTCAGTAAGGGCTTCTTTAATATCTTCAACACCAAAGTGGTGGTTCTCAAATTCAAGAATTCTCATAGTGTTCCTCGTATTATTTTTTTTATCTCTGATATTATATCATAAATTTTGTGCAGTTTTTCAGCGAATATAAAGTTTCGTAAGGAACTTTTAAGATGAGCACATTAGTGCTCATTATACCATAAATTTTGCGCAGCTATTCAGCGCATATAAAGTTCCGTAAGGAACTTTTAAGATGAGCACTTTAGTGCTCATTATAACAGCATATATCAGTAGGAATGGTTTTGAATATTTCGGACATAAGTCTGTTATTGATTGCTAATAAGTGGTGTAATATATTATAATTCAGGTAATTATTATATCGGCAGAGGAGATGTGCTGTGAAAGTACTATTTTTTCAATGGGATGCATTTATGCAGAAGGGCATAGAGGCGGCATTAAAGGAACTTAATATAGAATATGATACATTTTATTACACGATGAAAGACTGGGATAATGACAGTGAACTTGAGAGTAGTCTTGACAGATATATAGCGGTGTCCAAGAATGTATACGACTGTGTGTTTTCAGTTAATTTCTCGCCGGTTATCTCGGACTTATGTAATAGATTAAAGCTTCCTTATATTTCGTGGGTGTATGACTGCCCTATCAATATAAGAAGGACAGAGGTATTAAAGAATAAGTGTAATACAATTTATTTCTTTGACAGAATACAGGCACAGCATTATATGGAAAATGGAGTATCAGGGGCGAAGCATTTGCCGCTGGCGGCTGATGTAGATACATTTCGGCCGGCTTTAGCTAAAGATGATAATTATGCGTGTGATGTTGCATTTGTTGGAAAATTGTATAAATCGGACTATTCTTATATAAGTAATTATCAGGATGTATACACGAAAGGTTATCTTGAAGGTATTGTTGAAACACAGCAAAAGCTGTATGGAGGATATATTATAGATGACTGCATTAATGATAATATAATGAAGCATATTAATGAGAATTTTGCCAATGTATCCAATGGCAGTTATTCGGTTATTAAGCCGGAGGTTACATATGCACTGGCAACAGAGGTCACAAGCAGGGAGAGGTTTATGGCACTTGCACTTTTGCAGAACAGGTGTAATGTTAATCTATATTCTACAGATGTGGATGAAAGATTAAATAATGTCAATAATATGGGATATATTGATTATTATTCCCAGATGCCTAAAGCATTTTATAATGCAAAGATTAACCTTAA
This sequence comes from Bacteroides galacturonicus, assembly GCF_003096855.1. NCBI lineage: Bacteria > Pseudomonadati > Bacteroidota > Bacteroidia > Bacteroidales > Bacteroidaceae > Bacteroides > Bacteroides galacturonicus. The sequence continues at coordinate 125,410 of NZ_QEOA01000007.1, read as the reverse complement.
TATATCGCTTAAGATAATACAGTCAGGAATTCCACTGCGTGTGCTTGACGTACTTGCCTGCAAGGGATTTCTTATAACTAACTACCAGGCAGAGATAATGGAATATTTTACGCCGGGCAAGGATCTTGTGGTATATGAGGATATTAAAGACCTTATAGCGAAAGTACAGTATTATCTTGATAATGAAGATGAAAGATTATGGATTGCGGATAATGGCTATAAAAAGGTTAAAGATAACTTTAAGGTGAAAGACAGAATTGATAGTATATTAAGAAATTAGATATACATTTTTGCATATGTGCATTGTTTGTGCTTGCGGCTTATGTCACCTAAAGAGTATAATATCAATGTGACACCAATATTATGCGATTGGAGAAATTATATGGATAAGATTAATTCATTTTATAAGATGTTAAAATACAATGCTGAGAAGTATCCGGATAAAGAGGCGATTATATATGACACGATGACGGTTACTTATCAGAAGCTTTTTGAGGACTCATATAAGAAAGCACTTCATCTTATGAGGTTTGAGGGCAGCAGGATTGCAATATATGGACCAGCTTCATACAGATGGATAGTTAATATGTTTGGAACAATCCTTGCTGGTAAGGACGTTATGCTTGTTGATTTTTTCCTTCCCCAGAATACAAGAAATGATATATTAAAGAAGGTGGGTGTTGATTACATTTTATCATCTACTAACCAGTATATACTTGCAGACAATGAGGCGATTATAATAACTGATGCGGAGAAGGATGAGGTGGATGGCCTTATATATAATGAGGAAAATGTAAAAGAGGGCAATATTCTTATGCTTACAGCCGTTCCACAGGAGTGTGACAAGGCGGTTGTGCTTACGGTTTCCAATATACTTAATACAGTAAGTGCAGTTAATGAATGTTGTATGTGTGCACCAGAGGATAAGGTGCTTGCACAGATTGCACTTCATCATATATTTGGATATATATACAGTCTTATATGGCCAATTCATAATGGTGCGTGTGTATGTATTGGAAGAGGCTTAAGACATATAGATGCAGATACTTATTATTACAATCCTACAATCCTGCCTGGAACACCATCTATGATTGAATATCTGAAGAGAATAAAAGCACTTAATGAAAATCTTAAGACTATAATTATAGGAGGTGCAAGCTGTCCGTTCAGATTATTTGAGGCGTTAAAGGATAGGGATTTGAAGGTATACAATGTATTTGGAATGACAGAGGTGTCAGGGTGTATTGGAATTAATGATACTATGGATGGCACTTACAAGATATTTGCTAGTTCTAAGGTTGCAATTGAAGCTGATGGTGAGATTGTGGTAAGTGGTGACTGCGTTATGAAAGGTTACGATAAAGATGAGGCATATACTAAGCGTGTCATCAGGGACGGAGTATATCATACAGGTGATATAGGAAGAATTAATGATAAAGGCCGTCTTGTACTTTTAAAACGTAACCCTGAGATTATTCTTCTTCCAACAGGAGAGAAGATAAGCAGGACAGTTACAATAAGGCAGATTAGTGCACTGGACGGAGTTGCAGAAAGCTATGTTACTTTATATGATGACAAGCTTACAGCAATTATCGTGCCAATAGATAAAGATGTAAGAGAAGAAAGATTTGTAAGGCTTATTAATAAATATAACGAAAAGAAGGGTTACCGTTGGGAAATCCAGAAGACAATCATAAGCAAAGCACCACTTCCAAGAATGGATAATGGAGATATTGACCAGAATTCAATAGAAACACTTATTGCTAATGAAAAGTAAGGTGTTAAGTAAATGCGGTGAGTGCCGATATATTTATTAGACTAATTAAGGATGAGAGGTAATGTCATGGAGGATATGAAGAAAGAACAGTTAGAAGTATTAAATGAAGCAAAAGGATATTGCACAAATGTACTTCACTGTATAGATACAGTTGTTCCAGAACTTAAAGGCGACAAGAAGGATGATACAGATGAGTATCTTAGAATGACTGTTGACGGAGTTAATGTAGCTCTTGAGATGTATAATGCAACAAGAGATTTAACAGCAGGTGTGCAGCCGGCAGTAGATGAGGCTGATGGTAATAATGCTGTTAAAGAGTTATCAGCTGCATTAAAGTTAAGTGATGATTCAGCTAAGGCTGATGCTCTTGTAAAGGTAAGAGCATTCATTGCACAGTTTAAGGACTGTGCTGAGGCTGTCTGCAAGTAATAGAATATAATGATGGATTATGTATTGATAGATTAATCCAGTTCAATACGCCCTGATATATAATATATGTAATTTAATAAAAGATAAAACCCCTGTTATAGAAGAAAACAGCAGATAATGAATTGTTGTTTTCTTCTATAACAGGGGTTATTTATATGCTCTTCCAGATATGGTTTCTATCAACACATTTTGTCCTATAACAATTTTTGTCAAACACGGTTGCTGTAAACACATCTTGTCTTATAAGTCTAAATATATCCGTTAAACATCATTCCGGTATAAGCCGAAAGGTTATAAGGATCAGGGAATGACCTTAATGGATTCTTGTATGCAATAATCTTATTGTTGACATAGTCCATAGGGTTGAGTGCAATATCCTCAGCTTTTTCTTTAATTGAATTCTTAAATGAGTTAAGACTTTCATAAATGTGGCTTAAGGCGTCTTTATTATCAGCATTAATAATAACTTCCTTGTCAGCACTTATAGTTCCGTCTTTATTAAGCGAAAGTCCGCTGTCTGCAAGCTGCTTCTTGTATGAGCGTGCAATTGATGCGATTTCATTCTGGAGCTTTTCTGTTCCCTGAAAATGATTATTATTCTCATCATTAGTAACAGAGATAAGGTTGTTGTAACCAGCTACAAGTTCGTTAAGACTTTCCACAATAGAGTCTGCATCTGCCTTGAGGCTTATTGTTACAGGTTCTTCGGTTACCTTTGATAATTTGACATCATAGGCTTTGTTGATTGTTATTGAATTGCTCATAGATGAGCGTTCATCACCATCAACATCAAATATGGCGTTGGATGGATATTGTGTAACCCTGTCAAGTCCAAGAGTATCAATGAGCAGCTGGTTGTTAGCATCATCTGACTTTATGGAGAATATAACAGGAGTTGTTCCATTAATGCCGGTTGATTCTGATTCAATATTAATAGCTGTATTGCCTAGACTATCTTCCTTGATATTAGCTGTAAGTCCGATGTTGGAGCGGTTGATAAGTCTTGCAATCTTGTTCTGTATATTATTAGTTGTCTCGGAGTTGTCCACTTTAAACTGGAACTCATATATAACATCATTGATTGATAAATCAAAAGAATATTCGCCAGGTTTTATATGCTTTGAACGTGGCTGTAGGTAGTTACCTGTATTAAGCTGTGAACAGGCTAACTGTTTAACATTTATATCAAAGCTTTCATCATCTGATGCTGCACCAAAGTCGGTAATGTAACTGGCATTGACGGCAGAAGCATTGCTTGATACAGCAGACTTCTTAAATGTCATTGTACCATCAGCACCGTCAGATAAATCCTCAGTAATATTCTCTAACGCTCTTGCATGTTCTTTTAAATCAATGGCGTATTTCTGGGCAGCAGTTGATAAGTCTAATTTGTACACAGGAGTCTGGCTGTTAATCTTAACAACCTTGCTATATGTGTTCTTAAGCTGAGTTCTTGTATGTGAGTCATACTTGGAATTAGATTTGTTCCCGTACTGGGATAAATAATAGCTGTATACACTACTAATCATAACAGTCACCTCCCTGTCTGTATGTATAATTGGTATAATGTGTATCGTCACAAAATATTTAATATATTACTATAATTACATATAAAACACATAAATATATAACTTTAACTGTCATCAGTTGCAGATACAGTAACTCCATTTGCTATATCCATAAACTTTATTATATTTTATAAGGAATGGCTTGATTTTGCAATATACATATAGTAGAATGTTTAAGGTTTTTTGAAAATATTTATATAAATAATGTATAAATTATAAAAATCTGGTTGACGAAATATCAAAAAATATGTTATATTAGGCTGGCTATGGAAGCGGTCTTTTTTTTATGCCCGAAACTTACCCAACAGTTCAGGTATTAAAGAAAAACCAATTGGTGTTAATAACACCTGCAAAATAAATAATTGGAGGTGGAAGTTGTGCGAGTAAAGATAACATTGGCATGTACTGAGTGTAAACAGCGCAATTACAACATGACTAAGGAAAAGAAAGCTCATCCGGACAGAATGGAAACAAAGAAATATTGCAAGTTCTGTAAGTCACACACATTACACAAGGAAACAAAGTAATTGGTATCAGTGAGGTATTAAGATGAGTGAAGCTGTTAAGACAAAAAAACAGAAAAAGAGCTGGTTCAAGGGCTTAAAGGCAGAGTTCTCTAAGATTATTTGGCCAGACCAGAAGTCACTTACAAAGGAAACCATCGCTGTATTGGTTGTATCCGTATTATTAGGTGTAATTATTTCAGTTGTGGACTTGATTGTTCGCTTTGGAATTGAATTCATTGTAAAGTAAGGAAAAGGTGATCAGATGGACGAAGCAAAATGGTATGTTGCCCATACTTATTCAGGATATGAGAATAAGGTTAAGGCTAATATCGAGAAAACTGTTGAAAACAGAAATCTTCAGGACCAGATTTTTGAAGTTCTTGTTCCGCTTGAAACAGTAGTGGAAGTTAAGGACGGCAAGAAGAAGACGGTTCAGAGGAAGACGTTTCCTGGATATGTCTTTGTAAAGATGGTGATGAATGACGACAGCTGGTATGTTGTCAGAAACACTAGGGGCGTAACAGGGTTTGTTGGTCCTGGATCTAAACCAGTACCATTATCTCCAGCTGAGATAAGATCATTCGGAATCAGCTCTGATGATGAAGAAGCTAAGCCAGTAGTTGAGTTTGCTGGTAAGGTAGGCGATCAAATCAAGATTCTTTCAGGTGCCTGGGAGGATACAGTAGGAGAAATTGTCAGCATTAATGAAGGCAAGCAGTGTGTTACAATTAATGTTGAGATGTTCGGTCGTGAAACACCGGTCGAGATTGATTTCACAGACGTGAAATTACTGTAAGATTTAGGTCTTACAAGAAGTGGGAGGCTTTAAAGCCGCCATAAACCACATTATATTTAGGAGGTGCCACAATGGCAAAGAAAGTAACAGGTTATATTAAATTACAGATTCCTGCCGGCAAGGCTACACCAGCTCCACCAGTTGGTCCAGCACTTGGTCAGCATGGTGTTAACATTGTAGAATTTACAAAGCAGTTTAATGCAAAGACAGCAGATCAGGGCGACTTAATTATCCCTGTAGTAATCACAGTTTATGCTGATAGAAGTTTCAGCTTCATCACAAAGACTCCACCTGCTGCAGTTCTTCTTAAGAAGGCTTGCAATATTAAGTCAGGTTCAGGCGTGCCTAACAAGAATAAGGTTGCTACAATTAAGAGAGCAGAAGTTCAGAAGATTGCTGAACTTAAGATGCCAGACTTAAATGCAGCTACAATCGAAGCAGCTACTTCAATGATCGAAGGTACTGCTAAGAGTATGGGTATTGTTGTAGAAGACTAATTCTATAACGAGGCTTTGAATAAAGATTGCTAAAGGTCTTTAAAGACATTTAGACAAGATTTTATTTTATAATTTGTTGATTTTCATAGAAGAACATGTGGCTGAGAATTAATCTCGGGATTGTTCAATATGTGGGAGGAAAGATGAAATCCTTCCGATAATACCACTAGGAGGTTTATATAATGAAAAGAGGAAAGAAATACGTTGAGGCAGCCAAGAATATTGACCGCCAGACATTATATGAAGCAACTGAAGCTGTTTCTTTAGTTAAGAAGAGTGCAGTTGCAAAGTTCGACGAGACAATTGAAGCTCATATCAGAACAGGTTGTGATGGACGTCACGCTGAGCAGCAGATCAGAGGAGCTGTTGTTCTTCCACACGGAACAGGTAAGACTGTAAAGGTATTAGTATTTGCTAAGGGTGCTAAGGCTGAAGAAGCTGAAGCAGCAGGAGCAGATTTCGTTGGTGGCGAGGAATTAATTCCTAAGATCCAGAATGATAACTGGTTTGATTTTGATGTAGTAGTTGCTACACCTGATATGATGGGCGTTGTTGGTCGTTTAGGACGTGTACTCGGACCTAAGGGCTTAATGCCAAACCCTAAGGCTGGTACAGTTACAATGGATGTAACAAAAGCTGTTAATGATATCAAGGCTGGTAAGATCGAATACAGACTTGATAAGACAAATATCATTCATGTGCCAATTGGTAAGGCTTCATTCACAGAGGAGCAGTTATCAGACAACTTCCAGGCTATTATGGATGCAATCGTTAAGGCTAAACCAACTTCACTTAAGGGACAGTATTTAAAGAGTGTTGTTCTTACAGCTACTATGGGTCCTGGTGTAAAGGTTAGCACAGCTAAGTACGTTGGTTAATTATAATTAATTAATCATATGTAAGCTGATGAATGGATTAGCTTATTGCAGGATTTGGGTTATACAACGCAATATTACGAAGAATTAATATATTCTTTGTGAATAACGGTTGACAACCAATATATTATGATAGTATACTATCAATGTTTGTGTTACTATCTGGTTGATTTGGATATAGATTTATAATCTGTATCAGATTGATGCGATGGTTTCATAATATAATTAAAGTGAAAGTGATTTCACATTTTGCCTAAGACAGCAGGTCCCGAAAGGGTTAAAGGTAATACGCCTACCGAGGACAGACTTAATGCGTAAAGCATTGATTATCAGTTTATTCAGTCCTTCTGTCTTATAGATAGAAGGACTTTTTTGTTAGAGCAATGAAGCATAATACTTAAAGTGTTATGGTTGTTGTTGAATGAGCCTGATACATGTACGTCTGGGCAGAATATTATCTGGCGACAGATATAATCTAACAGGAGGTAAATATTCATGGCAAAAGTAGAACTTAAGCAGCCTATCGTAGACGAAATCAAAGCAAGCTTAGAAGGCGCTCAGGGCGTTGTGGTAGTTGACTACCGTGGCTTAACTGTTGAGCAGGATACACAGCTTCGTAAGCAGTTAAGAGAAGCTGGTGTCGTTTACAAGGTTTATAAGAATACTTTAGTAAAGAGAGCAATTGCAGGTACAGAGTTCGAGCCAATGGCAGAAGTTCTTGAAGGACCTAACGCTATTGCAATCTGCAAGGAAGATGCTACAGCTCCAGCAAGAGTTTTAGCTAACTTTGCTAAGACAGCAGATGCGCTTGAACTTAAGTGTGGTGTTGTTGAAGGTACTTACTATGATGCTACTGGAATCGCAGCTATTGCTAACATTCCTTCAAGAGATGAACTTCTTGCTAAGTTCCTTGGAAGCATCCAGTCACCTATTACAAACTTTGCTCGTGTTATTAAGCAGATTGCTGAGAAGAACGAAGAGGTTGCATAATTACGCGGCATAATCAGTATGATTATTGACGGACAGGTGTGACTATGTCAGCCTGCCACGAAACTTAATTAAAAGACTATTAAAAAGGAGATTATAATAATGACTACTCAGGAAATTATCGAAGTTATTAAAGGTTTATCAGTATTAGAATTAAATGATTTAGTTAAAGCATGTGAAGAAGAATTTGGTGTTTCTGCAGCAGCAGGTGTTGTTGTAGCAGCAGGTGCAGCAGCAGGTGCAGCAGCTGAAGAAAAGACAGAATTTGACGTAGAACTTACAGAAGCTGGTGCTAACAAGGTTAAGGTTATCAAGGTTGTTCGTGAAATCACAGGTCTTGGATTAAAGGAAGCTAAGGAAGTTGTTGATGGCGCTCCTAAGGTTGTTAAGGAAGGTGCTTCTAAGGAAGAAGCTGAAGAAATCCAGAAGAAGCTTGAAGCTGAAGGTGCTAAGGTTACTCTTAAGTAATTCAGATTGTCAGTTTGATACTTGCTTGACATATATATGCCGTATGGCATAGCATATATGAACAGAATTTTTAATATATTGCGGTATGCTGAATAATCACTTGATTTTTTGAAGCATATTTGGTATATTATATAAAATATGAAAAAGTTCCAGTTGTTGTATTGACAGCTGGAACTTTTTTTGTTACTATGAATAATGCACTATTATGGTATGGTGTGCATAGTATTTGCACGCATATCGATAATGTAATAAATTAATGTAAAGTAAAGAAAACTAAGGGGTGAAACGTCAATGGAGAAAAACAGAATACGTCCAGTAAAGTCAGGCAAATCGATGCGTATGAGTTACTCAAGACAGAAAGAAGTTCTTGAGATGCCTAACCTTATTGAAGTACAAAAAGATTCTTACCAGTGGTTTTTAAATGAAGGCTTAAAGGAAGTCTTTAGCGACATCTCTCCAATTGCAGATTATAACGGAAGGCTCAGTCTTGAATTCGTTGATTTTGCATTATGTGAGGAAGAGAGAAAGTACTCTATAGAAGAGTGCAAGGAAAGGGATGCTACATATGCAGCTCCACTTAAGGTACGTGTAAGACTTCATAATAAAGAGAGCGAAGATATAAGCGAACATGAAATCTTTATGGGTGACCTTCCTTTAATGACTAAGACCGGTACATTTGTGATTAATGGTGCAGAACGAGTTATTGTCAGCCAGCTGGTACGTTCACCTGGTATTTATTATGATATACAGAAGGATAAGTATGGAAAGATATTCCTCTACAGTTCAACAGTAATTCCTAACAGAGGTGCGTGGTTAGAGTATGAAACAGATGCTAACGATGTATTCTATGTTAAGGTTGATCGTAATAAGAAAGTACCTATTACAGTTCTTATAAGAGCACTTGGTTTTGGTACTAACGCAGAGATTCTTGACATATTTGGTGAAGAGCCTAAGCTTCTTGCAACAATGGAGAAGGATACATCTACTAACTATCAGGAAGGTGTACTTGAACTTTATAAGAAGTTAAGACCAGGAGAACCATTATCAGTAGAGAGTGCAGAAGCACTTATTTCTGGTATGTTCTTTGATCCTAGAAGATATGACCTTGCAAGAGTAGGCCGTTATAAATTTAATAAGAAGCTTTCATTCAGAAACAGAATTGCAGGACACATTCTTGCAGAAGACGTTGTAGATGGCAATGGTGAAATTCTTGCTAATGCTGGTGATAAGCTTACAAGAGAAACAGCTGAGAAGATTCAGAATGCAGCTGTTTCAGCGGTATTTATTGCTGCTGAATTAAAGGGTGCAGAAGGTGCGGTTACTAAGAGAACAGTTAAGGTTCTTTCTAATCTTGCTGTAGATATCACTAAGTGGGTAGATATCACAACAGAAGAAGCTAAGGAATTAGGAATTAACGAAGCTGTTTATTATCCGGTCCTTGCACAGATTTTAGCTGATAATGAGTCACTTGATGATATCAAGGATGCTATTGCTAAGAATACAGCAGACCTTATGCCAAAGCATATTACAGTAGAAGATATTCTTGCATCTATTAATTATAATATGCACCTTGAGTATGGCATTGGATACAAGGATGATATTGATCACCTTGGTAACAGAAGAATAAGAGCTGTTGGTGAATTATTACAGAACCAGTTCAGAATTGGTATTTCAAGAATGGAAAGAGTTGTTCGTGAAAGAATGTCAACTCAGGACTTAAGCGGTATTTCACCACAGTCATTAATCAATATCAAGCCTGTAACAGCAGCTATCAAGGAATTCTTTGGTAGTTCACAGCTTTCTCAGTTTATGGATCAGAATAACCCATTATCTGAGATTACACATAAGAGACGTCTTTCAGCACTTGGTCCTGGTGGTCTTTCGAGAGATCGTGCAGGTTTCGAGGTTCGAGATGTACATTATACACACTATGGTAGAATGTGTCCTATCGAAACACCTGAAGGTCCTAATATCGGTCTTATTAACTCACTTGCTTCATATGCAAGAATTAATGAGTACGGATTTGTTGAAGCACCTTATCGTATAATCGATAAGACAGACCCTAAGAATCCTAGAGTTACAGATGAAGTACATTACTTCACAGCAGATGAGGAAGATGATTTCCATGTAGCACAGGCTAATGCAGAGATAGATGAGAATGGATACTTCGTTAAGAATACAGTATCAGGACGTTACAGAGAAGAAACATCAGAATTCGATAAGAGTATGATTGATCTTATGGACGTATCTCCTAAGATGGTGTTCTCAGTGGCTACATCTATGATACCTTTCCTTCAGAATGATGACTGTACACGTGCCCTTATGGGTTCTAACATGCAGCGTCAGGCGGTGCCTCTTCTTATGACAGAAGCACCAGTAATCGGTACAGGTATAGAGAATAAGACAGCATGTGACTCAGGTGTATGTGTAGTTGCAGAAGAAGATGGTGTTGTACTTTCATCAGAATCTAACAGAATTCTTGTAAAAGAGACAAGTGGAAAGGTTCACGAGTACAAGCTTACAAAGTTCTCAAGAAGTAACCAGAGTAACTGCTATAACCAGAGACCTATCGTATTTAAGGGTGATGAGGTTAAGGCAGGAGATGTTATCGCAGATGGTCCTTCAACATCTAATGGTGAGATTGCCCTTGGTAAGAACCCTCTTATCGGTTTTATGACTTGGGAAGGTTACAACTACGAGGATGCTGTACTTCTTAGTGAGAGATTAGTAAGAGATGATGTTTATACATCAATTCATATAGAAGAATATGATACAGAAGCAAGAGATACTAAGTTAGGACCAGAAGAAATCACAAGAGATTTACCTTCTACAGGTTCAGATGCAGTTAAGGATCTTGATGAAGATGGTATCATCCGTATCGGTGCTGAGGTAAGAGCCGGTGATATCCTTGTTGGTAAGGTTACTCCAAAGGGTGAGACAGAGCTTACAGCAGAAGAAAGACTTCTTAGAGCTATCTTTGGTGAGAAGGCAAGAGAAGTAAGAGATACATCACTTAAAGTTCCACACGGTGCTTATGGTATCGTTGTAGGCGTTAAGGTATTTACAAGAGAAAATGGAGATGAATTAGCTCCAGGTGTTAACAAGAATGTCCGTATCTATATCGCACAGAAGAGAAAGATTTCTGTAGGTGATAAGATGGCTGGTCGTCACGGTAACAAGGGTGTCGTTTCAAGAGTTCTTCCAGTAGAAGATATGCCATTTCTTCCTAATGGCCGTCCACTTGATATTGTACTTAATCCTCTTGGTGTGCCTTCGCGTATGAATATTGGACAGGTGCTTGAAATTCACTTAAGCCTTGCTGCCAAAGTATTAGGTTTTAACGTAGCGACACCTATCTTTGATGGAGCTAACGAGAATGATATTATGGATACACTTGATATGGCCAATGCTTATGCTAATCATCCATTTGATGATGAAGAGCTTGCACGCGAAAAGGCAGATGCAGAAGCTAATGGTGAAGAATATCCTGCTGATATGACAACATTTACTGCTGAATACAAGGATCTTTTAAGAGATGACGTATTCCAGTTCCTTTCAGATAACAGAGCTCACAGAGCTGAATGGAAGGGCGTTCCAATCGGAAGAGATGGTAAAGTAAGACTTCGCGATGGTAGAACAGGTGAATACTTCGATAGTCCGGTTACTATCGGTTTCATGCACTACTTAAAGCTCCATCACCTTGTTGATGATAAGATCCATGCTCGTTCAACTGGTCCTTACTCACTTGTAACTCAGCAGCCACTTGGTGGTAAAGCCCAGTTTGGTGGACAGAGATTCGGAGAAATGGAAGTATGGGCTCTTGAAGCTTATGGTGCATCTTATACACTTCAGGAAATCCTTACTGTTAAATCTGATGATGTTGTTGGTCGAGTTAAGACATATGAAGCTATTATTAAGGGTGAGAACATTCCTGAACCAGGAATTCCTGAATCATTCAAGGTTCTCCTTAAGGAACTTCAGTCACTTGCTCTTGATGTAAGGGTTCTTGATCAGGACAATAACGAAGTTAAGCTTCTTGAAAGTTCGGAATATGAAGTTACAGATTTCAAGAAGGTTCTTGATGATGGTGGTTATAAGAGAAGTAGCCGTGATGAAGAAAATGAATTAAAGAACGCAGGTTATCACGCAGAAAAGCAGGGTGATGACGGTGAGGCAACCATAGAAGAACTCGGAACAGAAGATGACGATTTCGATTATGACAGCTTAGATGATGACTATGATGATTACGGTGACGGAAATATAGAAGAATAATAGAAGGGAGCACTATAATGGCAGAAGAGATTAAGTCAAATAAATCAATGAAATTTGATAAAATTCAGATAAAGCTTGCTTCTCCTGAGAGTATTTTAGAGTGGTCTCACGGCGAGGTAACTAAGCCTGAGACTATCAATTACAGAACTTTAAAGCCAGAAAGAGATGGTCTGTTCTGTGAAAGAATATTCGGACCTAGCAAAGACTGGGAGTGTCATTGCGGTAAGTATAAGAAGATTAAAGATAAAGGCATCGTATGTGATAAGTGTGGTGTTGAGGTTACTAAGGCAAGTGTACGTAGAGATCGTATGGGTCATATCCACCTTGCTGCTCCAGTTTCACATATCTGGTATTTCAAGGGAATACCTAGCCGTATGGACCTTATCCTTGATATAGGTCCTAAGAATCTTGAGAAGGTACTTTACTTCGCTTCTTATATCGTAATTGATCCAGGCGAAACAGATATACCATTCAAGAAGATTCTTACAGAAACTGAGTACAGAGATCTTTATGATCAGTATGGTAATACATTCAGAGTTGGAATGGGTGCTGAGGCTATTTTAGAGCTTCTTCACAACGTCAACCTTGAAGAAGAAGTAGCTAAGCTCAAGGAAGAGCTTGCTACTACTACTTCACAGAAGGCTGCAAGACTTATTAAGAGAATTGAAGTTATGGATGCGTTCATTGCTGCTGGTACTAAGCCAGAATGGATGATTCTTACAGAAATTCCAGTTATCCCTCCAGATTTAAGACCTATGGTTCAGTTAGAGGGTGGACGTTTTGCAACATCTGACCTTAATGATCTTTATAGAAGAATTATCAACAGAAATAACCGTCTTGCAAGACTTATTGATCTTGGAGCACCAGAAATCATTGTTCGTAACGAGAAGAGAATGCTTCAGGAAGCTGTTGATGCACTTATAGATAACGGACGTAGAAATGGCCGTCCTGTAACAGGACCTGGTAACAGAGCTCTCAAGTCTTTATCAGACTTATTAAAGGGTAAGCAGGGACGTTTCAGACAGAACCTTCTTGGTAAGCGAGTTGACTACTCAGGACGTTCAGTTATCGTTGTTGGACCAGAACTTAAGATTTATCAGTGTGGTCTTCCTAAGGAAATGGCTATTGAGTTATTCAAGCCATTTGTTATGAGAGAATTAGTAAGGCGTGGTCTTGCTGAGAACATAAAGAAAGCCAAGAAGAGCGTAGAGCATCTTGAGACAGAAGTATGGGATGTACTTGAAGATGTTATCAAAGAGCATCCAGTTATGCTTAACCGTGCTCCTACACTTCACAGACTTGGTATTCAGGCATTTGAGCCAATCCTTGTAGAAGGTAAGGCTATTAAGCTTCATCCACTTGTTTGTACAGCTTTCAATGCCGATTTCGATGGTGACCAGATGGCGGTACATCTTCCATTGTCTGTAGAAGCTCAGGCAGAGTGTAGATTTATGCTTCTTTCACCTAACAACTTACTTAAGCCATCTGATGGTGGCCCTGTTGCTGTTCCTTCACAGGATATGGTACTTGGTATCTACTACCTTACACAGGAAAGACCTGGTGTTAAGGGGGAAGGTAAGATATTCAAGAGTGTTAATGAAGCGCTTCTTGCTTATGAGAATGGAATTATAACACTTCATTCTAAGATTAAAGTTAAGATGACTAAGACTAATGCAGCTGGAGAAGAGATTTCAGGTGTTGTAGAGTCTACACTTGGTAGATTTATTTTCAATGAAATACTTCCTCAGGATTTAGGATATGTAGATAGAAGCAAGGAAGAGAATTTACTTCTTCCAGAAGTTGATTTCCATGTAGGAAAGAAACAGTTAAAGGATATTTTACAGCACGTTATCAATACGCATGGTACAACAAGAACTGCTGAAGTTCTTGATGATATTAAGGCTATGGGTTACAAGTATTCTACTAGAGCGGCTATGACAGTTTCTATTTCGGAGATGACAGTGCCACCGGTTAAGAAGCAGCTTATAGCTGATGCTGAAAAGAAGGTTGAACAGATTAACATTAACTACAACAGAGGTCGTTCAACTGATGAAGAAAGATATAAGAATGTTATCAGAGTATGGCAGGAAACAGATAAGACATTGCTTGATGCACTTCTTTCTGGTCTTGATAAGTATAATAACATCTTTATGATGGCTGACTCTGGTGCCCGTGGTTCTAACCAGCAGATTAAGCAGCTTGCAGGTATGCGTGGTCTTATGGCAGATACTTCAGGTCATACAATCGAACTTCCAATCAAGTCTAACTTCCGTGAAGGTCTTGATGTACTGGAATACTTCATTTCAGCCCATGGTGCTCGTAAGGGTCTTTCAGATACAGCCCTTAGAACAGCCGATTCAGGTTACCTTACAAGACGTCTTGTAGATGTTTCTCAGGATCTTATTATAAGAGAGACTGATTGCAGCGTTGGTAAGATAATACCTGGTATGTATGTTTATTCATTTGTTAGCGATAGAGCTACTAATTCAAGTGATGCCAAGGAAGATATTCTTGAGCCATTACAGGAACGTATTACTGGAAGATATCTTGCAGAAGATATCAAAGACCCGGCTACAGGAGAGATTATCGTTGCAGCTAACCACCTTGTAACTCCTAAGAGAGCTGCAGCTATCATTAAGACTGGTGTAACACAGGTTAAGATAAGAACTATTCTTACTTGCCGTTCACATATCGGTGTATGTGCTAAGTGTTATGGTTCTAACCTTGCAACAGGTCAGGCAGTTCAGATTGGTGAAGCAGTTGGTATTATCGCTGCCCAGTCTATCGGTGAGCCTGGTACACAGCTTACTATGAGAACTTTCCATACTGGTGGTGTTGCCGGTGATAACATTACTCAGGGTCTTCCTAGAGTAGAGGAACTTTTCGAGGCAAGAAAGCCAAAGAGCCTTGCAGTCCTTGCAGAATTCGGTGGTGTTGTTAGCTTCTCTAAGACAGAGAAGAAGACAGATATTGTAATTACTGATGATGAGGGTAACTCAAAAGCTTATCCTGTATCAAGAGATACAAGGGTTAAGGTTCAGGAAGGACAGGTTGTTGTTAAGGGTGAAGAAATCACAGAAGGTTCAGAGAATCCACATGATATCGTTAGAATCCTTGGTGTAAGAGCTGTTCAGGATTATATGCTTCGTGAAGTTCAGAAGGTTTATCGTATTCAGGGTGTTGATATTAATGATAAGCATATTGAACTTATTGTTAGACAGATGCTTAAGAAGATAGTTATTGAATCTGCTGGTGATTCAGATTTCTTACCTGGTTCACAGGTTGATACTCTTGAATTCACAGAGGTTAACGAAAAGCTTGAAGAAGAAGGTAAGAGAAAAGCAACTGGTACACCAATTATTCTTGGTATTACTAAGGCATCACTTGCTACTAATTCATTCCTTTCAGCTGCTTCATTCCAGGAGACAACAAAGGTTCTTACTGATGCAGCTATTAATGGTAAGGTTGACCCACTTATCGGTCTTAAAGAAAATGTTATCATTGGTAAGCTTATACCTGCTGGTACAGGTATGAAGAGATACCAGAATGTTGAACTTGACACAGCAGCAGCTTATGATGAGATTGAAGAGTCAGATGATGAAGTGTTAAGCTTTACTGAGGATTCAGATGAAACACTTGATTTTACAGAAAATGTAGATACATTAGATGCTGATGTCGAAGTTAGCGATGATGCTGATGTAACAGAAGATACAGAAGCGTAAGATAATAAATATAGAAGCCGTTATCCTTAGGAAAGCGGCTTCTTTTTTGTTTTATAAAATATCAATAACAAGGACAGCATAGTAATGTGATATTTTAGTAATATTTCTAATAATAAATTTTTGAAAAACTCTTGACGAATTTATTCTAAAAATATATACTAAATAAGCGTGCGAATAAGCAAGTTCTTATTTATGTACGCTGATTATATAAATGAGCAGTTTAATATGACAGGCTCACGCATTTTTCTTAGTGATTATACTAAGTGCAACCATTCATTATTCTAATTCCGGGAGGTGAAAAAGGAATGCCAACATTTAACCAGTTAGTAAGACAGGGAAGAAAGTCAACAGTTAAGAAGTCTACAGCACCAGCTCTTCAGAAGGGATATAACTCACTTCAGAAGAAGGCTACAGACGTATCTGCACCACAGAAGAGAGGTGTTTGTACAGCTGTTAAGACTGCAACACCTAAGAAGCCTAACTCAGCTCTTAGAAAGATCGCCAGAGTACGTCTTTCTAATGGAATCGAAGTTACTTCATATATTCCAGGTGAGGGCCACAATCTTCAGGAACATAGCGTTGTTCTTATCAGAGGTGGTAGAGTTAAGGATTTACCAGGTACAAGATATCATATCATCAGAGGTACACTTGATACAGCAGGTGTAGCAAAGAGAAGACAGGCACGTTCTAAGTACGGTGCTAAGAGACCTAAGGATGCTAAATAATTCATAAAGAATTAAGCATCATAAGTCTGTGATTGATTTACATGGTAAGTCAGAATATTTGCAGATTATTGCATACAATAATTTACGAACAATTAAATTAATTAGTGCCGGAGTTAGATTAATCCGAAGGTTGCAGGTTTAAGATATACGGCGCGAACACAATTTAATTTGTGAGTACCGATGAATTAATGAAACGTCGTGATGTGTCAGGCTGATGAAGCTGTAAGGCGTTCATTAGTGCTAACAATGACGACAATACAATGTTAAGGAGGGAAGAACCGTGCCACGTAAAGGACATACTCAGAAGAGAGATGTATTAGCAGATCCTATTTACAATAACAAGGTGGTTACTAAGCTTATCAACAACATTATGCTTGATGGTAAGAGAGGAGTAGCACAGAAGATTGTATACGGAGCATTTGACAGAGTCGCAGCTAAGACTGAAAGACCTGCTTTAGAAGTATTCGAAGAGGCTATGAACAATATTATGCCAGTTCTCGAAGTAAAGGCTAGACGTATCGGTGGAGCAACATACCAGGTACCTATCGAAGTTAAGCCAGATAGAAGACAGGCTTTAGCTCTTCGTTGGATGACAACATTCTCAAGAGCAAGAGGCGAGAAGACTATGGAAGAAAGACTCGCTAATGAGATTCTTGATGCAGCTAATAACACAGGT
Source organism: Bacteroides galacturonicus (assembly GCF_003096855.1). Lineage (NCBI taxonomy): Bacteria > Pseudomonadati > Bacteroidota > Bacteroidia > Bacteroidales > Bacteroidaceae > Bacteroides > Bacteroides galacturonicus. The sequence goes on along the minus strand of NZ_QEOA01000007.1, from coordinate 108,112 downwards.
GCATCTGTAAAGAGAAAAGAAGATATGCACAAGATGGCAGAAGCAAACAAGGCTTTTGCTCATTACAGATTCTAATAATAATTATAGGAGGTTTTATCCATGGCTGGAAGAGAATATCCATTGGAGAGAACCAGAAATATCGGAATTATGGCTCATATTGATGCTGGTAAGACAACATTAACAGAGCGTATCCTTTATTATACTGGTGTTAACCACAAGATTGGTGATACTCATGAAGGTACTGCTACTATGGACTGGATGGCCCAGGAGCAGGAAAGAGGTATCACAATCACTTCAGCTGCTACAACATGTCACTGGACACCTGAAAAAGAAGGCAAGCCAGATAAGACACAGCCAGAGTACCGTATCAATATTATTGATACTCCTGGTCACGTTGATTTCACAGTTGAAGTTGAGCGTTCACTTAGAGTACTTGATGGTGCTGTAGGTGTATTCGATGCACAGAACGGTGTTGAACCACAGTCAGAGAACGTATGGCGTCAGGCTGATAAGTACAACGTACCACGTATGGCATTTATGAACAAGATGGATAAGATGGGGGCAGATTTCTTCGGATCATGCAACCAGCTTATTACTAAGCTTGGAAAGAACCCTGTACTTGTACAGATTCCTATCGGTAAGGAAGACGAGTTCAAGGGTATCATCGACTTATTTGAAATGAAGGCTTATATCTTCAATGGCGATAAGGGTGATGATATTGAAGTTGGTGAAATTCCAGCTGATTTAAAGGATCAGGCAGAAGAATACCACGATAAGCTTATCGAGCAGTGTGCTGAACTTGATGAAGACCTTATGGAGAAGTTCTTTAATGATGAAGAGCTTACAGTTCCAGAATTAAAGGCAGCTTTAAGAAAGGGTACTATCGAAGGTACAGCTATTCCTTGTCTTTGCGGTACAGCTTACAAGAACAAGGGTGTTCAGAAGCTTCTTGATGCAGTTATCGAATATATGCCAGCTCCTACAGATATCCCAGATATCACAGGTGTTGATGAAGACGGTAATGAAGTGACTAGAAAGTCATCTGATGATGAACCTTTCTCAGCTCTTGCATTCAAGATTATGACAGATCCATTCGTTGGTAAGTTAGCATTCTTCAGAGTTTACTCAGGTACATTAAACGGTGGTTCATATGTACTTAATGCTAATAAGAACAAGAAGGAAAGAGTTGGACGTATTCTTCAGATGCACGCCAACCAGAGAAAAGAAATAGATAAGGTTTACTCAGGAGATATCGCTGCTGCAGTAGGTCTTAAGATAACAGTTACAGGTGATACAATCTGTGATGAGCAGCATCCAGTTATCTTAGAGTCTATGGAATTCCCAGAGCCAGTTATCGAACTTGCTATTGAGCCAAAGACTAAGAATGACCAGGGTAAGATGGGTGAAGCTTTAGCAAAGCTTGCTGAAGAAGATCCTACATTCCGTGCTCATACAGATCAGGAAACAGGTCAGACAATCATCGCTGGTATGGGTGAGCTTCACCTTGATATCATCGTTGACAGACTTCTTCGTGAATTCAAGGTAGAAGCTAATGTAGGTGCACCTCAGGTTGCTTACAGAGAATGCTTTACAAAGCCAGTTGATATCGATAGCAAATATGCTAAGCAGTCAGGTGGACGTGGTCAGTATGGTCACTGTAAAGTACGTTTCTCACCACTTGAAGCTAACGTTGATAAGTTCGATGTTGAGACAAAGAATACAGTATTAATTAATGAACCTCCAGTTCTCTTCTGTGAGTCTTCAGTAGTTGGTGGTGCTATTCCTAAGGAATACATTCCTTCAGTTGCTGATGGTATCAGAGAAGCTGCTAACTCAGGTATCTTAGCTGGATTCCCAGTTCTCGGACTTAGAGCAGATATCTATGATGGATCTTACCATGAAGTCGATTCATCAGAAATGGCATTCCACATTGCTGGTTCTATGGCATTTAAGGATGCTATGGCTAAGGCAGCTCCAGCACTTCTTGAGCCTATTATGAAGGTTGAAGTTACAATGCCAGAAGAATATATGGGTGATGTTATCGGTGATATCAACTCACGTAGAGGACGTATTGAAGGTATGGAAGACATCAGTGGTGGTAAGATGGTTAAGGCTTTCGTTCCACTTTCAGAGATGTTCGGATATGCTACAGACCTTCGTTCTAAGACACAGGGTCGTGGTAACTACTCTATGTTCTTCGATAAGTATGAGCAGGCTCCAAAGTCTGTTCAGGACAAGGTTATCGCTTCAAGAGCTAAATAATTAGTTATTAAGTGATAGATGATAGTTAGAAGTGTCTGGCTGATGTCAGATGACTTAATAATTATCTTGATTATATAATGTACTGCGGAATACGGGTTACTGTATTTCGCAGTGGTATATATCAGGCAGATTTGTGTATATAATAAATATGTAAATTTGCCGTATAATTCAGATAAAAGTATTGGTTTACTATGCTTTTACTCAAAATATAGTTGAAATATTCTTTAAAAGATAATATAATAGATTTCAGCTATGAGAAGTCTGCTTGCAGACAAATATTCTATTTAATTAATTAGGAGGATTTTAAACAATGGCAAAGGCTAAATTTGAAAGAACAAAACCACATTGCAACATTGGTACAATTGGACACGTAGATCACGGTAAGACAACTCTTACAGCTGCTATCACAAAGACTCTTCATGAGAGACTTGGTACAGGTGAAGCTGTTGCATTTGAAAATATTGATAAGGCTCCAGAAGAAAGAGAAAGAGGTATCACAATCTCTACAGCTCACGTTGAGTACGAAACAGAGAAGAGACACTATGCACACGTTGACTGCCCAGGCCATGCTGATTATGTAAAGAACATGATTACTGGTGCTGCTCAGATGGATGCTGCTATCCTCGTTGTTGCTGCTACTGATGGTGTTATGGCTCAGACAAGAGAGCATATCCTTCTTGCTCGTCAGGTTGGCGTTCCTTACGTAGTAGTATTCATGAACAAGTGTGATATGGTTGATGATCCAGAACTTCTTGAATTAGTTGATATGGAAATCAGAGAACTTCTTAACGAATATGATTTCCCAGGCGATGATACACCAATCATCCAGGGTTCAGCTCTTAAGGCTCTTGAAGATCCAAACAGCGAATGGGGTGATAAGATTCTTGAACTTATGCACACAATCGATGAGTATGTTCCAGATCCACAGAGAGATACAGATAAGCCATTCCTTATGCCTATCGAAGATATCTTCTCTATCACAGGTCGTGGTACAGTTGCTACTGGTAGAGTAGAAAGAGGTGTTCTTAAGGTTAACGAGGAAGTTGAAATCGTTGGTATCCACGAAGACATCCGTAAGGTTGTTGTAACTGGTATCGAAATGTTCAGAAAGCTCCTTGATGAAGCAGAACCAGGTGATAACATTGGTGCTCTTCTTAGAGGTGTTCAGAGAGATGAGATCCAGAGAGGACAGGTTCTTTGTAAGCCAGGTTCAATCACACCACACCACAAGTTTACAGCTCAGGTTTACGTATTAACAAAGGACGAAGGTGGACGTCATACTCCATTCTTCAACAACTACAGACCACAGTTCTACTTCAGAACAACTGATGTTACTGGTGTTTGCGAACTTCCAGCTGGTACAGAAATGTGCATGCCTGGTGATAACGTAGAAATGACAGTTGAACTTATCCATAACGTAGCTATGGAGCAGGGTCTTCGTTTCGCTATCCGTGAGGGTGGTAGAACAGTTGGTTCTGGTGCTGTTGCTACAATCATTGAATAATTGTTATTTAATACAGTAATTTTAAGGGTTTCCGAGATTTTTCGGAAGCCCTTTTTTTGTTCTGAAATAAATGAAAAAATAGCAAAATAAGTTTAATAGCGGTGACTAAACGATGTCATAAAACAAATAATCTTTAAACAAAATTGAAACAAATAATATTCTATTTTGTAAATACTATGTCTTCTTCGGCATAGATCCTAATAAGCGATGATTACTCTATAAATTTAATTTTGTCATTTTTGATACAAGAAAGGATTGCTGTTACAGCATCAGACTCATTTATAAAATCTACAGTTTATCGATAGTAGGTCTTATATATAATATGGTTGGTTGTTAATAGAGTATTTCAACAGGAAATCACACAGGTGCTATTGTCAATTTACGAGGAACAAGTTAGAAAAAATTTATCATAATAAATAAGTGAAAGTAAAATTATTAAATATTTTTTTAATGTTTATAAGACTATATAAATGATATGATGTGAGTGTCAAAAGTGAATTTTGTCACTCACCGTTGTATCGGGATTGCTACATTGCTATGCAATTCACACATACGTCATAATATAACAGACAAAAAAAGAAGCAACTGTAAAACAAGTTGGTAGATAAAATACAAAATAGAATAATAGATTAAAGGGGTAAAAAGGTATGACTGCTAAAGAACTTATGAAACAATGTGAAGCTGAAGAGAAAGAATTGAAATTCAGAGAGTTTTCATCAGAAACAGCACTTGCAATTGGGATGGCACTTATAGAAGAAGCGAAAAAACGTGACAATAAAATATGTATAGATATTGCAATAGCCGGAAGAAGATTGTTTCATTATTCCAGTGATGGTAATGCTGTAAGTAATGATATTATGATTGAGCGTAAGAAAAAGACGGCGATGCATACTGGACATAGTTCATTATGGGCACACTATATGCTTGAGGATTGCGGTATGAATATTAAAGAAAAATGGGCTTTAGAACCATCAGAGTATGCACAGGTAGGAGGCGCGTTTCCAATAAGACTTGAGAATTGCCAGACAGTAATAGGTACAATAACATGCTCTGGTTTTAATCATGAACAGGATCATAGTATTATTATAGATGTTTGTAGAAAACTGAAAAGAGAAAGTGTTTTGTAAATTAATTGATATTATTTATTTTCAGGAGGTATGAAGCTTATATGGGTAAGTATCATTTTATAATAATAGGCTCAGGCTGGCGTTCACTTTATTATGTCAGAATAGCAAAAGCAATGCCGGATATATTACGTCTTGATGCGATGTATTGCAGGACACAGGAAAAAGCAGATAAGATGGCAGAAGAATTCAGTATACACACTACAACTTCTATAGAAGAGTGTGTAGGTTATAAACCGGATTTTGCTGTTGTAGCAGTGAATAAAACAAGTATCTGTGATGTTTCAATAGAATGGATGGATAGAGGAATAACTGTTCTATCTGAGACACCAGCAGCATTGGATATGGATTCGCTTAAAAAGTTATACAGATATCATATGTCTGATGATAAAACAGATAAGAAACAGGTTGTTGCTGAACAATACAGGGAATATCCATATAATAAAGCACGGATTAATCTTGTTAATAGTGGTGTACTTGGCGATATCAGTTGTCTGAATATATCCATTGCACACGAATATCACGGTTTCAGTCTTATAAGAGCATATCTTGGTATAAAACCGGATGAAAACTACACGGTGTCAGGTAAAATATATGAATTTCCGACAACTCAGACACTTACGAGATATGACAAATTTACAGATGGCAGAACAGCTCCTAAAAAAAGATGTGTAGCAGTATTTGAGTTTGAGAGCGGAAAGGTTGCATGGTATGATTTTGACTCTGAGCAGTACCGCTCACCTATCAGAAAGAATATGATAAAGGTGCAGGGTGTCAGAGGGGAACTTATTAACAATGAGCTGTATTATCTTGATGATAAAAATGAAGGACAGTATCAAAAGATTGTGACAGATGTGAATGCAACGCACACCAAAGATACTAATCCTAACTTGTCTATCGTTCGTGAAATAGAGAAAATAATGTGTGGTGAAAATGTATTGTATGAACCGGAATTAGGGATGCGTGGTTTGTCAGAAGATGAAACTGCAATAGCAGGTCTTATGATAGGAACAGCAAAGTATAGCAGAGGTGAGGCAGAATCACCATATAGCATGGAAGATGCATTTGCAGATGCGTATGCGGCAATATTGCTTGATGAAGCAGTAAGGACAAGTAATAAGGTAAGTAGCTGTATTGAAAAGATATGTATAGCTAAAAATAAATAAATATCTTAATAATATATTGCGAATTCAGAAAATATTTGTTAAAGAAGTAGAAAGGAATATTACATATTATGTCAGATAAAATATTAAGAGCAGCTCTTATAGGTGTTGGAAATATGGGAAAAAAATATGTACAGATGATAGTATCAGGTGAGGTATCCAATATAAAACTAACAGCAGTAGTTATACGAAGAGATGAACTTATGGAATGGGGAGAGACTCTTGTAAATACTGATGGTGAATATGTGAAAATATTCAGAAGTGCAGATGATATGTTTAAAGCAGAAGATGTAGATACATTATTTGATGCAGTAATTATAGCAACTCCTCATAAAACGCATGCTAAGCTTGCGGTACAGGCATTTTCGCTAGGAAAGGATGTCTTGTGCGATAAGCCGGCAGCATCAGATATAGGAGAAGCACTTACTATGAATGAAGCAGCTAAAAAGAGTGGAAGAATATATGGTATGGTGTTTCATCAGAGATTATATCCTAAGTATATGAAGATTAAGAGTATGATTGATGCAGGTGAGCTGGGAGAACTAAGAAGGGTGAATCTTATTAATTCAAGATATTTAAGAACATCATATTATCATCATTCTGGCGCATGGAGAAGTAGTTTTACAGGTGAAGGCGGCGGCGCACTTATTAACCAGGGACAGCATATTCTTGATATGTTCCAGTATCTTTTTGGTATGCCGCAGAGAATGTTTGCACTTATACCATTTGGCAAATATAATGATTTTGCAGTAGATGATGAAGATACTATTATTATGGATTATGATAATGGCATGACGGCTTCATTTGTACTGACAACAGGAGAAGCGTGTCATGAAGAAAGACTGGAAATAATAGGAACAAAAGCAAAGCTGTTGCTTGAAGATAATACACTTACTATAACAAGACATCAGGATGTAGAAGAGTATATAAAAACGGAGATGGTTAATTCAAGGGAAAATATGCAATATGTGAAAGAAACAATTGAGTTTCCAAAGGCACCAGAGCCATATACAGAGCTGCTTGAAAGATTTGCCAGAGCTTCCTTAGAACATAATGATACATATCTTGTGGCGAAAGGAGATGAAGGAATCAATTCCCTGATGTTGTGTGCAGGAGCTTATTATTCAGCATGTAATGGTATCCAGGTTAAGCTTCCGGTTGGCGCGGAGGATTATAGCAGACTTATGGAAGAACTGATTATGAAGGAAAAGAGCATAAAGAATAATATATAAAAAATAATACAAGAAAAATAATATAATAAAATATAGTATAAAATGCTGCCACATAAAATGGCAGCATTTTAATTGGTAATTAATATTCAGAACCGCACCATCTTCCAGAAGCTCCACAAGGAAGCACAAGTCCGTTAGCGGATACAGGAAGTCCGACTTCATTAGAACTACAGTAGCCGTCAAAATCTTTAAGTTCTGTGCTTAACATATAAGTAAGAACTGCTGGCTGAAGTCCTGTTGTGTAGGAGTTGATAAGGAAGAATAATGGCTTGTCAGAAAGAAGCTTTGCACACAGCTTAACAAGTGGGTGTATAGCTTCTTCTATTTTCCATATCTCGCCCTTAGGACCTCTGCCATATGATGGAGGGTCCATAATAATAGCATCGTAGTGATTGCCACGTCTTATTTCTCTTTCAACAAATTTAACACAGTCATCGACTATCCAGCGGATAGGCTTGTCAATAAGTCCTGATGATGTGGCATTTTCTTTAGCCCACGCAATTATTCCCTTAGAGGCATCAACGTGTGTAACATGAGCACCAGCGGCTGCACAGGCAAGAGTAGCACCACCAGTGTAGGCAAACAAGTTAAGAACCTTTATCTGTCTGTCAGGTTCATTATCTTTAGCTTTCTTTATAATTTCAGAGAACCAGTCCCAGTTGGCTGCCTGCTCAGGGAATATTCCTGTGTGCTTAAAGCTGAATGGCTTTAAGTTAAATGTAAGAGGAACATCAACAGAAGGACTTTCGTATTTTATTGTCCAGCTTTGTGGCAGGTCGAAGAATTCCCATTCGCCGCCTCCCTTAGAGCTTCTGTGATAATGTCCATTCATATGTTTCCATCTGTTGTCGTTCTTAGGAGTGTCCCATATAACCTGTGGGTCTGGGCGGACAAGAATGTAATCGCCCCAGCGTTCAAGCTTTTCTCCACAGGATGTATCTATAACTTCATAATCTTTCCAATTATCTGCAACAAACATATTGTAATTAAGTCCTTTCTTGTTTAAGCATATATATTAAGTATATAACAGATTGTATGGTTGGGGCAATCAAAAAGTACAGCGATTAGGATATAATTAACGTATGGTAGTGTATAATAATCATTTAATACAGTGATTAGGATATAATTAATGTGCGGCGGTATGTAATATGTTAAATGTATAGTTGTGCATATATTGCGTAACTTGAAAAATATACCATTTTACTGTAACATATAACAGACAAAAAATATAAATTGTTATATGGTATTAGTGTTAAAAGTAACTATTGATAATTGCATAATATATAAGGAAAGGAAAATGCACATTTGAAAAATATATCTTTTAAAACAGCAAAGAATGATATTATAGCAGGAATTATTGTGGCGTTAGTGTCAATACCAATATCTATGGGGTATGCCCAGATAGCAGGGCTTCCAGCGGCATATGGACTGTATGGTTCGCTTATACCAGTGCTTATATATGCTTTTACAACAACATCACCACAGTTCGTATTTGGTGTAGATGCAACGCCGGCGGTGCTTGTAGGCGGTACGTTATCGGCACTTGGCGTTACTTCAGGCTCTGAGGAAGCGATGAAGCTTGTGCCGGTCATTACATTTGTTGTTGCAATATGGCTCTTGATATTCAGTCTTATTAAAGCAGGACGAATAGTTAATTACATATCAACGCCGGTTATGGGAGGTTTTATAAGTGGAATTGGTATTACAATAATACTTATGCAGGTTCCAAAGCTGTTTGGTGGTTCAGCAGGTACAGGAGAACTTATTGAACTGGGTATCCACATATGGGGACAGCTTCAATATTTTAATGTGTTATCGGCAGTTCTTGGATTTGGAACAGTTGTAATTATACTTGTTGCAAAGAAATATATTCCGAGGTTTCCAATGTCGGTTGTGCTTATGGTGCTTGGTGCAATGGCAACAGCATTTATACACATTGACAGATTAGGGGTTAAGCTTCTGCCTCACGTTGATTCGGGATTTCCGAAGCTTATGGTACCCGATTTTACATTATTAAAGACAGATACATCAGATATAATTATACTTGGACTTACCTGTGCACTTGTTATTATGGCACAGACACTGCTTGCCACTAATAACTATGCCAACAGATATGGATATAAGGTTGATAATAACAGAGAGGTGCTTGCTTATTCTTTAGCCAATATAGCTTCTTCGGTATCAGGAAGCTGCCCTCTTAACGGAAGCGTATCAAGAACAGGTATAGCTGACCAGTTTGGCTGTAAATCACAGCTTATGTCAGTTACAGCTTCAATTACAATGCTTGTTGTCGTGCTTTTTGCAACACCTGTGCTTGAATATCTTCCTGTGCCTATTCTTACAGGAATTGTCGTTGCTGCACTTATCGGAATAGTTGAATATAAGCTTGCTGATAAACTTAGAAAAGTCAACAGGGTGGAATTCTTTATATTTCTTGCGGCTATGTTTGGCGTATTATTATTTGGAACTATATATGGCGTTATTATAGGTGTTATTCTTTCATTTATAGCGGTAATAATAAGGGCAGTTGTTCCTCCAAGATCATTTCTTGGCTGTATACCAGGACACGAGGGTTTCTATAATCTTAACCGTAACAAGAACGCTTTGCAGATAGAACACACATTATTATATAGATTCAGTGGTAATCTTTTCTTTGCAAATGTGTCTACATTTTTGCAGGATATAGAAAATGCCATAAATGATGATACAAAGATTATAATAGTTGATGCGAGCGGTATCGGAAGCATAGATATAACAGCAGCAGACAGGCTTGTATCATTTAATAAAATATTAAAGGGTAAAGGAATACATTTTTATATAACTGAGCACGTTGACCATGTAAATGACCAGTTAAGGCAGTTGGGTGCTGGCTGTCTTGTTGAGGAAGGTGTCACAAGAAGAACAATATCGCTTGCTTTAAGAGATGCCGGTGTTGACAGGCCTTATCCGCTTGTTGGCAGTCCTGAGCAGGTTGCTGTACACGAGGATTTTATTGAGGATAACGAAAGGCTTGCAGAGATAGAGTGGGCGTTTGGCAAGGACGCCGCAGAATGGCTTGATAAATATGCCGTACAGGTTACAGATGACATTACAAGCAGTATTGATGTGGGGTCATCTGAGTTTGCGGAAAATGTTCTTGATAAGGCGGAAAGCAAGAATGCCTGGGGTAGAATTGGCTTATTTGATGAAGATGAACTTCTTGAGAGAGTTGAAATGCACTTATCTGAGCTTGCACAGAACAGCAATGCAGAAGAGTTAGAGGAGCATATTGAACAGAGAAGATTAAGGCTTGAGGCTAAGATTGCGAAGTTAAATCCGGATGCGTTAAAGCATTTAAGGGAACATAGAAAAGAAGTGTTACAGAGATTTAAAGAGAACAATCCAGAAGCGTATGCTCATATGATACAGCATAGAAAGGAACATATAAGCAGGCTGGAGAAAGAAAAGCCAGAGCTTGCTGCTAAGATGAAGGAATTCTATAAGCTTGATGATTAAACTGTCATATATCATTATATATAAGGGAAGGTTTTTATTGTGAATATATTAAATGTTGAAAAAGTGAGCAAAGCATTTGGTGAGAAAGTGCTTCTTGACAATGTCACACTTGGGATTAATAAGGGTGACAAGATCGGAATTATAGGAGTTAATGGAACTGGAAAGTCTACACTGCTTAAAATAATTGCCGGCATTGAAGAACCTGATGAGGGTAATATTATAAAAGGAAGAAAAGTTACTGTTACATATCTTGCACAGTCACCAGATTATATTAAAGATGAAAATGTACTTTCATATGTGCTTCGTGGCAAAGATTCATCGAATGAGCCAAAGGCGAAGGAAATACTTAATAAGCTGGGCATAGATGTATATGATGCTCATATGGACAAGCTATCTGGTGGACAGAAAAAGAGGGTTGCATTGGCAAAAGTGTTAGTTGAACCTACAGAGGTACTTATACTTGATGAGCCGACTAATCATCTGGATAATGATATGGTTGTGTGGCTTGAGCGGTATATCAAGGCATTTAAGGGTGAACTTCTTATGGTAACGCACGACAGGTATTTCCTTGACAATGTAACTAACAAGATAGTTGAGATAGACCACGCAGATCTTTACAGTTATGACTCTAATTATTCAGGATTCCTTGAATTAAAGACTGAAAGAGAACAGATGGAAAGAGCTACAGAGGCTAAAAGACAGAACACATTAAGAAGAGAACTTGAGTGGATAAGGAGAGGCTGTCAGGCACGTTCAACCAAGCAGCAGGCAAGAATAGATCGTTTTGAAGATATGAAAGAAGCTTCAAGACAGGCAAGAGCTAAGTTTGACAAAAGCCTTATGGATATGAGCTCTGTAAGCAGACGTCTTGGAAGAAAGACAATAGAACTTAACAATATAACTAAAGCTTATAATGGACATACATACATTAATGATTTTACATACATTTTCTTAAGGGATGACCGAATAGGTATAATTGGAAGCAATGGCTGTGGCAAGTCTACACTTATGAAGATAATAACAGGACAGATACAGCCTGACAGTGGAAGTGTTGAGATAGGCGATACAGTTCATATAGGCTATTTTATGCAGGAGAATGAGCCTCTTGATGAGAATCAGACAGTGCTTGAGTTCGTAAGAAGCATAGGCGAGTATGTGCAGACGGTTGATGGAAAAGCAACAGCAAGCCAGATGTGTGAGAAGTTCCTGTTCCCGCCTAAGCAGCAGTGGACACCAATAAGAAAGCTGTCTGGAGGAGAAAAGAGAAGACTGTATCTTTTAAGTGTGCTTATGAGTGCACCTAATGTACTCATACTTGATGAGCCAACCAATGACCTGGATATTGAAACGCTTGAAGTATTAGAGGATTATCTTGATGGGTTTGCAGGAATTGTAATTACTGTTTCTCACGATAGATATTTTCTTGACAGGACGGTTGATAGAATATTTGCATTTGAGGCTGGAGGGCACCTTACACAGTATGAAGGAGGTTATTCAGACTATAAAGAAAAATGTGTTTCTTCTATATATAATGCGTCAGAAAATGGAGTTTCAAAAAGTAATTTATCATTAGGCAGTAATAGTGTAGTGGCAGGTGTAGATGTAACAGCAGGAGGCACGGCAGCAGGAAGAGTATTAGGTGGCGATACGGATAGTGTGCAGAAGGCTGTATCTGGCAGTAAGACACTTACAAGCAAGGAATATAATAAGTCAAGAAGCGAACGTCTTAAGTTTACTTATAAGGAACAGAAAGAGTACGAAACTATTGATGATGATATAGCGGCATTGGAAAAAGATATAGAAAGAATAGATGCAGAGATGTCTAAGTGTGCAACTGATTACGGAAAACTTAATGACTTATCAAAGGAGAAGGCTGAAAAAGAAAAACAGCTTGACGAAAAGATGGACAGATGGGTATATCTTAATGACCTTGCGGAAAGAATTGCAAACCAGTAAAAGGTGTGTGTAAATAAAGCAGAAATGTTTATAAATATTCATTAAATAAAGCATATTGTGGATAAATAACAACTAGAATGGATAATAATTAAACCAGAGAAATATTATATGATTGTACTTAAAAAAATACAATAAAATAATATTTTTCTGGTTGATTTTATAGTAGGGGTAGTGTATATTAATACTTGCTGTGACATTGATAGCGTAGAAGCGTGAGGTTGCTATCCGTAAGGGTAGGTTTTCCGTGGAGCGAATGTCAAGGCCGGCAAGTCCGGCGAAGAATCTGGCGACAAGTCACTGTACCTAATATCATCTGCAAGATGCAGAAATGACACGTTGGTTAATCGGGATATACCAATAGCGGTTTCTCGATACGCGTGGGAGTGTGTACAGTCACCGCTTGTCGTGCTTAAACAATAAAGTGCGAAGGAGGCGACTTTTTTTATGGCAAATCAGGTAATAAGAATTACACTGAAAGCTTATGATCATCAGTTAATCGATCAGTCAGCTAAGAAAATCATCGAAACTGCTAAGAAGACAGGAGCAAATGTGAGTGGTCCAGTACCTCTTCCAACAAAGAAGGAAGTAGTTACAATACTTAGAGCTGTTCACAAGTATAAGGATTCAAGAGAACAGTTTGAACAGAGAACTCATAAGAGACTCATCGATGTATTATCACCATCTCAGAAGACTGTAGATGCATTATCTAAATTAGAAATGCCAGCTGGTGTATTCATCAACCTTAAGGTAATGAACTAATCATTACACAATTTTTTATTATTATTTAAGAGCAATAATCCTAAGGGTTTAATATAGAAGTAACGATACACGAAAGTGTAGCACAGTGGTGCGGGTTCCACTTATATTAGCTGTTCTAGGATGACAGGATGCGCTTATGACGTATAAAATATTATTACAATATAATATAGAAACTTCCGGACTAAAGTCGGAAGAAAATCCGCTAGGATTTTGCTTCCAGATGATTACGCCGGAAACGGCATAATCATCTTGTCCGCTGTAGATTAAACAGGAGGAATATCAATGAAGAAGGCAATTTTAGCTACAAAAGTCGGAATGACTCAAATCTTCAATGAAGACGGTGTTTTAACACCTGTAACTGTTCTTCAGGCTGGTCCTTGTGTTGTAACACAAGTTAAGACAGTAGAGAACGACGGTTACGATGCAGTTCAGGTTGGTTTTGCTGACATTAGAGAAAAGTTAGTAAACAAGCCTGTTAAAGGACATTTTGATAAGGCAGAGGTTCCTTACAAGAGATTCTTAAGAGAATTCAAGTTTGAAAATGCTTCAGAATACTCAGTAAAGGATGAAATCAAAGCTGATATCTTCGCAGCAGGCGATAAGGTAGATGCAACTGCTATTTCAAAGGGTAAAGGTTTCCAGGGCGCAATCAAGAGATTAGGCCAGTCAAGAGGACCTATGGCTCATGGTTCTAAGTTCCACAGACATCAGGGTTCAAACGGATCAGCAACAACACCTGGTAGAGTATTCAAGGGAAAAGGAATGCCTGGACATATGGGTTCTAAGAGAATCACAATCCAGAATCTTGAAGTAGTAAGAGTTGATGTTGAAAACAACGTAATCTTAGTTAAGGGTGCTGTACCTGGACCTAAGAAATCATTAGTAACACTGAAAGAAACAGTAAAGGCTAGCAAGTAGTTTTTACTAAGGAAGGAGGACCACACAGATGGCAAACGTATCTGTTTACAATATTGAAGGCAAGGAAGTTGGCTCAATCGAATTAAACGATGCAGTATTTGGTGTTGAAGTTAATGAACATCTTGTACACATGGCAGTAGTTAACCAGCTTGCAAATAATCGTCAGGGAACACAGAGCGCTAAGACACGTTCAGAAGTTTCTGGTGGCGGAAGAAAACCTTGGAGACAGAAGGGAACTGGTCATGCAAGACAGGGTTCTACAAGAGCTCCACAGTGGACAGGCGGCGGTATCGTATTCGCACCAAAGCCAAGAGATTATTCATTCAAGATGAATAAGAAGGAAAAGAGAATCGCTCTTCTCTCTGCATTATCTTCAAAGGTTGCAGAAAGCAAGATCGTTGTACTTGATGAGTTCAAGTTAGATGAAATCAAGACAAAGAAGTTCGTAGAAGTTATGAACAACTTAAAGGTTGAAAACGCATTAGTAGTTCTTGAAGGAGAGAACAAGAACGTAGTTCTTTCAGGAAGAAACATTCCTTCAGTTAAGGTTACAGCTACTAACGAAATCAACACATATGACGTACTTAAGTACACAACATTAGTTGTTACTAAGGCCGCTGTAGAGAAATTAGAGGAGGTGTATGCATAATGGCAAACGTACAGTATTATGATGTAATCCTCAAACCAGTTATAACAGAAAAGTCTATGGCTGATATGGCAGACAAGAAGTATACATTCTTAGTTCATACAGATGCTAACAAGACTATGATTAAAGAAGCTGTTGAAAAGATGTTCGAAGGAACAAAGGTTGCCAGCGTTAACACAATGAACAGCGTTGGCAAGAAGAAGAGAAGAGGAAGAACAGTTGGTACAACTGCTAAGACTAAGAAGGCAATTGTTCAGTTAACAGCTGATAGTAAAGATATCGAAATCTTTGAAGGACTTTAAGATTTAGCAACATTTAATAGTGTAGAAAACAATATTACACAAGCTCGAAAGGAGAGAATATAATGGGAATTAGAACTTATAACCCATATACACCTTCCAGAAGAAACATGACTGGATCAGATTTCTCAGAAATCACAAAGACAACTCCTGAGAAATCATTACTCGCTAAGAAGAGTAAGACTGCTGGCCGTAACAACCAGGGTAAGATCACTGTTAGACATCATGGTGGTGGAAACAGACAGAAATATAGATTAATAGATTTCAAGAGAAATAAAGAAGGCGTTCCTGCAAAGGTTATCGGTATCGAGTACGATCCTAACAGAACAGCTAATATCGCACTTATCTGCTACGCAGATGGTGAGAAATCATATATCCTTGCTCCACAGGGATTAACAGATGGCATGACAGTACAGAATGGTGCTGGTGCTGAAGTAAGAGTTGGTAACTGCTTACCACTTACAGAGATTCCTGTAGGTACACAGGTACACAACATTGAGTTATATCCAGGTAAGGGTGGACAGCTTGTTCGTTCTGCTGGTAACTCAGCTCAGTTAATGGCTAAGGAAGGTAAGTATGCAACATTAAGACTTCCTTCTGGCGAAATGAGAATGGTACCAATTATCTGCCGCGCAACAATCGGTGTTGTAGGTAATGGAGATCACAACCTTATTAATCTTGGTAAGGCTGGACGTAAGAGACATATGGGTATCAGACCTACAGTTCGTGGTTCTGTTATGAACCCTAACGACCATCCACACGGTGGTGGTGAAGGTAGAGCACCAGTTGGTCGTCCAAGCCCAATGACACCTTGGGGTAAGCCTGCTATGGGTCTTAAGACTCGTAAGAAGAAAAAAGCTTCTAACAAGCTTATCGTAAGAAGAAGAGATGGAAAGGCTATTAAGTAATTAATAGTACATTTTAATTAACATTTAACTAAGATTTGATAGATTATAAGGAGGTTTCAACCTATGGCTCGTTCACTTAAAAAAGGACCATTCGCGGACGAAAGCTTACTTAAGAAGGTAGATGCATTAAACGCATCAAACGACAAGCAGGTTATTAAGACATGGTCACGTCGTTCAACAATTTTCCCTTCATTCGTAGGCCATACAATTGCAGTTCATGACGGAAGAAAGCATGTTCCTGTATATGTTACAGAGGATATGGTTGGTCATAAGCTCGGTGAGTTCGTTGCTACAAGAACTTACAGAGGACACGGCAAAGACGAAAAGAAGAGTAGATAATTTGTATTATTTGAAAGGAGGTTTAATCGATGGCTAAAGGACATAGATCCCAGATTAAACGTGAAAGAAACGCTGTTAAGGACACAAGACCAAGCGCAAAGTTATCTTACGCAAGAGTATCTGTTCAGAAGGCTTGTTTCGTATTAGATGCTATTAGAGGCAAGAGCCTTGAAGAAGCACTTGGTATCGTTATGTACAACCCAAGATATGCTTCATCACTTATAGAGAAGTTATTAAAGTCAGCTGCTGCTAATGCAGAGAACAATAACGGTATGGACCCAAGCAAGTTATATGTAGAAGAATGCTACGCTAACAAGGGACCAACAATGAAGAGAGTCCATCCAAGAGCACAGGGTAGAGCTTATAGAATCGAAAAGAGAATGAGCCATATCACTGTAATATTAAATGAAAGATAATTGCATTTCCTAAAGAATAGAAAGGAGATTTTATGGGACAGAAAGTTAATCCTCATGGTTTAAGAGTCGGCGTTATCAAAGACTGGGACTCTAAGTGGTATGCAGAAGAAACTTTTGCAGATAACCTTGTAGAAGATTATAACATTAGAAAATTCCTTAAGAATAAGTTATATGCTGCAGGAATTTCAAAGATTGAAACAGAAAGAGCTTCAGATAGATTAAAGATTATCATTCACACAGCTAAGCCAGGTGTTGTTATTGGTAAGGGTGGTGCTGAAATAGAAGCACTCAAGAAGCAGGTTGAAAAGCTTACAAGTGCTAAGAGACTTAGCATTGATATTAAAGAAGTTAAGAGACCAGATAAGGATGCTCAGTTAGTAGCTGAGAACATCGCACAGCAGTTAGAGAATCGTATCTCTTTCAGAAGAGCTATGAAGTCTTGCATGGGAAGAACAATGAAGCAGGGTGCTAAGGGTATTAAGACATCTTGTTCAGGTCGTCTCGGCGGTGCTGATATGGCTCGTACAGAGTTCTATAGTGAAGGTACAATTCCTCTTCAGACACTTCGTGCAGATATCGATTACGGATTTGCAGAAGCTAACACAACTTATGGTAAAGTTGGTGTTAAGGTATGGATCTATGAAGGTGAGGTACTTCCAACAAAGACTAACAAGGAAGGGAGCGATAAGTAATGTTACTACCTAAGAGAGTTAAACATCGTAGACAGTTCCGTGGTTCTATGGCAGGTAAGGCAACAAGAGGTAACAGAATCACTAATGGTGAATATGGTATCGTTGCAACAGAACCATGCTGGATCAAGTCAAACCAGATAGAAGCAGCCCGTGTAGCTATGACAAGATACATTAAGCGTGGCGGTAAAGTATTTATAAAGATTTTCCCAGATAAGCCGGTAACAGGTAAGCCTATCGGTGTTCGTATGGGTAAAGGTAAAGGTAACTTAGAGTGCTGGGTAGCAGTAGTTAAACCTGGACGTGTTATGTTCGAGATTTCAGGTGTACCTGAAGAAACAGCAAGAGAAGCATTACGTCTTGCAACTCATAAACTTCCTTGCAAGTGCAAGATCGTTTCACGTGCAGACTTAGAAGGCGGTGATAACAGTGAAAATTAATAAGTATGTAGAAGATTTAAAGGCAAAATCAGCTGCAGAATTGAATGAAGAATTAGTAGCTGCTAAGAAGGAACTTTTCAATTTAAGATTCCAGAACGCAACAAATCAGTTAGATAACACTAGCAGAATTAAAGAAGTTAGAAAGAACATTGCTAGAATTCAGACTGTAATTGCTCAGAAGAATGCTTAAATTACATTTATAAATGTGTAAGTATTTCCTAAGAAAGGAGAATAACTGTGGAAGAGAGAAATTTAAGAAAAACTCGTACAGGTAAAGTTATCAGCAATAAGATGGATAAGACAATTGTTGTTGCTGTAGAAGATAACGTTAAGCATCCACTTTACAACAAGATTGTAAAGAGAACATACAAGTTAAAGGCTCACGATGAGAACAACGAATGTTTAATCGGTGACGTTGTTAAGGTAATGGAAACTAGACCTTTATCTAAGGATAAGAGATGGAGATTAGTTGAAATTATCAGCAGAGCTAAATAATTTTAACAATTTAGAATTAGAATTGATATTACTGAAAGGGGTAGTATTATGGTACAACAGGAAACCAGACTTAAGGTTGCCGATAACACAGGTGCTAAAGAAATTCTTTGCATCAGAGTTATGGGTGGATCTACAAGAAGATATGCAAATATCGGTGATGTGATTGTCGCTACTGTTAAAGAAGCAACACCAGGCGGCGTTGTTAAAAAGGGCGATGTTGTTAAGGCCGTTGTTGTTCGTTCTGTAAAGGGCGCACGTCGTAAAGATGGCTCATACATTAAATTTGATGAAAATGCTGCTGTAATCATCAAGGATGATCAGACTCCTAAGGGAACTCGTATCTTTGGACCAGTAGCTAGAGAGTTAAGAGAAAAGAAGTTTATGAAGATCGTTTCTCTTGCTCCAGAAGTATTATAGGAGGTACCACAATGTCAGCTGTAAGAATTAAAAAAGGTGATACTGTTAAGGTAATCGCAGGTAAAGACAAGGGCAAGACAGGCAAGGTTATGTCTGTAAATGCTAAGAACCATACAGCATTAGTTGAGGGCGTTAACATGGTAACAAAGCATGCTAAGCCAAGTGCAGCTAATCAGCAGGGTGGAATTCTCCACCAGGAAGCACCAATCGATATCTCAAACATCGCTTATGTAGTTAAGGGTGATAAGACATCTAAGATTGGTTATGACTTCAAGGATGGTAAGAAAGTTCGTGTTGCTAAGGCAACTGGCGAAGTTATCGATTAATAAAGGAAGGAGGCAATAATTTTGAGTAGACTTAGAGATTTATACGAAAACGAAATCACTAAAAAAATGACAGATAAGTTCGGTTACAAGAACCCAATGATGGTTCCAAAGATCGACAAGATCGTAATAAATATGGGTGTTGGTGAAGCTAAAGAAAATTCAAAGCTTCTCGATGCAGCAGTTAAAGAACTCGAGACTATTTCAGGTCAGAAGGTAGTTCTTACAAGAGCTAAGAATTCAATTGCTAACTTCAAGTTAAGAGAAGGTCAGGCAATCGGATGCAAGGTTACACTTCGTGGTGAGAAGATGTACGAATTCCTTGACAGACTTGTTAATCTTGCATTACCAAGAGTTCGTGACTTCAGAGGCGTAAGCGCTGAATCATTTGATGGAAGAGGTAACTATGCTTTAGGTATCAAAGAGCAGATTATCTTCCCTGAAATCGAATATGATAAGATTGACAAAGTAAGAGGTATGGATGTTATTATTGCAACAACAGCTCATACAGATGAAGAGGCACGTGAATTACTTAGAATGTTCAACATGCCTTTCAAGAATTAATTATAGGAGGTAAATTTTAATGGCTAAGACTTCAATGAAGGTTAAGCAGCAGAGAGCACCTAAGTTCTCTACAAGAGCTTATACACGTTGTACAATATGTGGTCGTCCACATTCTGTTTTAAGAAAGTACGGAATCTGCAGAATTTGCTTCCGTGAATTAGCTTACAAGGGTCAGATCCCAGGAGTTAAGAAGGCATCTTGGTAAGATGAATTGATAATTACAATATGTAATTAATCAACAGTGGTTTGCCACTATTACCTTGATATATATGCATTAACATAGTTATACGGCGTACTGCCGTATGCTATATATGCATGAACAATTGACGTAGTCCCGGTAAGGGAAACCAGTGAATTATTTAAGGAGGAACATTTAAAATGACAGATCCAATTGCAGATATGCTTACAAGAATTCGTAATGCAAACACAGCAAAGCACGACACAGTTGATATCCCATCTTCAAAGATGAAGCTTTCTATAGCTAAGATTCTTTTAGATGAAGGTTATATCAAGTCTTATGAGCTTGTTGAGAATGGTAATTTCAACGACATCCGTGTTACATTAAAGTACGGTGCTGATAAGAATGAAAAGATTATCTCAGGTCTCCAGAGAATTTCTAAGCCAGGTCTTAGAGTTTATGCTAGCAAGGATGAACTTCCAAGAGTTCTCGGTGGTCTTGGTGTTGCAATTATCTCAACAAACAAAGGTGTTGTAACAGATAAGGAAGCTAGAAAGCTGGGCGTTGGTGGAGAAGTTCTCTGCTTCGTTTGGTAATTTATAATAGATACTCACTCACAAAGAAAACACGTTCCTATTTTTAAAGTGTTTTCTTAATCAAAATTAGGAGGTGCACGGCATGTCACGTATAGGAAGAATGCCTATCGCTGTCCCAGCAGGTGTTACTGTTGAGATCGCAGAAAATAACAAAGTGACTGTAAAGGGTCCTAAGGGTACACTTGAAAGAGTTTTACCTGCTGAGATGGACATTAAGATGGAAGGTTCAGAAATCGTTGTTTCTAGACCTAACGACTTAAAGAAGATGAAGTCATTACACGGATTAACAAGAACATTAATTCATAATATGGTAATCGGTGTTACAGAAGGATATGAGAAGAAGCTTGAAATCAACGGTGTTGGTTACAGAGCTCAGAAGCAGGGTAAGAAGCTTGTATTAGCTTTAGGTTACTCTCATCCAGTCGAAATGGAAGATCCAGAAGGAATCGAAACAACTGTTGATGGTACTAACGTTATCATCGTAAAAGGTATTAGTAAAGAAAAAGTTGGCCAGTACGCAGCTGAAATCAGAGCTAAGAGAGCTCCAGAGCCATATAAGGGCAAGGGTATCAAGTACTCTGATGAAGTTATTAGACGTAAGGTTGGTAAGACTGGTAAGAAATAATTAAAGGAGTGAATACAAAATGGTTAGTAAGAAGTCAAGAACAGTAGTTCGTGAAAATAAACATAGAAAATTACGTAATCGTTTCAGCGGTACAGCAGAAAGACCACGTTTAGCTGTATTTAGAAGCAATAATCATATGTACGCTCAGATTATTGACGACACAGTTGGTAAGACACTTGTTTCTGCTTCAACACTTGATAAGGACGTAAAGGCAGAACTTGAAAAGACTAATAACGTTGAAGCTGCTACAGTAGTTGGTACAGTAGTTGCTAAGAAGGCATTAGAAAAAGGTATTACAACTGTCGTTTATGATAGAGGCGGATTTGTATATGAAGGTAAAGTAAAGGCATTAGCAGAGGCAGCAAGAGAAGCTGGCCTTGAATTCTAAGCGGAAGGGAGAAACAAACAGTATGAAACGTACAATAATTGATGCTAGCAATTTAGAATTAAGAGATAATGTAGTATCAATCAAGCGTGTAACAAAGGTTGTAAAGGGCGGACGTAACATGCGTTTTGCAGCTTTAGTTGTTGTTGGTGACGGCAACGGACATGTTGGCGCTGGTGTTGGTAAGGCAGCTGAAGTTCCTGAAGCTATCCGTAAGGGAAAAGAAGATGCCATTAAGCATTTAGTAGAAGTTCCTATGGACGAGAATTCATCAGTTCCACATGACTTCATCGGAAAGTTCGGAGGAGCAACAGTTCTTCTTAAGAAGGCTCCAGAAGGTACTGGTATCATCGCAGGTGGTCCAGCTCGTTCAGTACTTGAGCTTGCAGGTATTAAGAATATCCGTACAAAGTCACTTGGTTCTAATAACAAGCAGAATGCTGTATTAGCAACAATAGAAGGTCTTAAGTCTATGAAGACTCCAGAAGAAGTTGCAAGACTTCGTGGAAAGTCTGTTAGCGAGATCCTTGGCTAATTAACAAATAAACATTGATATAGTCGTTATTGACAGATGGAGGTTAAAATGGCTGATAAGAAGTTAAGAATAACTTTAGTTAAGTCTCCAATCAGTGCTGTTCCAAAGCATAGAAGAACTGTTGAAGCTATGGGTCTTACAAAGATGCATAAGACAGTAGAACTTCCAGACAATGCTGCAACAAGAGGACAGATTCAGCAGATTGGTTATATGTTAAAGGTAGAAGAAATTTAATTAATAAATCGGATAAGGAGGTGCAAAGATGGATTTATCTAATTTAAGCCCAGCAGAGGGCTCAGTAATGAGTGATAATTTCAGAAGAGGTCGTGGACATGGCTCAGGTAACGGCAAGACTGCTGGTAAGGGTCATAAGGGACAGAAAGCTCGTTCAGGAGCACCAAGACCAGGTTTCGAAGGTGGCCAGATGCCATTATATAGAAGAATTCCTAAGAGAGGTTTCACTAACAGAAACCGTAAGGAATTTGTTGCTATTAACATCAGCACATTAGAAAGATTTGATAATGGTGCAGAAGTTACAGTTGATACATTAATTGAATCAGGTATCGTTAAGAATCCTAAGGATGGTATCAAGATTCTTGCTAACGGTGAACTCACAAAGAAACTCAACGTTAAGGCTAACGCTTTCAGTGCTTCTGCAAAGGAAAAGATCGAAGCTCTTGGTGGTTCTTGCGAGGTGATCTAATATGTTAAAGACACTTGTAGGCGCTTTTAAGAACAAAGACATAAGAAAAAAGATTTTATATACTCTTATGATTCTTGTTATTGTTAGAGTAGGAAGTTTGCTTCCTATTCCAGGAGTAGATACAGAGTATTTCAGTAGCTTACTTAGTGGAATTAATACTGGTGATTTGAGCTATCTTAGCGCATTTACAGGAGGTTCATTCGAAAGAATGTCCCTCTTTGCGTTAAGCATAACGCCATATATTACTTCATCTATTATTATGCAGCTTCTTGCTATTGCAATTCCTAAGTTAGAGGAAATGCAAAAAGAAGGTGAAGATGGTAGAAAGAAGATTGCAGCAATTACAAGATATGTAACAATTGCTCTTGCTCTTATAGAGAGTATAGCTATGGCTGTAGGTTTTGGTAGATCTGGACTTATCAAGGGATATCAGGGCTTTAGTACATTACATTATATTGTAAGCATAATCGTAGTTGTTGCAGCACTTACAGCAGGTTCTGCAATGCTTATGTGGCTTGGTGAAAGAATTACTGAAAATGGTGTTGGTAATGGTATATCAATTGTACTTTTAATTAACATTATTTCTGGTATGCCAAGTGATTTTGCTACATTGTATAGCACATTTGTTGCACCTAGAACTATTGCAAAGGGTGTATTAGCAGCTGCAATTATTATTGCAATTCTTGTTGTAATGGTAGTTTTAGTATGCTTCTTACAGGATGGAGAGAGAAGAATTCCTGTTCAGTATTCACAGAAGGTTAGTGGCAGAAAGACATTTGGCGGACAGTCAACTAATATACCTTTAAAGGTTAATACTGCAGGTGTAATGCCTGTTATTTTCGCATCATCACTTATGCAGTTCCCTGTAATTATTGCACAGTTATTTGGAAAGTCATACGAATGGACCAGATATTTAAGCTCTTCATACTGGTGCAGAATATCAGCACCTAAGTATTCTATCGGGTTAATATTGTATATTGTATTGCTTATAATATTTGCATACTTCTATACATCAATTACATTTAATCCAATTGAAGTAGCTGATAACTTAAAGAAAGCTGGTGGAGTTATCCCTGGTATAACACCTGGTAAGTCTACTAGTGATTATCTTAATAATATATTAAACTACATCGTATTCGTAGGTGCAGTTGGATTACTCATCATCGCATTAATACCTATTATGTGTACAGGGTTCTTTAATGCAAGCGTTTCATTTGGTGGAACATCAGTAATCATCATCGTTGGTGTTGTACTTGAAACATTAAAGCAGATTGAATCGCAGATGGTTAATCGTTATTATAAAGGATTCTTAAGCGAATAGCTTATAAGTATTAGATGACTTGCCTGACAGTAATGTTGGGCGAGTCCTTTGTATATAAAAAAGAAATGAGGTAAACATATGAAGATTATTATGTTAGGAGCTCCTGGAGCTGGTAAGGGAACACAGGCAAAGAAAATAGCTGAAAAATACTCAATTCCTCATATTTCAACAGGAGATATTTTCAGAGCAAATATCAAGAATAATACAGAACTTGGCAAGAAAGCTAAGACATATATGGACAAGGGTGAGCTTGTACCAGACGAATTAGTTGTAGACCTTATAATGGATAGATTTAAGGAAGCTGACTGTGCTAATGGATATGTATTAGATGGTTTCCCAAGAACAATACCTCAGGCAGAAGCACTTGATAAGGCACTTGCTGCTAATAATGAAACAGTAGACTACGCTATTAACGTAGAAGTTCCAGACGAAAATATTATCAATAGAATGTCAGGAAGAAGAGCTTGCGTTGGTTGTGGTGCAACATACCATATCGAGTTCAATCCTACTAAGGTTGAAGACATATGTGATGCTTGTGGTGAAAAGCTTATATTAAGAGATGATGATAAGCCAGAAACAGTTAAGAACAGATTATCTGTATATCATGAGCAGACACAGCCATTGATTGATTACTATTCAAAGAAAGGTGTATTAGCTGAGGTTGATGGTACACAGTCAATGGAAAATGTATTTAATGCAATTGTTGATGTTTTAGGAAAGTAGGCTGAATATGTCTGTAACAGTTAAATCACAACGCGAAATCGAATTAATGAGAGAAGCTGGTAAGATACTTGGTACAGTCCTTAATGAACTTGAAAAGGAATGTAAACCGGGTGTTACAACTTATCATATTAATAAGATTGGTGAGGAAATGATAAAAAGCTACGGATGTATTCCTTCATTTAAGGGATATCAGGGGTATCCAGCCGCAATATGTGTATCAGTTAATGACGAGATAGTACACGGAATTCCATCAAAGAAGCGTGTACTAAAAGAAGGTGACATAGTAAGCCTTGATGCAGGAGTGATACACAAGGGTTATCATTCTGATGCCGCAAGAACTTACGGTATTGGAAAGATAAGCGATGAAGCGGCTAAATTGATAGAAGTGACAAGACAAAGTTTCTTCGAGGGTATTAAATATGCCAAAGAAGGATGCCACTTATATGAAATCTCCAATGCAATTGCACAATATAATGAGTCGTTTGGATATGGAGTTATCAGAGATCTTGTAGGTCACGGAATAGGAACAGAACTTCACGAAGAACCAGAGATACCTAATTTCAGACAGGACAGAAGAGGTATCAGGCTTTATGAGGGGATGACACTTGCGATTGAACCTATGGTATCAGCAGGCGATTATAAAGTCAGATGGTTAGATGATAACTGGACAGCATCAACATTTGACCATTCATTATCAGCACATTATGAGAATACTGTGCTTGTAACAAAAGCTGGACCAGAAATACTATCATTAGTAGAATAACTGATAATGGAGGGCAGGATTTGAATAATTATATAGGATATTTTGCTACATCATTAGCAGGACACGATAAGGGATTAACATATGTTATTACAGGTGTTGATAATGAATATGTATATGTAACTGATGGCAGGCTCAGGCAGGTTGATGAGCCTAAAAAGAAAAAGTTAAAACATATTCAGCTTATCAAAATATGTGACGATACAATAAAAGACAAGATAAGTCGTAATATTAAGCTGACCAATGAAGATATTAAACTTGCAATTAAGAAGTATAATAACCGGTAAAGCAAACAGAGATTTAATAATAAGGAGGCAAATATGTCAAAGGCAGATGTAATAGAAATCGAAGGAAAAGTTGTTGAGAAGTTACCTAATGCATTTTTTAAGGTGGAACTTGAGAATGGACATCAGATACTTGCAACTATCAGTGGAAAGTTAAGAATGAACTTTATCAGAATTCTTCCAGGCGATAAGGTAACAATAGAGCTTTCTCCATATGACCTTACTAAGGGAAGAATTATCTGGAGAGATAAGTAATTATTTCAAAAAACATCTAAAAATATATAATATTTTTGTGCAAATTTTTTTGTTTTAAATTGCAATTTTAACTTGCATTTAAAAATATGACTATGCTATAATAGTCAACGAACTTGTCTGAAAGGAGGCTTTTGCAGTGAAGGTTAGATCATCAGTTAAACCAATTTGTGAAAAATGCAAAGTCATTAAGAGAAAGGGTAGAATCATGATTATTTGTGAGAACCCTAAGCACAAGCAGAGACAGGGTTAATCCTTATGGAGAGAAGTAGCTGATACTTCTCATGTTTGTGCGTTATGATATCGATATCACTAGTTGATGTCATAACATTGATGTTTGTTCTATTAATCACTATGATAGACAGACAATGTAGTTTTGCGGCTGCAGCGATGAACCACCCGGCTAAGTTGTAAGGTGGACATTGCTATTTTATATAGTAGTTGTTATGGCAACGCACACATTTCAGACGGCAGGCAACTGACGGGCTGCGTATGTATAATCACTACACGGTAATTTATTAATAACATATATATTTGATTAACGGAGGTTAAAGAACACATGGCTCGTATTTCAGGTGTAGACTTACCAAGAGAAAAACGTATCGAAATCGGACTTACTTATGTTTATGGTATTGGACGAGTTAGAGCAACTAAGATTCTTGCAGAGGCTGGTGTTAATCCAGATACTCGTGTTAAGGATTTAACAGATGAAGAAGTTGCAAAGATCGCTAAAGTTATAGATGCAGATCCAGAGCATTTAGTAGAAGGTGACTTAAGAAGAGAAGTTGCCATGAACATCAAGAGATTAAAGGAAATCGGATGTTATAGAGGAATTCGTCATAGAAAGGGTCTTCCAGTTAGAGGTCAGAAGACTAAGACTAATGCAAGAACTTGCAAGGGACCTAAGAAGACAGTAGCTAATAAGAAGAAATAATAATTGTTAAATTGTTAAACTCACAGGAGGTTATTTATCATGGCTCAGAAAGTTACAAAAAAAGTGACAAAGAAGCGTGTTAAGAAGAACGTTGAAAGAGGACAGGCACATATTCAGTCATCTTTCAATAATACAATCGTTACTTTAACAGATGCAGAAGGTAATGCTTTATCTTGGGCATCAGCAGGTGGACTCGGATTCAGAGGATCTAAGAAGTCTACTCCATATGCAGCACAGATGGCAGCAGAGACAGCAACAAAGGCTGCTTTAGTTCACGGATTAAAGTCTGTAGACGTTATGGTTAAGGGACCAGGTTCAGGTAGAGAGGCAGCTATTCGTGCCCTTTCAGCTTGTGGTCTCGAAGTTACAAGTATTAAGGATGTTACACCAGTTCCACATAACGGTTGTCGTCCACCAAAGCGTAGAAGAGTTTAATTTAGGGAGGTAAGATTACAATGGCAGTTAATAGAACACCTGTGCTCAAGAGATGTAGATCTCTTGATTTAGATCCTTTATATTTAGGAATAGATAAGAAGTCTAGAAGAAAGGCTAAGAATGCTGGAAGAAAGATCAGCGAATACGGATTACAGCTTCGCGAAAAGCAGAAGGCTAAGTTCATCTATGGCGTATTAGAGAAGCCTTTCAGAAATTATTATAAGAAGGCTGAGAAGCAGAAGGGTATGACTGGTGAGAACCTTATGATTACTCTTGAACTCAGACTTGATAATGTTATCTTCAGATTAGGTTTTGCTAGAACAAGAAAAGAAGCAAGACAGATCGTAGACCACAAGCATGTACTTGTTAATGGCAAGTGTGTAAACATCCCTTCATACTTAGTTAAGGCTGGAGATGTTATTGAAATCAGAGAAAAGTCAAAGTCTTGTGCT
Source organism: Bacteroides galacturonicus (assembly GCF_003096855.1). Lineage (NCBI taxonomy): Bacteria > Pseudomonadati > Bacteroidota > Bacteroidia > Bacteroidales > Bacteroidaceae > Bacteroides > Bacteroides galacturonicus. Next base: position 79,980 of record NZ_QEOA01000007.1, on the reverse strand, counting down.
AGATACAAGGAAGTACTTGAAGCTACTAACGGAAGATTAGTTCCAGAGTGGTTAGAGTCTGACAAGGAAGCACTTAAGGGTACTGTTAAGTCATTACCTACAAGAGAAGCTATTGACGTTCCTGTAAACGAGATGCTTATCGTCGAGTTATATTCTAAGTAATCCATTAATTAAATGTTTAGACGTTTCAGTTTGCAGGTTGCTTGTGGACAGATACGTTTATATAAGACAACAGAATGCTATATATGCGTTCTGTTGTCTTATGGATAGAAGGAATAAACTTATTAAAACCCATAAAAGGAGGGGCTATACATGGTTGATGCAGATTTTAATTTCAAGATGCCAAAGATTGAGATGACTGAGCAGTCAGAAGATGGAAAGTATGGTAGATTTGTCGTTGAACCGCTCGAAAGAGGTTATGGACTTACTCTTGGTAATTCTTTAAGAAGAATTATGCTTTCTTCATTAGTTGGTACAGCAGTAAGCAGTATCAAGATTGAGGGCGTTCTTCATGAATTCAGCTCAATTCCTGGTGTTAAGGAAGATGTTACTGAGATAGTGATGAACATCAAGCAGTTATCAATCAAGAACAATGGTAATTCCGTTGAGCCTAAGGAAGCTCATATTGAGTTCGTAGGCGAGGGTGTAGTTAGAGCATCTGATATTCAGGTAGACCCTGATATAGAGATTATTAACCCAGATCTTGTTATTGCACATCTTAATGGTGCAGACAGCAAGTTAATTATGGAACTTACAATCACTAACGGACGTGGTTATGTAAGTTCAGAAAGAAATAAAAAAGAAGACCAGCCAGTTGGCGTTATCGCTGTAGATTCAATCTACACACCAGTAGAGAGAGTTAATATGGCTGTTCAGAATACACGAGTAGGTCAGGATACAGATTTTGACAAGCTTACACTTGATATATTTACTAATGGAACAATAGCTCCAGATGAGGCATTAAGCCTTGCAGCTAAGGTTCTTAGTGAGCATCTTAAGGGCTTCATTAACCTTTCAGAGAATGCTGCTAACGCAGAGATTATGGTTGAACAGCAGGTTGATGAGTCAACTAAAGTTCTTTCAATGAGTATTGAAGACCTTGAATTATCAGTTCGTTCATCTAACTGTCTTAGAAGAGCAGGTATCAACACTGTTGAAGAACTCTGCAATAAGACACCAGATGATATGATTAAGGTTAGAAACCTTGGTAAGAAGTCTTTAGATGAGGTGCTTTTAAAGCTTAAGCAGTTAAATTTACATCTTAGATCTAGTGAAGACTAAAAATTAAAGCGTAATATTAGAGTTTGTAGAAAAAACATCTATACAGTAAGACCATATGCGCGTGTATAGACGTTACAAATGGAGGTTAAATCAATGGCAAAGTATAGAAAGCTTGGTAGAACATCAAGCCAGAGAAAGGCTTTATTAAGAAGCCAGGTAACAGCTTTAATCGAGAATGGTAAGATTGTTACAACAGAAGCAAGAGCTAAGGAAGTTCGTAAGCAGGCTGAAAAGCTTATTACACTTGCAGTTAAGGAAAAGGACAACTACGAAACAGTTACAGTATCTGCTAAGGTTGCAAAGAAGGATGCTGATGGCAAGAGAGTTAAGGAAGTTGTTGATGGCAAGAAGGTTACTGTATATGAAACAGTAGAGAAGGAAATCAAGAAGGATCTCCCTTCAAAGCTTCACGCTAGAAAGCAGATGGATAAGGTTCTTTACAAGGTAACAGAAGTTCCTGCTGATGCTGCTGGAAAGAAGAAGAATACTAAGACTGTTGACCTTACTAATAAGTTATTTGACGAAATCGCACCTAAGTATGCTGACCGTAAGGGTGGCTACACAAGAATCGTTAAGATTGGCTTAAGAAAAGGTGATGCAGCAATGGAAGTTCTTCTTGAATTAGTATAATTACATCATTGCGTATTATTAGCGGATATGGGGTAACTCATATCCGCTTTTTTAAGGTTGAATTACATATTAGAAAGTTTTGTATTTTTTCACGTTATTTCAATGAATTTAGTATATAAAATTGATTTTTATAAAGTTATATAGTAATATGCAATTATTTGAAAGAAAGAATAAAAATGTATCATTACAGGGGAATTATCTGTGAAGATATAATATCAGCAAGTATGTCCGGAAATGTCTGGAGTACTGGAACAGGAGACTGTTATGGGAATAGTAGAAGCGAAGAATTTGACATTTGAATATATAAGACGAGATGAAGAGGGTAATGTTGAGGGAATAACTACAGCAGTTGATAATGTAAATATAGATATTAAAGCAGGAGATTTTGTTGCAGTGCTTGGACACAATGGTTCAGGCAAATCAACATTTGCCAAGCATCTTAATGCCCTTGTTATGCCGACAGAGGGAACAGTGTATGTCGATGGAATGGATACTAAGGACAGCGGCAATACACTTTCAATAAGACAGACAGCAGGAATGGTATTTCAGAATCCGGATAATCAGATAGTTGGTACACTTGTAGATGAAGAGGTAGGATTTGGACCAGAGAATATAGGAGTTCCAACAGAAGAAATATGGGAAAGAGTAGAAAAAAGCCTTAAGGCGGTTGGAATGTATCAGTTTCGTAGTGCTTCTCCTAATAAGCTTTCAGGTGGACAGAAACAGCGTGTCGCAATAGCAGGCATAGTAGCTATGAAACCTAAATGTATCGTGTTAGACGAGCCTACAGCAATGCTTGATCCTCTTGGAAGAAAAGAAGTATTAAATGTTCTTCACGAGCTTAACAGAAAAGAAAATGTTACTATAATACTTATAACGCATTATATGGAAGAAGTAATAGATGCAGATTATGTGTATGTAATGGATGGTGGAAAGCTTGTAATGGACGGAACTCCAAGGCAGATATTCACACAGGTTGAGATGTTAAAGAGTATGAGGCTCGATGTGCCACAAGTGACGGAACTTGCTTATGAATTAAAAAAGGCAGGTCTTCCTATTAAAGATGGCATAATAAGAAATGAAGAATTAGTGGAAGAATTAAAAAGACTGGATAAATAAAAATGATGTTACTGCCAGTGGGCAGAATGTACATTAGAATGGAGAGTGCAATGTCAATAATTGTTGATAAAATCAGTTATGTATACGAAGCAGGAACAGGCTTTGAAAGACGAGCTCTGGACAATGTGTCGTGTGCAATTAATGACGGAGAATTTGTAGGTCTTATAGGACATACGGGTTCTGGTAAGTCCACATTTATCCAGCACCTTAATGGGCTGCTTAAGGCGACAGAGGGACATATATATTTTAATGGACAAGATATATATGATGCTGGATTTAATATGAAAGAATTAAGAAGCAAGGTCGGACTGGTATTCCAGTATCCGGAACACCAGCTTTTTGAAACAGACATATTTAAAGATGTGTGCTTTGGACCTAAGAATTTAGGTTTATCAAGACAGGAATACGAGCTTAGAGCCTTTGAGAGCTTAAGACTTGTCGGGCTTGATGAGAATCTTTATTATCAGTCGCCATTTGATTTGTCAGGCGGACAGAAGAGGAGAGTTGCAATAGCCGGCGTGCTTGCTATGAAGCCGGAGGTTCTTATATTAGACGAACCAACAGCAGGACTTGACCCTAAAGGAAGGGATGACATTTTAGACTGCCTTAAATACTTAAGGGAAGAAACTGGAATTACTGTAATCCTGGTATCTCACAGTATGGAAGATGTAGCCAAATATGTTGACAGAATTATGGTTATGGATGATGGCGTATTAAAATATGATGATACACCACAAAATGTATTCAGACATTACAGACAGTTAGAGCAGATAGGACTTGCAGCACCACAGGTTACTTATATAATGAATGACCTTATAAGGGCTGGAATAAATGTAAATCCAGATGCAATAACAATTGCGGAAGCAAAAGAAAGTATTCTGTCACATTTTAAGCGTAATGCAAAGGCGTAGCGGTAATATTAACAGGCAGGAATGGAGATTGTATGATTAGAGATATAACAATTGGACAATATTATAAAGCTGATTCTGTCATTCACAGATTAGACCCAAGAGTTAAGCTTATGGGTACTCTTATCTTTATAATTTCGTTGTTTATGGGAATGAATATATGGATATATGCTGTTGTCACGGTAGCATTGGCGGTAGTTATTAAAATGTCCAGAATTCCTCTCAAATTTATGGTTAGAGGACTTAAATCAATAGTAATACTGATTATTATAAGTGCGGTGTTTAACCTGTTTCTGACACCGGGAGACGTGCTTATACAGATATGGAAGCTGACAATAACTTATCAGGGTCTTAAAATGGCTATATTTATGGTTGTAAGGCTTATATATCTTATTGTAGGCACATCATTGATGACACTTACTACAACGCCTAATAACTTAACAGACGGTCTTGAGAAGGGGCTTGGATTTCTTAAAGTTATCAAAGTACCGGTTCACGAGATAGCGATGATGATGTCGATAGCATTAAGATTCATACCAATTCTTATAGAGGAAACTGATAAGATTATGAAAGCACAGATGGCAAGAGGTGCGGATTTTGAGAATGGAAGTCTTATAAAGAGAGCCAAAGCAATGGTTCCAATACTTGTTCCATTATTTGTGTCAGCCTTCAGAAGAGCCAATGAGCTTGCAATGGCTATGGAAGCAAGATGTTATCACGGTTCAGAGGGCAGGACAAAGATGAAGCCATTAAAATATGAAAAGAGAGACAGAATTGCCTATATCAGTATGGTTCTGTATCTTGGAGTGATTATCATTGTCAAGATTATAGCTGCATAGTAAGTCGCTAAAAGGGGCTGTAGCACGAAGCATTATCTATATAGTAGGAAGTCAGGAAATGTTGTATTAACCTGCGTATTATATAGATTATGTCTGAGGCGGCAGTCCCTTTTATGTTAAGAAGTGAGGAATTAGAGAGAAGTGTGCAGAAAGATTAATGACAAGTATGTAAAGAGATTAGAGAGAAGTGTGTAGAAAGATTAATGACAAGTATGTAAAGAGATTAGAGAGAAGTACGCGGAAAGATTAATGACAAGTATATGAAGATATTAATAGGAAGTGTATGTATCGATTAATAATAAGTGTGAAAAAAATTAAGGAGGAGTGAATGAAAAGAATAAGATTAAGGGTCGCATATGATGGTACGAATTATTCGGGCTGGCAGATACAGCCTAACGCACCGACAATTGAGAAAAAGCTTGATGAAGCTATATACGCGCTTACAGGTGAAAATGTCCATGTAACAGGTGCAAGCAGAACCGATGCAGGAGTTCACGCATTAGGAAATGTCGCTGTATTTGATACTGCTTCAAGCATACCAGCAGACAAGTTCACATATGCACTTAACAGGTACCTTCCTGAAGATATAATAATACAGCAGTCAGATGAGGTAGAATTTGATTTTCATCCAAGACACTGTGATACAAGAAAGACATACTGCTACAGTATATTAAATACGGAGTTTGGACTTCCTAAGAAACGTAACTATACATGGAATGTACCAGGGAATATTGATATTTCTAAAATGCAGGAGGCGGCAGAGTATCTTGTAGGAGAACACGATTTTAAGAGCTTCTGTTGTGTGCGTACACAGACAGAAACAACCGTAAGGAAGATATATTCGCTTGATGTAGATAGAAAAGGTGATGAAATATTAATAACAGTTACAGGTAATGGTTTCTTATATAATATGGTAAGAATAATAGCAGGAACGCTTATACAGGTCGGAAAAGGGAAATTTAATCCAGAGTATGTAAAGGAAATGCTTGATGCAAAGGACAGGACACAGGCAGGCCAGACAGCACCACCGCAGGGGCTTACACTTATGAAAATAGAGTATCTGTAATTCTTGATATTGGTAATTTTAATAATTAAATACATAGTTTATATTTTTAACCAAGTTGTTGATAAATACATTGCAGAATAAAATCTCTGTGGATAATTTCTTGAAAATTATATGGTAAAAATACATTTTCTGATTGACACACAAGGCTGTGTGTTATATAATTCTTTAATGTGGCGTGATAAGTGCGCCTTGACATAAGTTAATCAGAATTAGGTGTTTCACCATATGCCCCGGAGAAGCATTTAATATATATTAACATTTATTTAATTAGAACAATTAATTATGCATTTAAGCAATATTTAGGAGGAAAACTAATGAGTACTTATATGGCTAGTGCATCTAACATCGAAAGAAAATGGTATGTTGTAGATGCTGCAGATTATACATTAGGTCGTTTAGCATCACAGGTTGCTGCTGTATTAAGAGGTAAGAATAAGCCTACTTATACACCATTCCTTGACTGTGGTGACAACGTTATCGTAATCAACGCTGAAAAGATTAAGGTTACAGGTAAGAAGTTAGATCAGAAGATTTACTACAATCACTCAGATTATGTAGGTGGTATGAAAGAAACAACTCTTAAGGAGATGATGGAAAAGCATCCAGAAAGAGTTATCGAACTTGCTGTTAAGGGTATGCTTCCAAAGGGACCTTTAGGAAGACAGATGTACACAAAGCTTCACGTATATGCAGGTCCAGATCATGAACAGGCAGCTCAGAAGCCAGAAGTTTTAAAGTTTTAATTAAAGGACATATCATAAGGAGGAATTAACAGTGGCTAAGAAAGCAAACGGAAAGTTCTACGGAACAGGTAGAAGAAAAAGCAGTATTGCTAGAGTATATTTAGTACCAGGTAATGGTAATATTACAATAAATAAGAGATCACTTGATGAATATTTCGGTCTTGAAACACTTAAGGTTGTAGTTAAGCAGCCATTAGTTCTTACAGAGACAGCTGACAAGTATGATGTAATCGTTAACGTACACGGTGGCGGATACACAGGTCAGGCTGGTGCTATCAGACACGGTATCTCAAGAGCTCTTCTTCAGGTTGATTCAGAAGAATACCGTCCATCACTTAAGAAGGCTGGTTTCTTAACAAGAGATCCAAGAATGAAGGAAAGAAAGAAGTACGGTTTAAAGGCAGCTCGTCGTGCTCCTCAGTTCTCAAAGAGATAATATTTACAATTCAAAGCGTTTTTATGGCGCTTCAGAAAAGTATGTTACACCTCAGAATTTCGGTTCTGGGGTGTTTTTTTATATAAAATGTGATAGAATATATTATAATAGTTAAGTATTAAGTGTAATTAAAAAGCTATTTTCGTATTAATTAGAATGGAGAGATATTTATATGACAACTGTAAGCACAAAGAGTGGTAGAATTATAAAAGTTGTATCCAGAGAAGAAGAGAAGAGTACATTGACTGAATCAGACAGTGAAATGGACGAAAGAGCGGTTGAAGCTGTTAAGGCAGCGATAAATAAAGCTAAGATTTGTAAAAAACCTATAGCAGGTTATGATAAAGAAAAAAAGCGGGCTTATGTAGAGTATGCGAATGGGGAAAGAAAGTATGCAGAATAGAAAACCGATGATTCTTGTATTAGCAGGACCAAATGGCTCGGGGAAAAGTACAATAACCACTTTTTTTGATAAAGTTGGTAAGTATACTAATGCTGATGATGTTGTTGCGACTACAGGAATGAATAATATGGAAGCTGCTGTTTTGGTTGACAGGATGAGATATGAATCAATTGCCAAGAAAGAAGATTTTACATTTGAAACAGTCTTGTCATCTGAATATAAGTTAAACATTTTAAGAAAAGCAAAAGAAGAGGGATATTTTATAAAATGTGTATTTGTGTTGACAGTTGACCCACAAATTAATATTGCCAGAATAGAATCTCGTGTGGCAGCAGGTGGACATAATGTTGATAGCAGTAAAGTTATTGAAAGATATTATAAATCAATTAATAACATAAAAGAGTTACTTGATATATGCGATATTATGCATGTTTATGATAATACCAAATCACCAGAAAGAATTATTCGTAAGCATAAAGAAGAACTATCAATATATCCAAATGAATATTGGAGTGAACAGGATATATTAGGATTGATGGAATAATGTTGTTGTTATCTTATCTTGGAATACCAATACAATTTATTACACACCAGAATTTCGGTTCTGGTGTGTTTTTTGACATTAATTACATTAACCCTTCATCTGCATCCTATACTTAAGCGGTGAAACAAGGAATTCTTTTTTAAATGAATAACTAAAGTAGCTGGTACTTTTAAATCCGCATTCATATGCAATTTGATCTATTGGTTTGTCAGTATTTGACAGTAAAACTATAGCATGTTCTAATCTTACCTTAGATAAATATCTTGAAAAAGCTTCTCCTGTATTTTGTTTGAATAGCCTTGAAAAATGAGAACTGGAAAAGCTAAATAATTTACAAATATTATCCACATTTATATCAGTCATATAATTAGAGTCTATATATCTCATAACATCATTGATATTTTTGTTTATTTTCTTGCCCTGGCTGCCGTTTATATCATGAGATAACTCATGCTCAATAATAAATATAATTAAGTATGTAAGCAATGCCTTTAATTTAGAATCTGAGTATGGTGAATTAATATTATACTCAGTCAGCATCTTTTCAAAAATATTCCGGACAACTTGCTGGTCTTCCTGATTCAGAATGTGGTATTTTTCAGCGTAGAATCTGTTAAATGAAACAGCAGATATTTCTGACTTTATATAATCAGCTATATCAAATGAATATTTAATAAGTATGCTGTTATGCGTTTCATTGCTGGTATAAAAGGTCTGGTGATGTAATCCAAGAGGCATTGTTCCAACATATCCTCTGAGAATATCCCACTCTCCATCAGTTGAGTATACATGATGACTGCCAGATATCTGAAAACCAATCTCATAATGTTTTATACATGCACTCATTGATGGCATATGAAAATTAATATCTTTTCCGTTATAAACGATACTTCTGTTTATTTCAAAATTATTACAATCTTTTATAGGTCTTGGCATACATTTTACTTCCATCTAATGATATTAAATATAAAATAGCATAATATCTTAAATTCTAATTGTAAAGTGATATTTTTTATAAAGAAAGCGACAAATTAATAATGTATAATACATATGTAACTAAGCAGTTGTTTTTTGCGGAGGGATTAGTAATGAATGATGAGAGAATGCCAATTAACATTTATAAACTTGATGCTGGTTATAATGATAAGGGAATGAATAGTAATGAACTTATTAAAGATTATAAACGGAATATACATAAATGGTATTTTATAGCTGCTGCCGACATTGTGTTTGCCTTGATTATAGCATTTGTTAATTTTAAAGTTCCTGACACGGTAATGATGAGCCTGATTATTTATATTGTAGTATTGGCACTGCTTATAGTAAGTATTGTCAGGATTCATGGATATCGTTTACAGTGTAGAAATATAAAGGGAGATTTAACAGATGAAAAAATATAAGCTGAGCACGAGGATAAGTGCTTATATAGCTGTGATTTTATCGCTGGCTATGAGTGGTCATCTGATGAAGAGGCAAAGTTTAAATGGATATCATCTGAGCTTCTAAGCCTTAATAAGGAAGGGGCAAAAGTGCGGGTCAAAGCTCAAATTGATTTTATAAAATATCATTATGAAACAGAATGTACAGTCAGGTGGAATGAAAACCTATCAGAGACTAAAATTAAAAATGCTAGTATTACGGCGGTGTAAGCATTTGTTGCGGATGGTTGATATATTAGAGTTAATATGATACTTGCGGATTTAGAAGTCGACACATTTAATAACATTGGCATTGAGATGGAATAATATTCTTTCTTCAATAAAGTAATGAGCAGTTCTGGAAATCTGTGGGTAGTGCTACGCATACAACAGATATGTAACACTACCAGATATAAATCCCCTATTTATGGGCTTTTTAGGATATCAAAACGATAATTCTAGTTCTCAAAGAGATAATTCCCCTGTATTCTGCTTGAACAATCTTGAAAAGTGAGACTGGGAAAAGCCAAATTTTTTACAGATAATATCTGCATTAATATCATCCTGATAATCCACAAGAAACTATTAGAGCATGTATTTATAAGAAAATAGGTGTTAAATCTGAGAGAGTGGAAAAGGGTGTATATCCAAGTTTAAAACAGGTTAAGTCAAAGTCTGATACTGCAAGGAGACAGTCAAGAGCAAGTGCTGCATACATAAGTATTTGCCAAAATCATTATTCCAGTAAGTAGTTCTAAGACTTCATAAAAAGACTTCACAGACATACCTTATAGACAGGCTTTACAGACGTGCTTCATAGATAGACTTTACAGACAGGCTTCATAATTCACTTACAGACCAAACAGCTTTATCGCAAATATTGACAACAAAGGTATTGTAATGAGTGACAATATAGTTGTAAGCACGAATATTTCTGTCGCGTAAAGTGAATCCTTGTTATATCTTTCTGCAAACATAATAGCAGATGCTCCGGCAGGGCAGGCCATTCCTATGAATACGGTAAACGGTACATTAAAATCAAAGCTCTGGAAGTTGAAAATATAAAGAATAATCATACCGATTACAGGAAATATGATGAGCTTAAGAGCACAAAGATAGTACATACGCAGGCTCTTGAGGCTGCTTACAATATTGCTCTGTGCAAGATTAGAACCAGCTATAAGCATAGCAAGTGGCGTATTCATATTGGCTATGTATTGAATAGGATTATCTATAACAGCAGGTATTTTTATGCCAGTAACGAAGCATATAACACCAGCGAATATGGCTATAATGGTTGGTGTGCAAAGATTCCTGCATATAGTTTTTAAGTCACCTGCTCCACCCATGACTATAACGCCGTGTGTCCATAATAACAGATTGAATACAGTAAGGTAAGCTGTCATATAGAAAACCCCTTCCTGGCCAATGACGCCATTGATAAGAGGTAGTCCTATAAAACCACTATTTGAATATATAAGGGCAATTTTCTCAACTGGAATTCTGTTTTTTTGCAGGTTATAATCAGAACTTATACTTATACCGTTTTTGCTATATTCAGTATTTCTGATTAGTATATTTGTTAATATTATAATAACTGTAAATGTTGTTAAAGCTGCAATGAGTGTAAGACCAAGCCCCCACATAAGATGTCCATCAAAGTCCATCTGGTAAGATTGGAATATCATAAGAGGTGAAACCAGCATAAGAAGAATGTTTGACAGCCTTGGAACAGTCTTATAATCAATCAGACCAGTTTTATATAGAACTATTCCGCAAAGCATTATAAAAACCATTTCAATTATTTTTTCAGCAACAACAATAGCCATACTGCCCTCCATTTTCACAATACTGATTCTGCTAAAATTAAATATAATAGTGCGTAGCACGGAACAATCCGTAGGCGTTAAAGCCGTGGATTTTTGACACCGGCATCATTAAATCTAATGATACAATATAAATGATGAGAGTGTCAAAAGTAAATTTTGCTACTCGCTGATGTAACCGGATTGCTTCATTGCTATGCAATTCCCGCAATCCTCGAACATCTCAAACTCCTATAAAATAGCGTGTTCACACCATTATATTCCGTTTTAGGTGTTCTGTGTGTACAATTTTTGAATTTAATAATCAAAGAGTTCGTTTTATCATTTCTGATAAATTGGAGAGATATACGAAAGTAGTTGAGTGGGATAATGGATATCTTGTTATGGCAAAATATAAAAAATGCCAGTCTCTAAGTTCAACCTTAGTTACTGGCATTTCTTAATTATTCAATTACAACTCATATCTTGGCTAAGGACTACATTAGCAACAGCAGTCACAGATGCTAAGTGCACTATCAATTAGTCCAATTCACACATTTCTGTACGGATTATCCCTCAATAGCAATCCTCTTAGCACTTTCAATTTCCTCAGCAGCTTTCTTTGGTACAGAAAGTCTTAAAATACCACTTTCATATTTAGCCTTTATGTCGTCCTGAGTAATTGCATTACCAACGTAGAAGCTTCTGCTCATAGAGCCGGCATAACGTTCCTTTCTGATATACTTGCCTTCCTTGTCCTGCTCGTCCTTATCAAGACCCTTAGCGGCACTGATTGAAAGGTATCCATTATCAAGCTGTATATTGATTTCGTCTTTCTTAAAGCCAGGTAAATCAATATCAACTTCATAGCCGGAATCGGTTTCTCTGACATCAGTCTTCATTTCGTGGCTGGCGTGTTTACCATACAAAGCTTTTTCAACTTCAGGAAATCCGAAGTTCATCCAATCATCATTAAATAAATTCTCTCCAAAAATACTAGGCATTAACATAAGTCATCGCTCCTTTTTTAATAAACTATTTGTTCGGCTGAACCTTTCGTTCATTCGGATCGGATATATAAATAACCAATCCCCAGGATTACATATTCATCTGAACTATTACCTTGTTTCTTTGGAACATCTGGAATGGTGTTATCTTAATTACTATTTCTTAACTCCCTTTCCTTTGTTCTGGTTATGTTATATACCTAATTATTAGCACTGTCAATAGGTGAGTGCTAATTTTTTGAGATTTTTTTTGCAAACCTTGATTTACGGGGTTTGCAACACTTTTTCTTCCTTATAATCATCACTTTTTCTTGATTTGACACCATTTTGACACCAATTTTTTATTTTTGGTGTCAGCTAATTGCTACGTTTTCCAGTCTTGTGATTTCGCTCTCAATTCTGGACATCTCACTTACATGGTTGTATACGTCCATCGTTACGTCTATGTGGGCGTGTCCCATAATATATTGAAGAACTTTTACGTCCATTCTCTTTTCTGCCATTCTGGTACAAGCCGTATGTCGCATAATGTGAGCGGATACCTTTGGTAACAATTCAGCGTTTCTATGTTCAGTCTTTGCAATTTGAACTTCTTTTTTGTTATATGCGTCTACAATATTATATAAGATATTGTTTATCGCATTAGGCATGAGCGGTCTGCCGGACTTCGCCATGAAAATGAATCCTTTATAACCGTCTATCTCAACATCTTTTCCTTTTTGAAGCATGAAGTTTAATTTCTTTTGTTCTTCAAATGCTCTTTGTACATCTGATGTCATAGGGATAGTTCGGATTCCAGAATCTGTCTTTGGCGTGGAAATATGGAATTTATAGCCATCTCCTAAATCTTTATAAATCAACTGATGGTCAATACTTACCACTTTTGTTCTGCCATCTACATCTTCCCAAGTCAATCCAATCAGTTCTCCGCACCTTACACCTGTTCCTAACATGATTCTAAGCATTGGATAATAGGTATTGTATACTTGATTATTTTTCACAAATTCCAGCATTTTTTCCTGTTGTAAAACTGTTAAGGCAATACGTTCTTCTGCCTGTCTACCATAATCACTGATAGAAAACTTTGCCGGATTTTTGCGGATAATATCATCATCAACAGCCATTTCCAGTGCCGGATAAATCATATTGTTAATAAATTTTATTGTAGAATATGCGTATCCTGCTTTAGAAAGTTTTGAGTAAAACGATTTGATGTGTGATGGTAAAATCTGAACAACCTTGATGTTTCCAATTTCATCTTTGACACGATTCTCCCATGTTTTCAGATAATTTGCTCTAGTGGATTCTTTCAGCTCCCTAGTAGACATATATCTTTCAAACAATTTATTAAGAGTAAGTTTTTTGATTGCTCCATCCGTTAAAATGTTATCTTCCAAGTCTTTTGCAATCTGCTTTTCCTTTTCCCTTAATTCCGGTAAATCTCTTGCATATACTGTCAGACGCTTTCCGCTTCTTATATCTGTATAACGGTAACTGTATCTACCATCTTTACGCCAGCTTTCGCCCTCTCTTAATTTTCTTCCTTTATGGTCTTTTCTGCTATTTGCCATGAGAAACATTCCTTTCTGTAATAGCCCTCTTTTTGTTCTCATGACGTGGTTATGTCTGTAAATATTATACCATATATCACAAGAAACATAAATGAAAAAGGGTGTTATTCTTCCAGATATGAGAGGTAATTTTTAACTTTTTCTACCGAATAAAGAACCCTACGTCCAATCACAATTTTTGCTCCTGCCTGTTCTCCAATCTTTCTTGCAGTAGCATGACCACAAGATAACATTGCAGATAATTTATCTATATTTACCGTTATCGGCTGTGAGGTTGGTCTTTCTTTTGTTTTGTTCATCTGTCAGTCCTCCTTTTACCGACCTGTATTATCGTCATTTTCTGCACACCAGTAAAAGTATCACTCTCCTTTACCATGTGCTTTTTACAAGCAATCAGACGGCTTCGGCAAGCTCCGCTGGTATCTCAACCATTCCCATTCCTGTGGGCTGAACCGTGTCATACGGGTGTATCATTATCCTGTGTTGCAGGTCATGGCAGAACGACTTTTCCAACGGTCGCTCCCAGATCATTGCATGAATCGCTATCTCCCGATTGGAAAAGTCACGGCGTACAACCTCTGATGGCTCACTGCAAGCACAAACGTATCTGACTGCTTTATTCACTTGTCAAAGAACTGTTAGGCTCTTGTCAGCCTGTATCAATTCATTTTTACAAATGAACTGATACAGTATGATAAGAAAAAGCGGAACAGGAAAGAGAGGAGTTTGTTAAATCATGCTCCGCTCAAATATTACTTAATGTTCGTCTATTTCAAATTCACATATCATTTTTAAAAGGGCTTCTCTGATACGTCCCTTTAATTCCATATCAACCACAATGTATACGTTGCCGTATTCATCGTAAAACGGGCGTAAACAGCATTTTGATATGTAGGCTTCATAGAACAGCAACAGCTTTTCTATGGCGTTTTCGTTACCGTCCACGGCTGATGATATGAGAAAAAATGATGGAAGTGTGTGTTGCTTATTCTTCATTTGTTTTCTTCTCCTTTAACTGCTTTCTGATTTCTTCAAGTGAATTTCTTCTGTGCCTGTATGATGTGCTTCGGTTGATGTTCAGCTTTTCGCCTATCTCCGAATCGCTCATATCCAAGAAGAAAAACATCAATACAATGTTTCGGCTCTGCTCCGGCAACTGTTTCAGTGCTTCTGCAAGTTCTTCATCAAGTACACGGATTTCTGTACCGCACACATCGAATGTTGTATATTCACTTTCGTAATCGTCCCATACAATCAATTTCTCAACAACAATCTCTGGAAGCTCACAAAAGGATACTTCTTTTGCCTGTCGTCTGGCTAATTCCTTGCGGTAGTTACGGACAATGCCTTTCACAACCTTTTTGAGCTTACAGTCAAACTGACACTGTATTGTCTTTTGGAAGTCTGATGGTTTCAAAATCACACCCCCTTTCGCTATGAAGTGAAAAGTATGTATCCCTCTTTCCGCACCATATCTGTACGGCAAGGTGTGATTTGTTGCAGGATTGAAAAAAATTTTTGTAAATATGAAAACAGCCTATTTGCACCAATAACAAATAGACTGTTTTTAAAACATCTGATATATGAGTTTTTAATTCATGTTCAAGGACTGATGATGTACTAAGAAAAAGACGGAATAAATTCGGTTGTCGGTATAGATTGCCTGTTTTACTTAGAATCACAAATTGCTCCTTGACCCGAGCAAGCCTGTGAAAATAGAAAAAGGATAGCTCTGGTTATACCAAAACCGTCCTAATATTTTTGGACATTATAAAACAGATTACCCACAGAACGGTTTTTTTTATTTACCGAACGAGGTAATATTTTTGTTTGAATTTACAGTGCATATAATATGAGTTTTTAACACATTCTAATCACATGACATGAAGTATAAACTCATGCTAGGTGATTAAAAATGAGAAAAAAGAAAGATACACACAGCTTTGATTTTCGTCCTTTAGGACTGGCAATCAGAGAAGCCAGAGAGAAAGCAGGGCTTTCCAGAAATGATTTAGGCGATAAAGTCTTTTACGGAGAACGTCATATCGCAGATATTGAAAATATCGGGAAACACCCTAGCTTTCAGTTGTTCCATGATTTAGTTACCATGTTCAATATATCTGTTGACGAGTATTTCTATCCAGCAAAAAATATTGAAAAAAGCACAACCCGCCGTCAGATAGATTCGTCACTTGATTTATTGAGTGATAACGAATTAAAAATTATTCAAGGTACGATTGACGGTATCTTGAACAGCAGAGAGAATAAGAAGTAATTTGCTTCTTATTTTCTCTGTTTTTCTATACAGGTACTTTAACACCTATGAACATGAAAGGAAAAACTTACCTATTTCAAATCAAAGAGAAAAGTTTCATAGTCCTTTACATAGTACCGTATATTTTTTCGCCCTTTTTGAATAATAGTGTGTCCCTCTGATTCTAATTTTTCTTTTTGTGCCTCAATGCCATTTGGATATTTAGCATTCAGTTCTCCGTTCGCTTTTAATGTTCTCCAATAAGGCGTTTCATCTTCGGAACGCTGATAACTAGCCCATGCCACAATAGAAACAAAAATTCCTGCTGTAATCGGTTCTGTAAAATCTGCACCACTCAACTCCGCAAAGTATTCTCGTATTGTCCCAACAGTAATCACTTTACCATAAGGGACTTTTTTCATTACTCTGTCATAGTCAATTGGCGGAGCAAAATACATTTTACTTCCACCATATTTTTCAATGCTTTTCTGGTCTGTAATGATTTGAAATTTTGGCATATCCTTGTTATCGTGCAACATAGCATTAAAATCTTTTTTATCTTCGTTTGCCATTTCTGCCACCTCCTGCTTTAAGAATAATCTGTTTGTCATTCCTATGCAATGAGACTGTTTGAAAAATTTGTTGATTTTCGATTTGTATATTTCTTAATTCATGCTATATCATAACTAAACACAGAATCATGGAATTAAAAAATGAGCCGACAATCTATAAGTTACAATAACTTACAAATTATCGGCTCTGCGTCTTAGCGTCTGGCTCTCTGATAATTATATTTCCACGTTTCATATTGATTATAGTTTCTTGTTTGCACTTCGGACAGAATAACGGAAAATTTATCAATTCTGTATCGTTCCGTATTTTGGTTCGTGTCTTATTGTTACAAATAGGGCAAAACACCCATGATTGATTACTCATAAAAGCTCCTCTCATATTCGCTTAATCTTACAAATTTATTCTACAAATTTTATTTTTTCATAAAAATAACTAGTCAATACCATTACTAAAGTTATCTCCAAGACATCAGCAATTTTAATATATATACGGAAAAAGTTTATATGTTTTTTCTTTATATAAGTTATATTCTTTGAAATATTTTTGTAAAACTGCTTCTTCAACATTTATTCTTATTTGATAGCAAACAAAGCTACAAATAGCAACTATCAATATAGCAGGGATATTCTTTAACGCAATACTCACGCCCAATAATGACAGAATACTTCCAGTGTAGGCAGGGTGGCGTACAAATTTATACATACCATTTGTTATTAGCTGTTGTTCTTTACTAATCTGAACATTTAATGTAAATGCCTTTTTTAAAGTTAAAACAGCTTTTATACGAATACAAATCCCGACTGCTATAATTAACATACCAATTTTTGCAAAGTAAGCAGGCAACGTCAATTCTCTTATGCAAAATGGAGCTTTTTGACTGATACATAGAAAACTAATTATCAAACAAAATACAAAATTTAAATATAACAACCATTTCGTTCCTAAATCTCTAGTGTCAATTTTTTCAGTTCTATTTTGCTTTGAACGTGTATAAAAGAAAATAAATATTTCGGAAATAAGTAAACACATTAGCAACACATTAAATATATAATATTCAATAGCACTATTAAATTTTGTCATATCGCCCATTACTATTACCTCTTATTCCTTAATTTTAAAAAATTGTTTATTTCATCAGCTTGTCTTTTGGAAATATGATAAAAATAGCAATGAATAGCTATCATAATTAAAATATAGACACATGAATACCATGTAATGTTAATTGCACTAAACGCAAACCATTTACCTATAAATGCCACACCAATGGTTATTGGATATAATATAATCATTTCAGCAATAAAGTGATATATATATTTGCTAAAATCTATAAATGATAGAAGCCAATCGACAATCACTGACACCATAAGATAAACAAACACCTGCAAAATAAAGAAACAAAATCTGTCTTTAGAATATCCTGCTATAATATTGCTTATCGTTGCATACAAAATAATAAATGTAAATGCCATAGAAAATGCAGGAAGATATGTCCTTAAAAATTTATTCATAATAGCCACTCCTTATCTTATCTCTTAGAATAGGAATATATTTTCTTGAAACAATTAGATTTTCTTCATTGTTAAGTTCTGCCAATAATCTGTGGTTAGGGTAAGGTTTAACACAGACCAGACAAGAAATATTCAATAAGGCTGTTTTGCTTATCCTTACAACATTTGACCTTATTAAATCTTGTTCAATAGCAGAAAGTGTCTTTTTACATTCAAATATTTTTTGTTGAGTGTACATAAATGTTTTTTTATCAACAGTTTCAAAATACAAGACTTCATTTAATGGTATCTGATACAGCTTTTTTTCAAAAATTCCTTGTATAAGATATTCTTGTTGACGGATATATTGAACAATCCGATTTAAAGGTTGGGTCATACTTGAATATCGTATATCTATTTCCGGTTCAGCCAAATCTTTTTTTTCCAATAGTTGCAGTTTCAATATGCTTTCCTCCATGTACTTTAATAGAAGTTTAATATTTCTCCAAAACAGTCGCAAGCACTTTAAGTTCAAATACCCTTAACAGTATGTAAAATACCCACATTCCACTTTATTCAATTAAAGTTTTATTTCCTTTGTAATTTTATAGATATATTCCTCTGGCGTGGGACGCTTATTTCCAAACAGCTTTTTGAAATTCGCCTGTACCTCTGGGTCTGTACTGTTCATGGCTTCATCAATAGTAACCTGTATATTTTCCCTTAATTCCGATACAGAGACACCGCTTGCCTTTGCACCAGCCTTTAAGATTTTTTTCATATCTCCTTTTTTTAGTCCGATCATGTAATACCCCCATGTAATCTTATTTTCTAGCCATCACTAAATAACTGGATTTATTTTTCGATACTGTATAACTTTTATAATCTGTCATAAGTAAATCCCTTCCCGCTAATATCGTTCAATATTTCCATTATAGTTATGAGCTTTTTCAAGAAGTGGACCTTTCGCCCCCATTGTAAATGCAATATCGCTACTTCTAATACACAACAATTCATTTCCTATATCAAGATTTAACTGTTTTAATAGCTGTGATGTAAACTGAATACTACCATTTTCCTTTAGAGGAAGCCACGCATATTTCCGTCCTTTATATGTAACCAATGTTCCTCGTGGAATAGACTGTTTTTCTAACTGTGGACACTCATGTAAAATATGACTTAATTTTGACTTAGATAATAGAGGATATGTCGTTACGCAAAACCCACCCGTAACCTTACTTCCTGTAAAGATAATGATTTTATCATCATTTAGCACTTGATATTCTTCAAGTGCTTGCGTTGGAAATTGAACGGTTAAATCATCATGTATCAAAGATAGTCCAAATACGAATTTTCCGCCTTTATTTAATTGTGGCATAAGCACATCTCCTTTCTCTTTCATTTTCCAGATATTCGTGTTATAATCAAGCTAGAGTAATATAATATAATACTACTCTATATATAGAGTAGCTTAAATCATTGTATTTGTCAAGGAGTGTGAAATATATGTTATCAAAATCAGCTACTATGCTTTTAGGGCTTATTACTCATCAACCACTTAATGCCTATGAAATTGTTAAAACTTTAGACTACATGAATATCAAGTATTGGTTCAATATTGGAACGTCTACTGTATATGCCACAATTAAAACTCTAGAGAAAAAGCAATATCTCGTTGGTGAAATACAGAAGGACGGTAATATGCCCGATAAAACTGTTTATTCAATCACGGAACAAGGAAAAGCAGTATTTTTGGAGACTTTGCGAACTTCTTTTTTGAAGTTCGATTATGATACGAATATTTTTTCTATCACAGCATTTTTCCTTGATTGTTTACCAGAAAAAGAACAAAAGACGCTGTTAGAACAGCGTATGACCGTTTTACAAGAATATCTTGCTGGTATTCAAAAACAACATACAGAAGAATGGGAAAAACAAGTTAACCCATATCATGTTGCCAATCTACAACGTATGACGGATATTGTCTTAGCTGAAATTAGCGGTACAGAACGACTTTTTAAAGCTACAACAAAATAGAATATATGGAAATAAGGCTTGCGAAGCATACTATATAGAGTATGACGCAAGCCTTTTTTAGCCTTTTTTACAAACTTATTCTACAATCTTCCAGTTATCGTCCTTATGAAGCACCAGCTCATACTGTGAGATTTGTGTCATTTTCGACTTGTTATCCAGATACTTCACAGACACACTAACCTTAAGATTATCGCCATCTTTGGTAAAAACAGGATTTACCAGCTCCGAAAATACATAATCGCCGGATACAGGAGCAAGCACACCATCTTTGACATAATAGGCAAGTTCTTTTTCCGTAGCTGTCGGATACAGCTTAAAGAATGTTTCCAAGAAAGCGGTAGCGTCCTTGACGGTATCGGAACTGACACTGACATCTGCTTCCAGTACTTTCGGTTCATACTTTGATTTCTGTACCGCCGGAGCAAGGGTTGGATTCTGGGTAATGACCATTGCACCGTCCTTATCCACATGAACGGTCACGGTGTAGTTTTCTGTGACTGCCTGTGTCTGTTCTCCCTCTTTTACCTGCTGATCTACTTCGTAGGCAACGGTAAAATCGTCCGTTCCAGACTGTTCTATATTCCAGACCAGCACATTTGTAACGGTCGCACTGGTTGGTATGTCCGTTCTGATGGTATAAGCGTTCAAGTCCTGTAATTCTTTGGTAAGGTATTTACTGATTTCTGTTGTCCTTGCTTCAATGGCTTCCTTGCTGGTATCCCATGAGTAGTAGGCTTTCGCAAAGTTCTTGACGAAATTCTCAATACCGTTGGTATCGTTCAATCTTAGCTGAATGATTTCTTTTTCATGTACCGTGTGGGTGTCAATGGCGGTAAAGTTCTTATACACACCAAAACTGGTGCTTGCCAGAAGCACCGCCCACAACAGCAGAACAGATTTCTTATGTGTACCGACTTTCATGGTACGCACTTTCTTATTCTTAGGTGCTTTCTCTGTTTTTTCTTTCTTCTTAAACATATTTCAAGTCCTTTCTATTGTTTGATTCTTCCGGCACAAATGATGTGCTGTTGCCAGTAGGCAGAGATCAAATCGGTATAGCCGATTGGATTTCCGGCATGATACATCTGATTGTTCCCTACATAGATTCCTACATGGGTAACATAGTCACTGGTATTGTAGGTGGAATGGAAAAAGACCAAATCGCCAGCCTGTGCCTGTGACAATGGGATATGCTGGGTTGCGTCATACTGTGCCTGTGCGGTTCGTGGCAGACTGATTCCGGCTTTTCCGTAGCACCACTGGGTAAGACCAGAACAGTCAAAAGAGGTGTTCGGGTTACTGCCACCGTAGACATACTTCCAGCCTTGATATTTCAACGCTTCATTCATAACCGCCTGTACCGTTTCGTTACTGAACTGCTTCACGGTCAGATATTGGTTGACCAGCTCCACATAAAACATATTCCCGTAGTTATAACGCCAGCCACCATTTTTACTGACTGCTATCGGGTTCGTATAGGTCACTTTTGTACCGTCGGATTTATTCTTTGCGAAATTCTCTGCAAGATTGAAGCTGTGCTTTTTTCCGTTCTTCGCCACATAGTCTGCATAGCCACCACCATAGTTATAAGACTGAATGACCACGTTAATGTCATTCATGCCTTTGGCTTTACAGGAAGAAAGCAGGGAAGCAAAATATTTACACCCCTGCTTTATGGATTCTTCTGTACTTAATGAGTTTGGCGGTAGACCCAGACTTTCACTGGACTGCATGACATCAGTAGCCGTACCGCCACTTTCCACCTGTATGATAGCAAGCAGGACGTTCACATACTCCGAGATACCGTTTTCTCTGGCGTATTTTTCTACCATCGGCTGATGTTTGAGGACATCAGCTGACAGGTTCATGCCAGAATAGACAGGCGAATAGCTGTTTGAACTGTCGTCATCTTCGCCGGAAATCAATATCCCGAAAAAGAGGACGATGGAGAAAAGGACTGGAAATATCGTACCTATGATAAGGATACGCTTTAATCTCATTTCTTCCGTCCTTTCTCTGGTTGCTTCGTAACAGTCTTACGATTTTGTTTTTGGTTGACCTGTGTTTTCTGTACCGTAGATTTCTTATGATTGCTGATGGATTCTGCTACGTTTGGCTGGTTCGCTCTGGCAACAGATTTAACCTGCTGTTCCTGTCTGATATTGGTTCGGACAGTTTCTTTTCCAGCCTTGACTTCTGCATTTTTTATCACAGGAGAAGTAGCAGGACGTTTCATATCCGGCGTTTTGACCGTATCGGTCTGTGCAGGTTTTGGAACAGGTGTGGCAACAGGGCGTTCATGGCTTCTGGTAGCTCCGGCTGTCGCTGATCCATTCGCATGAACTGTCTGTTTTGCTTCCTGTGCTTTCTGCAATTCCTGTTTTTTCTGTGAGATATTTTCCCTGTGCAGATTGCGTTTCTGTGTACGCTGTTCCTGTCGGTTTTCCCGTTCTTCCACAACGCCACGCTTAAAGTCTGATACATTATCCTTTGCTTTCTGTTTTGCAGAGTGGACAGCATAACCAGCCTGTGTCGGCAAGTCTTTCACATTTTCTTTCAGAGAGGAAGCACTGTCATGGACTTTATTTTTCGTATCCATCACAGCACCTACCGCAGAACCGACACGGCTTCCCATGCTGGCAGAGGTATTTTCCCGTTTCTTTGGCGGTTGGTTCGTTGCTGGCTTTCCGGCTCTGGCAACACTTGCACCAGCCACCGCACCTGCAACACTTCCAGCACCGACAGCCCTTGCAATCCTGTGTTCCATACGTCTTGCCCTGTGTCGCATGAACACCATCGGTCTACGGAAAATCCGGCGACCTATCTGCTGGCTGTCATTGGCATTAAGACTGAACATACTCATTAGTTCTCCGAGCTTCATGTAGATTCCGGCAAAACAGATTATCTGCAAAAATGCCACCATGAAGAACGGGTAGTCCGTGGAAATGTTGTAGAACATACTGGAAATCGAAAATGCCACAGTCACAATCAGCGTGATTCCAGCTCTTGTCATAATGGCGTTGAATACACGGACAACTGCCTGTTTCGCCATGTTCTCATAGGTCGGTATCATGGACAGCAAAAAACTGACAGGTAAAAACATGGCATATATGATAAAAAGTATCTGGGAAAAAAACATCATGCCGGTAAGCAGGAAGATAAAGATTGTGATACCGAGATTAAAAATGAGCAGGAAGAACACCATGCCAAGACGGTTGACGACCTGTGGAATGGTAAGGTTGTCATTGTCGTTATCCTCAATCTCTGTTTTCACGACATTTTCCCTTGTTTCCCCATCTTCGTCTGACGGGCTGGCAGATACCAGAGCTTCCACACGGTCAGCCCCGATTTCTTCGGTATCGCTGTTCCCGAACTGCAATAATAACCACGGTTTTTCTACCTGTATCGCAAACAGGCTGTCACGGATAAGGTCTACGCTGTCCTTACCTTTACTTTGTGAATCGGGGAGCATGATTTTTGTCCCCAAGTCCAGAGAAGCGGTGCTGATGTCTGAACTGAAATCATTGATTTTCTGGATATAATTTGGAGCGTAGGCAATAAAGGACGCAGACACAATGAACACCACTACAAAGTTGATAACAGCGTGAAGTGCCTTGCTGGTTTCCCGTTTGAGAAGCCCTGTATATGCAGTGTAAACACCTACAATCAGAATGATAATGAGCAGGAATCCCACATAGAATCCACTGCTGGAAAATCCGTTTTCGGTCACTCCGGCAAGTGTCTGGATACTTTTCCCGATACTGTCTGCCATGTCATTGATGAAGTCCAGCTTATACGCCTGTTGCACCACATATCCTGTGGCATTGCTAAGATACAGGCTGATTGTCCACACAAAATTTGTGATACAGTAAAGCCCGTACTGTACCGATTTTCCAATGCCGTCCAGCCAGTTCCACGGTAGCCAAGACCAGCTATTGTCCACATAGAAATCAAGCTGATAGTTGGAAAGCGGATACTTTGAATACAGGTTGTCTGCATTGACCGTATCATCGACCAGTCCAGACGCATGAGCTACCGTCCCAAGCAGGGACAACAGTACCAGCGTAACGGTCACGGCAAGCAGTACCAGTTTCAGTACATGGAATACCTTTTCTCTTGTGATAGATTTCATCATTCCAAATCCACCTCACTTTTTATCGGCGGTCTGGTATCAAAGGCATGGAGCAGTTCTACAAAGACAGGGTGTATCTGTACCACACCGACACGCCCGTATAAATCCTGCATTAAGCATTGTCCGTTCTCCAAATCCCTCAACCGTTTCTGGTTGTTTTCGTCCTCACTGTCCAGCCCGAAAAACTCTAAGGTCTGCTTGATTTCATTGGTATCTGTGGAGCGGAAAGCAAACTTTAAACCGATGTTATTTTTCAGACTTTCTTTCGATACGTCCCCAGAGGATTGTGTCACGAAATAAACTCCGGCGTTCATGGCTCTACCAGCACGCACCAGCTTGTTTGAGAGTGTTTCTCCTTGTGCCACATTTAAGAACGCCCATGCTTCGTCCAAGTCTACAATTTTAAAAATACTTCGGTCACTGTGAATAAAGTCAAGGGCAAAGGTACTGATAACAATTAAGATGGATACTGACAACAGTTCAATCGTGGTGTATTCCTCAAAGGTGGTATCCTTATCCGGCAGAACCAAATCTGCAACCTGTATGATGTTGAGCTGGTTATCCAGACTGATTGCATTTTCCACTGAACCGTCCGAGAACAAAAGCTGTGCAAAATCATAGTCCGTAAAACTTTCGATATGGTCTGCAATGTTACGGGATACGGCGGTATCCTCTTTTCGCAGTTCCTCAATAACCTGCAACAGCCCGTGGTTCTGGTTCTGGGATACCGTACGGACAGCTTTTCTAAGGACAGGGAACTTTTCGCCATCACGACTGCTGATACCTGTAAGAAATGTCAGAATATCAATGGCAAGACTTTCAGCGTCCTTGACATCTTTCATAATCACATACGGGTCTAACAGCCCTTGATTGCTGGAATCACTGGTAATGTTTACAATGTTGATTTCCTCTGCAATCTCCGGCAGTGTTGCTTTCCAGTTCCCACGTTCACTTTTCGGGTCTAGGATGACTGCCTGTCCACCGAACAGGACGGAATAATACACCAGCAGGTTATTACAGAATGACTTTCCACCGCCAAGCGAACCCACAAAAGCAGAAGCCAACGCATTTGTGACCGTACCTTTTACCCCTTGACTGGCAAGGGACGGTTGCAGATAGACATTTCTTCCCGTATCCACGGAATAGCCGATATAGATTCCTGTATTTTCTCCCAACATCTGGGTAGCACCGAAGCCAAGTCCAGCTAAAAAATCGGATTTCACATACTGGATATAATCATTGATATAACGCTTGCTGGCTGGAAGAAACTCTCCATGCAGTCCCATCATATCTCCGGCAGGACGTACCAGCTTCACGTTCAAATCATCGTAAAAGTCCTTGACTTCATCACAACGGCGTTTCAGTTCGTCAAGATCGGGTGCAGACACCCGTATGACGTAACTTAACTTGTACATACTTTCCTTGCTCTGGTCTAAATCTGTTTCCAGTTCATCGACACTGTCTAAGGCTTCCACCACATTTGAACTTGTTTCATTTCCGGCTTGATAGGCGTGATTGTCCAAGTCCTTTAATTCCTTTTTCTTGTTGCGGACAGTGGTTAAGGCTTTCTTATTTCCCACAATCTCAACATTCATGGAAGTATCCACAGGGAATGTGAACTGCTGTTGCTGGAAATAAAAGATTTCCGATGATGGGAAGTCCAACTCCCCGACAATGGCATTGACCGTAAAGTAGGACACATAACTTTCACTGTCCTCATGTTCCAGACGCAAATATCGCTGGCTTTCTTCCACCACACAACGGGTAGGACGGATAAGGTCATAATACTTAATCAGTGTTTCTCTTTTTAATTTTCTTTTTGGTAGAGGATACACATAATCTTCATAGGCTATCCCGTCCCTGCCGTAAAGGTGTTCCATCAGATAGGCAAAGTCTTTGGCTTCCAGTCGGCGGATTTTGAACCTACGGGAGATTTTGTTTTCCAGTAATTTCTCCATCTTCACATAACGGTTGATTTCATCATTGCTCATGGAAACAAAGTCATTCATCAGCGTGTGCCTTACCTCATTCAAAAACTCACGGAATGTCAGAAATACCGATTTTTTGATGTTCTTCAGATTGACTTCGTCCTCTGTGACCATGAGCTTGAATCCCAGAAAGAAACGGTAATCAACTTGATTGTCGCCTATCATAGATACAAGGGCTTCGGTCTGGTCGTCTATTTTCTGATAGGCGACTTCCTTTAATTTCCCCGTTACCAGCTTCTTTGACTGTTCCTGTATGCTTCGGATTGAGCTTTCGGTTGCAATCTGCAACGCATGAATCTTTCCCTCACGGGACTGTGCGATAAGCTGACGGAAGCTGTCATGCACAAGGTATTTCTGTTCTGGGGATAAGAATGAATAATTGTACGGTATCAGCTCATAGTAGGCGAACACCTCATTGTCCTTATTCCAGACAAGGTTATTGTCGATATATTTAATCGGGAACATAGGTCACACTCCTTACTGCCGTGATAGTTTCCTCAAATTTCTGCTTATGCAGGTTCACGGCTTTTCCGGCATAAGTCACTTTGGGACGCAGGGCATACAGAACCATCGTCTTGATGTAACTGTATGGCTTTTTCCCGTCAAAGGTTTTCTGTGACATAAACCATGTAAGAGCAACGGGAATCCCGAAATATTTTAAAAATGCACCCTCAATCATAGAAAGTGGCGGTAGGTCTGCAAACAGAATGATGATAAATTCCGTCAGCACGAACCATGTAATCTGGGTAAAGGTCACGGGGAATGGCAGGTTTACATCATTGATGGCATACAGTACCTTTTCCACGTTCCAGATACTTGTATAACTTCGGATTTTCTTCACTTGTAAATACTCCTTTCTTCATTTTCATAACAACAGGGACAGCCAGATTTTCCAGACTGCCCCAAGAGAAAAGCTGACAGTAGCACCAGTGGCGGTGCTGATCTGCCAGCCCTTAACGCAATACCTCACAGATACCAGCGTTTGTTGCAATAAATGTCCCCTCTATATCGAGGTCACGCCCGTAGGCTTCATAGTCGATATAGTTCTGTAAAGAGGACGGGATTTCTCCGAGTACCTGTTCTTCATCAATCAGATAGTAGGCTAAATCGGTCATCGTTTCACAGCCGGAATACAGAATGATGTCGTCCTTATGTTCCACCAGTTCTTCCAGACTTCCATAGCAGGATATAAAACTGTCCAAGTCGTCCAGCAGGTAATCCGGTAATTCTTCCAACTGCTCATAGATACGGTTCAGTTCTTCGATGGAAATGTATTCGCTAATCTCCATCGGGAAGTTGTCCGTATCATGGATTGCGTATTCTTCGTACTCAGCATTTAAGCCGATACGTTCTGCAATCACTTCTTCGTCCAATGGAAAAGAGAACCAGTCCCCGACCAGTTCTCCCTCATTGTACTTGCCAAGATTGGCTATATAGACTTGCATATCATCAATCATAAGCGGTCACTTCCTTTCGGTTGTATTCATAAAATCTGCCATAAGAATCACCGCACATTACAGCTTGAACATACCGTTGTTGCAGAGAGCATAACGTCCTTTTTCTTCCAGTTCATGGGCGTAGGCTTCCAGATTAAAATATTTCTTTCCTTTTTCGGAAAGAGCAGAAAATTCAATGTTATGCTCCAAGCGGTAACGGGCAACGTCCATGATGTTGTGGCACTCTGGATAAAACAGAAATTCTTCTGATTTCTGCAATAAATCCTCTACACCGCCACAATAGGGAATCAACTCTTTATAAGCCTGCTGAACTTCTGGCGATAAATCCGTGTAAGCAAAGTACAGCTTGTTTAATCGTCTGACAGATGTTGTCCTTACAATATCGCCAGCAAAGGGGAGCTTCATATCAATGATTTGATAATCATTGCTGTCAGCTTCCACGCCGAGCAGGTCACGGAACAGCTCATAATCAATGGGTAAATCAAACCAGCGAGAGGTTTTATCCTCTGCTAATTTAGTCGTTTCAATCAATACGCTACATTCTTCCATAGGCTTTACGCTCCAATAATCTTATTAAATAACTGTAACAATACGTCTTTTACGCCGGACGCATTGAATACAAGACCAACGGCTACTAAGGCAACTACCAAGAATCCGATAAGTTTGGAAAACTCACGCTTGAATCCCAAGTAGATTCCGATAACAACAATCGCCATCAGCACAAGGCTCTGTGCGTTGCTTAAAAACCAGTTATAAAGGTTCTGTCCAAAATTCATGCTTTCTTTTCTCCTTTCAGTTCCATCATTTTTCGGTCAGACTGTCTGCCAGCCTGTAAAATACACATGGCAATCACGCCAACTGTTCCACCTAAAGAGAAGAACAGGAAATCAAATAATAATCGTTGCATGTTTCAATTCTCCTTTTCCAAAATCACATCTTCGGTAGATGTGGTCTGTTGTTCGATTATCTTGTAGTGCTTTTCTGTCAGTTTCGTGGATTTACGGATTTCTTTCAGATAATCAATCCCTGTTTTCGCTGTGATTGTTTCCAGCATTTTAAGTGTCGGGTCAACCTGCCGTTGAATCCAGCGTAGGGTTCTGTCCAGTGTGTAGGGTTCGGGTTTGGTCGTGAGCTTTAACGGCTCTCTGTTTTCCCCGATGAACCACGCCCAGCGGACAGATAATTTCCAGTCGCTCCGTTTCTTGTCTGCTTCCTTATCCACAAAGCGTACATAACGGTTGATAATAGAAAATGCCGTCCGTTCAGCGTCATAGTAAGTCAGCAGGTCACGGACAGCATAATAAGCACGTTCATTTTTTAACCGTATTTCAAATCTGTTTTTTATCGGTGCTTCCTCAATGGGAATCCCAAGTTTGATGTACTGCTCATAGCTTTTTTCATAAACACAGAAGTACACCTCACTTTTCAATGAGCCGATATAAAGTGTATAGCCCATACCAGCCTTGTCCTGTTCCTCATGCTTGACCAGTTCGCCGGAAGCATAGGACTTAAAGGAACGGAACACCGATACACATTCCTCATTCCGGCATTTTTCGGTCAGTTCTGGAATATCTAACATTCCCGTATGGTCATTGATGGCAAGGTCAAGGCGTTTCATCACACCGCCGTCCACCAGAGCGTCCATAAGGAAATCATACCAGCTCCGTTCCTGTGCCAGCAGATAACTTTCAAACTGACGACAGCCTTTTCCTTTCAGTTCCAGCAGGACACCTTTTTCTTCATCGGGGGAAGTATATACAAAAATATCTCCGATGTAGTAGTGTTCCGTGTAGCTGTAATGCCCGAAGTCCTCATGTATCATGTACTGAATATTGAGCTGTAAAATATCTTTGATGATGTGTCCAATATCCAGTGTCGGAAACCGTATCCTCACATAATCAAACAGCATGGTAAGCGGTGCTTCTGGATTGAATTTTTCCAGAGCTTCCAAAAGTTTTACTTTCATTTCTTCTGTGACCGCCACCTTGCCGGATTCGATACGGCTTAAATGTTCACGGCTGATTCCAGCCATGACCGCAAGTTTCGTCTGGGATACACCGTACTGCAAACGCCTGTCTGCAAAATCCTGTATCCACTCTGTATCATTCAGTGCGATACCCCCTTTACGAAAAAAACTGTGACATTTTTTATTTGATGTCACAGTAATAAAAAAAGCTACCAAACGCTTGATTTTAGCCAAGAATCGGTAACTTTTGTGTCTGTTTCCTTGTGATTTGTGCCCCTCTGTTAGATACCGAGGGGCTTGATATATGCTGGCGTGGCTACCGCCACACCAGCAAGGCTAGTCCGTACCTGTGGCTTTCGCTTCGCACGCCACCTGTCCGTCCTGCCTTATGTGTGCAAGTTCTCCAATCATACCTAAGAAATCATATCCTTTGGGTACAAGCGGAGTATAAAATTCAGATATGACGCTTGTTCCCACATCACAGTATCCACGCCCTTTGATTCGCTTCTGGAAAAACTGTTTTTTCACATCGCTTCCAAAGAGCATACCGTAGCCGAGTTCACTCATGCGACCAAGCCCCACACGGAAGTTGAAATTATCTCTGATACCGTCCCCGAAATACTTTGCGTCTGGACGCTGGCAAGCCACAATCAGAAAATATCCAGCCTGTCTACCAAGCATGACGATTTTCTTTAACCGGCTTAACAGGGCGGTGCTTTCCTTTGTCGTGAGCATTTCCAAGAACGCCACATATTCATCAAAGATAAGGAACTGTGGAGCAAGCCCCAGATAGGCATAGTTTTCTCCTGTACGGTAGTTCGGGTGCAGTTTCATTTCTTCCGAGCGTGTGACCATGCCCTCATAAAAGGTATTGACGCAGTCAATCATATCGTCTTTCGTGTGGTAGACGTTTTCCATGACCGTTCCCAAGTCTGCAAGGTCAGCGTTCTTTGGGTCAAGAATATATAAATCTGCATTGGTTTTAAGCAGGGCTTCAATGATGGTCAGTAGAAAATAGGTCTTTCCACCGCCAGTACCACCGCAGATAAGGGCATGGGGAAGTGAATCATATTCCCACACCAGATTTTTCATTAACCGCAGACCGCCATTTTCGGCAATCACTTCATCAATTGAAATACGGTTCGCTATCATATCATAGAGCAGGGTGTATTCGATGTATCCGTCATGCAGTGTTTTGTCGGTAAGTTCACAGTACAGCCCCGATTCCAATTTATCCTCTAAGGACAGGAGCTGTTCTTGATATTTTCCCATTGTGATTTCACACAGAATATGCAACAAACCATTGTCCATCTGGTAGTAGATTTTTGGAAACCACACGATTTTTTCTCTTGATCTGCTTTGCAGGTCAGTGAAAAAACCGCTGTCTTTGGTGTTTTCCGCTTCATACCATTTATTTTCCAGCACCATACGAGCCAGTTTTTGTCGGTGTAACAACCGCTTAATACGGTCATATCCGTAACGGTAGTAGAGAAAAACGACCAATGCACAAACACCAGTCGCTATCAGAACCGTAATGGAATTGTAGGCAGTCCAAGTAATTCCGGCATGAAGCAGGTTAAAATCTTTCCAGTCCGTAACAAGAAGCTGTCGCAGATTCAGTAGCAGGAACACCGCAACGAACAGGAGCAACAGCCAGCCGATACAGAAATGATAGACCAGCGATCTATCACTGGCACGAATCCTGTTACCTTTAAACGCCCATACTTTCATTAAAACTCCTTTCTTTGGACATAAGAAAAGCAGTCAATCGTGTAGACTAACTGCTTTGCGAATATAAGTATTAAACTTAAATAGCTCGTTCTGGAATAGTTTTAGAATATTTTCTAGGATTAGTTACCCATGTAAAAATAATTGCACCACATTCAGCACATACTAAATGATGTATCGGTTCTTGATTATCTAAGAAGCCTGACGCTCCATACAACCTGCAATCACCACTTTGGTATCCGTATCTAATATCAGTTCCTTCACAATATGGGCATGAGCTAATTTCAACTTTTCCTATTTTCATTTGATTTTCCTCCCCGAGTTTCGATTTAATTATTTAATACATTATATCAATTACACTTGACCAGTACAATGAAAATCTAAATTGTGAATTTATTTCTTCGGTGGTTGCTGTGGAGCATTGTTCTGTGGATTCCCGGCATGAGTGCCTTTGTTCTTTAGAAGAATATCGTCTGCTTTTACATACCAGTCCACATCTGCACCACGGTAATTTGCATTGGCTACCGTATCTGCAACAGGATTGATAAGTTCCACTTCGGCGTTGTAGTCATAGTCTTTTAACGGCACAGTCGCCGGAACGGATACCTGTATCATGCGTCCCTGTGTGTTGCATTTCAAATCGTAAGTACGTTCCTTGATTTCCTCACTGACCGTTCCATCTTCATTCTGTACATGAACCTCACGGCGTAATGCGGAGAACTTCAACACTCCGAAAGTCTTTTCTTTATCAATGACGATTCCATTTGCTAATCTCATAATCTGAATACCCCCTTATTTACTTTCTGCTGGTAACATATCGTCTGCAAGTAAGATGTAATTGACAAATCCACGTTCCCCAATTTTATAGCCATCGGTAGTAATTCGTGGGTTGATAAGTTTTACTTTCTGCTCCGGCGAGAAATGTTTTTCGCCAGCTTTGGCAGGAAGTGTCACAACTACATCATCGGCTCTCTGCACATCGGAATACAGGTTGTAACTTCTGTTAATGACAGCCATACGCCCGTTGATTCTCTGCTGTTCCGTAGTATTTTCTCCGGCAAACTCCAAGTTTCCGAATGTCTTTTCCATGTTTGGCACGACAAATCTTAATTCCATAAATAATTGACCTCTTTTCTTTCTGTTTTAGTTTCTTTCCTGCTGTACGTTGTGGGGAGCTACACTCCCCACGCCCCTAGTGGACTTCACGCCCCCGTAAATCAGAGCTTCACGGGAGCGTGAAGTTGCAAAAAGGGTGGCGACCTTGAACGCTCTACCAACCGCTACCTTACCGCCTTATGATTTCTTTCTACGGCGTTTGAAGTAAAGCATACTGCCAAGCCCTACGCAGGAAAGACCGAGCATGGCAAGGTAAGCATAGATATTGGTATTGTCGCCTGTTTTTGGGCTGTCACTTGTCTTAACCGTAGATGGTGTATCCGGCGTGTCAGTATCCTTTGGTGTGTCTGGGACTTCCGGCACTTCCTTGATTGTCACAGTCTGTCCATCGTCTGTGATGTCCTTATGTTCTGTTACTTTCTTTGGTTCGTCTGGATTGGTCATATCGTATAATTCCTCAAATGTAACAAGGCTCTTTCCACCAAGAGAAGAACCATCAAAGGTAAATGCAATCTCAACCGTCATTTTTTCATTGTCGGCTGTAAACTCATAATCATTGGATACTTTCTTTCCATCAATCAGAAGTTCTGCATTTTCCTCTTTTAACATCTGCCAGCCGGAAAGTTTGTATTTTGTTCCAACTTCCAGCCCATCTAATGTGACTTTATCCACAATCGTTACATCTTTTCCGGCTTCGATTTCTTTCTTGCCGTTCTTGTCCGTAGCGGTCGTATGGATTTTGATGATACGTTCTGTGATAAGAACAGTCTGTCCATCATCGTTGATGTCCTTATGTTCGGCAACCTTGACGGGCTCTTTCGGATTGCTTATATCGTACAATTCCTCAAAAGTAACAAGGTTCTGACCGCCAAGAGCTGAACCGTCAAAACTGTAAGTAATCTCAACCGTCATTTTTTCGCTGTCAGCAGTAAAGGTATAATCACTGTCTACACATTTCCCGTCAATCAGAAGTTCGGCATTTTCTTCCTTTAACATCTGCCAGCCGGAAAGTTTATATTTTGTTCCAACTTCCAAGCCATCAAGTGTGACTTTGTCCACGATCTTGATGTCTTTTCCGGCAACAATCATTTTTTCGCCTGTTTTCTTGTCGGTCGCTGTGGTATGGATTGTGATTTCTTTTTCATATTCATCGGTCAGTGTCCCTAAATTTACGGTCACTTTATTTCTGGATACGACCACCTCAAAAGCTGGAATCAGCTTAAATCCGGCGTTGGAATCACACTTTAATTCCTCAATCACATAGGTATCATAAAGTAATGCACCTTTGCTGTCGTCTGGTTCAGATGTTCCAAACCATACACCGTCCTCACTGGATTTTCCGGCATTGGTATTGACCTTGTGGGAAGCCCAGCTTGAAGCAGTGGAGAACTGACCGTTTTTGTCCGTGACTACAATATGGGATTCTCCCGTTGTCTTGCTTGTAATTCTGAATGGAACACCTGCAAGGCGTTTGTGTGTACCTGCACCGATTTTTACACCCTCAATATCGCCACGCTTAATCTGGTTGTAGACAGAGTGGGATTTGTCGGTCAAATCCATGATTTTTCCATCTTCCGTGATAGAAAAGTCGATTGTCTTTGCACCATCTGTTAAGTAGCCCTCAGGTGCTTTGCTTTCTTCTAATCTGTAATTTCCGTAAGGGAGCAAGTCAGCAGAAGTAGAAGCGATTCCGTCAATGCCTGTCTGAATCTTCTTGACAGTTTCATTCTTGCTGTATAATTTCCCCTCAACCAGTACAGGACTGTCATTTAAGGAAATGATATTAAATTCTGTGTACTGTAAGGTAGCACTTCCCTGTGCTTTGGTATCCTTTGTTTCAAGGTCACGTTTCTGGATTTTCACACCGCCACGGATAACCTTGTCAGATACGGTATACTGGTTGCTTCCAGAAAGTACAGCAAGTTCGCCATCTTCGGAAATCTGTGTAAGGTATGTTCCCTTAATCTGTTCGGAACTTCCGTCAGCCTGCATATATGTACCATCTAATAAGTAGCCGTTTGGTGCTTTTGTTTCTGTGACAGTGAGTGTACCAAGTGGCAGTACATTTTTACCGTCCTGTGTATAGAAGCTGTCGCCGGATACTTTGTAGCTGTCGGCAAGTCTGGATACATAATGGATAGTTCCGTCACTGTCTTTTTCGGCAACGGTTTTGGTTGTCCATGTACGGGTAGCTTTTGCAGGTAGATTATCTGCATTGTAGTATCCGTCATAATAGCTCCATGTGAACTCTGCACCCTCTAAAGAAGCAGTTCCCTGTGGAGTAGATTTTCCTGTTTCCATGTCAATTTTGAATAAATCAATCAAAGTCTCTGTGACCTTTGGAGTGTCAGCAACAGTTAATGTCGCTGTTTTTCCAACTTCCACATTTAAGGCATGGACTGTAGAATCCAGCTTGTAACCCTTTGGAGCAGAAAGCTCTTTGATGTAAACTGTTCCGGCTTTTACCTCAACTTCTTTGGTATCACCGTTTCCATCGGCAGTAAGTGTGGCAAGCTGGCTGTTACAGCCTTTATCAGAATAGACACCAAATGTTGCACCCTCAAAGGAATAGTTGGCATTGCCATCTGTGACCGTGGGATTGGAAGAAGTCTTTTTGACCTTTGCATTTCCCACATTTAACTTCGCCCAGAACTGTCCGATGTCCTGTCCTTCGCCAGTATAAATGTAACCGCCACATTCATAGCGTCCCTTATTTGCTTTCACAAATGCTTTCGCACCAGCGTAAACTTCATTCTGTACTGCCTGTGAGATTTCATTATAGGAAGCTCTGACGTTATCGCACTGCCAGCCGAGCTGTTCACTCAACCTCTGCCAGACAACACACTGTTCCAGCAAGTATCCCTGTTTGTAATTCAAGTTCGTATGAGAAGCGGTATATTGCTTGACGTACTCTAAGGAAAGAGCAACGTCCGCAATCTGATCGCTACTCATACGGGAGCTTGCGTCAGAACGTGTTTTATATCCATTCTTAAAACTGGTGTTGATATCCACGCAGTAGGCAGTTTCGCCCTCAACTTTCATGTGTCCCTCATTGAATGTAGATTTGATAGAACCATCATTCATAACGTGTTCAATGTAGCCGACACGTTCTGCTGATTCTGTCCAGTATTGATTGCCGGAAGCATGAACCGCCGTCACTGGTAATGCCGTGAGAATGGTTGCAAAAGCAAGCGTTCCTGTCAGCAATCGCTTTACTAGCTTATTCATATTTTCTCTTTCTCCTTTCGATTTTGGGTATGAAAAAAGCCGTCCATTTCTGAACGACTGGAAATAGAAAAGGAACGCCAAAAGTGTACGTTCCATAGTCTATAAAATATTTAATTTTTCTCTCTGGTGTGCTATCTGACGCCAATTTTGACCCCAAATTTCTGAAAAATGACGATTTTTGATGAACAGCTACAAATTTTCAAAATCCGTGAAACCCTTGTAACTAGGGCGTTACGGGACTATATGAAACTAGACAAAACCAACGTCACAATAACAATAGGCGAGTGCTAATAATTTATAAATAGTTTATAATTATTTCAATTCCTGCTATTTTCAAAAGTACTGAAAAGACAGTACAGGATAAGCTTGTCAACAGGTAAAATGATTGACAAATACTGTTATAAATACTAAAACATATATAATATATTAGTACGTTAATTAAATTTCTATTATGATTTGTCAAATTCGTGTGAAGTAATCTAAAGGAAATTGGATTGTGATTTCGATTTTACATTTATTATTAGATTCTAATCGGTATATTAAGAACGTAAATTTATACAAAAGGGGTATATTAATATGAACAAAAGAATAACAAGGAAATTGTGCATTGTTGGCTTGATATCTTCTATTGTCTTATCTGGATGTGGTAATGCAGGTATAACAGGTGGCAACAGAGAGGAGTTATCAGGTGGTACAGATAAAGTTGTCTCTTTAAAGGTGTGGACAGAAAAGGATGGTCTGGATGTCATGAACAAAATGCTAGACAGCTTTAAGGAACAATATAAAGATGAAGCAGAGTTTGATATAACAGTTGAAATCCAGGCAGATTCACAGGTTCGTGATGTTATGCTTACAGATGTACACAATGGTGCAGATGTGTTTTCATTTCCAGATGATCAGATTATATCATTAACGGCTGGCGGAGTTCTGACAGAGGTACCCAATGCAGATGAAATAGCAGCAGCTAATGTAAAGGAGTCAGTCGAAGCAGCGACTCTGAATGATACATTATACGGCTATCCTATGACAGCAGATAATGGATATTTTATGTATTACAATAAAGATTATTTTTCAGAAGATGATGTTAAATCATTAGACAAAATGTTGTCCATTGCAGCAGCTAATAATAAAAAAGTAGCTATGGAGTTTAATTCTGGATGGTATCTTTATACATTTTTCGGAAATACAGGACTTAGTCTTTCTATTAAACCAGATGGTATAACTAATGAATGTAATTGGAATTCGCAGACAGGTGACATAACCGGAGCAGCTATAAAGCAGGCACTTGATAGTATAGCAGCTAATCCAGGGTTTGTAAGTATGCCTAACGGAGATATAGCTGAACAGATTAAAAGTGGTGATGTTATAGCAGGAATAAGTGGTGTATGGGATGTTATGAATGTAAAGGAAGCCTGGGGAGAGAATTATGGTGCCTGTAAGCTGCCAACATATACAGTTGCAGGAAAGGAAGTTCAGATGTCTTCGTTTACAGGCTATAAGATGATGGGAGTGAACTCTTATTCAAAGAATAAAGAATGGGCATGCAGGCTTGCTGACTGGCTGACTAATCAGCAGAATCAGGAGCTTAGGTTTAAAGAGAAAAATCAGGGACCATCTAACAGTAAGGCAGCAGAATCAGATGAAATCAAAAAAGTGGCTGCAATACAGGCAATCATTGCACAGTCCCAGTATGGAACATTGCAAAGAGTAGGAAACAGCTACTGGGATGCCTGTAAGAAGTTTGCTAATACCGTACTTAGTGGTAATAACGGTGGTTTATCAGATCAGGAAGTTATGGATACATTAGTTAATGAAATTACAGCTTCTGCTGTTAAGTAGCAGTAAGATGATCAAAGTTGATTTACTGTATGTGAAAAAGATTGGAGAACAAGCATGAATAATAAAAAAAGGGCGAGCCTGAAGACACTGATATTATTGCCGGTATTTATACTAGGTGCTTTAACAATAATATGTAATGTTATGGCTATAAACAATATAAGAACTGTTAACTCTAATGCCGCTGATATAACAGATAATTGTATGATGAGTGTTTCAGATCTTGGTGAAATAAAGAATGATATACAGGTTATTCATACACTTGGATTATCACATATTATTGCAACAGATCTTAATACTATGATATCAGTGGTAGGTGAGATTAATGATAATCAGGAAGAATTAGAGAAAAAGCTGGACGAATAT
Organism: Bacteroides galacturonicus; assembly: GCF_003096855.1. Taxonomy (NCBI): domain Bacteria; kingdom Pseudomonadati; phylum Bacteroidota; class Bacteroidia; order Bacteroidales; family Bacteroidaceae; genus Bacteroides; species Bacteroides galacturonicus. Next base: position 42,042 of record NZ_QEOA01000007.1, on the reverse strand, counting down.
AAGAAATATGTCCAGAATGATGATATGGATACATATAATTCATTAGTAAGTAATTATAATACTATGAAATATGAACTTGGAAACATTATGGCATACAGTGCTTTAGGCAAGAATGAGGAAGCATATGCTATTGCTAACGGAGTCGTAAGTGATAGCAGCACAGCAATCCAGAAGGATATTGAGGTTCTAAGCACACATGCCAATGATACAGCTTCTGAGGCAAGGGAAAGGCTTACCAGTGTGTATGTAAGTTCACTTGTCAGCAATGGTATAGTTATTATTATAAGCGTTATATTGATTATTGTAGCAATATATTGTGTTATGAAGTATGTTATCAAACCAATTATCGCAACCAATAAAGATATCAGGGATATTATTGATGGAATCGATAATGGAGAAGGAGATCTGACAAAGCGTGTAAGAGTTATTTCTAATGATGAGATAGCAGATCTTGGCAACGGTATCAATCTTTTTATGGATAAGCTGCAGGAAATACTAAAGCTGATTATAGAGAATACTAACTATATGGAAAATGTTGTTGCTGAGGTTGATGGCAGTGTTGTCAAATCCAATGACAGTGCTTCTGATTTATCTGCTATGACAGAGGAATTATCTGCAACTATGCAGGATGTAGGGCTTTCTGTTAATACTATTAATGATAATGCTGATAATATACTAAAAGATGTCGAGATTATAGCGACAAAGTCAGATGATATTAATCAGTTCTCAAAGGAAATGAAGGCAAATGCAGAAAAAATAGAGAGTGATGCAAGATATAATATGGTTCAGACAGGTGAAAAGGTTGGGAATATATTAGATGTTCTTAATAAGGCAATAGAAGATAGTAAGAGCGTTGACCAGGTAAATAACCTTACGAATGATATTCTTAATATATCAAGCCAGACGAATCTGTTAGCACTCAATGCTTCAATAGAAGCTGCCAGAGCAGGTGAAGCGGGTAAGGGCTTTGCAGTAGTGGCAGATGAGATTCGTCAGTTAGCAGATTCAAGCCGTGAAACTGCCAACAAGATACAAAGTATTAACTCGGTTGTTGTTGCTGCTGTTAATAATCTATCAGATAATGCTAATAATCTGGTTTCGTATCTTCAGCAGACTATTCTTCCTGAATTTCAGACATTTGTTGATGGCGGCGTGAAATATAAAGAAAATGCTTCATATATAGAGAATGCAATGGATGAATTCGTTGAGAAAACAGATGTCCTGAAGAAAAATATGGATGAAATAGCTCATTCCATCAATACGATAACAACAGTAGTTGATGATGGTGCTGCTGGAGTTAATAATGCGGCTATAAGCACACAGGATCTTGTTGAGGATATGGTCAATATCAGCAATAAAATGATAGAAAACAAGAGCATTGCCCAGAATCTTAAGAATAGTACTAACATATTTGCAAAGTTCTGATTGTGAATATTGGGGAGAATTGTGGGAGTGCGTAGCACGGAACAATTCGTAGGTATCAAAGTCGGGGGCTTTTGCCCCCGACATCATCATATAATAAATATTTACAATTTTCATCTGCCAGTTTTAAAAAATGGGCAGACTATAGAATGAATTTACCTTTCAAAGCCTATATATTACTATGAATATTGACAGTATTCCAACAATATTGTATACTTAACAAGTTGATGAAATATTACTGGGAATGAGGTTCTCCCAGGAACGAGATAGAAATAGCTAAATCTTTCGTTCATAACCGCTTGATTATAAAGCTGATGACTTCTGCAAAGTGCAGGAGCTATCAGCTCTTTTTGCGCTAATATTTATTTAGAAAAGAGGATTGTTATGTTAAAAAGTATAGCGCTGATAATGTTAATTGGAATGTCTACAGGCTGGGTATGCCGCAAGGTAAAGCTGCCGGGACTGCTTGGAATGTTATTTACAGGTATTATATTAGGAGCGTTAATTTTCAGAATGGCAGGAGTCGCTTTGTGTATGGCAGGAACTAAGCTGAAGCTGAAAGAAAGGGTATTCTGTATGCTTGCATACACACCTAAGGCAACCGTTCAGGCGGCGATAGGCGGAGTTCCATTATCAATGGGACTTGCGTGTGGCAATACAGTGCTTACAGTAGCAGTATTAGCAATAATAATAACAGCACCGCTTGGGGCATTTGCCATTGATATGACCTATAGAAAGCTGCTTAAGAAAAGCTAGATAGAATTAAGATGAATTAGATAGCTTACTAGAAATAAGAAAGACTCATAGCAGCTAATAGTGGTTAAAAGAAGTTTAATAGAAAATAGAATGGAGAAAATATGGATACTAAAGCAAAATCACAATTCAGATTATTATTTCCGTGCTACTTCTCATTTTTTGTAAATGGAGCAATGGTATTGTTAGTTGGAGCAATACTTCCATATATTATAGAAGAAGCAGGAATTAATTACAGCGTAGCAGGAGGTTTTTTATCGGCATTTGCAATAGGCAATCTTCTTGCGAGCTTTGTCAATCCGCCGATGGCTTCACGGATAGGAAGAAAAGCAACAATTGTTGTATTTTCAGCATTTATACCAGTAATGCTGCTTGTTATAACATTTCTTCCACCAGTGCCGGTTATATATGCAGCATTTATACTTATTGGAATAGGCAGAGGCTCAGTAAGCATAATCAATAATGCAGTTGTTAATGATAATTCTAACGGCAGACCAGCCGCACTTAACCTTTTACATATGACATTTGCGGCAGGTGCATTTATTGCTCCATTCATTACTTCGCTTTACACAAGCTTTGGTCTGGGCTGGAGAGCAGCTGCATATACAATAATTATAGGCTCAACATTATCAGTTATATTATATGTGTGGATGAGAATAGACTATAACTGGCCTCTGGAGTCTAAGAAGGCTAAGGAAAATGCTTCTGACAGCAATGCAAAGCCATTTTATAAAAATAGTATTTTTTATATAATGGGCTTTTTATTATTCTTATATCTTGGACTTGAGAATTGCGTAAATGGATGGTTTGTAACATATTTTAAGAGTATGGATATAATGAGCAGTACATATGCAACCAACCTTGTATCGGTTACCTGGATAATGGTTATGCTTGGAAGACTTCTCACAGCTAAGATATCATCAAAGGTTGATAAGAATAAGCTTATATCTGGATACTGCGTTGCTACAACAGTATTCTTTATATTACTTACAGCAACCCATAATCTTGCAGTTATTACTGTAGCTATTGCAGGACTTGGCTTCTTCTTTGCGGGAATATATCCAACAACAGTATCAAGTGTTGGCAATATAATTAAAGGTTCAACAACAGGAATGTCATTATTTCTGGCCATTGCCGCATTAGGCGGAATTGTTACACCACAGATAGTAGGTTTCCTTGCTGACAGAATAGGAATGACAGCGGCAATACTTGTATTAGCGTTCAACGCTGCAGGTATGCTTATAATGTCAGGAACTAATGTGTTGATGAGAAGAAAAGAAACACATATATAAATGACTATATGAAATATAATTTTATGTGATTTTATATTTACAAATTAAAGCATATAAATGTATAATAATGGTAGTGAAGAGGTATATTTATACTGACGGTGAGGAAGTGCAGATTACAGATGAGAATAATGTATGGATTGTTAATTGCTATTGAGATTATTCTTATGGGAATATGTTCATATAAAGCAATGAATAAGAAAGGCAGACTGGCAAAGATAGTATTTATATATGAAGCTGTTGCAGCATTTTGTGGCATAGTATTTCTTGTGTATATATATGTTCCAGGAATAACTATCACAACGCTTTGCAAGAGCCTTACATTGATATGCTTTGACTGGATTCTTATTCTTCTAATGTACTACACGCAATATTATACAGGATTGTTTCATGGAGTTAAGATTATTAAAGAGGCAATGATTGCCTTTTCAGCAATAGACAGCGTTATGCTTATTGCCAATGTATGGAATCATCAGATATTTACTATAACAGAGATTAATGATTATGAGATTGTAACAGAATTTGTGAAGACCAATTTCTTTTATAAGGCACATTTTATATATAATTATCTTGTTATCTTATTATTGCTTTTATCCTTTATGTTTATGATAGCGAACTCGTCTAAGTTCTACAGTTTCAGATACGAGATAATATTTATAGCACTTCTGATTGGATTTATTCTTGACATTGTGACAATAAGGTCACAGTCAATATATGATGTGTCTATGCCGGCATACGGAATTATGTGTATGCTTATATACTATTTCACGTTAAGATATATACCTAATGAGCTTATAGAGAATACGCTGTCCCTTATTATTAAAGATATGAATAGTGGAATTGTGTGCTTTGATAACAGAGGAAGATGTATATACTGTAATGACATATTAAAGAATATTTATAATATTGGAACAGAATATATTGATGTTGAGAGAAAATATTCAGAATGGCTTAATGAGCGTGGAAGTGACAGAAAAGATACGATGAAGACTGAAACAACAGTATCTTTTCACGATATTAAGAAATATTATGAGGTTGTATATAAGAGAATATTTGATGATAAGAATAATTTTGTATGCGATTATTTTATATTTAATGATAAGACAGAAGACATACAGTCACTTGAGAAAGAAAAGTATAAAGCAACCCACGACAGGCTTACGGGACTTTATAACAAGGATCAGTTCTATGTAGAAACATACAAGATCCTTCATAGAAATGCAGATGTGCCATATTGTATGTTATGCAGTAATATAAGGGACTTTAAGTTCGTTAATGAATTATTTGGAATAGAAAAAGGTAACGAAGTTCTTGTAAAGCAGGCAGAGATAATGAAAGAATATGCCAGTGATGATATCATAGCAGCAAGAATTAACAGTGACCGTTTTGCTATGCTTATTCCTAAGAAGAGTTTCAGTGTAGATATGATATTATCCATAATTCACAGAATGCAGGATTATTTTAAAGATAGTTCATTCCATCTGCACATTTTTACAGGTGTGTATGATATAAGTGATTTGGAAGAGCCTGTAAGTATTATGTGTGATAAGGCTAATCTTGCAAGTGAAACTATTAAGAATGAATATAAGAGCAATATAGCTTATTATACAGAAAGACTTTTTGAAAGCTCTATTGAAGAAAGAAGAATTATAGGAGAATTCGAGAGGGCAATAAGTAATAATGAGTTTGAAATGTACTTACAGCCACAGGTAGACTCTAGCGGTAACTTATACGGAGCAGAAGCACTTGTGCGTTGGCAGCACCCTGAAAGAGGACTGTTATCTCCGGCAATATTTATTGATGTTCTTGAAAAGACAGGCTTTATATATAAGCTTGACAGATATATGTGGGATAAAGCAGCTAAGAAGCTTGGAGAATGGAAGAAAGAGGGAAAAGACCAGTATCACATATCGGTTAATATATCGACTAAGGATTTCTATCTTGTGGATGTATACGAAACATTTGTCGGGCTTGTTGATAAATATGACATTGACCCTGTTAATCTTAATATAGAGATTACAGAAACAACATTAATGTCCGATTTTGACAAGAATATGGGTATAATCAGGCTTTTGCAGAACTACGGATTTAATATAGAGATTGATGATTTTGGAAGTGGATACTCATCACTTAATATGTTAAAGGACATAAGTGCAGATGTATTAAAGATTGATATGGGCTTCTTAAGAGCCTCAGAAAATGAGGCGAAAGGGCTTGATATTCTTGAAAGTATAATAACACTTGCTGGAAAGCTTGGAATGAAAGTTATAACAGAAGGTGTTGAAACAAAAAAACAGCTCTATATGTTAGTAGAGATGGGTTGTGATATGTATCAGGGATATTATTTCTCTAAACCAATACCGGTTGATGAGTTTGAGAAGAAGTATAACATTAAGTAATAAGTAAATTGTATTCTGGGCTGCTGCATTTTGTGGCAGCCTAATATAATGATAGGCGTAAGTGTCACAGCGCACTTGATACAAGCGTTATATAAGCCAAAATGTGCGTAGAAATGAGGATATATATGATAACAGGCACAATAAAGAAGAATTGGAAAATGTTAATTACAGTTCTTGCAGCAGTAATAGGCGTACTGGCAGTATATCAGCCAGAAAATGCTGTGTGTTACGCAGCAGATAATGACACATCGGCTATAGAGATAAGAACCTCAAAGGATTTGTTGGAAGCCTCTAAGAATAGTGATGGCAGTTATGTCCTTATGGCTGATATTGATATGTCAGTATTTGGGGTGGACGGCTGGAAGCCTTGGAATTTTAATGGAACATTTGATGGCAATGGACATACACTTTACAATATGGACATTAATACTGTTACAGATGTTACAGAAAAGGCTTATGATGGCAACCTTAAAGAATATGATACTTATTATGCCGGACTTTTTGGGATAACGAAGAATGCGGTTATTAAGGATCTTAATATAAAAGGTGCATATGTAAATATAAGCGAGAATGAGGATGGTAATCGTAATAAGAGCATATTAGCTGCTATATTGGCAGGTTATATGGATAATACGACAATCACAGGCTGTAAAGTGGAAGGTTATGTATCCCTCAAATCAACAGCAGCTATGTGGGGAACTGCGGGTATTGCAGGCTTTGGTAACGGAAATATAAGTGGTTGTGAGGCAGATGTTACACTTGTATGTACAGATGCAGATAAGAATTCTGCTGACAGAGATGAGCAGTTTATGGGTGGTATATATGCCGATGGCTATATCAATGTAAGTGACTGCGTAGTTAATATTGACGGCTATATATCAGAACATGGATATGTTCATTCAGGCGGAATCACAGGACTTTATATATTATATCCAGTTACGGGAAGTTATGTTGCTGATATTGCAGGCAATACAATCAATGGAAAGATAACATTTTTTGAGGATAATACAGACAGACGTGCATATTGCAAGGCTGTTGCCGGTGAAAGAATGAATCTTTATTCAACTTCTGCTGCTAATACAGATAATTTTGTAAGAAATGAGGTGTATGATTATACAGTAGATTTAAAGCCTGACAATTATGTAAGAAAGACATATTCTGTAGATAATCCATATGAGAATGAGCAGAAGCTTGTCAGTTCAGAGGATAACAGTACAGAGAGCAGTGATAATGGACTTATTAAGACAGGAAGCACTAATAATGCTTCGCATAGCAATGTATTAAATATGAGCATGCCAGTAAGGGTTATTGTTATTGTAGTAATGATAGCAGCAGCGGTTGGTATCTATTATTATATAGCAGGAAAGATAAGGAAAAGCAGAAAGAAATAAAAATATCATTAAAGAAGTAAAAAAATAGCAGAAAGAAACAGTACAGGGAAATTCAGAAGAAATAAATAAAAAAACAGGCACTGAATAAAAATGTATAGTTGGAATGGAGATGTAAAAAATGCAGTTTACAGATGAACAGTTTAAGAAAGACTCTGAACAGTTGATAGACTTTATATATAAAAGTCCAAGTCCATACCACGTTGTTAATAATATAGCGGCAGTTCTTAATGAAAACGGATTTATACGCTTAAGTGAGGGTAAAGCCTGGAAGATTAATCCGTCAGGACGTTATTATGTAATAAGAGGTGGTTCTTCAATTATAGCTTTTAATATGCCAAAGGCAGAAAGCTATAAGGGTTATAATATAGCAGCCAGCCACAGTGATTCTCCCTCTTTTAAGATAAAAGAAAATCCAGAGATAACAACAGATAAACATTACATAAGCCTTAATGTAGAGAAATACGGCGGAATGATAATGTCAACGTGGCTTGACAGACCATTGTCAGTTGCAGGATATGCAGTAGCAATTGGCAGGTCAGGCATTAAAGAATATCTTGTAAATGCAGATAAGGACCTGCTTGTAATACCTAACCTTGCAATACATATGAATCGTAGTGTCAATGATAACACAAGTCTTAACCCACAGAAGGATATGCTTCCTTTATTTGGTGATATTAATGCCAAGGATAACTTTGATGAGTATATAAAGTCTTGTATACAATCTGAAGACAAGGATAAAGAAAGCGTTGCAGATGAAAGCCTTACAACAGAACTTTTCTTATATAACAGGGAAAAAGGCAGAATATGGGGCTGCAACGATGAATATATATCAGCACCAAGATTAGATGACATACAATGTGCGTATTCATCTTTAATGGCTTATATTAAGGCATTGGGTGAGATTTCAGATGATTATGATAAAGTAAATGTATGCTGTGTATTTAATAATGAAGAAGTCGGAAGCACAACTATGCAGGGAGCAGACTCTACATTTTTATCAGATGTGTTAGAACGAATAAGCATAGCTTATGGTCTGGACAGGGAAAAGTATATGATGGCAATAGCTTCATCATATATGGTATCTGCTGATAATGCACACGCTGTACACCCTAACCACACAGATAAGGCAGACCTGACAAACAGACCATATATGAATGAAGGAATTGTTATTAAATTTAATGGCAATCAGAAATATACGACTGACAGTGTATCTTATGCCATATTCAAGGACATATGTGACAAAAGAAATGTCCCATACCAGACATATGCTAACAGGTCGGATATAGCCGGCGGCTCAACACTTGGCAATATATCTAATTCACACGTATCAGTTAATACTGTCGATATAGGGCTTGCACAGCTTGCAATGCACTCAGCATATGAAACAGCAGGTGTGAAAGATACAACTTATATGATAGAGGCACTGACAGGCGTATTCTTAAGATAGTAATTTAATAGTTTAATAACTGATATATGTAAATATATATTAATCATACAGAATATAATATATATTTTAATGTTAGAATTTTTTGGAAAATAGAATATGTGCAGGCTCAGATAAATGGCAGTTAGTAAAGAATACATTTACAGCATCTTTATAATCGCTCATTTTCTGAGCCTTTTTAATAGCCTTGGCTTCTTTTTTGCAGTCACCAAATGCGTATTCCATATAGCACCACATTTCTTTCATACGGTGGATAGCGTGCTTATCACCTGACATTATCTTAAGGCGTTCTTCATACACATAGTTATGGAGCTTTCGCATATTATCTTTATCCTCTTTAAGGTTTCTTGCATATTCATAAGGATTATCACTTATAAGTACATTGATAAGTCCTGGGTCAGCGACAAGTCCGCGACCAAGCATTATGCAGTGTGGCAGTGGTGATTTGCTATTTTCATCTGTATAAGCATAATCTTTAAGAAATGCAATATAATCATTTCGAGTAAATATGTCACCATTGTAACATACAGGGTTGCGGCTTTCTTTAATTGCCAGCCTGAAAGCTTCCTTATTAACATCACCACGGTAATAATCAGTTCTTACTCTTGGGTGGATAATTAATTCCTCAAGGCTGAACTTATTATATACTTCAAGGATATTGTACCATTCATCAGGTGATTCAATTCCGATACGTGTCTTTACAGATACTTTTATATTGTTGTCCTGAATGTAATTATCGGACATTATTTCATAAAGTATGCGTTCAAGCCTGTCAGTATCTGCAAGCATTCCTGAGCCTTTGGATTTGGAAACGACTGTTCCAGAGGGACAGCCTGCATTAAGGTTAATTTCATTATATCCGAAGTTATCAAAAAGCATATGGGCTGTCCATATGAAATCCTCTGAATTATTAGTCATTATCTGTGGTATTGAATTGATTAAATTATTATTTCTGTCAATATCACGCATTTCCTTTGCTAGAAATTTCTCTGTCTGGTTAGGTGATATAAATGGCATAAAATATTTGTCAATTTTGCCGTGTCCGAAGAATTCATCGAAGGCATTACGGAACATATAATCCGTAAGTCCCTCCATAGGGGCAAGATATACTTTGGTGTTAGACATATTTCCTCATTTCCTGTACATTACATAATTTTCTTTTTCTGCTGTCTTGCAGTTATGGCAGTAACCATTTGTCTAGGTACACATTTTGCCACAGTTGTGCCAAGCTTCATCATTAGAGTAGGAACAATTGTGACTTTGCCCCGAAACATCTGTCTTAATGCATAAGAAGCACAGTAAGTGGCTGATATTCCCGGAAGTGCAAAGGTTACATTAGCTACATTATTAAAGTTGGTGTTAACAGGACCGGGACATAACATACATATGTGAACCCTGCTCTTAGCCTCTCGTAGTTCTTCATTAATGGCACTGGTAAGACTTGTCACATAACTTTTAGTAGCATAATAAGTAGACATATATGGACCGCCAGGAAGAAGTCCTGCACTAGAAGCCACATTCATAATGTAACCACGGTTTCTTTTCTTGAAAGCTTTAACCATATATTTGGTAAGAATATGGGTTGCCTTGATATTTACATTAATCATAGATAATTCTTTATTAAGGCTTGTTTTATCAAAGCTTCCAAGGTCGCCAAATCCGGCATTATTAATGAAGATATATATATTCTTCTTTGCCAATGTCCTGCCAAGCTTAATGCAGGCATTTTCATCAGATAAATCACAGGTTATTATTTCACATCTTGTAGATAACTGCTGTGAGAGAAGAAGCATTTCTTTAGTATTTCTAGATACAAGGATAAGGTCATAGCCTTTCTTGCTTAAAAGCTTTGCCATTTCACGGCCGATACCAGAGCTTGCACCGGTTATGCAGGCAACGGCACGGCTGGATTTATTGGAATTATTAATATTATTCATATTAAACCTCATTTCTGCGCACAGATTAAAGCATAACAGTTTAGTGTCAGGTGCGCACAGACACGATTACTCCACTTGTAAAATTAAATGGACTGCATTACAATAGAAACATTATAACATAAAACAATAGGAGAGAAGTATGAAAAATCGAACCTTATTTAAACAAGAGTACATTGATGCGGCAATGAGAGCCAGCAATTTTGATAATAATAAGTACAAAATATTTAAAATGATATACAACATCTTCGGACTTTTATTTGGAATGGGTTGTATAAGATATCTTATATTCCAGATTATGGGGAGCGAGGAAGCCGACTGGTTTATGGTAATATTTTATGCGTGTGCTGCGGCTGTATTCCTTTATATAGGAATGATTGGAATGGACAGAAGCAGTAAAAGAAAGTACCATAATATATATTCAAGAATGGTTGGAATTACATTTACATATGATATCGACTCAGAATATATTGTTGTAACCGATGAGGAAGACGACAAGGACACATTCAGCTGGGACGATATAATTAAATGGAATCAGGATACGGAAAATATATATCTTTTTGTGTCTGCTGATGACTGCCTTGTAATTAATAAGGAAGGCTTTGTTGAAGGGACATATAAAGATTTAATCGAACTTGCAACAGCAGTTATGGGACTTAGGGATGATGAGGAGAATATTAATGAATAATATAAGCGTTAGAATTAATAACACAGATACACAGGATAATGCAAATGGTCTTTACATAAGAATATTAGAGGCTGACGAGATTACAGACATATATAATGAACATATAGTAACAGACTTTCCGGCATCAGAGGTTAAGCCTCTTAGTCAGATGTTAAGAAAGAGAGAGCAAGGACAGTATTTTGTATATGGAATGTTTGAGGATAATGGAGAGCTTGCAGGATATGCGTATTTTATAAAATGCAGTAATAAAGATGTATATCTTCTTGATTATCTTGCGATAGTTAAGAATAAGCGTTCAAAGCATTTAGGTTCAACATTTTTACAGGAGTTAAAGAATATTGCAGTAAATGATGACAGGCTCTTAATGTTAGAGGTTGAAAATCCTGACTATGCAGATGAGGGTGCAGCTAAGGATTATATGATTAAGAGAATAGGCTTTTATAAGAAGAATGGAATGAAATTAAGCAATACAAGCTGTTATTTCCTTGGTAATGAATATAGAATATTGTATGCAGGCGATGAAGTAGAAGATGACTATATGGATGAGATAACAGATACTGTATACAGGGATTTCTTCGGAGATCAATTCGTGGATATGAATGTAAGATTTCATTAATAATAATAAGTAAAAGCTTTGATTGAGTTAATAATCTTTTGAAAATGTAATAACACCTTAAAAATAATAAGTGTACTAATTGACAAAATATGATTAGTTATCGCATAATATGACGTATGAATATGTATAATTATTCATATTCTGGCAGGTATATGTCTAGCGCATCAGGCATTTATCAGGCAGGTACTAAAGATTGCGCAGAAAAGAGGATTACAATGAACAATCAGGAAATGATGGAACTAACAACGGTTGATAAAAGTGAATTTGAAGAACTCGTTAAAGAGTGTACAAGATCAGGCTCCATTGACCAGAATTTATATATCGAATATGATGTTAAGAGGGGTCTTCGTGATAGTAATGGTAATGGTGTTCTTACAGGACTTACAGAAATATCTGATGTATGTGGTAATGAGAATGTTCATGGTAGAAAGATACCTGTCGATGGACAGTTATATTTTCAGGGATATAATGTCCAGGATATTATTAAAGGCTCTACAAGAGATAGATTCCGTTTTGAAGAAGCAACTTACCTTCTTTTATTTGGTAATCTTCCTACAGAGAAACAGCTTGACAGTTTCCTTAGAATACTTGCTGATTTACAGGAACTTTCAGGTGCATTTATCAGAGATGTAATTATGAAGGCAACAAGTACTAATCTTATGAATTCACTTATGAAAAGTATCTTAAGCCTTTATTCATATGATGAAAATCCGGATGACATATCAATTCCTAATGTATTAAGGCAGTCGTTACAGCTTATAGCTAAGATGCCTTTGCTTACAGTATATGCGTATCAGTCATACAGACATTTTAAATTAGACGGAACGCTTATGATTAAGAATCCTAGGAAGGGATATTCAACGGCAGAGAATATTCTTTATATGTTAAGAGATGATGGACAGTTCACAGAGCTTGAAGCTAAGGTTCTTGATATCTGTCTTGTACTCCACGCAGAGCATGGTGGTGGTAATAACTCAACATTTACTAACCACGTTGTAACATCATCAGGAACTGATACATATTCAGCTATGGCAGCTTCAATCGCTTCCCTTAAAGGTCCTAAGCATGGTGGTGCTAACCTTAAGGTTCAGGAAATGTTCGCTGATATAAAAGCTAACTGCAAGGATTGGGATAATAAAGAAGAAATCTGTGCATATCTTAATAAAATTCTTGATAAACAAGCATTTGATGGTGCAGGTCTTATATATGGTATGGGTCATGCTGTATACACTAATTCTGACCCAAGAGAAGTTATACTTAAGAGCTTTGCGAAAAATCTTTCTGTTGAAAAGGGAATGGAGAAGGAGTATGCTCTTTATGAGACAGTAGAAAAAGAAGCAGGACAGCTTATTATGAACAAAAGAAAAATGTTCAAGCCGGTATGTGCCAATGTCGATTTCTACAGTGGATTTGTATATTCAATGCTTGGTATTCCAGAAGAAATGTTTACTCCTATGTTCGCAACAGCTCGTATTTCAGGCTGGTGTGCTCATCGTCTTGAAGAGCTTGTCAATGCAGGAAAGATTATTCGTCCTGCTTATAAGTATGTAGGCTGGCATAGGGATTATCCTAAGATGGAAGAACGCAAATAATAATTAGCAATTAAAGAGGTATTAATCAAAATGTCACAATATAAGGTAAGAAAGTTAAATAAGCCAATTAACTGTGTTGTTGAAGTGCCGGGTTCTAAGAGTATTACGAACAGAGCACTTCTTATGGCAGCGTTATCAGATGGAGAGTGCAGACTTAATGGAGTGTTATTCAGCGATGATTCAAGACATTTTCTTTCAAGTCTTATAGCATTAGGTTATGTTATACAGGTAAATGAAGTTGACAAATATGCAATCATAGAAGGACATGGTGGCAATATTCCTAAGAAAGAGGGCGTTATCAATGTAGGCAGTGCAGGAACAGCAGCAAGATTTCTTACGGCAATGTTAGCTTTTTCTGATGGACAGTATACAATAGAAAGTTCTGAGCAGATGAAGAAAAGACCAATGCTTCCTTTATTTAATGCACTTGAAGATATGGGAGCACATTTTGAGTTCCTTGAAAAAAACGGACATCTTCCAGTAAAGGTAACAGGTGCAGCTTTTGGCGGTAATAAGCCTAAGGCAGAGGTATCAATTGACATAAGTGAGAGTACACAGTTCTTAAGTGCACTTATGATGACAGCACCAATGCTTGACAGTGGTCTTAAGATTAATATTACAAGCAAGAAGACAGATGGCTCATATATAAGAATAACATCTAATATGATGAAGCAGTTCGGCTGTGAGGTTGTACACGAAGGGGCTGTATATCAGATACCTGCTGATGACAATTATGTTGCAGGTACATATCAGATTGAACCTGATGTGTCAGCAGCCTGCTATTTCTATGCGGCAGCAGCACTTACAGGTGGTTATGCCCTTGTTAAGAATGTAAGATATACTTCAATGCAGGGAGATATGAAGTTCCTTGAGGTATTAAAGCAGTTAGGCTGTAAAGTTGAGGAAGAGCATGAAGGAATAAGTGTTACAGGTCCTGCTAATGGTGAATACAATGGCGTAGACGTAGATATGAATGACTTCTCAGACCAGACAATGACACTTGCGGCAATTGCTCCATTTGCAAAGACACCAACAATTATAAGAAATATTGAACATATAAGACTTCAGGAGTCAGATAGAATAGAGGCTATTGCTAATGAACTTAACAGCCTCTGCATAGATATTAAGAAGGGAAGAGACAGAATAGAAATTCTTCCAGGACATATTAAACCAGGCGTTGTAAAGACATACTCCGATCATAGAATGGCTATGGCATTTGCACTTATCGGGCTCAGAGTGGATGGCATTATAATTGATGATTATGAGTGTTGTGCGAAGACCTTTGAGGATTATTTTCAGGTGCTTGACAGGGCTACACGAGAGTAATGCGAGAGGGGGCAGCTTTTGGTTAGTCGGATTTCGGACGATATAAGGCACGATATTAAGGTGTTAAGCTGGAGGTTATGGATTAGCCGGACTATATAAGGCTCGAAAAAAGGGAGGGCTGCTGGGATAAGGTGATGGTCAGGTAAACAGATTGGATATTTCTAAGATTTTCTGTGAAGGTTGTTGATAGGGACACAGCCGTTCAGACGAAACATCCGTGTTTCGTATTCGCTCACTCGTACATCCTTGTACGAGTGCTGTTGGACGTAGAGTGAAAGCCTAAGAAATATCACAATATGTTTAAAGGACCACCTCCTCACCCCAGTCACCCTCCCTTGATTTTTTTCGAGCCGTATATCTGTGTACTGCTTAATTCACACACGTTAACAAGTCCTACTTAGCCGAGAGAACAACAGCCCCACTCCACGAAATAAATTACGGCAAGCACTTACAAAACTTCCGGCTGGCAATCGCAGTTGTGTGGCATTAATATATTGCAAGCTGGGTACTGTTGAAGCCGCCGGCACTTAGCGGCTGTCCTTTAGCCGCTTAGTGTCCGCTGCGGCTTCAAGTAGCGGGAGCGTGCCCAGCGGTAATATATTAATGCCGCACAACGTCCGTCCACCACCGCCACCACAAAAGTTTTGTAAAGTACTCCCACAAATTAAAAGAAAAGCAGGTGACCCCCAATTTGAAAATCCTAATGTACAAATGGAAAGTATACAATCAAAGCGATGTAGCCGAAGCGTTTGAATATTTCGGACATACCGTTGATATGTATGAAGAAAAGCCTGTCAACAGTAACAGTATCACAGGCTATAAAGAACACGATATGAAAGAGATATCAGATGTGATTTCAGAATATGATATAGTATTTTCTCTTAACTACTTTCCGCATATATCAGATGTATGTGAAAAGCTTGGAAAGAAGTATATTGCATGGACAGTAGACAGTCCACTTATATCTCTTTATCACCAGTCTGTATTTAATTCGTGTAATTATATATTTATATTTGATAAGTTCTTTTATTATGAATTAAAGCAGATGGGTGTCCGAAATGTATACTATCTTCCGCTTGCTGTTAATACAGAAAGGCTTGATAAGCTGATTGGTCGGCAGAGCAAAGAAGATCGGCAGAGGTTTGCGGCTGATGTTTCATTCGTTGGAAGTATGTATCATAAGAATTCCTATGATGATATTAAAGATAAACTGCCGCCATATATGAAGGGGTATTTTGATGCGGCAATGCTTGCACAGCTTAATATATTTGGGGATAACATAATAGACGATTTGCTGACAGTAGATATATTAAAGGAATTGTCGGAGATAATAGATTTCAGGCAGGGGGACAGGGCATTTTCTGATATACGGCTTGTGTTTGAGTCTACATTTCTGGGCTTTAAGCTTGCTAATATAGAACGTGTAAGTACGCTTAACAGGTTGTCAAAGACGTTAAGGGGTCATAATACTGCCTTGTATACAGACACGATTGACAGTAAGCTGGAAGGCGTTGACTATAGGGGTGCAGTAGCTTATATGACACATATGCCTCTCGTATTTAATAATTCGAGAATTAATCTTAATATGACAATAAGAAATATAAGGACGGGCATACCATTAAGAGTGTGGGACATATTAGGAGCAGGAGGCTTCCTGCTTACGAATTTTCAGGTTGAGCTTCCAGATTATTTTGAAAATGGAAAAGATATCGTGTACTATGAGGACATTAATGACTGCTGCCGCAAAGCCGAATATTATCTGGCACACGAAGATGAGCGCAGACAGATTGCATTTAATGGTTATAACATAGTTAAACAAAATCACAGCTATACACAGAGAATTGCCACAATTCTTGATATAGTAAATTATTAATAAAATGTGATTATCACGATAGCGGTAAGGCGTTAGTATTATCATTATAATACGATGTGAGAGTTAAAAAGAAATACCGCCACTGGCATTGTAATAATTAAAGATTGATATAAAAATGGCATAGAAGCAGTGAACTAATAAATCACTGCCGCTATGTCATTTTATTATATGATTCGTTAGTTATGTTATTGTAATAATATTCAATCAGTTTGCTGTAAGCTGCTAATTGCACCAAACACACCATTGAATTCATTGAAAAATGTTTCTTCATATTTTTTTAAGAATACAGAAGCATAATTATCCTTATAAGATAAAGATATATAGAGGTTGCCAATTGCAGAGTCTATAATCTGTATTTTAATAAGAAGGTTATTGTCACATTTCCAAACAGCAGAAGCAGCACATCTGAAATTGTATATAGGAAATTCAGATACGATGTTATAACCAAATCCAAAGTCAATGCTATGTGTGCCTGTTTCGTTAGTATAGGTTATTGTTCCCCATTTTCTGGTAGTGTTATTAGTGTCCGTGCAGGCATTGTCTGCATTATGAATTGTAACTTTTACAGCGGTCATTTTACATACATTTTCATCACATACATATGTAACATTATTGATTAAATTCTCATATGAGGAAGCAGTGCTGTCCTTAAGGCAGAACAATTCACGGTTGTTAATAAAGGTATTGTATTCTGCAAGCTGTGCATCAGTTTCGTTATTAACAGATGTTTCGTCATCGATTTTATTATAGATTTCTTCCCAGAAGGCATCATATATGCACTGTACGCCGCCCTGACGTCCAAGGGTATCAGCGGTTGTTACCATATAGATATCCTTATCAGGAACATAAAGTGCAAGCTGTCCCGCCATACCATAGAGGGCATATCCGCCGTTGCGAGTGATCCATATCTGATAACCATAACCCTGCATTTCTTCCAATGTACCGCTCTTTCCATAAGGGTCGCTCTGCTTCATTCGTGCGGCTTTGATGTAATCTGCTGGAATAAGCTGCTTGTCGTTGTATACACCATCTTTAGATATAAGATAGATTATTTTAAGCATATCAACAGGTCTTGCACATATTCCAGAACCGCCCATAGGAATTCCACAAGGGTCAGGAAGAATAAATGTATCTTCAGAAAATCCCAGTTCATTAAGGAACTTTTCTTTAAGATAGTCAATAAGTCTCATTCCAGATAATCTTTCAATAAGAGCACCAAGAACGTGAGTTGATGAAGTGTCATAAGAGAATTGTGTGCCAGGTGCGTGAACAGGCTTGACTGTAAAGAATGAGCCCACCCAGTCGGTTGTGCCAGCAGTTTTATAAGTGGTGCTGTCGTGACACGTTCTCATAGTAAGCATATCCTTTATAGTAAGCATTTTCATATAATCATAAGCTCCATTTTGGGGAAGTTTATCATTAAAATAATCAACAATATGGTCATCTAATGATAACTTGTGTTCGCCATACAGACAGCCAATGCCCAAAGATACTAAAGACTTTGTCATAGAGAACATACGGTGAAGTGAATTGTTGTCGTAAGGCTTGTAATAGCTTTCCATACATATATTGTTTCCACGCATAATTATAAGGCTGTGCATAGGGATATCCTGATTTTCAAGACGTTTTGCATAATTAATAAGATTGTGGTAGTCGATATTACATTCGCTTGGTTTAACATAATTAAATTTAGTCTGCATAATTAAATCCTCCGTTGTTGAATTCTTTTACAAGTGTTAGTTTTTTAATAAGCTTAATATAATATATATTAAAATACAAATATGAGAGTGTCAAAATGTATCAGCTGTCTATATGATAATATAATTTTTTAAAATTAAACTTCAAAAATGTATTCAAATCATATATAATGTAAGGAATTATTGAGGTATAGAATATAGTATAAATTCACAGGAAGGATAGTAATATTAAGAAAATGTAATAGTATGCGGATTGTTATTGTTTAAATTGTTATTTAAGTTATTATGTGGATTTATAAAAAAGGGGGAACAGAGTTGATTAACGTATTATGCAGAATATTTGTTAAGAATTATAAAGATACGAAAAATCCCAAAGTAAGGCTGGAGTATGGAATATTTGCAGGAATTGTTGGAATTATATGTAATATTGTACTATTTCTTACAAAGCTTACGGCTGGATTTCTTACATCATCATTGTCAATTATGGCAGATGCAATTAATAACTTATCAGATGCAGGTTCATCAATAGTAACACTTGCGGGCTTTAAGCTTGCATCCAAGCCGGCGGACTCGGAACATCCATATGGGCACGGAAGAATAGAGTATATATCAGGCTTTATTGTATCAATGCTCATTATTGTAATGGGTGTTGAGCTGTTAAGAAGCTCAGTTGAGAAAATATTCAATCCACAGCCTCTGGAATTCAGCTTTATTTCAATTATAATACTGATTTTTTCTATTCTTTTAAAAATGTGGATGGCTAAATTTAACAAACGGCTTGGAGATAAAGTAGATTCTGCGGCAATGAAAGCCACAGCAACAGACAGCTTATCAGATTGCATAAGCACTACCGTTGTATTGTTCGGCGTGCTTATTACACAGTTTTCCAATGTAGATATCGATGGCTATGCAGGAGCGTTTGTCGCATTATTTGTAATAATAGCAGGATTTAAAGCAGCTAAAGAAACGCTTTCGCCACTTCTTGGCCAGCCGCCATCAAAGGAATTTGTAAAGGAGCTGGAAAGATTAATATTAGAGGATGAACATATCATAGGTGTCCACGATTTAATCGTTCATAATTATGGACCGGGAAGAGTATTCGTATCAGTACACGCAGAAGTTCCGGCAGATATGGATATTCTTGTGGCACACGACTGTGTGGATATGGCAGAACGCCGCATAGAAAAACGAATGGGTTGTTTTATAAGCATACATATGGATCCTGTAATAACAGATGATGAGGTTATTAATGAACAGAAAGCGGTTGTTCAGGAGATAATTGATGCTATATCACCGGATATAAGCATGCATGATTTCAGAACAATAAAAGGACCACATATAACTAATCTTATATTTGATGTGTTAGTTCCATTTGGATTTAATATGAAAGATGATGAGATAGTTGGCAGGATAAAAGATGCACTCCGCAATAAGCACGAGAACTGGAGAGCAGTAATACAGGTTGACAAGAAAATGTTCTGAAATTAGTGATGGAGACTGGGGTTATATCCAGCCTCCATCATATTGTATTATCTGTCCGGTAAGGTAGTTGTCGGAGTTTAATATAAGCTTTACAAGATTGGCAACTCCATAAGGTGAGCCAAGTGTTCCACAAGGAATTTCTTCTGCTAATTCTTGAAGCTCTTCAGGGCTTAAATGTCCATTCATCTCAGTGTCTATAGCTCCACAGGCTATTGCATTAACCTGTATGTTACTTGGCGCAAGTTCTTTAGCTAAAGCTTTGGTAAAAGAATTGATTGCCCCCTTGGTAGCAGAGTAGGCGACTTCACAGCTTGCACCATACAAGCCCCACACTGATGATATGTTGATGATTTTTCCACAATGACGTCTTAACATATCCTGCACTGCAAAATGGCAGCAGTTGTATACAGAATTGAGATTGACAGACATTATATTATTCCACATATCAGGTGTCATATCCTGAAATAGTCCTATAGATGCAATTCCTGCATTATTAATAAGAACATTTACTTTTCCATAAATGCTTATGGCAAGGTCAAACATTTCATTAACTGTTGAATAATTGCTGACGTCCCCGACAAAGGTTTCACATAATGCTCCCTTTTTAATAATTTCTTCTTTGACAAGTTCAAGCCTGCCAGCACTTTTGGAACAATTGATAATAAGTGCTGTATCAGGTGCTGCTAGGCTTAAAGCAATAGCTTTGCCAATTCCGCGTGAAGCACCGGTTACCACTATGACAGTGGATACATTAGTTTCCATAATAAATCCTCATTTCTATGAATGATTTTTGCACACATCAGCACTTATTGTGTCAGAATAATCTGATATTTAAACATAATAATGCAAATGTGAGCATATACTATATTTATCATTCTATATCAAAAAAATACATTGGGCAAGCTTGACATTTAATGATTTGTGCATACTTACTAAATTTGTAAATGCTTACAAAAAACTCAGAAAGTTATTCGACACAAATTGACAGATAATCAAGAAGTTATCCACAGATAAAAAGTGTGGAATTGCTTAGAAAAATAGTTATACACCGAGTTATCCACATTATCCACAATTTGATATGGGGATAAACACTGTGGATTATATCGTGGATAATAGAATAAATGTTTTGTTCAATTATACAAAATTTAAAATTGTTAAAAAAATACCAGTATTAGTGCTTGACATTTGAAATGCCAGTATTACAGGGGGTTCACGGCTCTTTGACTACTAAATTAATAAAATATCTGTAAATTGTGTGAACTTACTTGTCTAAATGTGAAATTGTGTTATAATAACATTATCAAAAGTCGTGAAGCACAATGAAGCACAATTGAATTGGCAACATTCCTTGATCAGGCAACACGATAATAAAGTGATAGAAGGAGTTGGACATCATGCGTTTTATTATTACAGGAAGAAATATTGATGTAACAGATGGTTTAAGATCAGCAGTGGAGGAAAAGTTAGGTAAGCTGGATAGATTTTTTGCACCAGAGACAGAAGTCAATGTAACATTAAGTGTTGAGAAAGAAAGGCAGAAGATAGAAGTTACAATACCTGTTAAAGGTAACATTATAAGAAGTGAACAGGTAAGCAGTGATATGTATGTGTCTATAGATCTTGTTGAGGAAGTAATTGAGAGACAGTTAAAGAAGTATAAGAACAAGATTGTAGATAAGCATCATAATGAAGCCGCATTTGCTAAGGAATATGTAGAGAATGAATATGAGCCAACAGATGAGGTTAAGATTATAAGAACTAAGAGATTTGGTATCAAACCAATGGATCCTGAAGAGGCATGTGTCCAGATGGAATTATTAGGTCATAATTTCTATGTATTCTTCAACTCAGAGACAGAAGAAGTTAATGTTGTATACAAGAGAAAAGGCAATACATATGGTCTTATAGAGCCAGAACTTGACTAATTATAATGCAGCTGATTATGAATTATAGTTGATTTATATAATTATATTCAAGTCTTTATGGTGTGATTAATGAATTATATGTAATGTATTATATTAGATATAGTTGATGAATTTACATTAATTATAAGGTATAAGTTTATAGTAATTTAATTAATTAAAGATTATCTAAAAGAAGTGCAGTATCTTAGTATATCTGCACTTCTTTCTTGTTATGGGTGATGCTTGCCTAATTATATAAATGGTGATACAATTACAATAATTTCAGCTTTTCGTAGTGTGGAAAAGGTAAAGTAAGGAGAGTATGTAATGGGTTTAGTTCAGAAAATATTCGGAACACATAGTCAACATGAGTTAAAGAGAATTTATCCTATTGCTGATAAAGTAGAAAGCTATAGGGAAGAATATGGTAAGTTAAGCGATGAACAGCTTAAAGGAAAGACTAAAGAATTCAAGGAAAGATTATCTAAAGGCGAGACTTTGAATGATTTGCTTCCGGAAGCATATGCAACTGTAAGAGAAGCTGCCAAGAGAGTTCTTGGGATGGAACATTACAGAGTACAGATTATCGGTGGTATTATTCTTCATCAGGGACGTATTGCAGAGATGCGTACAGGTGAAGGTAAGACACTTGTATGTACACTTCCGGCATATCTTAATGCACTTGAAGAAAAGGGAGTATTAGTAGTTACAGTTAATGATTATCTTGCTAAGCGTGATGCTGAATGGATGGGACAGGTACACAATTTCCTTGGACTTTCAGTAGGTATAGTTCTTCACGATATGAAAGATGATGAAAGAAGAGCGGCATATGCAAGTGATATTACATATGTTACTAATAATGAACTTGGATTTGATTATCTTAGGGATAATATGGCTATATATAAGGAGCAGCTTGTACTCCGTGACCTTCATTACTGTATTATCGATGAGGTCGATTCAGTACTTATTGATGAGGCACGTACACCTCTTATTATTTCAGGACAGAGCGGCAAGTCAACTAAGTTATATGAACTTTGTGATGTACTTGCAAGACAGCTTGTAAAGGGTACTTACCATGGTGAACGTACTAAGATGCAGGTTATGATGCAGGAAGAGATAGAGGAAGATGGTGACTTTATCGTTAATGAGAAGGATAAGGTTGTTAATCTTACAGAACAGGGTGTCCATAAGGTTGAACAGTTCTTCCATATTGATAACTATGCTGATATTGAGAACCTTGAAATACAGCACAATGTAACACTTGCATTAAGAGCACATTATCTTATGTTCAGGGATAAGGATTATGTTGTCAAAGATGATGAAGTTCTTATTGTAGATGAATTTACAGGACGTATTATGCCAGGACGTCGTTATTCAGATGGTCTTCATCAGGCTATTGAAGCTAAGGAACACGTTAAGGTTAAGAGAGAGAGTAAGACACTTGCAACTATTACATTCCAGAATTTCTTTAATAAGTTTGATAAGAAAGCTGGTATGACAGGTACTGCTCTTACAGAAGAGAAGGAATTCAGGGGAATATACAATATGGACGTTGTAGAAGTCCCTACTAATAAGCCAATAGCAAGAATTGACCATAATGATGCT
This sequence comes from Bacteroides galacturonicus, assembly GCF_003096855.1. NCBI lineage: Bacteria > Pseudomonadati > Bacteroidota > Bacteroidia > Bacteroidales > Bacteroidaceae > Bacteroides > Bacteroides galacturonicus. The sequence goes on along the minus strand of NZ_QEOA01000007.1, from coordinate 18,627 downwards.
GTATTTAAGACTATGAAGGGCAAGTTCAATGCTGTTGTAGAAGAAGTTGTTGCGGCACACGAAAAAGGACAGCCTGTACTTGTTGGTACAATAACAATTGATACATCAGAACTTTTAAGTGAAATGCTTAGAAAAAGAGGAATACCTCATAATGTACTTAATGCCAAGTATCACGAGCTTGAGGCTCAGATTGTAGCCGATGCAGGTAAGCACGGAGCTGTAACAATAGCTACTAATATGGCAGGACGTGGTACTGATATTAAGCTTGATGAGGAAGCAAGAGCGGCAGGAGGACTTAAGATTATTGGTACAGAAAGACACGAGTCAAGACGAATTGATAATCAGTTAAGAGGTCGTGCAGGTCGTCAGGGTGACCCAGGTGAATCAAGATTTTATATATCTCTTGAAGATAATCTTATGAGATTATTCGCTCAGGAGACTCTTATGAATACATTTAACAGATTAGGTGTTGGTGAGAATGACCAGATTGAGCATAAGTTGTTAAGTAATGCTATTGAGACAGCACAGAAGAAGATTGAGACTAACAACTACGGAATAAGATTACATTTGCTTGAATATGATCAGGTAATGAATGAACAGAGAGAGATTATGTACGCCGAGAGAAAGAGAGTTCTTAATGGCGAGAGTATGCGTAACTCAATTATGAAGATGATAACTGATTTCGTTGAGGGCGTTGTTAATAGAAGTGTCAGCGAAGATAAGAGTGCTGATGAGTGGAATTATGATGAGATTAACGAGCTTTTACTTCCAACTATACCTATAGCACCAGTTGCGTATGATGAGAATATAAAGAACAAGAATGAACTTATTCATGCATTGAAAGAGAAAGCTGTTAAATTCTATGAAGATAAGGAAGCTTTATTCCCAGAACCAGAGACAATAAGAGAGATTGAACGAGTTGTTCTTCTTAAGGTTATTGATAGAAAATGGATGGATCATATTGATGATATGGATCAGCTTAAGCAGGGAATTGGACTTCAGGCATATGGACAGAAAGATCCTGTTGTACAGTATAAGATGATGGGATATGATATGTTTGATGAGATGACAAGAGCTATTACAGAAGATACAGTAAGACTTCTTATGCACATTCAGGTAGAAGAAAAGGTTGAAAGAGAGCAGGTAGCTAAAGTTACAGGCACTAACAAAGACGAAGGACCTTCTGTAAAAGGACCTGTAAGACGTACAGATAAGAAGATTTATCCTAATGACCTCTGCCCTTGTGGAAGTGGGAAGAAGTATAAGAATTGTTGTGGACGTCAGGCATAATGTCCGGGAAGTGATATAGTAATTTATAGATTATAATATTTGACGGATTGGGGCTGTCACACTATGCGAATATGACATTTTGTGGTATTATAATATGATGTAAGTGTTAATATATTATGTTAATATATTAAAAGAGTTAAGGCTTTGACACTTAATCATAATACTTGGAATGTTTAACATAGTGTGCAGCTCCTTTTTTAATATAGGACCTTAATATAGAATGGTGATTTGTAATTATATACGGATAGCAATGAGCCTGTGAACAAGAGCGTTAATAAGAGAATAAGTAAGTTAATAAAAGAGGTATATAGTGGTAGAATTAGATCAGTTTAAATATAGGATTTCAGGGTATGATGCACAGATTGAGAATATAAAACAGTCGCTCGACCTTGACAGTAAGAAGAAAAGAATAGAAGAACTGGAAGCAGATATGGAAGCACCCGGATTTTGGGACGATCCAGATAAATCCAATAAGGCTATGAAAGAGCTTAAGACTTTAAAGGACTCATTTGAAGGTTATAACAGCTTAAAGTCAGGGCTTGAGGATATTAATACACTTATTGAGATGGCAGATGAAATGCAGGACGACTCATTAATTTCTGAGATAGAAGATGAGATAACTGTATTCGAGGAGAAAATGGACTCAATAAGGACAGAGACACTTCTTTCAGGAGAATATGATAAATGTAATGCAATACTTACATTACATGCCGGAGCAGGCGGAACAGAGAGCTGTGACTGGTGTCAGATGCTTTTTAGAATGTATACGCGATGGGCAGAAAAGCACGGCTATTCAACGCAGACAATTGATTATCTTGAAGGCGATGAGGCTGGAATAAAGTCTGTTACTATAGAGATTTCAGGAGATAATGCATATGGACATCTTAAGTCAGAACATGGGGTTCACAGGCTTGTAAGAATATCTCCATTTAATGCGGCCGGAAAGAGACAGACATCTTTCGTATCGTGTGATGTAATGCCTGATATAGATGAGGATATTGATATACAGATTAATGATGATGATTTAAGAATTGATACATATCGTTCAAGTGGAGCGGGTGGACAGCATATCAACAAGACATCATCAGCAATCAGAATTACACATCTTCCAACAGGAATAGTTGTACAGTGCCAGAATGAGAGATCACAGCACCAGAATAAAGATAAGGCAATGCAGATGTTAAAGGCAAAGCTTTATATGATGAAGCAGGAAGAAAATGCACAGAAGTCATCAGATATAAGAGGTGATGTTAAAGATATTAATTTTGGCAATCAGATAAGAAGTTATGTATTACAGCCATACACAATGGTAAAAGATCATAGAACTAATAAAGATATTGGTAATGCAGCAAGTGTGTTAGATGGCAATATAGATCCATTTATTAACGCATATCTTAACTGGATATCGACAGGAAAGAAAGCTGATGAAGAATAATGAGATAATTAATTTATAATAACTATAAAATGCAGTGGCATTAAGAAAGGAGTAATTATGGCAGATTATATCAGACCGGTAGTATTTACACTTGGAGGTCAGAAGTTTGGAGTGGATATTAACCTCGTTCAGTCAATTGAAAGACAGGTAGATGTTGTTCCAGTTCCTAATGCTATGAAGTACATAAGTGGAATTGTTAATCTTAGAGGAGAAGTAATACCAGTAATGAGTCTTAAGAAGAAGTTCTCTATGGATGATACCGCTGAATCTAAGGGTAATAATACAGTTATCGTTAATCTTCCGGATATGAAGATAGCACTTGAGGTTGATGAGGTTCTTGAAATTGGTGAACTTAACGCAGAGAAGATTGTTGATATGCCAAGACTTGCTAAGAATGAGGAAACAGAATACCTTGACAGAGTTGCAAGTGTAGATGGTGATTTAGTTATTCTTCTTGATATTAACAAGATATTATCAGAGGATGAAGCACAGGGCGTTAGGGAATTTGCTGAACAGATGAGCAGGAACGACTAATACAGTAACTGTTAATTAAGTGTATAGCGAGAAGGAGTGTATATGGGTAATAGCAATGTATTTAAAAGAAATGCAGGTATTCTTATGGCAATCAGTTCGCTTCCATCACCTTATGGAATAGGAACATTAGGAAAAGATGCCTATGAGTTTGTGGATTTTGTAAGGGACAGCAATCATAAATACTGGCAGGTACTTCCGGTAGGACCAACAACATACGGTGACAGTCCTTATCAGCCATATTCGGCGTTTGCGGGTAATCCTTATTTTGTCGATCTGGATATGCTGATAGAAGAAGGACTTCTTCTTAAATCAGAGGTTATAGCAGTTGACTGGGGAGATGGAATAATACCGGTTGAGGTGTCAGAAGATGATGCGGTCAATAACCGATATCCAGTCAACCATGACGGCTATCTTGGTGATGACCGATATGTAAGTTATGAGAAAATGTATAATGAAAGATTTAATGTACTTAGAAAAGCATATGAGCGTTTTAAGGGAAAATGTGTTTCAGCAAAGCTTACCCTTGATAAGGGACTTCCACTTTACAAGCGTTTTGATAATTTTGTTAAGGATAATGCATATTGGCTTAAGGATTACGCAATGTTTATGTCTTTGAAAGAGTATTTTAACCAGAAAGCATGGGGAGAATGGGACAGGGATATTAAGTTCAGAGAACCAGAGGCTATGCAAAGATATGAGGACGAACTTTCTGATGATATAGGATTTTGGAATTTTATCCAGTATGAGTTCTATACACAGTGGGGTAAGTTAAAGGCATATGCTAATTCTAACGGAATTGAGATAATTGGTGATATACCTATATATATGGGCTACGACAGTGTTGATGTATGGGCCAATCAGGCAGAATTCCAACTTGATGAGAATCTCACACCGGTAAAGGTAGCAGGAGTTCCACCAGATGCATTTTCAGATATGGGTCAGAAGTGGGGCAATCCATTATATGACTGGGCTAAGATGGAGAACAGTGATTTTGGATGGTGGAGAATGAGAATGGCTAATTCTGCACGCCTGTATGATATTATAAGAATAGACCATTTTCTTGGTATTATTAAATATTATACTATTCCATATGAAATGCCTGATGCAAGACAGGGCTCATATGAGCAGGGACCAGGGCAGAAGCTTCTTGATGCTATTAATGAATCAATCGGCGATAAGAAGATAATAGCAGAGGATCTTGGAGTATGTATGCCGGAGGTTGACCAGATATTAAAGGATAATAATTATCCGGGAATGAAGGTGCTTGAATTCGCATTTGGTGGCGACAGAAAGAATCCACATCTTCCATATAATTACACTAATAATTGTGTATGCTACGGTGGAACACACGACAATGAAACACTTCTTGGATTTTTTAATGACAGAAATGATGGCGAGTTAGGTTATGCATTTGATTATCTTGATACAAGGGATAAGTACAGAATGGTAGATATGGTGTTCAGAGCTGCATATTCAAGTGTTGCTGTGCTTACAATATTTGCTGTTCAAGATATATTAAAGCTTGATAATTCAGCAAGAATGAACTTCCCATCAAGCTTTGGTAATAACTGGAAATGGCGTATGCAGAAAGGGCAGCTTAACTGGGATCATCTTAATGCAATGAGATATCTGGCAAGTGTATTCGACAGAGAAAGAAAATGATGTGGTACTAAGGTACTATTTACAATTAAAAGTAAAATGTATATAGTCTACTTCATAAGTTAATATTTTAGCAAAGCAGTTGAAAAGCTGTGACGCAAAGCCAAAGGGTCCTCACCTTTATAGCAGTATTTATATGGCAGCCTGGTAACACCAGCAGGAATATTAATATTGCTTATGTTAAGGAAAGACAGCCGGTTGCACTGTTTATTCATTGAGTTATTATAATGGTTTAATTAACATTTGCCTGTAATATTATTAGCGTGGCTGATGTTAGTAAGGTCTGTTTGATATATTATGAAGTATACATTTAAAGCATCCGGTAACGGGTGCTTTTTGTTTTGCGTTTAATATCTGGTAAAGATGATGCATAAGCATTATTTTTATATACTAACCCTCGCATTCCTCTCCCGTTGTGCGAGGGTTATTTTTATTGTAACAGGAAATTCTTATAGAATTTCCTGTTACAATAAAGGCACTATGTGCTGGTGATGCACACTCGCGTGAAGATGCAATTTGGCGCAAGCGACCACGCTCGGCGCGGGAATGTGCAAAGCACATTCTTTTTTGTAATAGAAAATCTCTTGCAATTAAGTGTAATTTATGATACCATTCTTTGTGCGTAGCACAATTGTCTTTCTGAGATGAACAATTTGCTGCAGCAGGACTATATATATAAGGAGAAGTATGAAAGAGAATATTAAGTATTATGTTGTTAAGCAGAAAGCTCTTCCAGAGGTACTGTTGAAGGTAGCAGAAGCTAACAGACTTATAGAAAATCAGAATATCTCCATAGCAGATGCGACAGAAAAAGTGGGAATAAGCAGAAGCTCTTATTATAAGTATAAAGATGATATATTTCCATTCAGGGACAATTCTAAAGGTAAGACAATAACATTTGTATTATCAATGGAAGATGAACCGGGGCTTTTATCAGTTGTGCTTAAGAAAGTTGCAGAATTTAAGGCAAATATACTTACAATTCACCAGACGATTCCTGTTAATGGCATTGCTTCTCTTACGCTTAGTGTTGAGATACTTCCAACGACAGGTGATGCTTCTATGATGATAGAAGAGATTGAACAGCTTAACGGAGTAAGATATTTAAAGATATTAAGCAGTGATGCGTCACTTTAATATATTGGTGGGGAACTGATATATTAGTGAACATATTAGTTTCTTGAACCTGCATAATGAAGAACAATAAGATTAAATGGAGGATAATATGGCGAAGATAGCAGTTTTAGGTTATGGTACTGTTGGATCAGGTGTTGTAGAGATACTTGATGCGAACGCAGAGTCGATATCAAAAAAGGCAGGCCAGCCTATTGAGGTAAAGAGTGTATTAGATTTAAGAGATTTCCCTGGTGATCCAATTCAGGAAAAGATTGTACACGATATAGACCTTGTTATTAATGATGATGAGATAGATGTAGTAGTAGAAGTTATGGGTGGTGTTGAACCGGCATTTACATTTGTTAAGAGAGCACTTGAAGCTGGGAAGAGTGTCTGTACATCTAACAAGGCGCTTGTTGCGGCACACGGAGCAGAGCTTCTTGCTATGGCTAAGGAACGCAGCCTTAACTTTATGTTCGAGGCATCAGTAGGCGGTGGAATTCCTATTATCAGACCACTTAATCAGGCACTTACAGCAGATGAGATAACTAAGATTACAGGTATTATGAATGGAACAACTAATTACATTCTTACAAAGATGAGTAATGATGGAAGTTCTTATGAAGAAGTGTTAAAGGAAGCACAGGCATTAGGTTATGCTGAAAGAAATCCGGAGGCAGACGTTGAAGGATATGATGCCTGTAGAAAGATAGCTATTCTTACTTCTTTAGCAGATGGCAGGACGGTTAATTTTGAGGAGATAACAACAGAGGGAATTACTAAGATTTCCAATGAAGATTTTGCATATGCCAGAAAACTTAATAGCGTTATAAAGCTTTTGGCAACAAGTTACAGAAAAGACGGAAAGGTATATGCTATTACAGCACCATTCCTTATTGATACAACACATCCGCTCTACAATGTAAATGGAGTTCTTAACGGAATATATGTTAATGGTAATATGGTAGGCGATGTTATGTTCTTTGGTGCTGGTGCAGGAAAGCTTCCAACAGCAAGTGCTGTAGTTGGAGATATAATAGATTGTGTTAAACATAAGGGAACTAATGTCTGTGTAATCTGGGATGATGAAAAGCTCGAACTTGCACCTACCAGAGATGAAGTCAGAAGCTTCTTTGTAAGAGTTAAAGGTAATGCTTCTGATACAGCTATGGTTAAAGAACAGTTCGGTGATGTAGAGATTATCACAGTTGATGGTCTTGATAATGAATTCGGCTTTATAACCGACAAGATGACAGAAGAAGCATTTGATAAAGCAGCAGCTAATGTAGATATGATTTCAAGAATAAGAATAGACGATACAAAGCTTCAGTGATATCAATGGGTGTTAATATAGTCAGATGATAGATATATGAAAGTGCTGAATATATAAGAGTGCTAAAAGTATGAGAGTGCTGAATATATAAGAATGCCGAGATATTTAGAGTATAAATACTAAACAATTAAGATATAATTATAAGGGAGAATTAGTAATGGTTAAAGTAGTTAAATTCGGTGGAAGTTCACTTGCAAGTGCAGATCAGTTTAAGAAGGTTGGTAACATAATAAGAGCTGAGGAAAGCAGAAGATATGTAGTTCCATCTGCACCAGGAAAGAGATTTTCAGAGGACACCAAAGTAACAGATATGCTCTATAAGTGTTATGCAGAGGCAGAAGCTGGAAAGAATTTTGACAAGCAGTTAAAGGCTATTGAAGAAAGATACAATGAGATTATTAAAGGACTTGGCTTAAAACTTTCATTAAAGGAACAGTTTGAAACTATCAAGAAGAACTTTGAAAGTAAGGCGGGCAAGGACTATGCGGCTTCAAGGGGTGAATACCTCAATGGTATAATAATGGCTAATTATCTTGGTTATGAGTTTATAGATGCAGCAAGTGTTATCTGCTTTGACCCAGAAGGAGAATTTGATGGTGAGAAGACTAACAAAGTTATGGCTGACAGATTAGCTAATGTTGAGAAAGCTGTAATTCCAGGCTTCTATGGTGCTATGCCTAACGGAGAAGTTAAGACATTCTCAAGAGGTGGTTCAGATGTTACAGGTTCTATTGTTGCAAGGGCAATAAAGGCTGATGTATACGAGAACTGGACAGATGTATCAGGATTTCTTGCAGCAGACCCAAGAATAGTGGACAATCCAAGATCAATTGAAGTTATTACATACAAGGAATTAAGAGAACTTTCTTATATGGGTGCTACAGTTCTTCACGAATCAGCAATATTCCCGGTAAGAAAGGAAGGAATTCCAATCAATATCCGTAATACTAATGCACCACAGGATAAGGGTACAATGATTGTTGAGACAACTTGTAACAAGCCAGACTGCATAATTACAGGTATTGCAGGTAAGAAAGGTTTTGTATCAATCACAATTGATAAGGATATGATGAACTCGGAGATAGGATTTGGACGTAAGGTGCTTCAGGTGTTCGAGGACAATGGAATATCATTTGAGCATATGCCATCAGGAATTGATACAATGACTGTATTTGTACATCAGGATGAATTTGTTGAGAAGGAACAGAAGGTTCTTGCACAGCTACACAGAGCAGTTAATCCAGATAGCATTGAACTTGAATCAGATCTTTCGCTTATTGCTGTTGTTGGACGTGGTATGAGAAATAACTCAGGTCTTGCAGCTAATATATTCTCGGCTCTTGCAAAGGCAAAGATTAACATTAAGATGATTGATCAGGGCTCTAGTGAACTTAATATTATTATTGGTGTAAGAAACAGATACTTTGAAGATGCTATTAAGACTATTTATGATGTATTTGTTCCTAATAACAAATAATAAAAAAACATAATATAAGGGGGTTTTACATATGAAGGAAGCAAAGAATGAATTAATGCAGTTTGTTGCAGGCATAATAATGCTTGTTGTAGGCTTGTATATATTCTCTCAGAAGGTAATTGTATTTTCAGGCTTTTTCTCATTCGGTGGAGGAAGATTTTCTTCCGGTTTAATAGTTGTGCCATTGATAATAGGCATAGTATGGATGTTTGTCAGCGGTGCGAATTTCGCCTCAAAGGTATTTACAGTATTAGCGGCGATTATAATAATTGCATCAGTTGTTATGACAACTAATATACATTTAAGTGCAATGACACTCTATGACTGGATACTTATACTTGTTCTTATATTCGGCGGTGCCGGACTTGTTGGAAAAGTGCTTTTTGCTGGCAATTTCTCAGATGACAAAGGCAGAAAAGGCGGAAATAAGAAAGCTGATGATGTTTCATCAAGCGTAAAGAATATTGATGATGAGCTTGAGCAGTTAAAAAAGAACATAAAGTAAATACAGGCTCACAACCAATATTGGTGGAATGATAAATATTTATTAAGGGATAATATATTCACAATAAAAAATGCCTCAAACGGCATAAAACAGCACCATATAAGCTGTATCTTAAATCATACTGTATACATGGTATAATAAGATATTGCTTATATGGTGCTTTTTCATTTAAGGCTTACAATTTAATGTGGCTTGATAATAGATTGCTCAATTGGTATAATTAATCGTTAGATAATTATTATAAATATATAGTTGAATGGAGTTTAATAATGGATATTATTAAGAAAATTGCGGAAGAACTTGAAGTTAAGACATCACAGGTAGATGCAGCAGTCAAGCTTATTGATGAGGGCTGCACAATACCATTTATTGCAAGATACCGAAAGGAAGTTACGGGTGCATTGAACGATGAACAGCTCCGTGCTCTTGATGACAGACTTAAATATCTTCGTAATCTTGAGGATAGAAAGACACAGGTTATAGCAAGTATAGAGGAGCAAGGAAAGCTCACGGAGGAGTTAAAGGAACAGATTATAAAGGCTGAAACTATGGTTTTAGTCGAGGATTTATATAGACCATATAAGCAGAAGAGAAGAACAAGAGCAACTATTGCCAAGGAAAAAAGTCTTGAGCCATTAGCAGCTTATATTAAAGAACAGAATGCTGTTAAAGATATATTAACAGAAGCTGCTAAGTATATATCTGATGAAGAAGGTAAGGAAGTAAATTCGGCAGATGAAGCTGTTGCAGGAGCACTTGATATAATTGCAGAGCAGATATCAGATGTCGCTGATTACAGGACATATATAAGAGATATAACATTTAAAGAGGGCAAGCTTGTAGTAACTGCCAAGGACGAAAATGCAGACTCGGTATATGAGAATTACTATGATTACAATGAAGCTATAGCCTCTATTCCAGGACACAGAATACTTGCTATCAACAGAGGAGAGAGCGAGAAGTTCTTAACAGTAAAGGTCGAAGCACCTAAGGACAGAATATTAAGATATCTTGCCAAGCAGGAGATAACAGCAGATAATGAATTTACAACACCATATCTTACAGCATGTATAGAAGACTCTTACGACAGACTTATTGCACCAGCAATAGAAAGAGAGATAAGAAGCACATTGACAGATAATGCACAGGACGGGGCTATCAAGGTGTTCGGAAAGAACTTAGAGCAGCTTTTATTGCAGCCACCAATAGCAGGCAGGGTTGTGTTAGGCTGGGATCCGGGCTTTAGAAATGGCTGTAAACTTGCTATAGTTGATGCCACAGGAAAGGTGCTTGCAACTAAGGTTGTATATCCAACAGAGCCATTTAACAAGGTTGAGGAGACTAAGAAAATAGTAGCAGACCTTATTAAGAAATATGGTGTTACACTTATATCTTGTGGAAATGGTACTGCTTCAAGAGAGTCAGAACAGATAATCTCAGATATGATAAAGGAATATAATCTTGCAGGCGTAGATTATGTTATAACTAATGAGGCAGGAGCATCTGTATATTCGGCAAGTAAGCTTGCTACAGAAGAATTCCCTGACTTTGATGTGAACCAAAGAAGTGCCGTATCAATAGCAAGAAGAGTGCAGGATCCACTTGCAGAGCTTGTTAAAATTGATCCTAAATCAATAGGTGTAGGACAGTATCAGCACGATATGAACCAGAAGAAGTTAAGTGAGACGCTTGGCGGAGTAGTTGAAGACAGCGTTAATAAGGTTGGTGTAGATCTTAATACAGCTTCAGCTTCACTTCTTGAATACATTTCTGGAATATCTAAGTCAGTTGCCAAGAACATAATTGATTACAGGGAAACTAACGGAAGATTCACTAACAGAAAGCAACTTTTAAAGGTTGCCAAGTTAGGACCTAAGGCATTTGAACAGTGTGCAGGATTTATGAGAATAACAGGCGGTGATAATCCTCTTGATGCAACAAGCGTTCACCCAGAAAGCTATGAAGCTGCTGCTAAGCTTTTAAAGGTTATGGGCTATGATATTAACCAGATAAGCTCAGGAGAACTTATCGGTCTTAAATCAAGAATTGAAGATATGAGTAAGCTTGCAGATGAACTTGGAATAGGAACTATGACATTAGAGGATATCGTTAAAGAGCTTGAAAAGCCGGGAAGAGATCCAAGAGATGAAATGCCAAAGCCAATACTTAGAAAAGATGTTCTTGATATGAAAGATCTTACACCGGGTATGATACTTAAAGGTACAGTAAGAAATGTTATAGATTTCGGTGCATTTGTCGATATCGGAGTACATCAGGACGGACTTGTACATATTTCACAGATGAGCGCAGAAAGAAGAGTTGAACACCCTCTTGATATTGTGAGCGTTGGAGATATTGTAGATGTCAGGGTTATAGATGTTGATACTAACAAGGGCAGAATATCATTATCTATGATTTTAGATGAAAAGGAAGCTGCTAATAGAAGCTATAAGAACAATTCAGACAAGAATGGCGACAGGAAGAATAATAAGAATAATGGCAGCAGGAATAATAAAAATAATGCTGGCAGAAAGTCATCTAAACAGCAAGGGCTTAATTTAAGAGGCCTTGAGAAGTTTATGCACTAATTATCCTGCACTGACAGCAAAGAAAGTATACAGAAAGCCGTAAACAGGCTTATAGGCAGGTTGAAATTTAAGATGATTGGAATGCGTTTTGTTAAGGAGAAGGTGTATGGCTGATAATATTATGAATGATAATGCAAAAGATAATAATGCAGACAATAATGTAATAGAATTTGACAGCAAGGTCACAGAAAAGGATTTACTTAGATTTAAGTTTTATCATAAGTATCACACAATATCAGGTATGGCAGAGATAATGCTGGCCCTGATAATGATAGTTCTCTGTGTTATATCAATAGGCAGGGTTAACGCTTCATATTCACTTATGGTAGGTGTGTTTGGTGTATTCTTTCTTGTGTTCCCATCGGTTGATATGAAGCACAGGGCTAAAAGACAGATGGAAAAGGTTGTTACATTTAAGGAGCAGGTGCATTATAGAATAGATAATAAAGGCATAACTGTGAGTCTTAATGATGTAACAGAAACACTTGGCTGGGACAAGATTTACAAGATTAAATTTGATGGTGCTAATATCGATGTTTATATGACAACAGTCAATGCCAATATTATTCCTGTAAGGGATTTTAACGGCAGGGCAGATGAGTTTATAAGAATGGCACAGCAGCATCTGAAGCCATTCCAGATAAAAGTTGATGTTAAGAAAATGAATAAAGCAGCATAAAAGGAATTAAATATGATAATAGAGACATTTGATTCAAAGCAGACATATGAACTTGGCTATAAGCTTGGCTGTGAGGCAAAGGCAGGAGATATATATTGCCTTGACGGCGAGCTTGGAGTTGGTAAGACAGTATTTACACAAGGCTTTGCCAAGGGCCTTGGAATAGAAGAACCTATTAATAGTCCGACTTTCACAATAGTACAGGAATATACACAAGGACGTATTCCATTATACCATTTTGATGTATACAGAATAAGTGATGTGTCAGAAATGGACGAAATAGGATATGAAGAATACTTTTACTCAGACGGAGTGTGCCTTGTTGAATGGGGAAAGCTTATAGATGAGCTGTTTCCGGACAATACAACATATATCTCAATAAGTAAAGATTTATCAAAAGGTTTTGATTACAGAAAGGTAGAAGTAGCCACTAAAGAAATGGAGGATTAGTATGAAGGTTTTGGCAATTGAAAGTTCTGCTGTAACAGCTTCTGTTGCAATTATGACGGAAGATACGCTTATAGCAGAATATACAATTAATTATAAAAAGACACATTCCCAGACATTGCTTCCTATGATAGATGAAATATGCCGTATGACAGAAAATAATGCGGCGGACTGCGATATAATTGCAGTATCCAATGGTCCGGGTTCATTTACGGGTTTAAGAATTGGTGCGGCGACAGGGAAGGGTCTTGCACTTGCACTTGATAAACCAATGGTGGCAGTTCCTACGCTTGAAGCTATGGCATACAACTTTTATGGTGATGACAGGATTATATGTCCTGTTATGGATGCAAGAAGGGCACATCTGTATAGTGGTCTTTACCGTTTTGAGAATGGAAAGCTTATAACTGTCCACGAACAGTGCCTTATATCATATGGAGAGCTTGCAGGAATCCTTAATGAAGTAAAGGAAAAGGTTGTGTTCGTTGGAGATGGAATAGCGGCAGCTAAGGACTATTTTAAGGATAATCTTACCTGCAATTACACATTCAGCCCAGCCGGTTTAAGGACACAGAGGGCTTCATCGGTTGCCCTTGCAGCTATTGATATGGCTAATGAGGGAAAGACAATCGGATCAGATATGTTAAAGCCAGATTATCTTCGTCCATCACAGGCTGAAAGAGAACATAGTGGGAAGAGGGCATAATTATGGAATATCATATAAGACCAATGGAAGACAGAGATATTTCAACAGTTGAACAGATAGAAAAAAGTATATTTTCCCTTCCGTGGTCGGCTAAATCCTTTGCAGATGCAGCTAATACACCAGAAAATGTATATCTTGTATGTGAGTGTACAGGAGAGATAGCAGGTTACTGTGGTATGTGGACTGTGTTAGGAGAGGGCAACATAACCAATATTGCGGTTTCTCCTTCATATAGAAGAAGTGGTGTTGCAGAAGCACTTCTTAAGGAGCTTGAAAGACGGGCAAGATTAAAAGATGTGACTATATTCTTTCTTGAAGTAAGACAGAGCAATGAAGCAGCCAAGAGGCTTTATGAGAAATTAGGTTATTCTCCAATTGGTGTAAGAAAGAGATTTTATGAAAAGCCGGTTGAAGATGCAATAGTTATGTCCAAATCATAATATTATTAACAAGATGGAAGGAGACGATATGTTAGATGTATGTTTATTAGGAACAAGCGGAATGCTTCCTTTGCCTGGAAGATGGCTTACATCTTTAATGACACGCTATAACGGCAGCAGTCTTTTAATAGACTGTGGTGAGGGAACACAGATAGCTATCAAAGAAAAAGGATGGAGCTATAATCCGATAGATGTTATATGCTTTACACATTACCACGCTGACCATATAAGCGGACTTCCGGGTCTGCTGCTTACAATAGGCAATTCTGACAGGAAAGAGCCATTGACGCTTGTAGGTCCTAAGGGACTTAACAGAGTAGTGTCAGCATTGAGAGTTATTGCACCGGAGCTTCCATTTGAAATAAAGACGATAGAACTGACAGGGCAGCAGGAACATTTATCAGTCAAGGGCTATGAGATTGATGCATTCCGTGTAAACCACGCAGTTACCTGTTATGGATACTCAATTAATATTCCGAGAATAGGCAAATTCAATGCTGATAAGGCGAAAGAGCTGGGTATTCCGTGCAGGGTCTGGAATAAGTTACAGCATGGTGAAGAAGTTACTATGGAAGGAGTTACATATACTCCGGATATGGTTATGGGAGCACCAAGAAAGGGTATTAAGCTTACTTACTGTACTGATACAAGACCTGTGCAGTCAATAGTGGATAATGCAGCAGGTTCAGATTTATTCATATGTGAAGGTATGTATGGAGAAAAAGATAAAGAGGCAAAGGCTAGGGAATATAAGCATATGACATTTTATGAGGCGGCAGATATAGCAAGGAAAGCAGAAGTTAAGGAAATGTGGCTTACACACTATAGTCCATCGCTTGTCCGTCCGTCAGATTATGTAAAGAATATCAAGTCTGTATATTCAAATGTATGTGCGGCTAAAGATGGACAGAGCGTGACACTTACGTTTGAAGATGAGGAGTAGCCTATGAAAAAACATTTAAGATGGATAATTGCGATTATTGTATTAGCGGTTATGGGTGTTGCGTACTATTATTATCTTGCCAATAAACCAGCAGATAAGGATGCAACAGAGTCTGTTGCAGATAGTAATAGTGAGTTGTCATATCTTGTATCCAGAAATATTGAAGATAACTATCCAGAGTCAGTAAGAGATGTTGTAAAATTGTATGCAAGAATAACAAAAGCTTATTATGAGTCTGATGTGTCAGAAGAGAATATAGAAAAGCTTGGCAGACAGGCACGCATATTATTTGATGACGAATTAAAGAATACCCAGACAGAAGATGAATTTTTAAGTGCTTTAAAAGAAGATATAAGCATTTACAGAAATAATAATGCCAAAATAAGCAGTTTTAATATACAGACGGCTAATAATACCAGATATACCAAATTTAACAACAGAGAGTATGCTTCTATAGAGCTTGTATACTATATTCGTGAAGGCACACAGCTAAGAACATCAGGCACTAAATTCACGCTTAGAAGAGATAACTCAGGTAAATGGAAGATACTTTACTGGGAATTAGTGGACTCAGTGGATTTAAGCTGATTTGAGTCAGGTTTTAATGGATTAAGCTTGAAATTAATAAATTAGGTATAATCTTAATGGATTGAGTATGATTTTAATATATTTAAGTTCAATTTTAATGGTTATAAGCAGAATTTTGGACGATTCAATTATTGATTAATCAATATATAGAAGGTATTTTTGGGCAGATGAGAGGTAATTCAATGAAAAATGAGAAAGATGTACTGATACTGGCAATAGAGAGTTCTTGTGATGAAACTGCAGCTGCAGTAGTAAAGAACGGAAGAACAGTATTATCAAATGTAATAAATACTCAGATAGCAATTCATACTGAATATGGTGGAGTTGTGCCTGAAATAGCATCAAGAAAGCATATAGAGAATATTAATCCGGTAATACGAGAAGCTCTTAAAGAAGCAGATGTTACATTAGATGACATAACAGCTATAGGAGTAACATATGGACCAGGGCTTGTTGGTGCTTTACTTGTAGGTGTGGCAGAAGCTAAAGCTATAGCATTTGCAACAGACAAGCCATTGGTAGGAGTTCATCATATAGAAGGACATATTGCGGCTAATTATATAGAGAATAAAGAGCTTAAACCACCATTTGTTGCACTTGTAGTATCAGGCGGACATACACATCTTGTAAAGGTTGTTGATTATGGCAGATACGAGATAATAGGAAGAACAAGAGATGATGCGGCAGGAGAAGCATTTGACAAGGTTGCAAGAGCAATAGGGCTTGGCTATCCTGGCGGACCAAAGATTGATAAAATAGCTAAAGAGGGCAATCCTGATGCTATAGTATTCCCAAGAGCACATGTTGATGATGCACCATATGATTTTTCGTTCAGTGGAATTAAATCGTCAGTGTTAAATTACATTAATTCAGCGGAGATGAAAGGTGAGACAATTAACAGGGCAGATGTGGCGGCTTCATTCCAGAAAGCTGTTGTAGAAGCACTTGTAACAAGAGCAATCAGTCTTGCTAAAGAAACAGGAATGAACCAGCTTGCAGTAGCAGGAGGAGTTGCATCTAATTCTGCACTTAGAAAAGCATTATCAGAAGAGTGTGATAAGAACAATATCAGGTTCTATTCACCATCACCAATATTATGTACGGATAACGCAGCTATGATTGGCTGCGCAGCTTATTATGAGTATATGGCAGGTACAAGACATGGATATGACCTTAATGCAGTACCTAACCTTAAATTAGGAGAACGAATATGAATTACGCTATAGTTCTTGCCGGTGGTAAGGGGACCAGGATGAATAGTGAGATACCAAAGCAGTTCCTTGTGGTTGGTGGAAAGCCTTTGATAAGCTACAGCCTTGATGTATTTGAGAAAAGTCCGTTTATAGATGCTATAATAATTGTCACATCCCAAGACTATACTGGTTATATGAAAGCCCTTGTTAAAGAAAATGGCTATAAAAAGATAGCAGGTATAGCCTTGGGCGGCAAAGAACGCTACGACTCTGTACATTCAGGACTTGAGCTTATACAAACACTGATGAGCAGTGGGGCTGGGCAGTTATCAAGGGATGAAGAATGGTTATCAGGCGAGGACTATATATTTATCCACGATGGGGCAAGACCCTGCGTAACTGCACAGATAATATATAATTGTATGCAGGATGTAATGGAATATAAAGCGTGTGTGGCAGCAGTACCGGTAAAAGATACAATAAAGGTGGCTGATAAAGCTGGAATGTCTGTTAATACACCAGATAGGAGCACACTGTGGCAGATACAGACACCACAGGTGTTTGAAGCTGGTCTTATAAAAGAAGCATACGAAAGGCTGTATAATGATACGACAGCAGGCAACATAACAGATGATGCTATGGTTGTGGAGCACTATATGGATAGGACTGTGAAAATGACAATGGCAGACTATAAGAATATAAAAGTAACAACGCCAGAAGATATGGACATAGCAAGGATATTTTTAAAGGCATAGGCAAATTACCTGTGCCAGACAATATGTAGTGATATGGTAATATGTAGTGGTATAGTATTATGTATTGATTATTATGTGTTATATATTAATTATAATATATAGATTTATATTGTTTCACCAGCCTGCCTTCAGGATTTGTCTTAAGGTGTTTAGCAGATATATAGATTTATATTATTTTTATCAGTCTTTTTGCATTGGTATCTCTGAAAACAGATTGGAAAGCTGAAATGGAAATATTGGTCTGAAACCCAGTGAAATAGCCACTTTTGAAGCTTGTAAAATGGTATTGAAGATGAAAAACATAAAAAAGTTTAAAAAAGTTTGAAAAATGTGTTGACAAAACATAATACGAATGATAATATAACTAAGTCGTCAGCGAGACGAACAAAACACAGATGAATATGTGGAATATGGAGAGGTACCGAAGTGGTCATAACGGGGCGGTCTTGAAAACCGTTTGTCTTCACGGGCGCATGGGTTCGAATCCCATCCTCTCCGCTGAAAACCATCTATCATAACTTAGATGGTTTTTTTATGCCAAAGCTTGCAGGTAACTGCTAGTGATGGAACGGATAACATAATTGATTATATATTGAAGGCATCTGATACAATGTGAGTACACATTAGTACAATACCAACAATATAGAAACTAAAGTTAAAAAGTTTAAAAAACTTGTTGACAAACATCAAACAAAATGTTATTCTATTATAGCTGTCAGCGAGAAACGCTGGTTGCTAACAGATGAGAAGCAAACGCTTCTTGATAATGAACTTTGATAACTGAACAGAAAGACAACCTTGAAAATTCTTTTTAGAATTTCGAGATGAGTACAATAATTCATTGGAATTAAGTATACATCTTTTGTGAACATCATTCAAGCAATTGAATGAATCCTTAAACACAGTATAAGGAAACTATTAAAGCTAGTTAGTTTAAGA